>NZ_JBFBEM010000004.1:0-626274 GCF_040683675.1 Streptomyces sp. NPDC093252 | reverse complement strand
GACACCGCGCGCGGCCTCGGCATGGAGATCGCCCTCGACTTCGCCCTCCAGTGCTCCCCCGACCACCCCTGGGTGGAGAAACACCCCGAGTGGTTCCACCACCGCCCCGACGGCACCATCGCCCACGCCGAGAACCCGCCCAAGAAGTACCAGGACATCTACCCCGTCGCCTTCGACGCCGACCTCGACGGACTCGTCACCGAGACCGTCCGCGTCCTGCGCCACTGGATGAGCACCGGGGTCCGCATCTTCCGCGTCGACAATCCCCACACCAAACCCGTCGTCTTCTGGGAGCGGGTCATCGGGGACATCAACGCCACCGACCCCGATGTCATCTTCCTCGCCGAGGCGTTCACCCGGCCCGCGATGATGCACGCCCTCGCCCAGAGCGGCTTCCAGCAGTCCTACACCTACTTCACCTGGCGCACCGGCAAACAGGAACTCACCGACTACCTCACCGAACTGACCGGGGACACCGCCGCCTACATGCGGCCCAACTTCTTCGCCAACACCCCCGACATCCTCCACGCCTCCCTCCAGCACGGCCACCGCCCCGCCTTCGAGACCCGCGCCGTCCTCGCCGCCACCCTCTCCCCCACCTGGGGCATCTACTCCGGCTACGAACTCTGCGAGAACACCCCCCTCAGGGACGGCAGCGAGGAGTACCTCGACTCGGAGAAATACCAGCTCAAGCCCCGCGACTGGGCCGCCGCCGACCGCGACGGCCGCACCATCGCCCCCCTCATCACCCGGCTCAACGAGATCCGGCGCGGCCACCCGGCCCTCCGACAGCTCCGTGATCTGCGCTTCCATCCCACCGACAACGAGTCCGTCCTCGCCTACAGCAAGCACGCGGGCGACGACCGGATCCTCGTCGTGGTCAATCTCGACCCGCACCGCACCCAGGAGGCCACCGTCCTCCTGGACCCGGAGCACCTGGGTCTGCCCGCCGCCACGGCACTGACCGTGCACGACGAGCTGTCGGGCGAGACCTATGCGTGGGGCACCGCCAACTATGTACGCCTGGAGCCCGGCCGGACCCCGGCCCATGTACTGCGCGTGCACCCGGCCGACGCAGTGTCCGCAGCAGCGCGAAACGGAGGCTGAGCAGCTCCATGACTGTCAATGAGCCCGTCCCGGACACCTTCGGGGACACCCCCGCGCAGGACCGGGACCCGGAGTGGTTCAAACGCGCCGTGTTCTACGAGGTCCTGGTCCGCTCCTTCCAGGACAGCAACGGCGACGGTGTCGGCGACCTCAAGGGCCTCACCAGCAGACTCGACTATCTGCAATGGCTCGGCATCGACTGCCTCTGGCTGCCCCCCTTCTTCACCTCCCCCCTGCGCGACGGCGGCTACGACGTCTCCGACTACACCGCCGTCCTCCCCGAATTCGGTGACCTCGCCGACTTCGTGGAATTCGTGGACGCCGCCCATCAGCGCGGTATGCGCGTCATCATCGACTTCGTCATGAACCACACCAGCGACCAGCACCCCTGGTTCCAGGAATCCCGAAAGGACCCCAAAGGCCCCTACGGCGACTACTACATGTGGGCCGACGACGACAAGCAGTACGCCGACGCCCGGATCATCTTCGTCGACACCGAGACCTCGAACTGGACCTATGACCCGGTCCGCAAGCAGTACTTCTTCCACCGCTTCTTCTCCCACCAACCGGACCTCAACTACGAGAACCCGGCTGTGCAGGAGGAGATCCTCGCCGCGCTGAAGTTCTGGCTCGACCTCGGGATCGACGGCTTCCGGCTGGACGCCGTGCCCTATCTCTACGCCGAGGAGGGCACCAACTGCGAGAACCTCCCCGCCGCGCACGCCTTCCTCAAGCGGGTCCGCCGGGAGATCGACGCCATGTACCCGGACACGGTGCTGCTGGCCGAGGCCAATCAGTGGCCGGAGGACGTGGTCGACTACTTCGGCGACTACAGCGCGGGCGGCGACGAATGCCACATGGCGTTCCACTTCCCCGTCATGCCCCGCATCTTCATGGCCGTCCGCCGCGAATCCCGCTACCCGGTGTCGGAAGTCCTCGCCAAGACCCCCGCGATCCCCTCGAACTGCCAGTGGGGCATCTTCCTGCGCAACCACGACGAACTGACCCTGGAAATGGTCACCGACGAGGAACGCGACTACATGTACGCCGAATACGCGAAGGACCCGCGTATGCGCGCGAACATCGGCATCCGCCGCCGCCTCGCCCCCCTCCTCGACAACGACCGCAACCAGATCCAGCTCTTCACCGCCCTCCTCCTCTCCCTCCCCGGCTCCCCGATCCTCTACTACGGGGACGAGATCGGCATGGGCGACAACATCTGGCTCGGCGACCGCGACGCCGTCCGCACCCCCATGCAGTGGACCCCCGACCGCAACGCCGGATTCTCGCCCTCCGACCCGGGCCGGCTCTTCCTCCCCACGATCATGGACCCGGTCTACGGCTACCAGGTCACCAACGTCGAGGCGTCCATGTCGTCGCCCTCCTCGCTGCTGCACTGGACCCGCCGGATGATCGAGATCCGCAAACAGAACCCCGCCTTCGGCCTCGGCACCTACACCGAACTCCCCTCCTCCAACCCCGCCGTCCTGGCCTTCCTGCGGGAGTACGAGGACGACCTGGTGCTGTGCGTGCACAACTTCTCCCGGTTCGCCCAGCCCACCGAGCTGGATCTGCGGGAGTTCGACGGACGCCATCCGGTGGAACTCTTCGGCGGGGTGCGCTTCCCGGCCATCGGTGAGCTGCCGTATCTGCTCACCCTGGGGGGTCATGGCTTCTACTGGTTCCGGCTCACCCGGGTGGCACCGGGTATCGGCCGTCGCGTGTGAGCGTGCCCCGGCGAAAGGACGCGTCACCATGGCGAAGACCGCTTTTCCGCACACCACGGCGAGCGGGCTCGCCGGGCCCATGGCCTCGCTCGACGGGCTGCTGCGCGACTGGCTGCCGCGCCAGCGCTGGTTCGCGGGCAAGGACCGGCCCGTCACCGAGCTGCGCCTGCTGTCGCTGACCGAGCTGTTCCCGGGCTGTCTGCATCTGCTGGTGCACGCCGGTCACGCGGGCGGCGGCCACGGCGCCGGACACGCCGGGGTGCCCTCGCCCGGCGGCACCCCGCCGCCCGGCGACTGCTACCAGGTGCTGCTCGGCGTCCAGGAGCAGCTCTCGCCCCGGCTGGGCCGGGCCCTGATCGGCCGGACCCGGACCGGCCCGCTGGCCGGGCTCGTGGTGTACGACGCCCTCCAGGACCCGCGTTCGGCGCATCTGCTGCAGGAGCGGCTGCGGCAGCCGGGCACCGCCGGTCCGCTGCGGTTCGAGGCGGACCCGGCGGTGCGGATCCCGCCCGCGCTGCCGCCCCGGCTGCTGGACGCCGAGCAGTCCAACACCTCGGTGGTGTACGGGGACGCGTTCATCCTCAAGGTGTTCCGGCGGATCCAGCCGGGGGTCAACCCCGATCTGGAGGTGTCCGGCGCACTGGCCCGGCAGGGCTGCCGCCGGGTACCGGCACCGGCGGCGTGGTTCCGTACCGTCCAGCCGTTCGGGGCCACCCTCGGTGTGGTGCAGCCGTATCTGCGGGACGCCTCCGACGGCTGGACCCTCGCCCTGGACGCGCTCGCGGGCGGGCAGGACTTCGCCGGCCGGGCCGGGGAACTGGGCCGGGCGATGGCGGAGGTGCATCTGGCGCTGGCGGCGGCCTTCCCGGCGGACGGGGCCGACGCGGCGGCGGGCGAGGGCGGCCATACGGCGGCGGCGATGGCCGAGCGGCTGGACGCCGCCGCGCGCAGTGTGCCCGCGCTGCGGCCCCATGTGCCGGGGCTGCGGTCCGCGTTCGCCGCGCTGGCCGGCGGTGCCGCCGGGCCGCCCGTCCAGCGGATCCACGGTGATCTGCATCTGGGGCAGGTGCTGCGGGCGGGCCGGGAGTGGTTCGTCATCGACTTCGAGGGTGAGCCGTCCCGGCCGCTGGCCGAGCGGCGCAGCCCGCACTCCCCCGTCCGGGACATCGCGGGCATGCTGCGGTCGTTCGACTACGCGGCCCGTCAGCGCCGTCCGTGGCGACCGGAGTGGGCCCGCCGCTGCCGGGAGGCGTTCTGCGCGGGGTATGCCTCCGGGTCCGGCTGGGACCCTCGTCACCAGCACGCGCTGCTGCGTGCCTATGAGACCGACCGTGCTGTGTACGAAGTGCTGTACGAGGCCCGGCACCGCCCGGACTGGCTGGCCGTGCCGATGGCGGCCATCGAGCGGCTCGCCGTGAGAGGAGACTGAGAGCGTGGCATTGCGTGACACGTCCCTGCCGGAGCCGTCCGGCCCGGCCGATCCGACCGGGACGCGCAAGGAGGCCGTGCCGACGACCGGGACGCCCAAGCCGACCGGGACGGCGACCGGGACGGCGAAGCCGGCCAAGGCGCCCAAGGCGGCGCGGGCAGGCAAGGCAGCGAAGGCGGGCAAGGCAGCGCCCGAGGCAGGCGGGGCGGCGAAGGCCCCGAAGGCGGCCGGGGAATCCACGGCGGCCACTGCGGGCACTGGGGCCCCGGCGGGCACGGGATCTCCGGCGGCCCTGAAGCCCCCGGGGCCCGCGCCCTCCCCGGGGGTCCCCGCCGCCGCCCCCGCCCCCACCCCCGTCCCGGCCCCCGCCACCCCCGTCCGCGCCGCCCCCGCGCTCTCCCCCGGGGACCGGGAGCGGCTGCTGTCCGGCGCGCATCACGACCCGCACGCGCTGCTGGGCGCGCATCCGGTGCCGGGCGGAGTGGTGTTCCGGGCGCTGCGCCCGTTCGCCCGTGCGGTGAGCGTGCGGATCGGGGAGCGGCGGTACGCGCTGGCGTCGGAGGGCGAGGGGCTGTTCTCGGGGGTCGTGCCGCTGCCCCAGGCCCCGGCGTACACGCTGGTGGTGGCGTACGACGGGGAGGAGCGGGAGTGCCATGACCCGTACCGGTTCCTGCCCGCGCTCGGGGAGCTGGATCTGCATCTGATCCGCGAGGGACGGCACGAGCAGCTCTGGAAGGCGCTCGGCGCGGAACCGATGACCCACCAGGGCGTCACCGGCACCCGCTTCACCGTCTGGGCGCCCCACGCGCGGGGTGTGCGGGTGGCCGGGGACTTCTGCTTCTGGGACGGCACGGCCCATCCGATGCGCTCGCTGGGGGCGTCCGGGGTGTGGGAGCTGTTCCTGCCCGGCATCGGGGAGGGCGCGCGCTACAAGTTCGAGATCACCGCGCGGTCCGGGGACCGGTTCCTCAAGGCCGACCCGATGGCCCGCCGCTGCGAGGTGCCGCCGGACACGGCGTCGATCGTGCACACCTCGCACTACACGTGGGGCGACGAGGACTGGCTCGCCCACCGGGACGACCTGCCGGTGCACGAGGCGCCGTTCTCGGTGTACGAGGTGCATCTGCCGTCCTGGCGCCCGGGGCTGACCTACCGCGAGCTGGCCGAGCAACTCCCGGCTTATGTAAGGGACTTGGGGTTCACCCATGTCGAGCTGATGCCGATCGCCGAGCATCCCTTCGGCGGCTCCTGGGGCTATCAGGTCACCGGCTGCTACGCGCCGACCTCGCGGCTGGGCACACCGGACGACTTCAAGTTCCTGGTCGACGCGCTGCACCGGGCCGGGATCGGGGTGATCCTGGACTGGGTTCCGGCGCACTTCCCCAAGGACGACTGGGCACTGGCCCGCTTCGACGGGGAGCCGCTGTACGAGCCGGGGGACGCCCGGCGGGCGGAGCACCCGGACTGGGGGACGCTGGAGTTCGACTTCGGCCGGGTGGAGGTGCGCAACTTCCTGGTGGCCAACGCCGTGTACTGGTGCGAGGAGTTCCATCTCGACGGGCTGCGGGTGGACGCCGTCGCCTCGATGCTCTACCTGGACTACTCGCGGGACTCGGGTCAGTGGACGCCGAATGTGTTCGGCGGCCGGGAGGATCTGGACGCGGTGGCGTTCCTCCAGGAGATGAACGCGACGGTGTACCGGCGGGTGCCCGGGGTGGTCACCATCGCGGAGGAGTCGACGGCCTGGGACGGGGTCACCCGGCCCACGGACAGCGGCGGGCTGGGCTTCGGGCTGAAGTGGAACATGGGCTGGATGCACGACTCGCTCCAGTACATGGCCCATGAGCCGGTCCACCGCACCTACCACCACCACGAGATGACGTTCTCGATGGTGTACGCGTACAGCGAGAACTACGTCCTGCCGATCTCGCACGACGAGGTGGTGCACGGCAAGCGGTCGCTGGTGTCGAAGATGCCCGGCGACTGGTGGCAGCAGCGGGCCAGCCATCGGGCCTATCTGGCGTTCATGTGGGCCCACCCGGGCAAGCAACTCCTCTTCATGGGGCAGGAGTTCGCCCAGGGCGCCGAGTGGTCGGAGGCCACCGGCCCGGACTGGTGGCTGCTGGAGCGGGGGTACGGGGCCGAGGCCGATCACCGGGGGGTGCGGGATCTGGTGCGGGATCTCAACTCCGTGTACCGGTCGGCGCCGTCGCTGTGGGAGCGGGACACCGATCCGGCCGGGTTCGAGTGGCTGCTGGGGGACGCGGCCGAGGACAATGTCTTCGCGTTCGTCCGCCGGGCGGCCGACGGCACCCCGCTGATCTCGGTCAGCAACTTCTCCCCGGTGGTGCGGCACGGCTACCGGCTGCCGGTGCGGGACGGCGTGGCCGCGTGGACGGAGGCACTCAACACCGACGCCGCCCGATACGGCGGTGGCGCGGTGGTCAACGCGGGGCCGCTGACGACGGAAGGGGGTGGCCTCACCCTGACCCTTCCGCCGCTGGCGACGGTGTGGCTGCGGCCGGTCTGAGGGGCGCCCGGGGGCCGCCGGGTACGGGCAGATCACAACCGACTCTCAGTTGGGACATCCACTCACGCTCCGGTCGGGAAACGGCTAGATTCCGACCACCGGTGCTCACCGAGCCCGTCGGCGCCGTCACCCCCCGTACACCTCTGGAGCAGCGCATGCGCGACAGGGCCCTCGCTCCGTCGGCCGGACCGCCCCTCACCGCCGGCCTCGCCGACAGCGTCTTCCTCGCCGCCGACCGGCACCCCGGCCTCCCGGTCCTCGCCCGCCGTCCCGACCCGGCGGTGCAGATCTGGGAGGAGGTGACGGCGGGGGAGCTGCGCGATCAGGTGCTGGCGCTGGCGAAGGGGCTGGTGGCCTGCGGGATCACCCCGGGACAGCGGGTCGCGGTGATGTCCCGCAACCGCTATGAGTGGACGGTGTTCTGCTATGCCCTGTGGTCGGTGGGCGCCGAGATCGTGCCGGTCCATCCGGCGTCCTCGCGCGACCAGATCGAGTGGATCCTGCGGGACGCGCTCTGCTCGGCGGTGCTGGTGGAGGACGAGCACGGGGTGATGACGATCGGCTCGGTGTGCGCGGCGCTGCCGGGGCTGCGGCATGTGTGGCAGATGGACGCGGGCGCGCTGGAGCAGATCGTGGAGCGGGGCGCGCTGATACCGGTCACCACCGTGGACTCGCTGCGCCGGATCGTGCACCCGGACTCCACCGCCGTCATCGCCTACACCTCGGGCACCAGCGGCCGTCCGCTGGGGTGCGCGGTCAGCCACCGGGGTCTGGCCCACCCCTGCGACGCGCTGCTCGACGGCTGGGGCGCCTCGGGGGCGCTGCCCGGTGAGCAGGCCCGGGTGCTGGCGTTCCTGCCGTTCTCCCATGTCTACGGGCTGATGGTGCAGTGTCTGTGTGTCCGGGGCGGGGTGCTGATGGGGCATGAGCCGGAGCTGACCCAGGCGGCGCTGTCCGCGGCGCTGCGGTCGTTCCGGCCGACCTATCTGTATCTGGTGCCGTCGGTGCTGGAGAAGATCTACAAGGGTTTTCTGCGGGTGGCCCAGGAGGCGGGGCGGGGCGCGCTGTTCGAGCGGGCGGCGGAGACGGCCCGTGCGTTCGCGGCGGCGGCCGAGCGGCAGCGGCTGGGCCGGGGGTCGGGTCCGGGGCTGGATCTGCGGCTCCAGCACGCTTTGTACGAGCGGACGGTGTACCGGCGGCTGCGGGCGGCGCTCGGCGGGCGGGTGCTGCGGGGCGGCTCGGGCGGCAGTCCCCTCAACCGTGATCTCGCCCTGTTCTACGAGGGGATCGGGATCTATCTGGCCGACGCCTACGGGCTGAGCGAGACCAGCGGCGGGGTCACCATGCAGCCGCTGGGCCGGGAGAAGTCGGGCACGGTCGGCCGGGCGCTGCCGGGGGTGGAGCTGGCGGTGGCGGCGGACGGGGAGATCCTGGTGCGCGGCCCGTCGGTGTTCCACGGGTATGTCAACGACGAGGCGGCGACCCGGGCGGTGCTGCGCGGCGGCTGGCTGGCGACCGGGGATCTGGGGCTGCTGGACTCCGACGGCTATCTGACGATCACCGGCCGCAAGAAGGACGTCCTCATCACCAGCGGTGGGACGAGTGTGTCGCCGTCGGCGCTGGAGCACCGGATGCGGGTGCATCCGCTGATCCATCAGGCGGTGGTGGTCGGCGACGGACGGCCCTGCGTGGGCGCGCTGATCACCCTGGACCCGGACTTCCTGGCGCACTGGCGCTCCGCGCTGCTGTGGCGGGGCGCCGGGCCGGGGCAGGAGGACCGGGAGGAGAACGCGCTGCGCGAGGAGGTGGGCCGGGCGGTGGCGGCGGCCAACAGCGCGGTGTCGCGGGCGGAGTCGATCCGGGTGTTCCGGGTGCTGCCGCGGCCGTTCGCGGTGGAGGACGGGCTGCTGACCCCGTCGATGAAGCTGCGCCGGGACGCGATCGTGCGGCACTACGCCGCGGAGATCGAGGCGATGTACCTGGCCCGCTCGCGCCCGCCGCGGACGGTGTCCCGGGAGGACCCGCTGGCCTGGGACGACACGGACAACGTGTTCCGCTGACACTTCCTTCGCGGGTCACTCCCCCGTCGTCAGCCGTACGGTGTCCGAGCGTTCGCCCAGGACGAAGGCGCGGACGCGGTAGTCGGCGTGCTGCTCGCCGGGCAGGGTGATGAGTCCGGTGGCGTCGGTGTCCGGGTCCAGTACGGCGACGGGTTCGAAGGCGGCGTCGGGGGTGCGGCGGATCTCCAGCAGGAAGCCGTCCTCGTCGCGGGAGTTGTCGGTCCAGGTGAAGGCGATGCCGCCGGCGTCCCGGGGGGTGCCGGTGAGGGCGGTGGGGGCCGTGCCGTCCTCGCCGTCGCGCAGGGAGCGCTGATGGCCCGCTCCGGCGTCCGGGCGGTCGCGGGGGGTGAGCCACTCCTGCCCGGAGACGTCCTGCGCCGTGTCCCGGTCGGGGAGGTCGACGGTGACCGGGCGGGAGGCGGGGCCCCGGTAGCTGACCAGCCGGTAGTGGAAGGTGGTGCGGGGCATGAGGTCGGGGTGGCGGTAGCGGGTCGTCCGGGGGGAGAGATAGCCGAGGGCGGTGTAGGGGCCGCCGGGTTCGGTGGCGAACTCCAGGACATGGCCCGCGACCGAGGGCCGGTCGTCGCGCCAGCTCAGGTCGATGTCGGTGGGCGTGGTGAGGGTGGCCCGCAGCGGCCCCCGGGCGTCGGTCGCGGGCCCGGGGGACGCGGTGCAGGCCGGCAGCGCGAGGAGCAGCGCCACCGGCACCGCGGCGATCGTCGTGGGGCGCACGGGCGGGGTTACTTCCGCCAGAAGCGGATGCCGCTCCACTCGACGGTGGCGGGGCCGTTGCCGCTGTTGGTGCGGTAGGCGCCGAACTTGTCGTAGAAGCTGCCGCCGGGGCTGGCGTAGGTGTGCTGGAGGGAGCCGTTGATGTAGGTGCGGTGCTGGCTGCCGACGACATGGACGGTGTTGACGCGGACCTGGGCGCCGACCGTACCGGCGTTGGAGAGGGTGGCGCCGCCGTGCACGGCGTAGAGCCGGCCGCCGCGTTCGGCGGCGAGCATGAAGAAGGGGCCGGCGGCGGACTCGTTGAACGTCTGCTTGAGGCTGATGCGGGTTCCGCTGAGGCTCGTGATGCGGAAGTAGCCCTCGAACTGACGGGTGCCGCCGGTGTAGGTGGCGTAGCGGCGTTCAGCCCGCTGGTCGCCACTCGCGGTGGAGCAGGTGAGCCGGAAGGTGAGGCCGTCGATCTGGCCGCAGCCGCGTTCCTGTTCGGTGAAGGTGGGTGACACCGAGGTCCAGCCGCCGGGTTCGACCTCGGCCGCCGCCGGGGGCGCGACCAGCAGGGACGAGCCGCCGATCGCGCCGATCGCGGCGGCCACCGCGAGCATCCGGGTCCGTGGGGGCATTCTGTCTCCTTGAGGCGTGGGGGGTGGCCGTCGTACACCGGCGCCGCCGAGAGCGGCTGTTCAGATCAGTGAACGACAGCCCCAAGGGTGAACATGTGATCGGACCATAGGACCGGACCAAGTCGCCGTCAAGACAGTGCGCACACCCCCGTCCCGGGCGGCGGGCGGCCCGCGCGCGCCCCTCAGTTGCGCCGCGCCCGGCGCACAACGCCCCTTGTACGTGCATGCTGGTCGGTGAACACCAAGAACACGAAAAACAAGACACGAAAGACAAGACACCGAAGACAAGAGCAGGAAAGACAAGAAGCAAGAAAGAAGAACAGGAAGAAGCAACAGAAGGAGTCCCCCTGTACCCGCGGAAGGGAAGGACACCGTGACACGACCCAGGATCCTGGTCGTCGGCGCAGGCTTCGCCGGTGTCGGCTGTGTACGCCGGCTGGAGCGCCGGCTCCGGCCCGACGAGGCCGACCTCACCCTGGTGACCCCGTTCTCCTACCAGCTCTATCTGCCGCTGCTGCCCCAGGTCGCCTCCGGGGTGCTCACCCCGCAGTCGATCGCGGTGTCGCTGCGGCGCTCCAGCAAGTACCGGACCCGCATCATCCCGGGCGGCGCCATCGGGGTGGATCTGCGCTCCAAGGTGTGTGTGATCCGTACGATCACCGACCGGATCGTGGACGAGTCGTACGACTACATCGTGCTGGCCCCCGGCAGTGTCACCCGCACCTTCGACATCCCGGGGCTGGTGGACAACGCCTTCGGGATGAAGACGCTCGCCGAGGCGGCCTACATCCGCGACCATGTGATCGCCCAGCTCGATCTGGCCGACGCCAGCCAGGACCCCGACGAGCGGGCCTCGCGGCTCCAGTTCGTGGTGGTGGGCGGCGGTTACGCGGGAACCGAGACGGCGGCCTGTCTCCAGTTGCTGACCAGCAACGCCGTCAAGCGCTACCCCCGGCTCGACCCGAAGCTGATCAAGTGGCATCTGATCGACATCGCGCCGCGGCTGATGCCGGAGCTGGGCGACAAGCTGGGCCGCAGCGCGCAGGAGATGCTGCGGCGGCGCGGGGTGGAGATCTCGCTCGGGGTCTCCATCGCGAAGGCCGGTCCCCGGGAGGTCGTCTTCACCGACGGCCGGGTGGTGCCCACCCGCACCCTGATCTGGACGGCCGGGGTGGTGGCCAGCCCGCTGATCGCGACCCTGGACGCGGAGACCGTGCGCGGCCGGCTCGCGGTGAACGCCGGGATGGATCTGCCGGGGCACGACGGGGTGTTCGCGCTCGGGGACGCGGCGGCGGTGCCGGACCTGGTCAACGGCGGGGACGCGGTGTGCCCGCCGAGCGCGCAGCACGCCATGCGGCAGGGCCGTACGGTCGCCGACAATGTGATCGCCGCCCTGCGCGGTGAGCCGCAGCGGGTGTACCGGCACCGGGATCTGGGGCTGGTGGTGGATCTCGGGGGGCGGGACGCGGTGTCCAAGCCGCTCGGCGTGGAGCTGCACGGCATCGCCGCGCAGACGGTGGCCCGGGGCTATCACTGGTCGGCGCTGCGCACCAATGTGGCCAAGACCCGGGTGCTGACCAACTGGATGCTCAACGCGGTCGCGGGCGACGATTTCGTGCGCACCGGGTTCCAGAGCCGCAAACCGGCCAAGCTCAGCGACTTCGAGTACGTGCACGCGTACCTCACTCCGGAGCAGGTACGGGAGCGGGTGGAGGAGCGGGGAGAGGAGGCCGCCGTCGACACCGGGGACGGCGGGGGCACCGGGGAGGGCGGGGGGCCTGGATGAGTCCGGGTGAGTCCGGGTGAGTCCGGTCACCTCGGGGGTGCCCGCGTTGCGTGAAGCTCAGGGGGATGGTTTATCGTTCACGCATACGTGGTCTCGGGGTCGACCGGAACCGTCCCCCCTGTGCCGCGAAGGACTGCCCTGGCTGGCTTCCCCCGTCCAGCCAGGGCTTTCTGCTGCCCGCCGACGGGCGTCGAGGTGCCCCGGGCGCCGGGAGCGGCTGAAATGGGCATAGGGAAAGCACCCGAACCGATCGCCCCGGCGAGGAGCCCCGCGCCATGACCAAAGCGACGAAGCTGCTGACCGCCCTCCCCCCGCCCCAGCGCACCCGGCTGATGGACCTCGCGCACGAGGTGTCCTTCGCCGAGGACACCCGGATCTTCGAGGCGGGCGGCAACGCCGACCGCTTCTGGGTGCTGCGCTCGGGTGCCGTCTCGCTCACCCAGCAGGTGACCTCCCACCAGCGGGTGACCGTCGCCAGTCTGGGCGCCGGTGATCTGCTCGGCTGGTCCTGGCTCTTCCCGCCGTACCGGTGGGACTTCGGCGCGGAGGCCTTCAGCCCGGTCCGGGCGTACGAGTTCGAGGCCGGGGCGGTGCTGGTGCTGTGCGAGGAGGACCCGGAACTCGGGATGACCCTGATCCGCAATGTCGCCGAGATCCTCGCCCACCGGCTGGAGCTGACCCGGGGGCGCCTGATGGAGGCGTACGCGCTGCATCGGCGCACCTACTGACCGGGTCCGGACGGGGACGCGATCTCCTTCACCGGCCGGAGCCGCCCACGCCGCCGCAGGGGTGACTCCCGGAAAGGGGCGGGACGGAACAGGGCGGAACGGGGCGGTGGTGCTGCCCGGAGGGCCTCCCCGGCCGGTGCGGGGTGCCCGCCTTCAGATGCGATAGCGCCGCAGTGCCGGTACCGCTGCCGCCAGGGCCAGCATCGCCGCCACCACCAGCAGCCCGCCCCCCACCACCGCCGTCCGGGGGCCGAAAGCGGAACCCGCCGTGCCGTGCAGGACGTCGGCGAGGCGGGGGCCGCCCGCGACGACCACCGTGAAGACGCCCTGCATCCGGCCGCGCATCTCGTCGGTCGCCGCCGACAGCAGGATCGCGCCCCGGAACACCATGGACACCATGTCGGCGACCCCGGCGACGACCAGGAACGCCACGGCGACCCAGAGACTGGCGCTCAGCCCGAACCCCGCGATGGCCAGCCCCCACGCCACCACCGCCCCGATCACCATCCAGCCGTGCCGCCGGGCCCGGGAGAACGTGCCCGAGAACAGCCCCCCGGCCACCGCCCCGACCGGGATCGCCGCGAACAGCAGCCCCAGGGCGAGTCCCTCGCCGTAGGAGCCGTAGGTCTCGGCGGCGAGTTGCGGGAACAGGGCGCGGGGCATGCCCAGCACCATGGCGATGACATCGGCGAGGAAGGACAGCAGCAGCACCTTGTGCAGGGCGATGTACCGGAACCCCTCGGCGATCTCCCGTACGCCCGCGCGCCGCTTGGCGGCCCCGGTCAGCGGGGGCAGCGACGGCAGCCGCACGACGGCCCAGACGGCGACGCACAGGGCGACGGCGTCGAGAAGATACAGCTCGGCCAGCCCGATCACCGGGATCAGCGCCCCGGCCATCAGGGGCCCGGCGACCAGACCGATCTGCATCACCGTCGAGCCCAGGGCGTTGGCGGCGGCGAGCTCGTGCTCGGGGACCAGCCGGGCGATGGAGGCGTTGCGGGCGGGCGCGTTGAGCCCGAAGAACGCCTGCTGGACGGCGAGCAGCACCATCAGCACGGCGACCGAGTCCAGCCCGGCGAACGCCTGGACCCAGAACAGCACCGACGTGACCGCTATCCCGGCGTTGGTGACCAGGAGCAGGGTGCGGCGGTCGACGGCGTCGGCGATGGCACCGCCCCACAGCGCGAACACCACCATGGGCAGCAGCCCCGCGATACTGGCATAGCCGACCCAGGCGGAGGACCCGGTGAGGTCGTAGACCTGCTTGGGTACGGCGACGGCGGTGAGCTGGCTGCCGACGGCCGTGACGATGGTGGACGCCCAGAGCCTGCGGAAGGCGGGGCGGCGCAGCGGGCGGGTGTCCATCGCCCAGCGGCGCCGGGGTCGGGACGGCTGCCCCTCACCGGGGTCGGCCGCCGGTTCCTCCGTACTGCGTTCGCTGCTGTCCACACGCGTCCCGGTCGCTCGTTGCCTGTTACATCGTTCGAACCAGGGGTCACTATCGCAGCCGTCGGCGGGGCGCGGCGGGCCGTCTCGTTCTGCGGTGGGGCGGCTCACGCTCCGGTGATCAGGAGCACGCCCAGGGTGATCATCGTCGCGGCGACGAAACCGTCCAGGATCCGCCAGGCGGCGGGCCGGGTGAGCCAGCGGCCGAGCAGCCGGGCGCCGAAGCCGAGCGCGGCGAACCAGACCAGGCTGGCGACGACCGCGCCGAGACCGAAGACCCAGCGCTGCGGGCCCCGGTCGGCGGCGACCGAGCCGAGCAGGAAGACCGTGTCGAGGTAGACATGGGGGTTGAGCCAGGTCAGGGCCAGACAGGTGAGGACGGCCCGGCGGCGTGACCCGCCCGCCGCCGCTCCGCCGTCCTCGGTGCGCAGGGCGTCCCCGGCGGGCCGGAGCACCCGGCGGGCGGCGAGCGCCCCGTAGCCGAGGAGGAAGGCGCCGCCGATCCAGGCGACGACGGTGAGCGCCTGCGGCCAGGCCACGACGACCGCGCCGACCCCGGCGACCCCGAGCGCGATGAGCAGGGCGTCGGACAGGGCGCAGATGCCGACCACCGCGAGAACCGCGTCCCGCCGGACGCCCTGGCGCAGGACGAAGGCGTTCTGGGCGCCGATGGCGACGATCAGGGACAGGCCGGTACCGAAGCCGGCCGCGGCGGCGGCGAGTGCGGGGGTCATACCGGGCACGCTACGGAGACGATCAGTTCAGGTACAGCTAAAGATTCTTACGTATCCTTAGCGCGAGTAATGGAGGGGGAGGAGAGGTGGTCGCGGATGGTGCGGGACGCCGGGCTGTCGGATCTGCCGCTGGACCAGGTGCGGACGCTGCTCGCGGTGGTGGACGAGGGCACCTTCGACGCGGCGGCGCTGGCGCTGCATGTGACGCCGTCGGCGGTCAGCCAGCGGGTGAAGGCGCTGGAGCAGCGGACCGGGCGGGTGCTGCTGATGCGGACCAAGCCGGTGCGGCCCACCGAGTCCGGTGAGGTGCTGGTGCGGATGGCCCGGCAGATGGCCCGGCTGGAGCGGGACGCGTTCGCCGAGCTGGGGCTGACGGCGGACGGCGCACCGGCCCGGGTGTCGGTCGCGGTGAACGCGGACTCGCTGGCCACCTGGTTCCTGGACGCGCTGACCCAACTGCCGCGGGAGTCGGGGCCCGCGCTGGAGCTGCGCCGCGAGGACGAGGACCATACGGCGGCCCTGCTGCGGGAGGGCGTGGTGATGGCGGCGGTGACCTCGTCCCCGGACGCGGTGCCGGGCTGCTCGGTCCGGCCGCTGGGCCGGATGCGGTACCTCCCGGTGGCCGCCCCGGAGTTCGTCGTCCGGTATCTGCGCGGGCGCGAGCTGCGGGAGGCGCTGGCCGAGGCCCCGGTGATCGCCTTCGACCGGCGCGACGACTTCCAGGACGACTTCGTACGGCAGTTGGGCGGTGGTCCTGCCGGGGCGGGCGGTCCCGGCGGGGCGAGCGGTCCCGGCGGGGCGAGCGGTCCCGGCGGGGCGAGCGCGCGGCGTCACTTCGTGCCGGCGAGTGAGGGGTTCCTCGGCTGTGTCCTGGCCGGGCTGGGGTGGGGGCTGGTGCCGGAGGCGCAGGCGGAGCCGCTGGTGCGGGCCGGGCAACTGGAGCATCTGGCGGCGGCGGGACGGCCGGTCGACATGCCGCTGTACTGGCAGCAGTGGAAGCTGGACTCCCCCGCGCTGTCCGCGGTCGCGGGGGCGGTGCTGAAGGCCGCGGCGAAGAGCCTGCGTCCCTGACGACCGACCCGGCGATCGGCCCGGCGATCGGCCTGGCGAGCAGCCTCACGACCGACCTGACGATCGGCCTGCATGACCGCCCGGTGACCGACCCGGTGACCGACCTGACGACCGACCCGGTGACCACCCGGTCACCGACCTGATGACCGAAGGGGCCTCCATGAGTGTCCGTGTCCGCCGTGTCTACGAGGCCGCCGAACCCGGTGACGGCCTGCGCGTCCTAGTCGACCGGCTGTGGCCGCGCGGCCTGTCCAAGGAGGCGGCGAAGGTGGACGAGTGGCCCAGGGCCCTCACCCCCTCGGCCGAACTGCGCCGCTGGTACCACTCCGGGGCGGGCTCCTACGAGGAGTTCGGGCGCCGCTACGAAGCCGAGCTGACCGCGCCCGGAGCGGCACAGTCGCTGGCCGGGCTGCGGGCGTGGGCGGACGCGGGCCCGGTGACCCTGCTGACGGCGGCGAAGGAGCCGGAGCACAGCCACACGGCCGTACTGCTCCGGCTCCTCGGCGCGTAGGGCGGCGCACCGGCGCCCTCGCGCTCAGCCGACCTGCCCCGCCGCCGCCCGCCCCGCCGCGCGCCCCGAGAACAGACAGCCGCCGAGGAACGTCCCCTCCAGCGCGTTGTACCCGTGCACCCCGCCGCCGCCGAACCCGGCGACCTCGCCCGCCGCGTAGAGCCCCTCGATGGGGGTGCCGTCGGCGCCGAGGGCGCGGGAGTCCAGGTCGGTCTGGATGCCGCCGAGGGTCTTGCGGGTCAGGATGTGCAGCTTGACGCCGACCAGCGGACCGGCCCCCGGGTCCAGCAGCCGGTGCGGGGTGGCGACCCGGCCGAGACGGTCGCCGATGTAGCGGCGGGCGTTGCGGATGCCCTGCACCTGGGCGTCCTTGCTGTACGGGTTGGCGAACTGGCGGTCGCGGGCCTCGATCTGGCGGCGCAGCACGGCGGCGTCCAGGAGCGGTGTGTCCGTGAGGCCGTTCATCCGGTCGGCCAACTGCTCCAGGGTGGGCGCGGTGACGAAGTCGGCGCCGCTGCGCAGGAACGCCTGGACCGGGCCGGGCGCGCCCTTGCCGAGGAGCCGGTCGCGCAGCACGGCCCCCCGGTCCTTGGCGGTGATGTCGGGGTTCTGCTCGGAGCCGGAGAGGGCGAACTCCTTCTCGATGATCTTCCGGGTGAGGATGAACCAGGAGTGGTCGTGGGCGGCGAGGTCCTCGGTGGTGCGCAGATGGCGCAGGGTGGAGAGGGTGTCGTAGCCGGGCAGGCAGGGCTCGGGGAGGCGGCGGCCGAGGGCGTCGAACCACATCGAGGAGGGGCCGGGCAGGATGCGGATGCCGTGGCCGGGCCAGATGGGGTCCCAGTTGCGGACGCCCTCGGTGTAGTGCCACATTCGGTCGCGGTTGACCAGGCGGACTCCGGCCTCGGCGCTGATGTCGAGCATCCGGCCGTCGACGTAGGCGGGGACACCGGTGATCATCCGGGCGGGCGGGGTGCCGAGCCGGGCGGGCCAGTGGCGGCGGACGATGTCGTGGTCGGCGCCGATGCCGCCGGAGGTGACGATGACGGCCTGGGCGGTGAACGCGAACTCGCCGGCCGTCTCGCGGCCGGAGGGGACCCCGCGCGGGGCGTCGTCCGGGGCGAGGAGGGTGCCGCGCACCCCGCGCGCGGTGCCGTTCTCGGTGATCAGGGCGTCGACGCGGTGGCGGTGGTGGAAGGTGAGCAGTCCGTCGGCGGCGGCCTGCCGGGCGTACGCGACGAAGGGTTCGACGACTCCGGTGCCGGTGCCCCAGGCGATGTGGAAGCGGGGTACGGAGTTGCCGTGGCCGTCGGCGCGCAGGTCGCCGCGCTCGGCCCAGCCGACGGTGGGCAGCAGTTTGATGCCGTGGCCGTCGAGCCAGGAGCGCTTCTCGCCCGCCGCGAACTCGACGTAGGCGCGGGCCCAGCGCACCGCCCAGGAGTCCTCGTCGTCCTGCCGGTCGAACTGCGCGCTGCCCTGCCAGTCGGTCCAGGCCAGGTCGAAGGAGTCCCTGATCTTCAGCCTGCGCTGCTCGGGCGAGTCGACCAGGAAGAGCCCCCCGAAGGACCAGAACGCCTGGCCGCCGAGGTTGGCGGCGTTCTCCTGGTCGAGCAGGGCGACCCGGCGGCCCCGGCTGGTGAGTTCGTGCGCGGCGACCAGGCCCGCGAGGCCCGCTCCGACGACGATGACGTCCGCGACATCCGCGGTCTCCGCGTTCATGGGTGGCGTTCCCTTCATCCGGGGTGTTCGGCGGGCTGTGGGTGTTCCGAGGGCTCGGTGTGCTGGGAGGGCTCGGTGTGTTCGGGGGGCTCGGGGGTGGTGGCGTCCGTGAGCAGCGCGGTGAGCAGTTGCTTCAGCCAGGCGCGGGCGGCGGTGAGGTCCTGGTCGAGGAGGAGCTGCACGGTGACGCCGTCGTAGGCGGCGACGACCGCGCGGGCGGCCCCGTCGGTGTCGCCGAGGACGGCGGGCAGGGCGGTGTGGCCCCGGGCGCGGCGCAGCCGGTCGGCGATGGCGGCGCGCAGCTTGGCCCGGTGGGCGAGGAGAGTGGCGGCGACGGCGGGGGCGCGGGCGGCGTGCACCAGGAAGTCGGTCTTCACCAGCAGCCAGTCGCGGTCCAGGAGCAGTACCCCGGTGACCCGGTCGACGGCGGCCGGTACGTCCAGCGCGGGCCCGCCGTCCCGGGCGAGGGCGTCGGCGACCTGCCCGGCGATCAGTTCGGCGCGGTCCCGGTAGAGGGCGAAGAACAGTTCGTCCAGGCTGGCGAAGTTGGAGTAGAAGGCGCCCCGGCTGAATCCGGCGGCCTCGCACACCTCCTCGATGGAGACCCGGCCGAACCCCTTCGCGGCGAACACGGTGAACGCGGCGTCGAGCAGCCGGGCCCGGGTCCGCTCCCGGCGCCTGGTCACCCGGCCGCCCGCCGCGCCCGTCCCGTCCCTGTCCACCGTCGCCGCCATCCCGTCGCCTCCGTCCGATACGCGAATGTATCGGATACGCAAATGTATTGGATACATGAATGTATCGGGTACAGCAATGCATCGGGTACAGGAATGTATCCACAGCCCTCCGACACCCCTCATGAATCGAACACTCGATCGATTCTGAAGCGATTCCGGAGTACCCTGACCCCATGACCACGCACCTCCAGGGCTCCCTCTTCGACCAGAGCGACCGGGTGCGGCTGGGCCCGCTCGACGGGATCCGCCGGACGGCGCTCGCCGCAGGTGCCTGGATCGACGTCCTGCCCGGCTGGCTGACCGGCGCCGACACCCTCTTCGAGCGGCTGGCGCACGAGGTCCCCTGGCGGGCCGAGCGCCGGGCGATGTACGACCAGGTGGTGGACGTACCGCGGCTGCTGGCGTTCTACCGGCGGGGCGAGGCGCTGCCCGACCCAGTGCTGGCCGAGGCCCGGGACGCGCTGTCCGCGCACTACGCGGGCGAGCTGCGGGAGCCGTTCACGACGGCGGGGCTGTGTCTGTACCGGGACGGCCGGGACAGTGTGGCCTGGCACGGCGACCGGATCGGGCGGGGTGCCCGGGAGGACACCATGGTCGCCATCCTGTCCGTGGGCGCCCCTCGCGATCTGCTGTTGCGCCCGGTGCGCGGCGGCGACTCGGTACGGCGTCCGCTGGGGCACGGCGATCTGATCGTGATGGGCGGTTCGTGCCAGCGGACCTGGGAGCACTGCGTACCGAAGAGCACCCGGGCGGCGGGGCCGCGGATCAGTGTGCAGTTCCGGCCGGAGGGCGTGCGGTAGCCACCGGCGCCGGAAGCCTGTCGTCCGTCCGCCCCCGTCCCCCACACTGGGCGCACTTCGGGAGGGGGGCGGGATGGGCACGGGCACGGAACGGCGTACGGAACTGGACACCCTGCGCGTCGCCGTGGTCCTCGGCCTGGTCTTCTTCCACGCCGCCCTGGTCTTCTCCCCCGACGACGACTTCTACGTCAAGAACGGGCGGACCACCGAGGCCGTGACCGTGCTGTCCGGTCTCGGGGTGGTCTGGGCGATGCCGGTGCTGTTCCTGGCGGCCGGGCTCGGTGCCCGGCACTCGCTGCGGCGGCGCGGCGCGGGCGGCTTCGCGCGCGAGCGGCTGCTGCGGCTGGGTGTCCCGCTGGTGGCGGCGACGCTGCTGCTGCTCCCGCTCCCCCAGTGGCTGCGGCTGCGCGCGGCCGACCCCGGCTATCACGAGTCGTACCCGGCCTTCTGGCCGCGCTTCCTGACCGTGCGCCCGGAGCCGTCGGACTTCCCCTTCGTGCTCGACGGGGAGTACTTCGAGACCGGGCATCTGTGGTTCGTGGTGCTGCTGCTGACGTTCGGTCTGCTGCTCGCGCCGGTCGCGGCACCGCTCGCCCGCGCCGCCGGGCCCCTGGCCCACGCCGTGGCCCGGCACCCCGCGCTGCTGTTCCTGCCCGCCCTCCCGCTCGCCGCGCTCAACGCGCTGCTGCTGATGGAGGAGGGCTTCGCGGGCTGGAACCGGTGGGCCTACCTGGTGTTCTTCCTGCACGGGTACGCCCTCGCCGACGACGAGCGGGTGCGGGCGGCGACCCGGCGCCTGGCGTGGCCGGCCGCGGTCCTGGGCGTGGCGCTGTTCACGGCGACGGCACCGGGGTTCATGTCCCTGGACGACCCGTTCACCGACCGGTCGGGGTTCGCGGTGCTGACCCGGGCGCTGTTCGGGGCGGCCGGGTGGTGCTGGGTCCTGGCGATCGTGGGGCTGCTGGACCGGCCCCGCGCGCGCCCGGTCCGGGGTGCCCGGGTGCGGGCGTATCTGGCGGGCGCCGCGCTCCCCGTGTACGTCCTCCATCAGCCGGTCGTCGTGGCCTTCGCCTACGGGGTGGTGGGCTGGGCGGCGCCCATGGGGGTGAAGTACGCGGCGATCGTCACGGGTTCGCTGGTCGTGGTGTTCGGGGTGTACGAGTTCGGGATCCGGCGGGCGCGGGCGGTCCGGTTCCTGTTCGGGATGCGCGCCGGGGCCTCACCCGCGCCCGCCCCTTGATCTGCTTGTCTGGTCCCGTACGGAGGGTCCCGTACGGCTGCGGACGGGAACGTGGGGCGGATCATGCGGGTGGAGGCGCGGCAGGTCGCGGACGGGGTGCATCTGGTGCACGGGGCGCGGACGAACTGGGTGATCGTGCGGGACGGGGACGCGCTGACCCTCGTGGACACCGGGTACCCGGCCGACCGGGAGCGGCTGCTCGCCTCCCTCGCCGAGGTGGGCGGCTCCCCGGGCGCGGTCACCGCCGTGCTCCTGACCCACGCGCACAACGACCATCTCGGGTCCGCCGAGTTCCTGCGCACCGAGTACGGCACCCCGGTGCTGTGCCATCCGGCGGAGGCCGGGCACGCGCGGCGGGAGTTCCTGCACCAGGCGGACGTGGCGGATGTGCTGCCCCATGTGTGGCGGCCCGGGGTGCTGCCCTGGTCGGTGCACGCGCTGCGGGCCGGGGGCAGGAAGCATGTCCCGGTCGCCGAGCCGACGGTGGTCACGCCCGGGGAGGCGCTGGATCTGCCGGGCGCCCCGGTCCCGGTGCCGACGCCCGGTCACACCCTCGGCCACTGCGCCTTCGCACTGCCCGGCGCCGGGGTGGTGATCTCCGGGGACGCCCTGGTCACCGGCCATCCCACCTCCCGGTTGCGGGGGCCGCAACTGCTGCCGGGGATGTTCCACCACGACCGGGCGGCGGCGCTCGCCTCGCTGGAGCGGTTCACGGAACTGGACGGGGACCTGCTGCTGCCCGGTCACGGCCCGGCGCACCGGGGCCCGATCGCCGAGACGGCGGCACGGGCCCACAGGGCGGCGTTCTGATCCCGGCCGACGCCGGGGGGCCTCGGCCTGCCGCGTGCACGCACGGGACCGGACACCTCTCCCGCCCGCACACCGATACCCGTCCGTACACCGATACGGCCTCCCGTCCGCACACCGATACGGCCGCGCATCCGTTCGACGCGGCGCTCTAAGGTCGGGCCATGGCTTTGCAGATCAGTGCCACCAATCCGGAGCATCCGGCTCTGCTCCTCGCGCTCCCCTGGGACGTGCCCCTGGAGAACTGGCCGGAGGAGCACCTCGTGCCGCTGCCGCGCGGCATCTCCCGGCACGTGGTGCGCTACGCGCACGCCGGGGACGAGGTGATCGCCGTCAAGGAACTGGCCGAGCGGCCCGCGCTGCGCGAGTACGGGCTGCTGCGCGATCTGGACCGGCTCGGCATCCCGGCGGTCGACGCCCTCGCCGTGGTCACCGGGCGCACCGACGCGGCCGGG
The DNA here is from genome assembly GCF_040683675.1 of Streptomyces sp. NPDC093252. Classification (NCBI taxonomy): domain Bacteria; kingdom Bacillati; phylum Actinomycetota; class Actinomycetes; order Kitasatosporales; family Streptomycetaceae; genus Streptomyces; species Streptomyces sp. NPDC093252. The sequence continues at coordinate 604,041 of NZ_JBFBEM010000004.1, read as the reverse complement.
CAGCCGCTGGAACCGGTGCTGGTGACCCGGCACCTCGGGGGCTCGCTGCCGTACCGGTCGATGTTCGAGACGACGATGCGGCCGGCGACCATGCACCGGCTGATGGACGCGCTGGCGGTGCTGCTGGTCCGGCTGCATCTGGCCGGGTTCGCGTGGGGCGACTGCTCGCTGTCGAACACCCTGTTCCGGCGGGACGCGGGCGCCTACGCCGCCTATCTGGTGGACGCCGAGACCGGCGATCTGCACCCCCGGCTGAGCGACGGGCAGCGGGACTACGACCTCGATCTCGCGCGGGTCAACATCAGCGGCGAACTGCTCGACCTGGAGGCGTCCGGGGCGCTGCACCCGTCGGTGGACCCGATCGAGTTCGGCACCGAGATCTGCGCCCGCTACCGGGGTCTGTGGGAGGAGCTGACCCGGGTGTCGGTGTATCCGGCGGGCAAGCACCACTACATGGAGCGCCGGATACGCCGCCTGAACGACCTCGGTTTCGACGTGGCCGAGATGCAGATCGAGCACTCCCCCACCGGCGACACGGTGACCTTCGTGCCGAAGGTGGTGGACGCGGGCCACCACCAGCGCCAGTTGCTGCGGCTGACCGGCCTGGACACCGAGGAGAACCAGGCGCGGCGGCTGCTGAACGACCTGGAGGCGTGGATGGCCACCCAGGACGACTACGCGCCGGGCGACCCCCTCGCCGCCCGGCCCGAGGTGCTGGCCCACCGGTGGGTGCGCGATGTGTTCCGGCCCACCGTGCGCGCGGTCCCGCTGGAACTGCGCGGCACGATGGACGCGGCGGAGATCTACCACCAGTTGCTGGAGCACCGCTGGTACCTGGCCGAGCGGGCCCAGCACGACATCGGCATCGACGCGGTCGTCAAGGACTACATCGCCCACATCCTGCCGAAGGCCCGGGAACTGCCGGGGCTGCCCTGCGACGTCGACTGAGCCGCCTGAGCCGGCCGAGCCGGGCGGCGGCGGTTCAGGCGGGCGGTACCACCGCCACCGGGCACGGGGCGTGGTGCAGCACCCCGTGGGCGACCGAGCCGATCCGGGCGCCCACGGCGGTCCGGCGGGCCCGGCGTCCGACGACCACGAGCTGGGCGCCCGGGGCGACGGACAGCAGGACCTGCCCGGCGCTGCCCATCTCGACATGCTCGATCACATGCACCCCGGGGTGGCGCTCGCGCCAGGGCCGCAGGGCGTCGGCCAGGGCCCGCCGCTCGTAGGGCTCGGGGCCGCCGGCCTCGTCGAGGATCTTCATGGCGGCCGGGCTGTAGGAGTACACCGGCGGCAGCGCCCAGGCGCGGACCGCGCGGATGCTGGCGCCACGGGCGGCGGCCGTGCGGAAGGCGAACTCCAGCACGGCGGCGCTGTCCTCGGGCTCGCCCTCCTGGCCGACGACGATCTCGTGCCCGGCGACCTCGGTGGACGCCTTGTCACCGGCCCGGACGAGGACGACGGGCCGTGCGGCCCCGGCGATCACCTGCTGGCCGACCGAGCCGAGCAGGAACCCGACCACCTGGCCGTGTCCGCGCGAGCCGAGGACCAGCAGCTCGGCGTCCGCGCAGGCCGCGATCAGGGTCTGCGCCGGGGCGCCCTCGGTGATCTCGGTCGTCACCGCGAGCCCCGGGTGGCGCCCGGCGAGGGCCCGTACCGCGCCCTCGACCGCCTCCCGCGCCCACCGCTCCTGGGCGGCGCGGTCGCCGTCGACGGCCTCGTGGTCCTCGGACCGCCAGGCGTGCACCACCCGCAGCACTCGGTCCCGCCGAACGGCCTCCCGCGCCGCCCAGGCCAGCGCCGCCAGGCTCTCGTCCGATCCGTCCACCCCTGCCGTGACCGGGCGCGTCATCCCGCCGCCTCCTTCAGTCGTGATCACATGTGCGCCCCCAGTCTTCCCTACCCTGACCTCATGACCTTGCGGTGGGAGCAGGTGGTGATCGACTGTGCCGGTCCGGTGACCCTCGGACGCCGGTGGGCGGCGGACCAACTGCCGGTGCTGGGCGCCCGCCCCGCGGACGTGGGGCAGAGCGGCGAGGAGAGCAGGGTGGTGCTCCAGGACCCCGGGGGCAGCGAGTGCTGCGTCCTCAGCTCTCGGCGGAACCGACGGCCCGGCCGTACCCGCGCGAAGCGGGACGATCGAACATACGATGGGCGGGAAGCGGCGCGGACGGACGGGATCCGCCGGGCCGCGGCACTGATCCGCTCGGGGTGGGAGAGGTATGGCACAGGCCGCCGACACGGCGCGGACCGTCATCATGACCGTCGACGACGATCCGGGGGTGTCGCGTGCCGTCGCGCGCGACCTCAGGCGGCGCTACGGCGCCTCGTACCGGATCGTGCGGGCGGAGTCCGGCGAGTCGGCCCTCGGGGCGCTGCGCGAGCTGAAGCTCCGCGGTGACCTGGTGGCCGTGATCCTCGCGGACTACCGGATGCCGCAGATGAACGGCATCGAGTTCCTGGAACAGGCCCTGGACGTGTATCCAGGGGCGCGGCGGGTGCTGCTGACCGCGTACGCGGACACCAACGCCGCGATCGACGCGATCAACGTGGTCGATCTGGACCACTATCTGCTCAAGCCCTGGGACCCGCCGGAGGAGAAGCTCTACCCGGTCCTGGACGATCTGCTCTCCGCGTGGCGGGCCAGCGACTTCAGGCCGGTACCGAGCACCAAGGTCGTCGGGCACCGCTTCTCGGCGCCCTCCTCGGAGGTCCGGGAGTTCCTGGCCCGCAACCAGGTGCCCTACCGCTGGTACTCGGCGGACGAGCCGGAGGGGCAGCGGCTGCTGGCGGCGGCGGGCGCGGACGGGCGGCGGCTGCCGCTGGTGATCACGCCCGACGGCGAGACGATGATCGAGCCCGAGGCCCCGGAGCTGGCCGCCCGGGTGGGGCTCGCCACGACCCCGGCGTCCGACTTCTACGACCTGGTGGTGATCGGCGGCGGCCCGGCCGGGCTGGGCGCGGCGGTGTACGGGGCGTCGGAGGGCCTGCGGACGGTGCTGGTGGAGCGGGAGGCGACCGGCGGACAGGCCGGGCAGTCGTCCCGCATCGAGAACTACCTGGGCTTCCCCGACGGGGTGTCGGGCGCGCAGCTCACCGACCGGGCGCGCCGGCAGGCGGCGAAGTTCGGCGCCGAGATCCTCACCGCGCGGGAGGTGACCGGCCTGGAGGTCAACGGCTCCGCCCGCACGGTCCGGTTCGCCGACGGTACGGCCATCGCGGCGCACGCGGTGATCCTGGCGACCGGCGTGTCCTACCGCCAGCTCGCCGCGCCGGGGCTGCCGGACCTGACCGGCTGCGGGGTGTTCTACGGCTCCGCCCTCACCGAGGCGGCGGCCTGCCAGGGCCACGACGTGTACATCGTGGGCGGCGCCAACTCGGCCGGGCAGGCGGCGATGTATCTGGCGCGGGGCGCGAAGTCGGTGACGCTGCTGGTGCGCGGCCCGGATCTGTCGGCGTCGATGTCGCACTATCTGATTCAGCAGGTCAACGACGCGCCGAACATCTCGGTCCGCTGCAACACGGTGGTGGAGTCGGCGCACGGCGGCGAGGAGCTGGAGCAGCTCACGCTGCGCGATGTGGCGACCGGGGGCAGTGAACTGGTCGACGCGAAGTGGCTGTTCGTGTTCATCGGCGCCGCCCCGCTGACGGACTGGCTGGCGGGGGCGGTCGAGCGCGACGGACGGGGGTTCATCCTGGCCGGGCCCGACCTCACGCCCGACGGACGGCCCCCGGCGGGCTGGGAGCTGGACCGGCCGCCGTACCACCTGGAGACGAACATCCCGGGGGTGTTCGTGGCGGGCGACGCGCGCGCGGAGTCCGCCAAGCGGGTCGCGTCGGCGGTCGGTGAGGGGGCGATGGCCGTGATGCTCGTCCACCGCTATCTGGAGCAGTCATGAACGAGAACGTCGTCCCCGGCCCCGGGGAGCCGTCATGAGCGGGATTCCGCAGCCGTGCAGCCCGGAGGAGATCAGCGCGCTGTTCCTGTTCGAGAAGCTCGCGCCCGAGCAGCTCGGGCGGCTGTGCAGCGAGGGGCGGGTGGAGCTGTTCGAGCCGGGCCCGGTCTACACCGAGGGCGAGCCGGCGACCTGCTTCTACGTGATGATCGAGGGCACGGTCGTACTGTCCCGCAAGGTCGGCGGCGACGAGGTGGAGGTGGTCCGCACCTCCCAGCGCGGGGTGTACGCGGGCGCCATGCAGGCGTACATCGGCGACGAGCGGGTGCGGCAGGTCTACAACAACACGATGCGGGTGACCGAGCCGACCCGGTTCTTCGTGCTGCCCGCCGAGACCTTCGCCGAGGTGATGCGCGAGTGGTTCCCGATGGCCGTGCATCTGCTGGAGGGCCTGTTCTTCGGTTCGAAGAACAGCCAGCGGGTCATCGGCCAGCGTGAGCGGCTGCTGGCGCTGGGCTCCCTGTCCGCCGGGCTCACCCATGAGCTGAACAATCCGGCGGCGGCGGCCGTCCGGGCCACCTCCACCCTGCGCGAGCGGGTCGCCAAGATGCGGCACAAGCTCGCGGTGATCGCCGCCGGGGCGTACACGCCGGAGGCGCTCACCGGACTGATCGAGATCCAGGAGCGCACGGCGGAGCGGGTCGCGAAGGCCCCGGTGCTGAGCCCGCTGGAGGCGGCGGACCGCGAGGACGAGATCACCGACTGGCTCGACGACCACGGCATCGAGGACGGCTGGCGGCTGGCCCCGACCTTCGTCCAGGCCGGGCTGGACACGGACTGGCTCGACCGGGTGCAGACGGCCGTCGTCCCGGAGATCCTCTCGGGCGCGATCGGCTGGCTCAACTACACGGTCGAGACCGAGCTGCTGATGTGCGAGATCGAGGACTCCACCAACCGCATCTCGCACCTGGTCGACGCGGCCAAGCAGTACTCGCAGCTCGACCGGGCGCCCTACCGGATGGCCGACGTCCATGAACTGCTGGACAGCACCCTGGTGATGCTCAGCGGCAAGATCGGCCAGCGGATCAAGGTGGTCAAGGAGTATGACCGTACGCTGCCCGCGGTGCCCGCCTACCCGGCGGAGCTGAACCAGGTGTGGACCAACCTCATCGACAACGCGGTCGCGGCGATCGGCTCCGCCGGCGGGGACGGGACACTGACCGTGCGCACCGCCAAGGACGGGGACCGGCTGCTGGTCGAGTTCCAGGACACCGGGCCCGGGGTGGCGCCGGAGATCAAGGACCGGATCTTCGATCCCTTCTTCACCACCAAACCGGTCGGCGAGGGCACCGGGCTCGGCCTCGACATCTCCTGGCGGATCGTGGTCAACAAGCACCACGGGAGTCTGCTGGTCGAGTCGGTACCGGGCGACACCCGGTTCCGCGTCCTGCTGCCGCTCACGGCGGACGAGACCGACGAGCACGGCGAGACCGACGAGCACAACGAGCATGGCGAGCACGACCAGAACCACCAGAACGACCAGAACGACGAGAGACCGGAGGAATCGGGATGAGCGGGACTGTTCCCGGAGTTGACCCGAGCGTGCCGCCCAGCGGGGACGGCTGCGTGGAGTGCGACGAGGCCGGCGGGTGGTGGTTCCATCTGCGGCGCTGCGCCCAGTGCGGCCACGTGGGGTGCTGCGACTCCTCACCCGCCCAGCACGCCACCGCCCACTTCAAGGCGACCGGCCACCCGGTGGTGCAGACGTACGAGCCGGGCGAGGGCTGGTTCTGGAGCTACGAGACGGGCGAACTGTACGAGTCCGGACCGGAGTTGGCGGCCCCGGCGAGCCACCCGGAGAGCCAGCCCGTCCCGGGGCCGTCGGGGCGGGTTCCGGAGGATTGGGTGGGCTCGCTGCATCGGTGAGGCGGCCGGTCCGGGGGTGGTTCGGGGCGCGTGGGATTCGTTCCCGTCCCGCCGGGTCCTGGTGGATGCCGGGGAGCCGGTGGAGTCGCTGAACGGCTGAGGCCCGTTCCGGGGCCGTAAGGGGGTGGGGGCGGTGCGTCCCGTGCTGCTGGTGGATGTCGACGGGCCGCTGAATCCGTATGCCGCCAAGCCGCACCGGCGGCCCGAGGGGTACGGGACGCACCGGATCCTCACCCCCCGCTGGGAGGCCGCCCAGCGGCGGCGGCTGGCCGAACGGGGGATGCCCGACCGGCCGGTGAGACCCCTGCGGGTGTGGCTCGACCCGTCGCACGGCCCTGCCCTGCGGGCGCTCCCCTTCGACCTGGTATGGGCGACGACCTGGGAGGACGAGGCCAACACCTACATCGGGCCGGTACTGGGGCTGCCCGAACTGCCCTTCATCCGGTGGGCCGAGGTGCGTGCCGAGCCCGGGGACGGGGTGTTCTGGAAGACACCGGAGGTGGTGGCGTGGGCGCGGGGCCGGGCCCTCGCCTGGGTCGACGACGAAGTCACCGACGCGGACCGGGACTGGGTCCGGAACCACCACACCGGACCCGCCCTCCTGCACCGGGTCGACCCGCGACAGGGCCTGACCGACGACGACTTCACGACGCTGGCGCGCTGGGGGGCGCTCCGCGCTGGGTAGGCGCTCCGCGCTGGGGAGGCGGTCCGCGCTGGGTGGGAGGCGCTCATCGCCGGGTGGAGGGCTTGGCTGGGCGGGGTTGGGCGGGGTTGGGCGGGGGCTGCGGTGGGTCGGGTGGTGGTCTGTACTGGGCCGGCGACGGCCTGCGCCGAGCGGGATCCGGTCTCCACCCGGCTGGTGCACCTGCACTGGGGCGGGCAGGCGGCCTCTACTCGGCCGGCGACGGCCTGCGCCGAATGGGACCCACCCTCCACCCGGCTGGGGTGCCTGCACCGGGGCAGGCACGCGGCCCGCACTCGGCCAGCAGCAGCCTGCACCGAGCGGGACCCACCGTCCACCCGGCTGGGGCGCCTGCACCGGGGCAGGCGGCCTGCGTTGGGCCGGGGGGACCGTTTCGGGCCGGGGTGGAGCGGGCTGAGGAAGCTCACTCTTCACTGGGCCGACGCGGACTGGGCCGAGGAGGCCCACCCTCCACCAGGCCGAGGCGGACTGGGCCGAGCAGGGCTCACCCTCCCACCTGGCCGACGTGGACTGGGCCGAGCAGGGCTCACCCTCCACCGGTCCAGGGCGCCCCGCGCCGAGCCAGAGCCCGCCTGCGCCGGGCCGGGTGCACGCGGCCATGCCGAGCCTGGGCGCCCCGCGCCGGGCCGAGGCCGGTCCGCGTGGAGCCGGGACGCCCGCCCCCAGACCGGGAGGCGCCCGGCGCCGAGCCTGGGGCCCCCGGCCCGGACGGGGCGGCCTCCCGCGCCGGGCCGGGCCGGGGCGGCGCGCGGCGGGCCGGGGGCCTGCCGGGCCCAGCCCTCCACCCCCACCGAACCGAACCGAGCCGAGGGCACGGAAACCCCCGCGGCGTTGTCAGTGGGCAATGGCAGGATGGATCACATGGTGTATGGCGCTTTCACGGCCGGACCCCTGGTGGGCAGGGGCGATGAGGTGGCCCGGCTGTCGGGGGCGCTGCGGCGTGCCCGGGACGGGGAGGGGCGGGCGGTGCTCGTCGCCGGGGACGCCGGGGTGGGCAAGACCCGGCTGCTGGAGGAGATAGCGGGGCGGGCCGCGGGGGACGGGATGACCGTACTGACCGGGCACTGCGTGGATCTGGGGGACGCCGGGCTGCCCTATCTGCCGTTCACGGAGATGCTGGGCGCGCTCGCGGCCGACGAGCGGTTCGCGCCCGTGCTGGCGGCACATCCGGCGGCCGAGCGGCTGCTCGGGGCAGGAGGGGCGGAGGAGCCGGACGCGGCGGAGCGGTCGGGGGGCGGGCGGCTGCGGCTGTTCGAGGGGATGGCGGCGCTGCTGGCCGAGGTCGCCGGGCGGGCGCCGCTGCTGCTGGTGCTGGAGGATCTGCACTGGGCCGACCAGTCGTCGCGGGACCTGCTGCGGTTCCTGCTGAGCCGGGGTGTGCTCCAGCGGGCGGCGGGCGGCGCCCCCACCCACCGGCTGGCGCTGCTGGCCTCGTACCGGGCGGACGATCTGCACCGGCGGCATCCGCTGCGCCCGCTGCTCGCCGAGCTGGTGCGGCTGCCGTCGGTGGAGCGGCTGGAGCTGCGGCCCATGCCGGACACCGATGTCGCCGCACTGGTGCGGGGGCTGCGCGAGACCCCGCTGCCGGAGGCCACGGTGCGCCGGATCGTGGAGCGGGCGGAGGGCAACGCGTTCTACGCGGAGGAGCTGCTCGCGGCCACCGGCACCGGGGACGGCGGAGTGCCCGCCGGTCTCGCGGACGTTCTGCTGATCCGGTTCGAGCAGCTCTCGGACATCGCGCAGCAGGTGCTGCGGACCGCGGCGGTGGCGGGGCGCCGGGTGGCGCACGAGATCCTGCGGGAGGCGGTCGGGCTGCCCGACGACGCGTTGGAGGACGCGCTGCGCGAGGCCGTCGGCCGGCAGTTGCTGCTCCCCGGCGACGACGGCACGTACCGGTTCCGGCACGCGCTGGCCCGGGAGGCGGTCTACGCCGATCTGCTGCCCGGCGAGCGGTCCCGGCTGCACGGGGCGTACGCCCGGCTGCTGGCCGCGCGCGGCCCCGCCCCCGAGACGGCGGCGGAGCGCGCCCACCACTACCGCGAGAGCCATGATCTGGCCGAGGCGCTGACCGCGTCGCTGGAGGCCGCCGATCACGCCCGTCGGGTGGGCGCGCCCGCCGAGGAGCTGTGGCATCTGGAGACCGCGCTGGAGCTGTGGTCGGTGGTGGCCCCGGCGGCCCGGCCCGACGGTGTCGAGCGGATCGCGCTCACCCTGCGCGCGGCGGGCGCCGCCGCCCACGCCGGTCAGGGGCACCGGGCGGTGGCGCTGAACCGCAGCGCGCTGGCCGATGTCGGCGCGGACACGGACTCGGAGCTGGCGGCGCGGGTGCGCTACGCGCTGGCGGGGAACCTGCTGCGCGTCGACAGCCAGACGGCGGCGTTCGCGTACAGCAGCGAGGCGCTGGAGCTGATCCCGGCCGACCCGCCGTCGCCGACGTGGGTGTGGGCGGCGGCCACGCATGTGCTGGCGGCCTGGATGACGGGCGACAGCCGGACGGCGCTGGAGGTGGGGCGCCGGGCGCTGCCGGTCGCGGAGCGGCTGGGCATTCTGGACGCCCAGGCGGATCTGCTGATCTCGCTGGTCGCGTTCGAGAGCGGCGGTCGGCGGACACCGGAGGGCCGGGAGCGGCTCCAGGAGGCCCGGGAGCTGGCGCGCGGGGCGGGCAACGCGCCGGTGGAGATGCGGGCCCTGTTCAATCTGGCGGTGGGCTGCTTCGAGGGCGGGGACCTGGAGGAGTGCCTGTCGTGGGTGGCGGAGGGGCTGGACCGGGCGCGCCGGGCGGGTCTGCTGTCGTCGCCGTACGCGCTGGAGCTGCGGTATCTGCGGCTGCTGGCGCTCTACACGCTGGGCCGGTGGGACGCGTGTGTGGCGGCGGCCCGGGAGGACACCGAGGTACTGCCCGCGGCGGGCGGGTTCACGGCGGGTCCGGCGCTGTATGTGCGGCTGGCGCGCGGGGAGACGGCGGCCGTGGAGGCGGCGGCGGAGGTCCTAATGTCGGGGCCGTTCGACTGGATGGCGCATCTGGTGGCGGCGATCGTGCTGGTCGACGCGGCGGCGCTGCGCGGGGACGCGGAGGGCGCGGTCGACCGGCTGCGGACCCTGGTGCGGAAGCTGACGGACGAGGCGGGGACGCCACCGGATGTCGCGGTCCGGCTGGTGGCGCTGGCGCTGTCCGCGGTCGCCGACCGGGCCGCCGCGCTGCGGCTGAGCGGGGACACGGCCGGTGCCGCCCGCTGGGCGGAGACGGCCGAGGAGTTCGTCGGGCTGGCGCGGACGGTGGCCCGGTACGGCCAGACCGGCACCCCGCAGGGCCCGGAGGGCATGGCGTGGCTGGCCCGCGCGGAGGCCGAGCTGGTGCGGACGGTCACCGGGCCCGATCCGGCGGTCTGGGAGCGGGCGGTCGCCGCGTTCGCGTTCGGCGACCGGTACGAGGGGGCCCGCTGCCGGCTGCGGCTGGCGGAGGCGCTGCTGGTCGCCGAGCGGCGCGAGGAGGCGGCGGCCGAGGCCCGCGAGGTCCGGGAGACGGCGCGGGCGCTGGGGGCGTCGGTGCTGCTGGAGCGGGTGGACGCGCTGATCCGGCGGGGTCGGCTCGGGGACGGGGTGCCGGACGGACCGGCGGTGCCGTCCCCGCTGACGGCCCGGGAGCGGGATGTGCTGCGGCTGCTCACCCTGGGCCGCAGCAACCGGCAGATCGGCGAGGAGCTGTTCATCACCGGGAAGACGGCGAGTGTGCATGTGTCGAACATCCTGGCCAAGCTGGGCGCGGCGAGCCGGACGGAGGCGGTGGCCATCGCCTATCAGCGGGAGCTGATCGGCCCGGACCGCACCGCCTCCGGCTGAGGCCGCCGGGGAGCCTCAGGCGCAGTCGAGGCTCGCCGGGTCGACCGCGTCGGCCATGGCCTGCATCCCCTTGTCGTTGGGGTGCACATGGTCGCCGTTGTCGAGGAAGGGCAGCATCCGCTGCTGGTCGTACGGGCTGCGCAGGGCCCGGTCGAAGTCGGCGACGGCGTCGAACGCACCGCTGGTGCGGATGAACGCGTTGACCTCCTGCCGTACGGCCTCACCGGCCTCGTCCCATTCGTACCAGCCCTTGTAGGGGCCGACGGTGGCGCCGACGACGCACTTTCCGGCGGCGTGCGCCCGGTCGATGATCTCCCGGTATCCGGCGATCAGATCGTCGGCGGTGACCCCGGTGTGGGCCTTGATGTCGTTGATGCCCTGGAAGAGGAAGACCGTGCGGACACCCGGGTGGGACAGCACATCGCGGTCGAGGCGGTTCAGGGCGCTGACTCCGGCGCCGTCGGCGAGGACCTTGTTGCCGGAGATGCCCTCGTTGGCGACGCCCTCGACGGTGGTGGCGGTGGAGGTGCTCAGGCGCCGGGCGAGATAGTCGGGCCAGCGGCGGTTGAGGTCGGTGGAGGACTGCCAGCCGTCGGTGATGGAGTCGCCGAGGGTGACGACCGCGCCGATCGAGGAGCTGGTGCGGACGGTGACGGCGTCCAGGTAGAACCATGAGCCGGTGCGGCCCGCCCAGTGCGTGGCGGACTCCTCGGCGGTGTGGTCGCCCTCGGTGTAGTAGGAGGTCTGCATGGCCATGCCGTGGCCGGTCATGGGTCCGGCGGCGTCGGGGCTGTGGACGCTGACGACGAGGTTGGTCCCGGCGGGCAGTTTCCCGGGCAGCGGGTCGCTGTAGACCCACTCCCCGGCCGGGACGGTGACCGAGCGGGCGCCGTCGAAGGTCAGGGGGCGGTTGCTGCCCCGGACGAGTTCCGCGCCCGTCTTCTGCCGCCCGGCCCAGACCTGGTCGAAGGTCACGGGGCGGTCGCCGAAGGCGTTGGAGAGCCGGACGCGGAGATTGTCGCCGCCGGCGCTGGTGCGGACGACGAGCCGGAAGGCGCGGTCGGCGACTCCGGTGCCGACGTGCTGGGCACTGGCACCCCAGGTGACGACCTCGTGCCGGGCGGGGGCCCCGGCGACGGCGGCTCCGGCTGTGACGGGGGCGGCTTCGGCGAGCGCGGCTTCGGCTACCGGGGCTCCGGCGGAGGCGGCCACCGCCTGTCCCCCCGGCGCCATCAGCGCGCAGAGCAGTGCGAGGGCCCCGCCCAGCGCGGCGGTCCGGGCCCTCATCGGGCGAAGTCCCGCAGCGTGACGGACTGCCCGGGGGCGAGGGTGACCGTGCGGGTGCGGCCGGCGAACTCGACGGTGGTGCTGCGTCCGCCCACGCTGCGGATCTTCGCGGAGGTGGGGGTGCCGTCCTTCCACACGAGGTCGACGACGAAGCCGCCGCGCGCGGCGACGCCCTTGAGGTGCCCGGCGGCGGCCCAGGCCGCGGGCAGGGCGGGGAGGAGTTCGAGGTGCCCGGGGCGGGAGTAGAGCAGCATCTCGGTCATCGCGGCCGGGGTGCCGAAGTTGGCGTCGATCTGGAAGATGCCCCGGCCGCGCTCCACCTCGTAGATGTCGAAGAGGTTGAGGGCGCTGCCGTTGCTGCCGTTGGTGGAGGGGCGGAGGTTGCTGACGATGAGCTGATACGCCTTCTCGGCGTTCTTGAGGCGGGCCCAGCACAGGCTGCGCCAGGCGTTGGCCCAGCCGAAGCTGTTCATGCCGCGGGCGGTGAGCTGGGCGGTGGCGCCGTCGACGATCGCCTTCGGGGTGGAGCCGTCGGGGCGGATGCGGTCGCCGGGGAAGAGGCCGACGAGGCCGGAGAGATGGCGGTGGGTGGTCTCGCCGAGGTTGTCGGGGGACATCCACTCCTGGAGCCAGCCGGTGGTGGGGCTGACCTCGGGGAGATAGAGCCGTTTGCGCAGTCCGGCGATGGTGGCGGCGTACGCGGTGTCCTTCTTGAGCAGGGCGCAGGCGGCGGCGTAGTTGCCGAACAGGGCCCAGACGAGTTCCTGGGCGTAGGTGATGCCCTTGGCGTCGAGCGGGCCGTGCTCGGGGGACCAGTCGCTGTCGGCGATCAGGACCTCCCGGGTGGTGCCGGGCAGGGTGTGGGTGAGCAGCCGGGACTCCCAGAACTCGCAGGCACCCTTGAGGAGGGGATAGATCCTGGCGAGGTAGGCGCGGGACTGGGTGTACTCGTAGTGCTCGTACAGGCTGTTGCAGAGCCAGGCGTTGCCCGCCGGGTGCCACCACCAGCCGCCTCCGCCGTAGGGGTTGGTGGAGATGGCGACGGTCCAGCCGGCGATCTTGCCGGTGGAGTTGCGGTAGCGGTTGCGGGGGTCGTTGAAGAGGCGCCGGGTGGTGTCGGTCCAGGAGGGGAGCTGGGCGAGGCAGTAGTCGGTGTAGGCGTCGAAGCAGGGGGAGAGTCCGGTGCGGTCGGCCATCCAGTAGTTCATCTGGATGTTGATGTCGGTGTGGTAGTCGCCCATCCAGTCCGGGTCGTTGCCGTCCAGCCACAGGCCCTGGAGGTTGAGGGGGAGGCTGTCGCGGGAGCCGGTGATCATCAGATAGCGGCCGAAGTGGAAGTAGGCGGCCTCCAGCTCGGGGTCGGGGTCGAGTCCGGCGTGGCGGGCCTGGAGCCGCTCCCAGGTGTCCAGGGCGCGCTGGTCGGCGCCGGAGGTGCCGAGGGAGAGGCCGAGCCGGCCGAACAGGGCGCGGTAGTCGGCGATGTGGGTGCGGCGCAGGGCGTCGTAGGACTCCCCGATCGCGGCGGCGGCCTTGGTGCGGGCGAGACGGCGGGGGTCGAGGGCGGGATCGCGGAACCCGGCGGCGGCGTCGGGCGCGTAGTTCGTCCCGGCGCTGACCACGACCGTGAGGTCCTTGCAGTCGCTGAAGTCGATACGGGTGCCGGTGACGGTGACCCTGCCGCCGCTGCCCCGGGCCTTGACGGCGGCCCCGTAGCGCAGTCCGTTGGGGAGGGCGGCGCCGAAGGACTCGGCGTCGGTGATGGTCTCGCCGTGGGTGCCGGTGAGGGTGATGCTGCCGGTGTAGCGCCCGCCGCCGCTCTGGGTGAAGCGGAGCACGATCGCGTCGTCGGGGTGGCTGGCGAACATCTCGCGCCGGTAGGTGACTCCGGAGCGGATGTAGGAGGCGCCGACGAGGCCCTGGGCGAGGTCGAGGGTGCGGCGGTAGGTGTGGACGGAGCCGAGGTCGTGGTCGGGGAGGTCGACGGTGAGGCGGGCGAGGAGGGTGAAGGAGCCGAAATCGGTCCGGCCGTAGGGGAACTGGCCGTCGTTGTCGAGGGTGTCGTTGAGACCGCCGGTCCACAGGGTGGCGTCGGTGATCAGCAGGAGTTCCTTGCCGGGGTCGTTGCTCGCGAGGGCGCCGATCCGGCCGTTGCCGACGGGCAGGCCCTGTTCGACGAGGGAGCCCTCGTCGCCGGGCGACTGCCACCAGAGCTGCTCGGCGGGTGAGCCGGAGGGGGCGGCGTCGGTGGCGGGGCGGTCGGGGGCGGCGGAGGCGGTGAAGACGGGCAGGGTGGCCAGCGCGGCGGTGAGGCCCACCGTGGAGGCGGCGGACAGCACGGATCGTCTGCTCGGCTGGTGCGGGTCGGCGGTGTGCATGGCGGCTCCGGGTGCGGTGCGTCGGGGCCGGGGGCCCGGTGGGGTGCCGGGCCCCCGCGTGGGAGGGAGGGCGGTGGGCTGCTTCTGGACCCCGATGGGTCGGCTGCTTCTGGACCCCGATGGGTCGGCTACTTCTGGACCTCGATGCGGTCGATGTCCGGGGCGTAGCCGTCGCTGCCGCTGTCGAAGGTGATGGTGTTGGCTCCGGCCTTCAGCTTCACCGGCACATGGACGGTGTTCACGGTCCCCCAGTTGGCGGTGGCGGCGAACTGATGGGAGGTGGCGCCACCGCCGTTGGCGGAGACCAGGGCGGGGCGGGGGTCGCCGCTGATGTAGGAGACCTTGATCTGGTAGGTGCCTGCCCTGGCGACGGTGATGTCGTTGAAGGTGAGCTTGCCGCCGCCGTAGAGGTTGCCGGTCTTCTTGCCGCCGGAGCAGGCGGAGCAGTCGGCGATGGAGGCGTTGCCGCCGAGGGTGTTGGCGGGGGACTCGGCCTCGGTGGCGGTGTAGGAGAGGGCGGTGCCGCGCGGGGTGACGGTGAAGAGGCGGGAGCCGTGGGCGGGCAGCGCCTGGGTCACCTTGTCGGTGTAGGTGCCGAGGTTCTCCTTGTTCCACACGTCCCGCACGGACGCCTTGCCGGTGAAGCCGAGGGTGGACCAGTCGGCGGTGACCTGGGCAGGGGCGTCGGCGAGGTTGAACAGGGCGACGGTGTAGCTGCCGTCGGGGTTCTGCGCGGCCCACACCTGCTGCGGGTTGGACGCGGTCACCGGCTCGGCGGGCCGGGCGTTGTTCTGGTTGATCGCGATGACCTCGCGGTTGGTCAGCAGCGACAGACCGTAGGAGTCGAGCTTGGTGACATCGTCGCCGAGGTAGAGCGGTGACTTGGCGATGGCCCACAGGGTGGCGTAGGTCTGCCGCTCGGCCTTGTTGATGCCGTCCATCTCACCGTTGCCGACATTGAGCGAGTCGAGGTCGTTCCAGCCGCCGGGACCGGCGAAGTCGGTCCACTTGGGGGCGTCGTCGAAGCGGTCGTCGACCGAGTTCTCCCAGGTGACCAGGGTGTTGCAGTAGCACTCCACATCGGTGTCGATACGCCAGCCGTTGGTGTACTTCTTCCAGTCGGCGACATAGGCGATGTCCAGCGACCAGGAGATCTCCAGATGGATGGGGCGGCCGGAGGCGGCGATGGCCTTGTTCCAGGCGGCCACGTCGGCGACGTTGTTGTACTGGTCGCCGGACTTGAAGGAGCCGGGGCCGACCCCGTCGAGCTTGAGGTAGTCGTACCCCCAGTCGGCGAACATCTGGGCCTGGGAGTCGATGTACTTCTGCGCGCAGGGCCGTTCGAAGTCCAGCTTGTACGAGCTGTCCCAGCCGTTGGTGACGCGCAGATCGCTGTAGACGATGTCGGCGGTCGTACAGCCGGGGGCGTTGTGGATGGGGGTCTCGCCGTTGTTGTACGCCTCTTTCTGGAGGCCGACGGGGAGGTAGATGCCGGCCTTGAGGCCCTTGGAGTGGATGCGGTCGGCGACCGCCTTCATTCCGCTGGGGAAGCGCTCGGCGTCGGCCTTCTGCCGCCCGTACTCATCGAACTGGGGGGTCCACTTCCAGTCCATCCACCAGCCGGCGTCGATGTTGATGTACTCGTAGCCGTACTTCTTGAGCTTGCTCGCGAGGGCGTCGGTCTGCTTGGTGATGTTCTCCTCGGAGAGGTAGCTGTAGTCGCCCTTGGGGTTGAGGCCCGGGTACTTGGACGACTGCATGCTCCAGCTCGTCCAGCCCATGAAGGGCTTGGCGGCGACTGTGGTGGCGGCGGCCGTGGTCGTTTCGGGCGTGGTGGTCTCGGCCTGGGCTGCCGGGACGGCGGTGGTGAGTCCGGCGGCGAGGGCCAGGACGAGGGCGGCTCTGAGTCGGCGGCCGGGCGGGCGTCCGGTCCGGCGTCCGGGCAGGGTGAAGTACGAGGATGACCGCATGGGTCGGGCCTCCTGTGTTCGGTGCGGGGCGGGGGGCGGCTCGGGGGGCGGGGCGGCTCAGCCCTTGCTGGAACCGATGGTGAGTCCGCTGATGAACTGGCGCTGGAGCGCGAAGTAGATCAGCAGGGTGGGGATCGCGGTCATCAGGGCACCGGCCGCGACCAGGTTGGGGTTGGTGAAGTAGGCGCCCTGGAGATTGGCGAGCGCGGAGGTGATGGGCCGTTTGTCGCCGGTGTCGACGAGGACGAGGGGCCAGAAGAAGTCGTTGTAGATCCAGATGGATTCCAGCGTGGCCAGCGCGGCGAAGGCGGGGCGGCACAGCGGCAGCACGATCTGGAAGAACTGGCGCCAGACGGGGGCGCCGTCGACCTGGGCGGCCTCGGTGATCTCCCTCGGAATCGTCTTCATGTAGTTGCTGAGGACGAAGGTGCAGAAGCCGCACTGGTAGGCGATGTGGATGACGATGATGCCCCAGAGCGAGTCGTAGAACAGCAGCGAGTCACTCATCCACCAGGGCAGCGGCAGATTGAGGTACAGCCGGTACAGCGGGGTGATGATCACCTGGGCGGGGAGCAGATTGCCCGCGGTGAACAGCATCAGCAGGGCGAGGTTGAAGCGGAAGGAGAAGCGGGAGACGAAGAAGGCGACCGCGGCGGAGAACAGCAGGGTGCCGAGGACGGCGGGAACGGTGATGAGGACCGAGTTCCAGAAGAAGTGCGGCATCCCTGACTGGGTCCAGGCGTCGCCGAAGTTGGCGAGGCTCAGTCCGCTCGGCCAGGAGAAGTAGCCGTTGCTCGCGGTGTCCTCGTAGGACCTGAGGGAGGTGTAGACGGCCCAGAGCAGCGGGACCAGCCACAGGACGGCGACGGAGCCGAGGAGGAGATGGCGGCCGAGGTCGCGCGGGGGTCGGGGGGTGCGGGGGGCCGGGGGTTTCCGGTCGTCGGAGCGGGGGCGGGAGGCGGGCCGCCCCACGGTGGTGGTCACCGGTCCTCCTTCCGGAAGGTCTGGACGAGGAAGGTGCCGATGGCGGCGAGGGAGACGAGGAGCAGGATCACGGCGAGCGCGGAGCCGTAGCCGATGTGTCCGGCCTCGCCGACGATGTTGTCGGTGATGAGCAGGGAGAGGAGTTCCATGCCGGGTTTGCTGCCGGTGCCGCCGCCGAGGACGTACACGATGTCGAAGGCGCGCAGGGACTCCATGACCGTCACCACCAGGATGATGACGTTGACGGGTTTGAGGGCCGGGAAGACGACCCGGAAGAAGGTCTGGCGGCCGTTGGCGCCGTCGAGTGCGGCGGCCTCCCGCAGGGCCGGGTCGACGCTCTTCAGTCCGGCCAGGTAGAGGATCATGATGTAGCCGGTGTGCCGCCAGGCGGAGGCGACGAGGACGGCCCAGAGGTTGAGGTCGGGGTTGCCGAGCCAGTCGATGTCGCCGCTCGCCCCGGCCGCGCCGAGGACGCTGTTGAGGAGGCCGGTGTCGGGGTTGTAGATGATCTCCCAGATGAATCCGACGACCGCCAGGGACAGCACCATCGGGAGGAAGATCGCGGTCTGGTAGAACTTCGTGAACCGGATCCTCTTGTCGAGCTGGACGGCGAGGAACATCCCGAACGGGGTGGGCAGCAGCGCCGTGAACAGCAGCCAGATCACGTTGTGCTGGACGGCCGGCCAGAACGGCGGGTAGTTGGTGAAGATCTGGGTGTAGTTCTCGGTGCCCGTCCAGGTGATGTCGGCCAGGTCGATGCCGTCCCAGGTGGTGAAGGACAGGGCGACCGAGGCGAGGGCGGGCAGCCAGACGAAGACGAGCAGGGCGAGCAGCGGCAGGCCGATGACGAGCGCCAGGAAGAGACGGTCGCCCCGGCTCAGCCGCCCGGGGGAGGTCGCGGAGGACACGGCGGAGCCTTTCCGGTCCGGGTCAGTCCGTGAAGAAGCGGGAGCGCTGGGACTCGATCTTCTTCAGGGTGGCGGTGCCGTCGTCGGGGTGGCCGAGCCATTCGACCAGGCCGGGCAGGACGACGGTGGAGATGAACCCGGGGTCGCTGTCCCGGTCGGCGAACTGGCTGATGTGCCGGGCGGCGCCGATGAGTTCGGCCGACTTGGTCTGGAGCGCGTGGTACGAGTCGGTCTTGGCCTGGCTGTTGACGGCGAGGTTGCTGGGGTCGACGCCCATGTACAGCTCCTCGGCGCGGGCACCGCCCAGGAACTCCAGGAACTTCTTGGCACCGTCGGCGTTCTTCGGCTTGCGGCTCAGCATGAAGCCGTCGGTGGGGGCCTCGACGGCGGTGGTGCCGACGGCGCTGTCGATCTCGGGGAAGGCGAAGAAGTCGAGGTCGTCGCGGACGGCCTCGTCGGTGATCTGCTGGCCGATGAAGAGGCCGATGACGGCCATGCCGGACTTCTTGTCGATCAGTGACTGGGCGGCGTCCTGCCAGGACCGGCCGCCGCCGCCCGACTGGTAGTAGGGGGCCAGCTCGCGCCAGAGGTCAAAGATCCGCACGGCCCGCTTGTCGGTCCAGGAGACCTCGCCGCGCATGAGCTGCATATGGAAGTCGTAGCCGTTGGCGCGCAGATCGAGGTAGTCGAAGGCGCCGAGGATGGACCAACTGTCGCCGCCGCCGTAGCCGGCGGTGACCGGGGCGAGGCCGTCCTGCTTCATCTTCTTGGCGAGCGCGATGAACTCGTCCCACTTGGTGGGGACGGTGTAGCCGCGCTCGGCGAAGACGGACTTCCGGTAGAACACCGCCCAGGGGTAGTTGTAGAGCGGGACGAAGTAGTACTTGCCGTCCACACCGCGGCTGAGCTGCTTGGCGGCGTCGCTGAAGCCGCCGCCTATCACGTCCCAGACGTCGTCGATGGGGCTGGCGAGGCCCTTCTTGGCGAAGTACTGCATGCGGTACCCGGCGAACCAGGTGAAGACATCGTCCGGGGTGCCCTGGAGGTAGCTGGTGATGGAGGTCTGGAAGGTGTCGTGGTCGACGGTGTTGGTCTTCACCGTCAGCCCGGAGTCGTCGGAGAACGCCTTGCTGACGGCCGCGTACGCCTTCTTCGGGGTGGCGTCGGCGCCGTTGGAGCCGAAGGTGACCGTGTCGGTGGCGGTGCCCGGACCTCCGCCGCAGGCGGTGAGGACCGGCGTGGCCAGCGCGGCGGCGGACAGCCCGAACAGTCCGCCGACGACTCTGCGCCGGCCGGGGCCCTGCGCAGCCAGGGGTGTGCGGCTCTGCTGCGTCATTGGTCGCTCCTCGTACTAGTTCGCGTGCTGGGGGCGCGGGACAGCGCCGTTGGCGCGCTGCCGGGGGGTGTCTGTGCTGGTGGCCGATCGCTGCTGGGGGCCGGTGTCCGAGTTGATGGCCGATCCCTTCCGAAGGCCGGTGTCCGAACTGGTGCCCGATCGCTGCTGCGGGCCGGTGCCGGACCGGGTGTCGGCCCGGATGAAGCTCTGGATGGCGGTGGCGGCGGCCCCCCGCGCCCACTCCTCGAAGGGCAGCGGGCGGGTCTGGACGTCGCAGCGGGCGGCGGAGCCGAAGGCGTAGGCGGCGAAGGTGTCGCGGATCTGCTCGGCGAACAGGTCGTAGGCGGCCAGCCCCTCGCCGGAGATGATCACCCGCTCGGGTCCGAAGAGGTTGGCGACGGTGGCGATGCCCCGGCCGATGGCGGTCCCGGCGTCGGCGTACACCTCGCGCACCCCGGGGTGGCCGGAGTGGGCGAGGGCGACGGCCTCGGCGGTGTCGGCGATGTGCGCGCCGGTGGTCTCGCGGATCCGGGCGAGGATGGCGGTGTCGGCGGCGATGGCCTCGACACAGCCGCGGTTGCCGCAGTGGCACAGCGGGCCGGCCGGGTCGATGGCGACATGCCCGATCTCGCCCGCCACCCCGTGCGCCCCGGCGACGACCCGCCCGTGCACCACCAGTCCGCAGCCGATCCCGGCGCCGACGGTGACCACGGCGAAGTCGTTGAGGCCCACCCCCGCCCCGAACCACTGCTCGGCGACGGTCAGCGCGCGGACATCGTTCTCGACGGTGACGGGCAGTCCCGTGGTCATGGTGGCGAGTTCGGCGAGGGCCACGTCCCGCCACTCCAGGAAGGGCGAGTAGCGGACGACGCCCTCGGCGCGGTCGACATCGCCGGACAGGGCGAGTCCGAGGCCGAGGACCGGGACGCCGAACCCCTCGGCCTCGGTGAGCAGTTCCCGGACGAGTTCGGAGAGGGCGGCGAGCACCGGGCCCGGTGCCGGGTCGGCGAGCGGCACATGGCGGGCGACCCGGATCCGGCAGCACAGGTCGGTGAGGACGCCGATGAGTTCGTCGCCGGTGGCCTTGACCCCGATGAAGAGCGCGCGCCCGGCGTCCACCCGGACCGGGTTGGCGGGGCGGCCCAGCGCGCGGGGGGTGCCGTCGGTGTCCTCCACGAGATACCCGGCCTCGATCAGGGGCCGTACCGCCTTGGTGACCGCGGCGGCTGACAGCCCGGTGCGCTCGGCCACCGCGGAACGGGTGAGGGGGCCGTGGGAGAGCACCGTGGTGAAGATCTGGGCGACGGCCGGCGTCTGCGCCGGGAACGCCTCGGGGGGGCCGGGAGGACCGGGCGGTCCGGAGGGCCCGGGGGCCCCGGGGGGCCCGAAGGGAGGGGTCGACTGCATGGCCGGGAACCTAGATCCCTTATTTTCCGCTGTCAATGAAAGAAACAGGATCTGTTGAAACTGCGTTTGTTCCCTGTGTCAACCATGCAATATCGCTATGACACCGGCCCGTTGACAGGTGATCGAAGGTCGCGTTCTCTAGGGTTCAGCATCTGCCCGGCTCGAAACGTGAGGCCCCATGCCGCTGATCTCCCGCTCACCCGCCTCCGGGGTGTGGCTGCTGACCACCCCGCGCACGTCGTACGCCCTGCGCATCGACGAGACCGGCGCGCCCGGTCATCTCGCGTGGGGGCCCCGGCTGAGCCCGGCCGAGGCGGACGGTCTCGCCGCGCCGGCCGGGGAGCCGCACAGCAGCTTCGAGGGCCGGCGCGCGGTGGGTGAGGAACTGCCCGCGGACGACGGCATCCACTACGGCCCGCCCGCCCTCCAGGTCCGGTACGCCGACGGCACCCGCGGCTTCACCTGGCTCGCGACCGGCCACGAGGTCCTCACCCCGGCCCCCGGCACCGAGGAACTGGTGCTGCGTTTCCGCGACCGCCGCTACCCGCTCCAGGTGGCGCTGCACTACCGGGTGCGCGCGGACAGCGATGTCATCGAGCGGCGCACGGTGCTGCGCAACGCCGGGCCCGAGCGGGTCGAGGTGGAGCGCGCCGACTCCGCCGCCTGGACCCTGCCGCCGCTGCCCGGCTACCGGATCAGCCATGTCACCGGGCAGTGGTCCGCCGAGACCCAGTTGCGCCGCGAGCCGCTGCCGTACGGCGAGACGACGCTGACCAGCCGGCGCGGGGTGACCAGCCACCACGCCAACCCCTGGCTGATGGTGGACCCGGGTGACACCACCGAGGAGCACGGCCGGGTGTGGAGCGCGGCGCTCGCCTGGAGCGGCAGTTGGCGCCTCACCGCCCAGCGCACCCCCGACGACCTGGCCGGATTCAGCGGCGGCAGCGGGTACGCGGGCGTGCGGGTACCGCTCGCGCCGGGCGAGGAGCACACCACCCCGGTGTTCGCGGGGCTCTTCACCGACGGCGGCTTCGGCGAGGCCAGCCGCACCTGGCACCGCCATATCCGCGACCATGTCCTGCCCCGGCCGGACGAGACCGCGCCGGTCCTCTACAACTCCTGGGAGGCCACCGGCTGGGACGTCGACGAGACCAGCCAGAAGGCACTCGCCGAACGCGCCGCCGAACTGGGTGTGGAGCTGTACGTGGTGGACGACGGCTGGTTCGGCGCCCGCCGCGACGACCGCGCGGGGCTCGGCGACTGGACGCCGTCCCCCGGCGGCTTCCCCGCCGGTCTCGGCCCGCTCGCCCGTACCGTGCACGGGCTCGGTATGAAGTTCGGCATCTGGGTCGAGCCGGAGAACGTCAACCCGGACAGCGATCTGTACCGCGCCCACCCCGACTGGGTGCTGCACGTCCCGGGCCGCGACCGCACCGAGATGCGCAACGAACTGGTGCTGAACTTCGCCCGCGACGACGTGGCCGACTGGGCGTACGGCTGGCTGACCCGGCTGGTCGGCGACCATGGCGTGGACTTCCTGAAGTGGGACATGAACCGCGCCTTCGGCGAGGCGTCCTGGCCCGGCGAACCCGACGGCGCGGACCGGCTGTGGACGCGCTATGTGACCCGTCTCTACGGCGTCCTGGACAAGCTGCGCGCGGACCATCCGGGGCTGCTGATCGAGGCGTGCGCGGGTGGTGGCGGCCGGGTCGACCTGGGGGTGCTGGCCCGCACCGACCAGGCGTGGACCTCCGACAACACCGACGCCGAGGACCGGATCGCGATCCAGCACGGCTTCGCCCAGGTGTATCCGGCGCGGGTGATGTCGGCCTGGGTGACGGACGCGCCGAACCAGCTCACCGGGCGGTCGGTGCCACTGTCGTTCCGGTTCCATGTGGCGATGGCGGGCCTGCTGGGCATCGGCGGCGACCTGTCGACCTGGTCGGAGGGCGAGCTGCGCGAGGCGGCCGGGCTGATCGCCTTCTACAAGGAGGTGCGGCACCTGGTCCAGCGCGGCGACCTGCACCGGCTGCGCGGCCCGGCCCCCGAGGGCCCCACGGTGGTGCAGTACGCCGCCCCGGACGGCGCCGAGACCCTGGTCCTGGCCTGGCAGCGCGGCGCCCGGCACGGCGCCCCGCACCCCCCGGTGCGGCTGCGGGCCCTGACCCCGGGCGCCCACTACCGCGACACCGACACCGGGACGGTCCACCACGCGACGGTGCTCATGGAGTACGGGCTGGACCTGGGGGTGATCCGCGCGGACTGGGGCAGCCGGGCGCTCCGGCTGGAGCGACTGTAGGCGCAGGAGCGCAGGCAGGCGCTGAGGCCCTGGAGGCCCTGGAGCAGTAGGGCTCGGGGCGGCCGGGACGGCTATCCGGGGCGCCGGTACCGGCTAGGACGGCTGCCCCGGGGCCCCCGTACCGGCCGGGACTGATGCCCGGGAGCGGCCGGGAACCCGGGCTGTGCGCGGGCCGTTGTCCGGGAAAGATCCGGTTCGTGAACCGGGTCCGTGAACGGGAATCGTGGACCGGTTCACGATCCGATTTCATGACCCGGTTCGTGAACGGGTTCGGGCGACGGTGTGAGGGCGGTGGCATGAGCGATCTGGTGCCTGGGGGAAACGTGGCGCTGCCCGCCGGTCCGCTGGTCCTGCGGGTGTCCGGCCC
Source organism: Streptomyces sp. NPDC093252 (assembly GCF_040683675.1). NCBI lineage: Bacteria > Bacillati > Actinomycetota > Actinomycetes > Kitasatosporales > Streptomycetaceae > Streptomyces > Streptomyces sp. NPDC093252. The sequence continues at coordinate 580,743 of NZ_JBFBEM010000004.1, read as the reverse complement.
GTTCGATGTCTCCGCGCTGGTCACGGGGGACGACGGCCGGGTCCGCGGGGACGCCGACTTCGTCTTCTTCAACCAGCCCGCCGCCCCCGGCGCCCGCCTCGCCGGGGACACCCTGACCGTCGACCCGGCCGCGCTGCGCCCCGGCGCCACCCGGGTCACGGTGGTGGTGACCGCCGCCGAGACCGGAATGCCGCTGGGGCGCCTGCCCACCCCCGTCCTCCGGGTCACCGGCCCCGGTGGACGCCCCCTGGCCCGCTTCACCCCGCCCCCGCCCCGGCAGGAGACGGTCCTGCTGCTCGCCGAGCTGTACCGGCGCGGCGACACCTGGAAACTCCGGGCGCTCGGACAGGGGTACGGCGACGGACTCGCCGGGCTCGCCCGGGACTTCGGCGTGGAGGTGGCGGCGGACCCGGCGCCGCCGCAGCCCTTCATCCCGGCCCAGCGCGTCCCCGGCGCCCCTCCCCCGCCGGACCGGCCCCCGCTGCCCGCCGACCCGGACGGCTATCTCGGGCTGGTCAACGCGGCCCGCTCCCGGGCCGGAGCACCCCCGGTCGCCCTGGACGTCCGGCTGTCGTCGGCCGCGCGGGCGCACGCCGCGGCGATGGCGTCCGCCGGGCGGCTCGGCATCGAGGGCGGGGACGGAGTCGCGGTGTACCAGCGGGTGACCGGCGCCGGGTTCGCCTATGTCACCATCGGCGAGCACCTGGTCTCGGGCCCGCGCACCCCGGGCGAGTTCGTGACGTACCTCCAGCGCGGCGAGCAGCCCCGGCGGACGCTGTACGACGCGGTGTTCACCCACGCCGGGCTGGGATACGCGACGGAGCGCCGCAGCGGTGACATGTACTGGACGGCGCTGTGGGCCCGTCCGTTCACCCCCGCCGACCTGGCCCGTACGGCGGCGGAGGTGACGGAGCTGACCAACCGGGAGCGGGTGCGCGCGGGGCTGCGTCCGCTGGCGCCGGACGGGGTGCTCGCGGCGGCGGCGCAGGCGCACAGCGCCGACATGGTCGCCCGGGACTTCTACTCGCACACCGCGCCGGACGGCAGCAAGCCCTGGGACCGGGCCGCCGCCGCGGGCTCCCGGCACCGCGCCATCGGGGAGAACATCGCCTGCGGTCAGCGCTCGGCGGCCGAGGTGGTCACGGGCTGGATGAACAGCCCCGGTCACCGCGCCAATATCCTCAAGCCCGATTTCACCCATATCGGGATAGGTTTCGCGGGTGGCGGCCGGTCGGGCACGTACTGGACCCAGCTCTTCGGGGCGTGACGCGCCGGGCGGGGCGGGGGGCGCGTTGCCGGAAGGATCGCGTCCGGGACACGATGCCTCCATGAAGGGTGACCTCTTTTCCAGTGAGCACATGGTCCAGCCGGCCTCCGCGCCCGGGATGACGATCGAGAACGCCAAATGCATCCGGTACACCGTCAACGGCGAGATGCTGGCCCGGCAGGGCGCGATGGTGGCGTACCGGGGCGGTCTCCAGTTCGAGCGCAAGGGCCAGGGCGGGGTCGGCGGGATGCTCAAGCGGGCGGTCACCGGTGAGGGGCTGCCGCTGATGTCGGTCCGGGGCCAGGGCGAAGCGTGGTTCGCGCAGGAGGCGCAGAACTGCTTCATCGTGGAGGTCGAGCAGGGCGACGAATTCACCGTGAACGGCCGCAACGTCCTCTGTTTCGACCCCACGCTCTCCTACCGGATCGCGACCGTGAAGGGCTCCGGCATCACCGGCGGCGGCCTCTTCAACAGCGTCTTCACCGGGTACGGGCGGCTGGGGCTGGTGTGCGAGGGCACCCCGCTGGTGATCCCGGTCGCCCCGCAGTGGCCGGTGTACGTGGACACGGACGCGGTGGTGGGCTGGACGGCGGGCCTCCAGACGTCCCTGCACCGCTCGCAGTCGGTGGGGTCGATGCTGAGGGGCGGCTCGGGCGAGGCGGTGCAGCTCATGCTCCAGGGGCAGGGCTATGTCGTCGTCCGGCCGAGCGAGGCGCCCGCGACCAAGCCACAGCAGCACTGAGCACGGCGGAAGGATCGATGACCTTGAGTACCTTGATCGGAATCCCGGAGATCGAAGCGGCGGCCGGGCGGATCGCCGGGCATGTGGTGCGCACCCCGACCGTGCCGAGCCCGGGGCTGTCCGCCCTGCTCGGCGTGGAGGTGACCGCCAAGCTGGAGCTGTTGCAGCGCACCGGTTCGTTCAAGTCGCGCGGCGCGACGGCCAGGCTGCTGTCGCTGACAGAGGCGGAGCGGGCGGCCGGGGTGGTGGCGGTCAGCGGCGGCAACCACGGTGTCGCGCTGGCGGTGATGGCCGCCGCGCTGGAGGTGAAGGCGACCGTGGTCATGCCCCGGTCGGCACCCGCCCGGTCGGTGGAGCTGGCCCGGGACGCGGGCGCGACGGTCCGGCTGACGGACGGGATGGCCGCGGCGTTCGACCTGGTCGGCCGGTTGCGGGACGAGGGGCTGACCCTCGTCCACCCGTTCGACGACCCGGTGGTGATCGCGGCGCAGGGCACGGTCGGCCTGGAGTTCGCGGACGACGCCGGGGAGCTGACCGACGTCCTGGTGAGCATCGGGGGCGGCGGGCTGATCGCCGGGGTCGCGGCGGCCCTGCGGGCCCGGCGCCCGGGGCTGCGGATCTGGGGGGTGGAGACGGAGGGCGCGCAGGCCATGTCGGAGGCGCTGGCGGCGGGCGGCCCGGTCTCCATCACCCCGTCGTCGATCGTCACCACGCTCTCCGCCCCGACGGTCTCGCAGCTCACCTACGACCATGTGGCGGAGCTGGTCACCGAGGTCCTGGTGATCCCGGACCGGGACGCCGTGCGCGGCTGCCTGGAGTTCGCCGAACACGCCAAGCTGTGGGTGGAACCGGCGGCGGGCTGTCTCCTCCCGGCGGCCCGCCGGGTCCTGGAGCGGACCGGCCCGGACACCCGCCTCGGCCTGGTGGTCTGCGGCGGCAACACGACCCCGGCGGAGCTGGCGACCTGGACGACCCGCTTCGGACTGCTCTGACCCGGGCGCCCAGGCCCCGCAGGCACGTCCGGCACCCCGGGGCGCCCGGGGCCCTGAGGATCACGCACCCCCTCAGGGCCCCACTCCCCCTGCCTCCCCTCCCCTCCCTCCCCCCGAAAGATCTGCGCCAGATTCCCGCCCCCGTTGAACACCCGGTGTCACCGGGCGCGTACCACTGGGAAACGTGGGAGCGGGGTCCAGCGAGGGATGACCATGGCCGAGGCGCATGTCTTCGCACACGAGCTGATCGCCGGGCGCTACCGGCTGCTCGACGCGGTGCACCGGGAGACCAACCGCGCCGCCTGGTGCGGCGAGGACCGGGAGGCCGGGCACCCCTGTCTGCTGACCCGCGTCGGGCTGCCGCCCGGCAGCGGTGACGGCACCGCGTACCGCGCGACCGGGCGGATCATCCGCACGGCGGACGCGATGGGCGAGCTGCGCCCCGGCCGGGTACCTGCGGTGATCGACGCCTTCGCCGAGGACGGCATGCTGTGGACGGTCACCGAGGGGACCGGCGGCACCCCGCTCTCCCGGCTCCTCGCCGACGAGGGGCCCTTCACCCCCGTCCGCGCGGCCCGGCTCGGGCTGGAACTGCTCGATGTCCTGGACGCCGCGCACGGCGAGGGCATCACCCACGGCGAGCTGAGCCCCGGCCAGGTCTTCGTACCGGAGCGGGGCCCGGTCGTCGTCCACGGGTTCGGGCTCGCGGGCGCCACCCTCGCGCCCCGGCTCACCGCGCCCTCGTACGCCTCGCCGGAGCAGGCGCGGGACGAGCGGATCGGCCCGGCCGCGGATCTGTGGGCGCTGGGCGCGCTGCTCTACACGATGGTCGAGGGACGGCCGCCGTTCCGGGACCGGGACCGGCCCGAGGCCACCCTGCGGGGCGTCGACCGGCTCCCCCTGCGCGCCCCGCTGCGGGCCGGGCCGCTCGCCCAGGTGGTCACGGGCCTGCTGCGCAAGAACTCCCGGGAGCGGCTCACCCGGCCGGTGACCCGTGACGCCCTGGTCCGGGTGCTCGGCGCCGACCCGGACACCGCGCCGGTCCCCGGCCCGCGCCCCCGGCTGCATCACGCGTACGCCACCGCCGTGCACGCCGGTTCGCGCTGGGGCAGCCGGACGATGGTGCTCGGTACGGCGCTGGCGCTGGCCGTGGTGACGGTCGCCGTGGTGGCGGCGACCCGCCCGCCGTCCGGCGACGAGGGCCCCGTGTCGGCGGCACCGCCCGACACCGCCCCGCCCCGCCCGTCGGCCTCCGCCCCACCCGCAACCCCCTCCCCCACGCCCTCCCTCAAGCCCTCCCCCACCCGCTCCGGGCTCCCCGCGGGGTTCCGGACGTTCACCTCCCCCGAGGGTTTCTCCGTCGCCCTGCCGCAGGGGTGGACCGCCCTGAGCATCGACAAGGTGTCCGGCCTCGCCTACCGGGTGACGCTGGGCGCCGAGGGCGATCCGCGCACCCTCGCGGTGACCTACAGCGAGCGCGTCGGCCCCGACCCGGTCGCCGTCTGGCGGGACGACGTGGAACCGGGCCTGGAGCGCACCGAGGGCTACGAACGGATCGGCGCGATCGAGCCGACGACGTACCGGGGCCGTACGGCGGCGGACATCGAGTGGCTGGCCGAAGTGGACGGCACCCGGGTGCGGACCTTCGGGCGGGGGGTCTCGGCGGGCGACGGGCTCGGCTACTCGCTGCGCTGGACGACCCCGGCGGCGGACTGGGACGACCGGGCCAACCGGGCGGCGCTGGAGACCCTGTTGCGGACCTTCCGCCCACCCGTGGACTGAACGCCGCTTTCCGGCCGGGCGGCCGGACCGGAGTCACCGGATTGCGCAAACCCTTGCCAACAGGTGCATATAGGCTGCCTGTCTGCACATCCGCAGCAGCACTGTCCACCGCCCCACAGGAGTGTCCTCCGTGACCCTAGCGACCGAGCCGATCGAGGCGACGCCCGCCCCGGCCGACCCCGCGCCCGCCCCCATCGCGCCCACCGCTCTCTCGGATCTCGTCGCCCGGGACGCCCGGGAGTTCGGGGTCTACGCCCGTACCGGGGGCTGGGCGTTCGCGCTGCTGGTGGCGCGGAGCGTACGGCCCGGCGGGCAGGGCGTGGACGAGGTGCCGGCGGGCTCGGCGAAGGTGTCGGCGAAGGAGTTCGCCGGGCTGGCGGACTGCTCGCCGGAGCGGGTGATGCGCTACTACCGGGCCTGGGACCGGGCCGCCGACGACGGCATGGTGCCGCAGTTCGAGGCGCTGGAGCCGGGCCAGAACGTGGAGTTGCCGGACGCCGAGGTCTGGCCCGCCTACTACACCTCCCGCAACAGCGCCGGTTCCGAGCGCGGCACCGCCATCGCCGAGGCCGCCGAGGCGGAGGGCATCCGCCCGACCAAGGCGCTGGAGGTCGCCGAGAACCCGACCGCGCTGCGGGCCGCGATCCTCGCCGACCCGTCCACCGCGCAGGCCGCCCGCCGGGCCCTGCTGGACCGGGTGCGCGAGGACCCGGAACTCCAGGCCGAACTGGCCCGCGACGTGGTGCGCACGGACGATCTGAAGAAGGCGGTGGCGACCGAGAGCCGGGCCGCCGACCGGATCGGCTATGTCCGTCAGATCGCCGAGTCGGGGCAGATCAAGACCCCCGCCGGACAGACGGTGGACGCACCGGCCGGCGTACGGCACGAGGCGGAGCGGCATCTGTCGCTGATCGACGAGCTGGAGGAGCACGAGGACTCCGGCGAGTGGGCCACCGATGCCTACGACACCATGAAGAACATGGTCGCCGAGACCGTGCAGGCCGATCCCGAACTGCGGGTGAGCGAGCGCCGCACGAAGTTCTACAGCAGTCTCCAGAAGGCGACGAAGGCGTTCGAGGAGCTGACCTTCGACGATGCCGAGGACTTTCTCGAGGACGACATGGTGTCCCGCCTGGAGGATCTCCAGGAGGCCATCGCCTCCTGTCTGACGGCGCTGCGCACCGCCCGGCGGACGGGCGAGGGCGAGGACAGGTCCTAGGAGACGTTCCAGGACCCGGCCCAGGACAGGTCCTAGGACCCCAACGAACGGCCCTGCACCGTGCGGGCGATCCTCGGGCCGAGCCAGCGCTTGAGGCGGCGCAGGGTCTCCAGTCGTCCCGCCGCGCGGTCGAGCCGGTAGTAGAGATGCGGCGGGACATGGGGCAGCAGGGGTGAGTGGCGCTGGCCGAGCAGGGCGAACATCTGCTCGGGCGGCAGGCCGATGTACCGGGGCAGGTTCTCGTACCACTGGGCGCTGTAGCGGGCGGCGCTCTGCACCGGCAGCAGGGCCTGCTTGCGGTCGCGTTCGTAGGCGGCGAGGGCGCGGGGCAGGTCCCGCCGGTCGCGCAGGGCACCGGCCAGGGCCATGGCGTCCTCCAGGGCGAGGGTGGTGCCCGCGCCGATGGAGTAGTGGGTGGTGTGGGCGGCGTCACCGAGCAGGACGAGGTTGCCGTGGTGCCAGGTGCGGTTGGTCAGGGTGCGGAAGTTGAGCCACTGGGGGGCGCCGTCGGCCGAGGAGCGGCCGATGAGCCGATGGCCGTCGAGGGTGTCCACGAAGAGTTTCTCCAGCAGTTCGAGGCCCTCCTCCTCGCCCGCCCGGTCCAGGCCGAGGCCGGTCCAGGTCTCGGGGGCGCACTCCACCACGCAGGTGGAGCGGTCGGCGCCGAAGCCGTAGCCGTAGCACCAGATCCAGCCGTGCGGGGTCTCCTCGAAGGCGAAGGTGAAGGAGTCGAAGACCTTGGTGGTGCCGAGCCAGATGTAGTGGTTGCGGCCGGAGCGGACCTCGGTGCCGAAGGCGTCCGCGTGCCGGGTGCGCAGGGCGCTGCGGACGCCGTCGGCGGCGACCACCAGATCGGCGTCGGGCAGCCGGTCGGGGGTGATCTCGCTGCGGTGCTCGACCCGGACGCCCATCTCGCGGGCGCGGGCGGCGAGGATCTCCAGGAGGCGGTGGCGGCCGATGCCGAAGCCCTGGTCACCGCTGTGCCGGGTGGTGAGGCCGCGCACCTGGGCGGTCCCGTCGCTCCAGCGCACCGAGGCGGCGTCGACGGCGAGGGCGGACTCGGGGTCGTGGGCGTGCAGCCGGTCCAGGAGCCCGCGCCAGTAGGTGACGCCCCACCCGTAGGTGGAGCCCTCCGGGTCGCGTTCGTGGACGGTGATGTCGTGGGTGGGGTCCTGCCGCTTCAGCAGGATCGACAGATACAGGCCGGCGGGCCCGCCGCCGACGCAGACGACCTTCACAGACACCCCTGGAAGTCACTCAAAGCGGTCGATTGACAACGCAGAGTAGCAGTCGCGGGGCGTCACTCCGGGGCGCCCGGGCCACGCCACGAGCGCCGGGAGCGGGACGGCCGTACCGGTGGGGAGGGGGTCAGGAGGTGGCGCGGCACTCCGGGTGGCCCCAGCCCTGGTCGTTCTTGGCGATGGTCTCGCCGGCGGCGTAGGCACGGCCGCAGACCGGGCAGCGGCCGGAGTACTTCGCCTTGAGCGTGCGGGCGCCGCCGTCGCCGCTCTTGCGGGCGGCGGGCCTGCGGCGCGGGGCGGCGGCCTTCGGGGTGTCCGGGGAGGGCGGGGGCTCGGGGGAGCCGAGGTCACTGCCGGCGCCTTCCTGGACGACGGCGGCCTGACTGGCGGCCCGGTCGGCGAAGTCGTTGAGCGGGTCGCCGTCGACCTGGTGGGCGGGGACATAGCGGAACTCGACGCTGCGGCCGTCGAGGAGTTCGTCGATCCGCACCACCAGGTCCTGGTTGGCGACCGGCTTGCCCGAGGAGGTCTTCCAGCCGTTGCGCTTCCAGCCGGGCAGCCAGGTGGTGACCGCCTTCATGGCGTACTGGGAGTCCATCCGGATCTCCAGCGCCACCCCGGGGTCTACGGCGGTGAGCAGCCGCTCCAGGGCGGTGAGTTCGGCGACGTTGTTGGTGGCCCGGCCGAGCGGCCCGGCCTCCCAGCGGCTCGGGGCCTCCGTAGCGTCCGCGACCACCCACGCCCAGCCCGCCGGTCCGGGGTTTCCCTTCGAAGCCCCGTCGCACGCGGCCACCACTCGTTCAGACATGCGCCGATCATGCCATGGCCGCCCCCGGGCCCCCGCCCGCGGTCCGGATCTCCTGGGAGACGCCCGGGAGATGTCTAGGAGACGTCGGTCATGCCCGGGACGTCGCCGGTCAGCCGGGTGGTGTCCAGCACCGAGAAGTTCGCGCCGTAGGGGTCGCTGAGCGCGGCGAACCGGCCGAAGGGGCTGTCGACCGGGCCGAACCGCAGGACCCCGCCGAGCTTGACGGCCCTGGCCACGGTGTCGTCGCAGTCGGTGGTGTGGAAGTAGACATTGATGTACGGCGGCACCTCGGGCGGGAAGTCGTCGGTCATCCGCATCCGGCCGAGGACGGGCTCGCCCTGGACGCTGTAGATCCGGAAGTCCATCTCCGCGTCGTCCATCTGCTGGGCGGTGTACGGGAAGACGGCCGGGAAGAACGCGTCGGACTTCTCGGGGTCGCGGGTGAAGACCTCGGCCCAGCAGTAGGCGCCGGACTGCTCCTTCGACGCCTCGAAGCCCTGGTGCGTACCGGCCTGCCAGACGCCGAAGACGACTCCGCCGGGGTCGCTCACGAGGCACATCGAGCCGAGGTCGGCCACCTGCATGGGCTCCATCAGCACCTGCCCGCCGCCCGCCTTCACCGCGGCGGCGGTGGCCGCGACGTCCGGCGAGGCGAGATACAGACACCACTGCGAGGTGCCGCCCTGGCCGGGCCCCGTCGGCATGACGGCGGCCGTCGCCCTGCCGTCCGCGAGGGCCTGGGTGTAGTGGCCGAACTCGGCGGCGGCCTCGCCGAAGGTCCAGCCGAGGACCTCCGCGTAGAAGTTCTTCGCCCCTTCGACGTCCGTGAACATGGCGTCGGCCCAGACAGGTGTCCCCTGGGGTTGAACGGTCATGACGGCGCTCCCTCCGCTCGTCGGGATTGTCCCGGTATCTCACGCTAGCCACTCGGGGCGCCCGACGCGCGCCGAAATCGAATTTCTGTTCCAGAATGGAGGGATGGGCCGCTGCCCAGGGCTGGCCCGGCAGGGAGTGTGCGATGGCGGGCGCGACGATGCGGGCCTGGTCGGTGGCGGCCCCGGGACCGGTGGCGGGCGAGCCGCTGCACTGGACCGAACGGCCGGTGCCGGAGCCCGTCGGTGACGCGTTGCTGGTCCGGGTCCGGGCCTGCGGGGTGTGCCGGACCGATCTCCATGTCACCGAGGGCGATCTGCCGGTCCACCGCCCCGGTGTCACCCCGGGTCACGAGGTGGTCGGCGAGGTGACCGCGCTGGGCCCGGCCGCCCGGGACTTCAGCGTCGGGGACCGGGTGGGCGTCGCCTGGCTGCGGCACACCGACGGCACCTGCGGATACTGCCGCCGGGGCGCCGAGAACCTCTGCCCGGCCTCCCGCTACACCGGCTGGGACGCGGACGGCGGCTACGCCGGGTACACCACCGTCCCCGCCCCCTTCGCCCACCGCCTCCCCGACACCCTGGACGATGTGGCGGCGGCCCCGCTGCTGTGCGCCGGCATCATCGGCCACCGCGCCCTGAAACGGACCGCCCTGCCCGAGGGCGGCCGGCTCGGGCTGTACGGCTTCGGCGGCAGCGCCCATCTGTGCGCCCAGGTCGCGCTGGCCCAGGGCGCCCGGGTCCATGTGGTGACCCGGGGCGCGGCGGCCCGCAGGCTCGCCCTCGACCTCGGCGCGTCCTCGGCCCAGGACCTGGACACGGCGCCGCCCGAGCCGCTGGACGGCGCCATCCTGTTCGCCCCGGTCGGCGATCTCGTCCCGGTGGCGCTGCGGGCCCTGGACCGGGGCGGGATCCTGTCGGTCGCGGGCATCCACCTCAGCGACATCCCGCCGCTGCGCTACGAGACGGATCTCTTCTACGAGAAGGAGATCCGCAGCGTCACCGCCAACACCCGCGCGGACGCTCGGGAGTTCCTGGCGCTCGCCGCCCGGCACGGGATACGGGCGACGACACACACCTACGCGCTGCCGGACGCGCTCCGGGCGCTGCGGGACCTGAAGGCGGGGGCCTTCGACGGAGCGGCGGTGCTGGTCGGCGAGTGATCACCACTGATCATTACTGATCACCACTGATGGCCGGTCATGGCCGGTCATGGCCGCGCTCAGCGGAAGGCGCGCGGGTCGGCGTGGAGCCGCCGGTCGAGGCGGAGGGTGATGAACTCGTTGTTGTCGGCCTTGCCCGGGGTCCGGCCCGACGAGAAGGGGAAGTTGTTGTCGTTGAGGACGGCCACCGTTCGGTCGTCGAGCAGGACGACGTCCTCGATGGTGGTGAACGGGAAGCGGAACGTCTCGCCGAACCCGCCGAGCCTCCCGGGGTTGGCGATGTCCAGCAGATCGGCGACCAGCGTCTTGTCCAGCGCGCCGTCCTTGTTCCGGTCCCGGGTGTCCGCGAGGTACAGCCGCTTGAAGAGGGCTCCGTCGCCCTGTCCGCCGTCCCGCTCGATGACCAGGAAGCGGTTCCTGTCGACGGCGATGGCATCGCCGATGGCGTGGGCCGGGGACTCCAGTCGGTAGACGAAGGTCTTCCCGGTGTAGGCGCGGGTGCGCAGATCGAACTGGCTGAACCGCAGGTCGCCCGGGGTGTCGCCGGTGACCGTGCCCTCCAGCAGCGGGTAGAGGCTGCGGCCGTCGACCGAGCGGACGAGGCCCTCGAAGCCCTTGCTGCTGCCGAGGTTGGGCCCCTCGGCGCCGAGGTCCGGGTTCTCCGGCGCCTTGACGCCGGGCAGGGCGACCGGGGCGTCGAGGAGGGTGCCGGTGGCCGAGAAGTGCAGCAGCCAGGGGCCGAACTCGTCGCCGATCCAGTAGGTGCCGTCGGCGGCCCGGGTGATCGACTCGACATCGAAGTCGGCGCCGGTGAGGACCCGGTCGGCGCGGGTCAGCGCGAAGGGCACCTTGCGGTGCGGGTCGGTGAGGTGGAAGCCGCCGAGCACCCGGACCGTGCCGGTGCGGGTGTCGGGCTTGATCCGGTGCACCCGCAGCAGATAGTCGGCGCTGTTGGCCTTGTTGCCGTAGCCGTTGTCGGACAGCACGTCATAGGTGCCGTCGTGGCGGTCGACGACGCCGCTGAAGCCCTGGACGGGCTGGTCCCGGAAGGGGGCGGCGATGCCGTTGAACGGGCCCGTGCCGATGAGGGCGCCGGACGGCTCGCTGTCCGGGACGTAGGTCTCGGCGGGCAGGGAGGCGAAGCCGGTGAGGGTGGCGCGGCCGAAGTCGCCGCCCTGCTGGGGGCCCTTGGCGGCGGCGGGGGAGGCGAGCGCCACGGTGAGGACGACGGCGCCGAGCATGATCGAAGGTCTTCTCATGGCGCGCACCGTAGGGACGCCGGATGACCACCGGCCCAACTCCGGGCGACGAACCCGCGCATGCGTGCGGTCGGGGGATTTCCGTCCCGTGGACATCTTCCGCCACGTGGGGCGCTGTGCTTGCCTGAAGATCTTTCGGCAGTGGACGGCGGGCGGGGGCGGGATGCGGGGGCGGTGGCTCGGAGGCGGGGGCGGGATGCGGAGCCGGTGGCTCGGGGGCGGGATGCGGAGCCGGTGGCGCCGGGGCGGGATGCGGGGTCCGTGGCGCGGGAGCGTCCTCGGGGTGATGCTGCTGGTGCTGGTGGGGGCCTGCGGGGACCCGGAGTCCGCGCCGCAGCCGGTGCCGCCGCCCGCCCCTAGACCGATGGCCACCACCCACCAGAACGCCGCCCCCTCCCCCAGCCCCAGCACCTCCCCGGCCTCCTCCCCCTCCCCCAGCCCTTTCCCCACTCCCGCCCGGGACCTCTCCGTCGTCTACCTCGGCGACTCCCTCGCCATGGAGAACCAGACCGTCCTGGGCCAGGAACTGCGCCGGACCCTGGGCGCCGCCTACACCAGCGCCCCCTACTCCGGCACCACCCTCTGCGACTACCTGGAGGGCACGGGCGCGCGGTCCCTCGTCCCGGACGCGGACAAGGCGGCGGCGCTGGTGCGCCGGGAGCGGCCGGACGTGGTGGTGCTCCAGTTCTGGGGCAACGCCTGGGGCTACACCCCGTGCATGGACGGCATCACCTACGACGCCTCCCGGGAGCGCTATCTCGACCGGTACGCCGCCGACGCGGCCCGGCTCACCGAGCAGATCGCGGCGGCGGGCGGCGAGCGGCGGCCCCGGATCGTCTGGGTCCTCCAGGGACCGGACCCGATCACACCGGAACGCGTCGAACTGGTCAACGGCCTCTACCGCGCGCAGGCCGCCGCGACCGGCGACGCCCTCGCCGACGCGGGCCGGGTGGTGAGCGGCGCGGGCGCCCGCTACACCTGGGTCGGGCACCTGCCGTGCACCGACGACGAGCGGGCGGACCCCGCGTACTGCACGGACCCGGCGAAGGGCCTCACGGCCCTGCACCGGGACGACGACTATCTGCACTTCTGTCTGGCGCCGACCACCTCGACGCCCAGGCCGTGCCCGGTGCGCTCGCCCGGCGTCCTGCGGATGGCCCGGGAGATCACCCGGGCGGTGGGGGCGGTGCGCTGAACCGTCCCGGGCGGTGGCGCGGCCCCTCGCACGGTCCCGGTCCGCGGCCCCGGCTGTCAGGTCCCGTCGAACGCCCGCTCCAACTCGGCCAGGTCCAGCTTGCCCATCCGCATGAGGGCCTGACCCACCCGGGCCGCCCGCTCGGTGTCCGGGTCGCCGAGCATCGCGGGCAGTCGCTCCGGGACGACCTGCCAGGAGACCCCGTACCGGTCCTTGAGCCAGCCGCACGGGCCCGGCTGACCGCCGTCCCGCGTCAGCGCGGTCCAGTAGTGGTCGATCTCGTCCTGGTCGGCGCACGGGATCTGGAAGGAGATCGCCTCGGTGAAGGAGTACTGGGGTCCGCCGTTGAGGGCGACGAACCGCTGGCCGTTGAGGGTGAAGTCGGCCGTCAGTACGGTCCCTGCGGGGACGGGCGCTCCCTCGCCGTAGCGGGTGATCCCGCCGAGCGAGGCGTCCTTGAAGACGGACACGTAATAGTGCGCGGCGTCCTCGGCCTGGCCGTCGAACCAGAGGCACGTGGTGAATCCGTCGGTGCTCATGAGTACCTTCCCGTCCTGTCTGTCGGTCATCTGTACCGACCGGCGAACGGCCCGGAACTCATCGGTCCCGGCCGCTCTGCCGTCGGCGAATCTGCCACGGGCCGACAAACCCCCGGCGAGGCCCCGCATCGGCCGACAGTGGGGACACGGACACCATCCGTCCGCCCCTGCGACGAGGAGCCACCATGCCGTTGTCCCCGCTCACCGCCCGGCTCGGGCCGGACCGGACGCCCCGGGCCGAGGAGGGCGACACCCTCCCCACCCGGTTCGACGACCATCTCGCCGCCCAGTTGCTCGGGCAGCGGATCGTGCTGCTGGGCACCCAGGTCGACGAGGTCTCCGCCAACCGGGTCTGCGCCCAGTTGCTGCTGCTCTCCGCGGAGGACCCGCACACCGACATCAGCCTCTTCATCCACAGCCCCGGCGGCTCGGTCCACGCGGGCCTGGCCATCTACGACACGATGCGGCTGATCCCGAACGACGTGGCGACGCTCGCGATGGGCTTCGCGGCCAGCATGGGGCAGTTCCTGCTCTGTGTGGGCACCCCCGGCAAGCGGTTCTCGCTGCCGCACGCGCGGATCATGATGCACCAGCCGTCCGCCGGGATCGGCGGCACCACGGCGGACATCGAGATCCAGGCGGACAACCTGGACTTCACCAAGCGGACCATGGAGCGGATCACCGCGGAGCACACCGGGCGGAGCCCCGAGACCATCTCCCGCGACGGCGACCGCGACCGCTGGTTCACCCCCGAGCAGGCGATCGAGTACGGCATGGTGGACCGGATCGTGGAGTCGTTCGCCGACATCCGCCCGGCCGCCGCCCGACGACGGATGGGACTGTGACGATGGGCTCCTACACCATTCCGCACGTGGTCGAGAAGACCCCGCACGGCGAACGCTCCTACGACGTGTTCAGCCGGCTGCTGTCGGAGCGGATCATCTTCCTGGGCACCGAGATCGACGACGGTGTGGCCAATGTCGTCATCGCCCAACTGCTCCATCTGGAGTCGGCGGCGCCCGAGCAGGAGGTCGCGATCTACCTCAACTCCCCCGGCGGCTCCTTCACCTCGCTCATGGCGATCTACGACACCATGACGTTCGTCAAGGCCCCGATCTCCACGTTCTGTGTGGGACAGGCGGCCTCCACGGCGGCCGTGCTGCTGGCGGGCGGGGACCCGGGGCGCCGGTTCGTGCTGGAGCACGCGCGGGTGCTGCTCGGCCAGCCCGCGAGCGGCGGCCGGCGCGGCACGGTGTCCGATCTGGCGCTCCAGGCCAAGGAGATGGTCCGTATCCGCGGCCAGGTCGAAGAGGTGCTGACCCGCCACACCGGGCACGACATCGCCACCCTGCGCGCGGACATGGACCGCGACAAGGTGTTCACCGCGCACGAGGCGGTGGCGTACGGGCTGGCCGACCAGGTACTGAGCCGACGCCTGCCCGGCGCGTGAGACACCGGGAGGCGGGGGCAAGTCCTCTGTGGCTCCAGCGGATCAGGCGGCCAGGCACAGTCCGTCGTAGGAGGAGCGGGACGAGGTGCGGCCGGTACGGCCCGTGCGGCGGGTGACCCGGACCAGTTCGCCCTGGGCCAGCGACAGCAGATCGCCGAGCCCGAGGCCCAGGGCACGGGCCGCGGCGGCGAGCACCTCGGAGGACGCCTCCTTGCGGCCCCGCTCCACCTCGGAGAGGTACGGCATGGAGATCCGGGCCTCTTCGGCGACATCCTTGAGCGTCCTCTCCTGCGCGAGCCGCTCACGGCGCAGGACATCGCCGACGAGGTCCCGCCACAGCGGCTCGGCGGGCCTTGGACCCCCCGGCGGCACGGGCGCGGCGGACGCGGGCGCGGCGGGTGCGGTGGGTGCGGGCGCGGCGGGCCGCAGCGGGATCACGCGGGCTTCGTCGGGCGCTCGGCGCGCCGGGTGCACTGGGTTGCTCACCTCTCCAGCCTAGGAGCCCCGGCCGTCCGGGGAACCGGCCGGGATTCCGCTCTGCGGGAAATCCGGGATGTCCATGGTGCGCGAGGCATTGTGCATGCACCGCCGAACCCTGGGTAGCCGAGCCATCGAAGAGGCACGGACCGAAGCAGCAACCCGTCGACAGAAACCGGACCTTGGGGTTCGTGGGAGAGGCAATGGACACCGCCGTGATCAGGTCGAAGGCACAGGTCGAGCACGACACCGCCGGGACCCGAGCGGGGGAGGGGATACTGCCGGACTCCGTGGATCCGCGGACCGTGGCCCCCCTGGACGCACGTGAGCTGTCCCGTCAGCTCTTCCCCCGGCTGGCGGAGCTGGAGGAGGGCACGCACGAGCACCAGTACGTCCGCAACACCCTGATCGAGCTGAACATCTCGCTGGTGCGGTTCGCGGCCGGACGGTTCCGCGGGCGCGGCGACGACATGGAGGACATCGTCCAGACCGGCATGATCGGTCTGATCAAGGCGATCGACCGGTTCGACCTGTCCCGCGAGGTGGAGTTCACCACGTTCGCGCTGCCGTACATCGTCGGCGAGATCAAGCGGTTCTTCCGGGACACCACCTGGGCGGTGCATGTGCCGCGCCGCCTCCAGGAGGCCCGGGTCGAGCTGGCGAAGGCCCGCGAGGAGCTGGCCGGTCATCTGGACCGGGAGCCGACGGTGGCCGAGCTGGCGGCGCTCATGGACATCACCCCGGACGAGGTGGTCGAGGCGCAGCTCGCGTCCAACGGCTACAACTCGTCCTCCCTCGACGCGGCTCTCACCGGGGAGGACCCCGGCCATGGCGAGGCCGTGCTCGCGGACTTCATCGGCGTCGAGGAGCACGGTCTGCGGCTGGTGGAGGACGTCCACTCGCTGGCCCCGCTGATGGCCGAGCTGGGCGAGCGCGACCGGCGGATCCTTCATATGCGGTTCGTGGAGGAGGCCACCCAGGCGGAGATCGGCGAGAAACTGGGCTGCTCGCAGATGCATGTGTCGCGGCTGCTGAAGCGGATCATCGTGCGGCTGCGCAGGGGGATGCTGGGGGAACTGGGCTGCGCCTGAGGGCCGCCGCCCCTTGGAGGGCAATCCGGGCCGGGAGACCGGAAGACCAGCAGCGTCCTCCCGGTCACCCCGCCCGGACCTCACCCCGGCCCCCGGCCGGGAACGCACCCCCGGTCACCCGGCCCCGACGCGCACCACGGCCCGTACCCGCTTGCCCACCGGCACCCGCTCGACCGTCACCCCGGCCGTGAGGGCGTGCACGATCTCCAGTCCGTGGCGGCCGACGCGCTCCGGGTCGCGCGGGTAGGCGCGCGGCAGGGCGGCGCTGCTGTCGCAGACGCAGACCGCCACCTCGGCGTCCGTGCCCTCCAGTTCGAGGATGTACGGGCCGTTGCTGTGCCGGTCGGCGTTGGTGACGAGTTCGCTGACCACGAGGAGGACCTCGTCCTCGGCGCGGGCGCCGATCAGGGCGCACCACTCGGTTCTGAGCTGCTCCAGGAAGCGTCCGGCGAACGCCCGCGCCTCGGCGATGCACCCCGGTTCCCCGGTGTAGTGCGCCGCCCGCCGCAGCGGTTCGACGGGCACGTCGAAACCAGTCGGCATCACTGCCCCGTCCCGGTGCTCGATCATGGGTTTCTCTCTCGGAAGCCGGCGTGGCCGGACGCTGCTGCACCAGTGCTGGTACCCAGAGCCGGGCCGCGCAGTCCCCGGGGCGGAGAGCGTGACGCGGTGTGTCACGGCGCCGGGGAGGTCGCGGTGGCTCCGCAGCAGTGTAGGCGTCGGGTGTTTCCTGTGTGGGCGCTGTGCGCAAGTGGGGTGGGGGCGGCTCCGGCGCGGACGGACCTCCCGGCGGGCGGCCGGGGCGGCGGCTGCTTAGCGTGACGGGATGACCGCCCCCGTTCCCGGCCCCGTTCCCGGCCCCCCGGCGCCCGCCCGGCACGGCTGGTCCGACGCGCTGTTCACCGTGGTGGCCGGGCTGCTGGCGATGGGGGTGGTGGCGGCGCTGGGGCTATGGGCGGCCGGGGCGCCGGGGCTGCCGGACTCCGCGTATCCGAGGGTGGTCGCGGCGACGGTGGTCACGGCGGTGGGCGGCACGGTGGAGATGCGCGGCGACGCGGGCGGGCTGGTGCGGACGGAGGGCGACCTGAGTGTGCTGCCGCTGTCGGTGACGCTCGCCGGGGCCTTGGTGATCGGCGCCGGGTTCCTCCGGCCGCTGCGGCACGGGGCGCCGACGGGCGGGGCGGGCCTGGCGGGCTGGGCACTGCGGATCGCGGTGCTGTGGGTGGCGGCCCTGCTCGGGCCGGCCTTCGCGGCACGGCAGTTGTTCCGGATCTCGCTGGGCGAGGGCGCGGCGCGGGAGCTGACCGAGCTGTTCGGGATCTCCCCCGAGGTCGGCTTCACCACTGATGTCCCGCTCACCGTGCTGTTCGGGCTGCTGTGGCTGGCCGGGGTGTTCGTGCTGGCCCTGCTGGTCGCGCGCCGGGCGCCACTGCCGGGACCGGCGGCGCGACTGCGGGCGGCGGCGGGGCCGGTGGCGTACGCGATGGTGGGGCTGCTGCTGGGGTCGGTGGGGGTGGGGGCGGTGATCGGGCTGGTGGTGGCGGCCTCGCGGGGGCACGCGGCGGACACCTTCGCGGTGCTGCTGCTGGGGCTGCCGAATCTGGTGTGGCCGGTGTTCACGCTGGGGCTGGGTGCCACCTGGCACGGCCGGGTGGACGGGCCGTTCGGGCTGCCCGTGCCCCGGCTCCTGGACCAGGTCCTGCGCGGCCCGGATGTGTCGACCCTCGATCTGCGCACGCTGGCGGAGTACGACGGCCAGGTGTGGTGGCTGGTCGCGGTGGACGCGGTCCTGGTCCTGGGGGCGGCGTGCGTGCTGGCGGCCCGCTCACCGGCCCGCACTCCGCTGTGGCGGCTCGCGGCGGGGATGGCGGTGGGTCTGGTGCTGACGGTGCTGATGATCTGTCTGGTCTGCCGGATCAGCGCCCACTACGGGCTGTCGGTCCTGGGCATCGGCAGCCTGGGCGGGGACCTCGCCGGGGAACTGCTGCTGCGCCCGGAGACATGGCGGGCGCTGGGACTGGCGGCGCTGTGGGGCCTGGTGGCGGGCGTCGCGGGCGGCCTCCTGACCGAGGGCACCCGCCGCGCGAGGGCTCGCGGGGGGCACGGGTCCGGCACGGGGGCGTGAGGGTACGGCGTCCCTCCGTACGATCGGGCCACCGGCACCAGGGCGGGTATCGGGTCCGGGGCACCCGGCATCGGTCCAGGCATCCGGCATCGGTCCGGAGCATCCGGCATCGGCCCGGATCACCGCCCCCGAGACGCTGGTCCGCCGCGCCTCACGCCACCGGCACCTCCAGTGCCGGGACCGTCCGCTGCATGCGCAGGGCGTCCACCGACTCGGCCAGCAGTTCGTACTCGGTGGTGTCGTCGTGCGCCGCGATCCGGACCAGCCGCCCGATCGCGAGCTGGTCGGCGACCAGTTCCTGCTGGGCCGCGTCCGCGCACCAGCGGCGCAGCAGCCGGGGCACGTCCGGGACGGTCCCGGCGACCGGGACCAGGGCGCCCTGGGGGTAGGCCGGGCTGGTGGGGAGCGGGTCGAGCCGCTCCGCTATCCAGGAGGCCCGGTCACGCAGCCACCAGAGCGCCAGTGCGAGCGTCGGTGCGCGATAGGTGCCGAGCGGGACACCGATCCGCCGGCCGTCGCACACCCCGTACGCCGTGACATGGCACAGGAATTCGTCGTGCACCTTTCCACTCCCCCGCTGATCGCGTGCGGCCTTGCCTCGCTTTCGTGCGGCTCCGGAGCGGTGAACTGCCCCTCACGTTGAGTATGTTCACTCTTGACACACTGTCACCATTACTTTCCGGCCAGTCTCTTGGCATATTCCCGGGGCCGGATGGCCGAAAGAGTGAGGGTTGGCCGACGGCGGACGCATAAGCCGCCGGTCGGGGCCGGGGGGCGAGCGGCTGCGGGGGCGGGGCGGGAGAGCGGAGAGGGACAGGCCGACGGTACACCGCCGGGGGCGGAACGGAAGCAGACCGGAGGCGGAGCACGCACCCGTACGCGCCCTGGGCGGCCGAGCACGCACCCTTGCGCGCCCCCTGCGCCCGGTGTACCCTGGCGCGCTTCGTGCGCGCCCGCCCCCTCCGCCCTCCCGCACGCCCCCGGATGGGGTGCCCCCCGCTCAGCCCTTGACGATCGCGTCGATCCGGGACAGTTCCCCGGCGTCGAAGTCCAGATTGCGGGCGGCGCCCACGCTGTCCTCCAGTTGGGCGACGCTGCTCGCGCCGATCAGCGCCGAGGTGACCCGGCCGCCGCGCAGCACCCAGGCCAGGGCGAGCTGGGCGAGGGTCTGGCCCCGGCCCGCGGCGATCTCGTTCAGCGCGCGCAGCCGCTCCAACTGCTCGGCGACGGTGTCCGCGGTCAGGAACGGACTGGCACCGGCGGCCCGGGACCCCTCGGGGATACCGCCGTCGAGATAGCGGCCGGTGAGCAGACCCTGCTCCAGCGGGGAGTAGGCGATGGAGCCGACGCCCAGCTCGTCCAGCGCGTCCAGCAGACCCTCGTCCTCGGGGCGGCGGTCGAGCAGGGAGTAGCGCGGCTGGTGGATCAGCAGCGGGGTGCCCAGCTCGCGCAGGATCCGGGCGGCCTCCCGGGTCTGGGCGGCGGAGTAGTTGGACACGCCCACGTACAGCGCCTTGCCCTGCTGCACGGCGGAGTGCAGCGCGCCCATCGTCTCCTCCAGCGGAGTGTCCGGGTCGTAGCGGTGCGAGTAGAAGATGTCGACGTACTCCAGGCCCATCCGCGTCAGGCTCCGGTCGAGCGAGGACAGCAGGTACTTGCGCGAACCCCACTCCCCGTAGGGGCCGGGCCACATCAGATAGCCCGCCTTGGTGGAGATCACCAGTTCGTCGCGGTACGGGGTGAAGTCGGCGCGCAGGGCGTCGCCGAGCGCGGACTCGGCGGCACCGGGCGGCGGGCCGTAGTTGTTGGCGAGATCGAAGTGGGTGACACCGAGGTCGAAGGCGCGGCGCAGGATGGCCCGCTGGGTCCCGGCGGGGCGGTCGGGGCCGAAGTTGTGCCACAGGCCGAGGGAGAGCGCCGGGAGGCGCAGGCCGCTGCGTCCGGTACGCCGGTAGGGCAGGTCCGCGTAGCGGTCGGGGTGTGCGGTGTACAACGCGACTCCAGGGGGTTGGCGGAGGTCCCGGGTGATCCGGTGATCCGTCCCTACTCTGGCCCGTGGCGCACGCAGCGGTCCAACAGGAGAATCAGATGGAATTGAGCGACTACGCTGCTCAATCATGGAACTGCGCCATCTCCAGCACTTCGTCGCCGTCGCCGAGGACCAGCACTTCACCCGGGCCGCCGAGCGGCTGATGGTCTCCCAGTCGGGGCTGTCGGCCTCCATCCGGGCCCTGGAGCGCGAGCTGCGCGCCCCGCTGTTCGTGCGGACCACCCGCCGGGTGACCCTGACACCGGCCGGGCGGGCGCTGCTGGACGAGGCGGAACGGATCCTCGCCCAGGTGCGGTCGGCGCACGAGGCGGTGGCCGCGGTGCAGGGCGTGCTGCGCGGGATGCTGGCGCTGGGCTCGGAGCAGTGCATCGCCGGGGTGCATGTGGCGGGGCTGCTGGCAGCGTTCCGGCGGTGCCATCCGGATGTGGAGATCTGTCTGCGGCAGGCGGGCTCGGGCGCGCTGGCCGAGGAGGTGGCGGCGGGTCGGCTGGATCTCGCCTTCGTGGTGCAGTCGGCGGCGGAGGACCCGGACCAGTTGCGCCGGGTGCCGCTGACCAGCGAGCCGATGACGATGCTGTGCCATCCCGGGCACCGGCTGGCGCGGGCGGGCGCCCCGGTGACCCCGGGCGAGCTGGGCGGCGAGGTGTTCGTGGACTTCCACCCGGACTGGGGGCCGCGCCGCACCACGGACGCCGCGTTCGCCGCCGCGGGGGTGCGGCGCAAGGTGGCGCTGGAGGTCAACGACGTCCACGGCCTGCTCGACATGGTGGACGAGAATCTCGGCATCGCGGTCGTCCCGGCCCACTTCCGCTTCAAGCGCGAGTCGCTGACCGCGCTGCCGGTGAAGGACACCGAGGACACGGTCTACGAGACGGTCGCCCTGCTGCCCCCGGCCCAGGCCACCAGCCCGGCGGCCCGCGCGCTGATGGGGCTGCTGGAATCGGGCGGAGCGCACCGCCCGTAGGCCCCCCTCGGCCGTGGCGGGGCCGCGTCCGGCCGGAAGGTGCGCGAGGGTGTGACCATGCATGCCAAGGACATCCTCATCGACGGCTTCGGCCGGATCCAGGAAGAGGTCCACACCGTGGTGGAGGGCCTCGACCCCGAGCGGCTCAACGCCCGCCCCGCCCCCGGCGCCAACTCCGTGGCCTGGCTGGTCTGGCATCTCACCCGGGTGCAGGACGACCACATCGCGGACGCGTTCGGGCTGGACCAGAGCTGGCTGACCGGCGACTGGGCGGACCGCTTCGGCCTCGGCCTGCCCCGCCACGACACCGGCTACGGCCACACCCCGGCCGAGGTCGGCCGGGTACGGGTGGCCGACGCCCGCCTCCTCACCGGCTACTACGACACCGTCCACACCCAGACCCTGGGGGCGCTGCGCGGGCTCACCGCCAGGGATCTGGAGCGGGTGGTGGACGAGCGCTGGGAGCCGCCGGTCACCCTCGGGGTACGGCTGGTCAGTGTGCTGTCCGACGATCTCCAGCACGTCGGGCAGGCCGCCTACGCGCGGGGGCTGCTCACCCGGTCGTAGCCCGGCAGCACCACGTCCTCGATCAGGGCGTTGCGCTCGTCGAACGGGAGGAAGGCGCTCTTCACCGCGTTCACGGTGACCGTGCGCAGATCGTCGGCGGTCCAGCCCGCCTCGTTCACCAGCAGGGACATCTCACGGGACAGGGTGGTGCCGGAGACGAGACGGTTGTCGGTGTTGAGGGTGACGCGGAAGCCCAGGTCCTTCAGAACGGTGATGGGGTGCTCGGCAATGGAGGTGGCCGCGCCGGTCTGGAGGTTGGAGGTCGGGCACATCTCCAGGGCGATCCGGCGGTCCCGGACCCACCCGGCGAGCCGCCCCAGCTTGCCGTTCACGATGTCGTCCATGATCCGCACGCCGTGCCCGATCCGCTGGGCGCCGCACACCTGGAGCGCCTGGTGGATGCTGGGCAGTCCGTGCGCCTCCCCGGCGTGGATGGTGAACGGCACGCTCTCGCGGCGCAGGTGCTCGAAGGCGGCGAGGTGGTCGGCGGGCGGGAAGCCGTCCTCGGCGCCGGCGATGTCGAAGCCGACGACCCCGGCGTCCCGGTACGCCACCGTCAGATCGGCGATCTCCCGGGTCCGGTCGAACATCCGCATCCCGCACAGCAGCGTGCCGACCCGGACCGGGGTGCCCGCCGCCGCGGCCTTCGCCATCCCCGCCGCGAGCCCCTCCTGGACGGTCTCCACCACCTCCGGCAGGGTCAGCCCGCCCCGCAGCATCAGCTCCGGCGCGTACCGCACCTCGCCGTAGACCACGCCGTCGGCCGCGAGGTCGAGGACGTACTCCTCGGCGGTGCGCAGCAGCCCCTCCCGGGTCTGCATCACGGCGAGGGTGTGCTCGAAGGTGGCGATGTACCGGACCAGGTCACCGGAGTTGGCGGCCTCGTAGTACCAGGCGGCGAGGGCGTCCGGGTCGGTGGTGGGCAGGGTGTGCCCGACGGTCGCGGCGAGTTCCACGACGGTGGCGGGGCGCAGGCCGCCGTCGAGGTGATCGTGCAGCACGGCCTTGGGGAGCCGGCGGAGGGTGGCGTCGTCCAGCGCTTCTACGCGCGTAGCGGTCATGGTGCGGTTCATTTCTGGGCGGGCCCGGCGGGCGGGTGGGTGTGAAGGGGTGAAAGGGGTGACGGTGTGCAGGGTGGAGCGGGTGAGCGGGAGACCGCTCCTCGGGGTGGGCGGTGCCTACGGGGTGGTGGCGGGCTGGAGCAGATCCCACCGGTTGCCGTACAGGTCCTGGAAGACGGCGACCGAGCCGTACGGCTCATGCCGGGGCTCCTCCAGGAAGGTCACCCCCGCGGCCAGCATCCGGGCGTGGTCCCGGGCGAAGTCGTCGGTGTGCAGGAAGAAGCCGACCCGGCCGCCGGTCTGGTCGCCGATCCGGGCGCGCTGGGCCTCGCCCTTGGCGCGGGCGAGCAGCACGGCGGCGCCGGTGCTCCCGGTGTCCGGTTCGACGACGACCCAGCGGGAGCCGTCGGGGCGCGGGCTGTCCTCGGCGAGACGGAAGCCGAGGGCCTCGGTGTAGAAGCGGATGGCTTCGTCGTAGTCGTCGACGACAAGGCTGACCAGGGCGACGCGTCGCATCGGGACCTTCCGGGAGTGCGGTTGACCGGAGAGGTTATACGTAAAACGCGGGGTGCGCCACCTGGCGGTGCCCGCCTCCTCGCCGGGTGCGCCGCGCGGCGGTGCCGGCCCTCTCGCCGGGTGTGCCGCCGCCCCGGGGATGCCCATCTCCTCGGCGCGTCCGCCGCCCGGCGGTGCCCGCCCTCTCGCCGGGTGCGGCGCGCGGTGGTGTCCGCCTGCCCGCCGGGTGCGGCGCCCGACGGTGGCCGCCTGCCCGCCGGGTACGCCATCCCGGGGATGCCCACCCTCCTCGCCGTACGCCGCCCGGCGGTGCCGGCCCTCCTCGCCGAGTGTGCCGCGCGGTGGTGCCCGTCGAGCCCGTCGGGTGCGTCATCCCGGCGGTGCCCGCCTCCTGCCCGGGGCGTCCGGGCCTCTCCGCCGGGAGTCCTAGACCCCTGGCCCGAGGCGCCGGGGGCGGGCGGCGGATAGCGTGCCCGGCATGACGACCACGGAGGTGCCGCGCGACCGTGAACAGCGCAAACGGGAGGTGCTGGAGCGGCTGGAGAACGAGATGGACATCTGGGTGGCCTCGGCGGACACCGGCGGGGTGCCGTGTCTGGTCGCCCTGTGGTTCGTCTGGCACCAGGACGCGGTCTGGCTGGCGACCCGCCCCACCAACCCCACCGGCCGCAATCTCGCCACCGGCACCCGCGCGGCCCGGCTGGCGTTCGGTGACACCCGGGACGTCGTGCTGATCGACGGGGATGTGGAGGTCCACTCCCGCGAGGAGGTACCGGCCGCCGCGGCGGAGGCGTTCCACCGCAAGACGGGCTGGGACCCGAGGACGGACCGCGCGGTGTACGCCTACTACCGGGTAAGCCCCCGGGCGGTCCAGTCCTGGCACGAGGTACGGGAACTGCCGCAGCGGCACATCATGCGCGACGGGCGCTGGCTGGACTGAGGGAGCCGGGCGGGCGGCCGGGACGGGCGCGTCCTGGCGAGGTACGGCCGCGGGGGTGACCTCCGGGTCGTCGCCCCTGCGGCCGGGCCCGCGCCCCCTCCGGCGTCTGCGGTGGTCGCCCGAGGACGCACCGCCCCGGGTGTCGGCGAGGTCGCCGGGCACCGCGCACCGCCGCGCGCCGGATCGTCCGGACGGTCCGGACGGTCCGGACGGTCCGGAGGGTCAGGACGGTGACGACGTCTCCGGGGTCTGCTTCATCCCGTCGACGACGGCCCGGTCGATGACCGCGCTGGTGTGCATGATCGTGCCGGGCTCGATGACGACGCCCTGCTCCGTGCGCTCGTTCACCTGGACGCTGCGCTCACCGAGGAAGACGAAGGTCTTCCGGTCGAAGATCCACTCCTCCCGGGCGCCGCTGGTCTCGTCGAGCCGGGCCACCGCGATGCCCTCCCGCCCGGCCGCGTCCTCGGCGTCGTTCACCACGACGACCCCGGGGATCTTCGCGGCGGTCTTGAACAGCGCCGAGTACAGCTCGGTCGGCGGGTAGCTCTCGCCGAGCAGGTCGCCGATGGTGGAGAACGCCTGCTGGTCGGGGGAGTTGCCCTGGCCCTCGGTCTCCTTGTAGATCTTCGCGAGGAGCTGGTCGGGGTCGGTGGTGAGCTTGGTGAGGTAGTCGTAGGAGGGGCCGTTGATCGTGGCCTCGGGGGTGTTGCCCTGCTCGTCGGGCAGGCTCAGGGTCTCGCCCTCGGGGCTGTCGTTGACGGCGGGGTCGATGAGCCAGCCCTCGGTGCCGTCCGGGGACTTCCAGACCTTGCGGGTGTGCAGGGCGTGGCTGGCGAGGGAGGCGTCGTCGCCCTCGATCTTGAGGAAGGAGTCGGCGACCCGGGACTCGACGTAGACGAACTGCCCCGGCTTCGGGATCGGCCGGGCGGTGCCGTCGGGGGCGGAGGCGGCGTGCGAGATCCTGTCGAGCAGTTGGGGCACGCCGTCGGAGCTGGCGGTGCCGAGGTCGGTGGTCAGGGCCGGGCCGGTGGCGAGGCCGCCGCCCCCGCCGTTGTTCAGCACCGTGACGGCGACGATCACGCCGGTCACGGCCGCGGCGACAGCGGGCAGGGTGATCGCGGGACGCGGCAGCCGCAGCCGCCGGGGCTTCATCCCGGAGGCGGCCGTCCCCGTGCTCTCCTCGCGCTGCCGCATGTCCTGGATCTGGGCCATCAGACGCTCCTTGTGGAACTGGTGACGGCCCGGTGGCAGGTCGCGCGCTGTCCGGGACAGGAGCTGGGCGCTCTCGTCCTCCTCGGCAGGGCGCTGCCGGGACGGGTTCGCGTTCATCGGTTTCCTTCCTGTGCGGGCCGGATCGCGTGGTCGTGATCGCCTCTTGTCTGTCGGGCGGCGCGGACGGCTTCCCGGGTTCCGCGAACTTTTTCGCGGGCGGTGCCGGCGGCGCCCCGCGCTACGGAGGCCGCGGCGGTCGTCGGCGCGGGGCGCGGAGCGGTGTCCAGCGGGCGGGCGAGTTCGGCCTCGGCGAGGGTGCGCAGCTTCCGCCGGGCCCGGGAGAGCCGGGAGGCGACCGTGCCGACGGGGATGCCGAGCGCCTCGGCGGCGGACTCGTAGTCCAGGCCCTCGCCGAGGCAGAGCGCGATGACCTCGCGTTCGGTGCGGCGCAGCGCGGCCAGCGAGGTGAGGACGGTCGCGAGCCGGCGCCGGTCGTCGAGCCGCCCGGCCACCTCGTCGGCGTGGTCGGGTACCGCCAGGGACAGTTCGGCCGCCGCGGCGGCACCGGCGGCGGCCCGGTAGCGGCGGTTGGAGCGGAACTGGTTGCGCGCGGTGTTGGTGGCGATGCCGAGCAGCCAGGGCCGCAGGGATCCCCCTTCGGGGCTCACCCGATCCCGCAGCCGCCATGCCTCCAGGAAGGTGGCGGCCATGACGTCCTCGGCGGTCGACCAGTCGGCGGTTAGCCGGAAGGCATGGTTGTAGACCGCGCGCGCATAGCTGTCGAACAGCTCGGCGTACGCGGTCGGATCCCCGGCTCTGATCCGGGAACGCAGTTGAGTACTCACCTCAGACAACTGTCCGGCACCCTTCGCCCCCTTCCCGTGACCCGGGTCACAGCCGTCTCACCCGGGTCGCGATCCCCTCACCAAGGTCGCGATCCCCTCACCCGGGTCTCAGTCCTCCCCGCCCGGTCACAGCCCGCTCCCCCGGGGCGGGTTCACTGCGCCCGGCGGGGCCAGCAGGCGAGCAGTTGGTCGGCGACGGTGTGCAGGGCCGCGCGGGGCACTCCCGAGGCGGCCTGGACGGCGAGTCCCTGGACGACCGAGACCAGGAGCCGGGCGAAGGCCCGGGAGTCGGTGCCGGGCGGCAGACCGGCGGTGCCCGGGAAGGAGTCGAGCCGGTCGGCGAGGACGGTCACCCCGTCCTCCCGGAGCCCGGTCAGATACGCCCGCACCGACGCCGAGCGCGGGTTCACGGCGAGGGCGCTGTGCACGACCAGACAGCCGGGCGGGGTGTCCTCCCCGGCGACGGCCTCCACCGCACGGTGCAGGAAGGTGTGGGCCAGCGCCTGGGCCGAAGGCTCTTCGAGGGCGGCGCCCAGATAGGACCCGGGGCCCGCCATATAACGCTCGACAGCCTTGCGGAAGAGGGTCTCCTTGTCGCCGAAGGCCGCGTAGACGCTGGGGGCGCTCATGCCCATGGCCGCAGTCAGATCGGACAGGGCGGTGCCTTCGTAGCCCTGGGTCCAGAAGGTCAGCATGGCCGCGTCCAGCGCCCGCTCGGGGTCGTAGCCGCGTGGCCGGCCACCCGGCATGAGCCCGCCTCCCCTTCTGCCCCCGCCTGTCCGCCCCGCCCGCGCGGGGAGCGTCTGCGCGCAGCTTATCGAGGGCTCGGTTGACACCCCGTCATGGGAACCGGAATAGTTTCCTATCGATCGTTAGGATACTGCTGCTCAGTGACGAGGAGAGCCATGAGCCTGATCGATCCGTACGCGACCGATCCCCGCTACACCCAGCGGAGCGCGGTCTATGTGCCGGCCGGGGAGGGGCAGACCTCCTGGGTGTTCGCCGACACCTACACCCTCAAGGCCGGTGCGCGGGAGACCCATGGGTCGCTGACGTTCCTGGAGGCGACGGTGCCGCCGGAGGGGGGACCCGGGCCGCATGTCCACAACGATCACGACGAGACGTTCTATGTCATCTCCGGGGAACTGGAGTTCCTCAACGGCGACGAGACGGTGACCGCCGGGCCCGGCGGGTTCTTCTTCGTCCCGCGCGGCACCCGGCACCGCTTCCGCAACCGTGGCCACCACGCCGTGAAGATGATCTTCTTCTTCACGCCGGGCGGCATCGAGGAACTCCTCCTCGCCGGTGCCACCCCCGCCGAACCCGGGGTGGCACCCCCCGTCCGCGACCTCAGCATCGCGGCGCCCCCGGCCGAACTGATGGCGCGCTACGGCACCGAGAACCTCCCCGACCCCGAGTAGACGGAGGGCGACGACCCCGAGCGGACGGGGGACAGCCCCGAGTGGACGGGGTGGGGACGGCCCGCCCGCCGGGGTCAGGGGTAGACCTCGGGGCCAGGGATAGACCTCGGGGTCAGGGATAGACGTAAGTGTTCAGGGTGTCGACCGCGGCCTGTGGATTGCCCAGGTCGTAGCGGTCCACGGCGAGGAAGGTGGGCTTCTTGCGGGCGGCGGGCTCGCAGAAGCGGCGGGCGCGGTCGGTGAGCTTGGTGTTGTCGGTCCCGGCGGTGCCGGACACCGTGGTGTCCCGGAAGTGGTTCATCACGAACAGCGGCTTGAAGGCGCCTTCGGTGCGGGTCAGCGGGAGGGTGGTGTCGGGCCCGTACCAGCGGCTGTAGCAGGACCAGTCGGAGGCGCCGACGCCGGAGCCCATGGACCAGTGGTTCTCCACGGTCCACTCGCTCTGGTACATGACCCCGAAGGTGTCCCGGGTCAGTCCCGCGGACTGGTCGGCGGCGCGGCTGTGGTCGGTGAAGATCAGCAGCCGGTCGTCGGCGGCGATCAGATCGGCCACCTTGGGCCAGCCGTTCTGCCGGACGCCGGTCCGGTCGGGGCGGTGGAGGAGGTCGGAGAGGCCGCTGACGCGGGCGAGTTCGGAGCGCAGGACGGCCGGGTCGACATAGTCCTCCAGGAAGACGGTGGCGAGCTGGTCCGGGTGGGCGCGGAGGAAGTCCACGATCCGCTGGAGGTCGACCCAGAGGGCGACCGGGCGGCTGACCAGGGTGCAACTGGTGTGGCAGAGGATGGCGCCGTCCGGCGTCTGATGGATGTCCAGCATGAATCCCCGTACACCATCGGCGAGTTGCCGGTCGATGCCGCGCGACTGGTTGGGGAACAGATTGACGAAGGGCGGGGCGAAGCCGCCGTCGACGCCGTTGGCGTAGGCGTTGTGCGCGGTGAGGAAGGTGACCTGGTCCAGGGTGCGCTCGCTCGCGGGCGGCATGGGGCGGGTCGCGGGGGTGACCGGGGTGAGGTACCAGGTGGCGAGGGCGCCGGAGCCGCCGAGGGTGAGCCGGGCCGGGTAGGTGGCGCCGGAGGGCTTGGCGGCGACCGTGAGATGGCGGTCGGTGCCGGGGGCCTTCAGGGTGTACTGGTCCGCCCCGGCGGAGGTGATCTCCCAGAGGGCGTCGGGGCCGGTGCAGGCGACGGCTGCGGCCTGGTCGCCGGACCGGCCGAGACAGGAGCCGGGGGTGTCGGTGTTCTCCAGGAGGTGTCCGGAGCCGCTCGCCCGCAGCGTCCACTGCTGGCGGTCCTCGTTGCCCCGGGGGTTGTGCTGCTCGACGGCACCGCCGCCCGCGTCGGCGGCGTTCAGGCCGGTGACGGCGCTCTGCACGTAGTAGGCGCCGGGGGTGGGGACGGCGGTGGCCCGGGCCGCGGCACCGGCCGGAACGGGGGCCACGGCCGACGCGGCGAGCGCGACGGCCGTGGCGAGCAGGATGTGGGGGGTACGCATGACGGGGTCCTTCGTCCGGGGCGTCAGATCCATGGGGTCAGGAGCAAGACCATGGGGTCAGGAGCAAGACCGCTGGGGTCGGATCCATGACCGTTAGGTCAGGTGCATGACACCACGCCCCGCCGGACCGCGTCAGCAGTACAGGTTGCCGCCG
This sequence comes from Streptomyces sp. NPDC093252, assembly GCF_040683675.1. Taxonomy (NCBI): domain Bacteria; kingdom Bacillati; phylum Actinomycetota; class Actinomycetes; order Kitasatosporales; family Streptomycetaceae; genus Streptomyces; species Streptomyces sp. NPDC093252. Next base: position 551,296 of record NZ_JBFBEM010000004.1, on the reverse strand, counting down.
GGTGAGACTCCGAGGATCTGGGTGAACCGGTTGTAGTTGTTGACCCGGCTCTGGACCTGGGCCGGGTTCTTGCCGTCGCACTCCAGGGAGCCGTTGATGGAACGGATGGTCTGGCCGAAACCGGCGCCGTTGACCATCGCGTTGTGGCCGGTCATGGTGCCGGGGCCGCGCTGGGTGTTCCAGTACCAGAGCCCGGTCTTCCAGGCCACGGCCGCGTTGTTCTGGACCTGCCAGGGGTTGTTGAGCAGGTCGATGCCCAGCGCGTCCCCGGCCGCCTTGTAGTTGAAGTTCCAGCTCAGTTGGATCGGGCCGCGCCCGTAGTAGGCGGCCTGGCCCGCGGGGCAGCCGTAGGACTGGCTGGTGTCGCAGTAGTGGGGGTAGTTGGCGGTGTTCTGCTCCACGATGTGGACCAGGCCGCCTGTCTCGTGGCTGACATTGGCCAGGAAGGCCGCCGCCTCCTGCTTCTTGACCGTGTCGCTACCGGTGGTGGCGAACGCCGGGAAGGCGCTCATCGCGGAGACCAGCCCGCTGTAGGTGTAGAAGGAGTTGCGGCTCGGGAACATCTGGTTGAACTGGGCCTCGGTGACCACGAAACCCGTGACGGGGGTGCCGGGTGTGGTGTCACACGCGTACGGCTCCCAGTACCAGGTGCTGATGGTGGGGTCGTAGCCCGGGTTGGCGTGCTCGGCGATGTACGCCTTCCCGTCGGTGTAGCGGACGATGGCTCCGGCGGCGTAGGACTGCCCGGCCACCCAGTTGGGGTAGCTGGAGCACGGGGCCGCGACCGCCTCGGTGGCCGGGAGGAGCACCGGCACGGAGGCCGCGATGGCGACGGCGGCGAGAACTGCGGAGATGCGACGCCTCTTCACGGAGTGAACTCCTTTTCAGGACACGGCCGCACCCGGACAGGACGGGAGGAGAACCGACCTTGAGCGCGCACGCCGGCGTCACACCGGTCACGGCGGTCGGGGGCGGCCGTGGTGGGGGGTTGTGGACGCACACTCAACCGTCTTGGTCTGGACCAGTCAAGGGTTTAGACCAGTTGACGGATGTGGAGATTATGTCGACCCAGGTCAGGGGGTTGGGCGGGCGCGTTGACGGCTGATGCGCGGTCATGTCCGCTGCCCGGAAGAGCGGTTCCCGAGGAACCCGACCCACCCCCTCCCCTGCCCCCCGGGGGGGCTCACGGGCGTGGCGTGGCCCGGCTCACCGCCTGTGACGCCTCCTCCCGGGACTGCTGGAGGCACATCGCGGCGTCGATCACATTCGGGCGTCCCGGGATGCACAGTTCCGCGCCCTGTTCCATCGCGCTGATCGCCGTGGCCGCGACCTTGTCGGCCGCCACCCACATGACCCTGGGAACGGCCGCGATCTCCTCCTCGCTGAATCCGGCGGTCCGGGCGAACGGGGTCGGCACCGGGCCGGGGCACAACGCCGTCACCGTGACCGGTGAGTCCTGGAGTTCGAGAGCCAGGGTGCGGGAGAAGGAGAGCACGAACGCCTTCGAGGCGGCATAGGTCCCCTGCCCCGCCAAGGGGCGGAACGCGGCGACCGAGGACACGTTCAGAATGGCCCCGGACTTCCGTGCGAGCATGCCGTCCACATAGCGGCGGCAGAGCTCCACCACAGTGGTCACATTGAGTGCGATGTGCGCGAGTTCCGACGCGACATCGCACTCCGCGACGCTGGTCCGGGTGGCGGCCCCGGCGGCGTTGACGAGGATGTCGACGGTCAGACCCGAGCGCTCGACGCGCTCCGCGAGCAGCCGACGGCCGGATGCCTCGGCCAGATCGGCTTCGACGGTCTCGACGCGCCCGCCGTGCCGCGCCGCGTCCTCGGCGACCGCGCCGAGCCGGGCCGGGTCACGGCCGACCAGGACAGTGCCGTAGCCGCGTTCCGCGAGGGCCTGTGCCAGGGCCGCGCCGATGCCCGAGGAAGCGCCGGTGATCAGTGCGGTGCCCTGTGCGGAGGGCGGCGGTAGTGACATGGCCTCAACGTAGCCTCCCCGCACGGGGGATGTACCGGCACAGATCGGCCATTGATCAGCCGGTCATCAGCCGGGCCGGACCGGTCGGGGCGGGGGGCGCCGGGGGGCGCCGGGGGGCGCCGGGGGCAGCATTGCGGCAACTCCGCCCCGGATCTGCGGCAACTCCGGGGCGGGTCTGCGGCAGCGCTGCGGCAACTCCGGGGCGCGTCTGCGGCAGCTCCGGGGCGGAGAATCACCCCCATGACCACCCCACCCCCGCCCAAGCCCCCCACGCCCCCCACATCCCCACCCTCACCCCCGCACCCCCTGGTCGACCGTGCCCGGCGCCTCGCCCATGACCTGCTCGCGCCGTGTGCCCAGGAGGTGGACCGGACGGAAGTACCTCCGAGTCACCTCGCGGCGATCCGGGAGTCCGGGGTGCTGGGGGTGAGCGCGCCGGTGGCGTACGGCGGGGCGGGGGCGCCGGACGCGGTGGCGCGGGAGGTCGCGGAGATCCTGGCGGGCGCCTGCTGTGCGACCTGGTTCGTCCAGACCCAGCACCACACACCGGTCCGGCTGCTCGCCCGTTCCGACGCCCCGGTGCGGCAGCGGCTGCTGCGTCCGCTGGCCACCGGTGAGCTGCTGGCCGGGATCGCGTACGCGCATGTCCGCGCCTATCCCCGGGTGCCGGTGCGGGCGACGGCCGAGCGCGGCGGCTGGAGGTTCGACGGCACCGTGCCCTGGTACACCGGCTGGGGGCTCAACGAGGTGATGCTGCTGGCGGGGATCAGTGAGGGGGAGTCGGGCGCCGAGGTGGTGCTCGCCTTCGCGGACGCCCGGGAGCAGCCCGGGATGCGGGCGTCGGAGCCGCTGCGACTGGCGGCGCTGACGGCGGCGCGGACCGTCGCCCTCGAACTCGACGGACTGTGGCTGCCGGACGAGGCGGTGGCGCTGCGCACCCCTCGCGAGGCGTTCGCCGCCGTCGACCTGCCGCGCAGCGCGAACGCCTCCCCGGCGGTCTTCGGTATCGCCTATGCCGCGCTCGATCTGCTGGACGAGGAGGCACGGGCCACCGTGGCACCGCTGCGGGAGCGGATCGACGCGGTGCGGGAACGGGCGTACGCGCTGGCCGAGTCGGCGGAGCCCCGGGAGCGGATCGAGGAGCGGCTCGCGCTGCGGGTGCGCGCGCACGATCTGATGCGGGCGGCGACGACGGCCGCGGTGGTGGCGGGCGGCGGCCGGGTGACCGGCCTCGACAGCCCGGCCCAGCGGCTGTACCGGGAGGGCATGTTCCTGCTGATCCAGGCCCAGACGCCACCGGTACGTGAGGCGCACCTGGAGCATCTGGGGGCGGGTGAGGTCTAGCGGGTCGCTGAGCGCCACGCGCTGGAGGCGGGGCGGGGCGGGGCGGGTCGCCGAGCGCCGTGCAGCGGCAGGGCGGCGGGTCGCCGAGGGCCCGGCGGCGGCAGCGCGGTTCCTCGACGGGGGTGATCTCCGGGTCGGCGAACCCGGCCCCGGCCGCTCCCCGGAGGCGTGGCACCGGGTCGGCCCGCGCTGTCGGCGCGCAGGGCCCGCATCGGCAGATCCCGGCCCGGCCGCACGCCCGGTCCGCGCGGGGCTACCGGGTGAACGACGCCCGCGCCCCGGCCCCCGCCGACTCCCCCGCGGGCTCCTCCGCCGGATGCCGCCACAGTCCCCGGCCCGCCAGGAGGGGCAGGACGCCCTCGCCGAACCAGTACGCCTCCTCCAGGTGCGGGTAGCCGGAGAGGACGAACTCGTCGATGCCGAGGGCGTGGTACTCCAGGACGCGTTCGGCGACCTCGCTGTGGCTGCCGACCAGGGCCGTGCCCGCGCCGCCGCGGACCAGGCCGATGCCCGCCCAGAGGTTGGGGTGGATCTCCAGGCCGTCGCGGGAACCGCCGTGCAGGGCGAGCATCCGGCGCTGCCCCTCGGACTCGCTGCGGGCGAGGCCGCTCTGCACGGCGCGCACGGTCTCCGGGTCGAACCCGGCGAGAAGCCGGTCCGCCTCGGCCCAGGCCTGCGCGGCGGTGTCCCGGGTGATGACATGGAGACGGATGCCGAAGCGCAGGGTGCGGCCCTCGCGGGCCGCGAGCCGCCGGATCCGGGCGATCTTCTCGGCGACCTGGGCGGGCGGCTCGCCCCAGGTGAGGTAGACGTCGACGTACTTCGCGGCGATCTCCCCGGCGATCGGGGAGGACCCGCCGAAGTACACCTCGGGCACCGGGTCGGGCACCCGGGCGAGCCGGGCGTCCTCGACCCGCAGATGCGCGCCGTCCAGGTCGACCGTCTTCCCCTCCCACAACTGCCGTACGACATCGAGGAATTCACCGGTACGGCGGTAGCGGTCGTCCTTGTCGAGGAAGTCGCCGTAGGCCCGCTGCTCGTGGGTCTCGCCGCCGGTGACGACATTGAGGAGGAGCCGCCCGCCGGACTGCCGCTGGAAGGTGGACGCCATCTGCGCGGCGAGGGTCGGGGAGACGAAGCCGGGGCGGAAGGCGACCAGGAACTTCAGCCGTTCGGTGTGCCGGCTGACCATGGCGGTGGTGAGCCAGGCGTCCTCGCACCAGGCGCCGGTCGGGGTGAGGGCGGCGGCGAAGCCGAGGTCCTCGGCGGCGCGGGCGATCTGGCTGAGGTAGGCGACGGTGGGCGGCCGGTCGCGGCCGGAGGCGGTGGCCGGGGAGCCGTGACCACCGCCGACGACATGCCGGCTGTCGCCGTTGGTGGGCAGGAACCAGTGGAACGTGAGGGTCACCGGGGATTCTCTCCGATCGGAGCGGACCATGGCGGGGCCTGTGCGGAGGCGGGGCCTGTGCGGAGGCGGCACCCGCAGGAGGCGGGGCCTGCGACGAGGGGCGTCGACCGCCGGGGGCGTCAGCTCGCGGCGGCCAGCAGCGGCCTGCTGCCGAGGGCCAGCGAGAACTGGTCGACGACCTGCGCGAGCGCCTCGGTGGCGGCGTCGGCGACGGTGAGGGAGCCGTCGTCGTGCACGGCGATGTCCTTGTCGAGGGTGAACCAGCCCTGCACTATATGGCCGGCGCCCATGGAACTGAGGACGGGGCGCAGTGCGTAGTCGATGGCCAGCACATGTGCGGTGGTCCCACCGGTCGCGAGCGGCAGCACGGTCTTGCCGCCCAGCGCGTACTGCGGCAGCAGATCGAGCAGCGCCTTGAGGACCCCGGAGTACGCGGCCTTGTAGACGGGCGTGCCGATGACGACCCCGTCCGCGCGGGCGAACAGTTCGGTGGCCGCCACGATCGCCGGGTGCCGGAAGTCGGCGCCGAGCAGTGCCTCCGCGGGGATGGTGCGGACGTCGAGCGGGACGACGTCGTGGCCCTGGGCCGTCAGGCGCTGATCGAGATGGCGCAGCAGCCGGTTGGTCCGGGAGGAGGCGGAGGGGCTGCCGGAGACGGACAGGACGGTGGCCATGCGGTCCTCTTTCGGGGTTCGGGAAGCGCGGGGCGAGGGAGGCGAGGGAAGGGGAGCAGGCGTGGCCGGTGGGCCGGGGCGGGCCCCATCCGTGATTCCGCCCCGTCCCGTCCCGATCCCGTGCGCGTTCCGGTGCGGGCGGTGAATGACGGGGACTGAGCGGCCCCTTGGATCTCCCGCCGCCGAATTCCCTTTCGGACAGGCCGAATTGATCCCCGGCCGCGGCCGGGTCCCGGAATTGCGGGTGCGCGGAATGCGGAAGGGAAGGTAAAGGGATGAGGAGGGTGGAGAGAGGAGACGTGCGCGGCGGATCGGGGCGGAGATCAGGCCACGGAGCAGCAACAGGAGGCGCTGAAGACGCGCGCGAGATCGACATGGCGTCGCCGCGTGAGGTCCAGTCGCATCATCATGTCCTCGATCGTCGCAGCCGCCTGTCCGGGCGTCAAGGCAAACTTGACCGGTCTCGTATCGCGGACCATTGAATTCCAGGAACACCCCGGGCGAAAACCTGTGAACGGGCCGGAATGCGGGCCGTATTCCATGGCGGCGGCGACTCTCGGGCGGGAATAGGACGCTCCCGCCGGGCACCGGGTCCGGGGAACTGCGGCTGTCCTGGCCCGCGTTGAAGACGGTGAGGCGGTGAGGCGGTCCGGAACGTCCGTCTCGGCGTGCGTGAGGCCACCCGCCCCCGGAACGTCGGTCTCCGCGCGCGTGAGGCGGACCCGCCCCGCCAGAGCACCGGCCGGAGCGGGCGCCGCGAGGGCGATCACCGGCCGCCCGGCCCCCACCCACCCGGCGCGGCACACCCCGGCGCCGGGCCCACCCTCCCCGGTACCCCCTCCCGGCACCCGCCCTCCCCCGGCGGCCGTCCCACCGATCGGTCACTCTCCCTGAGCGCTACACATAAGTCCGAAATGGGAGCACAATGAACTTATGCGGCGTTTACCGCACACCGCACCAGAAGCGGTAATGCCTGCCAGTCACAAGGGAGACGACTCATGGCCAATGTCTCGCACACCAGAGGTGACATATCAAGCCACCCTGATGTCTCCGAAATGCGGGATCGCTATGCCCGCATGCTCGGCGGTCGCGATGTGGCGCTCATGGACGGACCAGTGTTCCTGCTGGGTCTGTACTGTGCGGCGTCCCCGTGGATAGTCCACTACTCGGCCACTCAGCCCGCCCTCGCCACCCACAATCTGATCATGGGGATAGCGATCGGCCTGCTGGCCCTCGGATTCACCAGGGCCCCGGAACGCATGTACGGCCTGAGCTGGGCAATGTGCGCGATGGGCGTGTGGATGATCATCGCGCCGTGGATCGTCGGCACGAACCCCGACCGGGGCGTCATCTGGAACAACGTCGTCATCGGAGCCCTCGCCGTGATCCTGGGCCTGGCCTGCGCCGGTGCGGCCTTCAGGACGGCCCGCAAGCCACTGACGTAGAGGGAAGGACACAGCCGGGAAGGGACAACAGCCGGACGGGTCCGGAAGAACCCGCAAGGGCCCGGAAGAATCCGGAAGGGCCCGCAAGGACTCAGCAAGGACTCCGGAAGGAGTCGGACGAAAGGACGGCCCGGCCGGTCCGCGCGCCTCGCGTATCGCGTATCGCACATCGCGCGCCGCGGACCGGCCAGGTTGTGTCACCGACCGCCGGGCCGGAACGACCCCGGGGCCAGCCCCTGTCGGTCAGGAGAAACGGCCCCGGGTCAGCCCCTCCCGGTCAGGAGAACGGCCCCCGGGGCAGCCCCCTCGGTCAGGACGAAGGCGTCAGCCACGGCTCCTGCGGCAGCACTCGCCCGGTCTCCAGCAGGGTCTTCAGGTTGGACAGCACCTGCGGCCAGCCGAGCGAGACGTCCGCCAGCTCGCCCTCGTCGGGCAGGTCCTCGTGGGTGACGGTCAGGCGGACGATCTCGCCCTGCGGGCGGATGTCGAAGGTGACCCGGGAGTAGGCGTCGTCCCCCCGCTCCGCCTTCGCCGGGTCCGCCCAGCTCGTGATCAGCCGGGTCGGGCGGTCGCTCTCGACGACCGTGCCGACGATGTCCTCGACGCCGGATCCGTCGGTGCGGACGTGCGCCCAGCGCGATCCCGGCCTCCAGTCCGGCGAGACATTGCTGTGGCCCCAGTAGGTGGCGGTCAGATCGGCGTCGGTGAGCGCGTCCCACACCTTCTCGGGTGTGCTCGCGATGTAGGTGACATAGACATAGGTGGGCTTGTCGGTCATGGCTTCCTCGGCTCGTCGCTTCAGGGCACCGAGCGCACGCAGCCGCGGGCGCTCGAACTTGTCGATCCACCGCTCCTGCATCTCCTGGAGCGGCACCGGATTGAGGTAGTGCAGCTTCTCCCTGCCCCGCCGCACCGTGCTGATCAGGTTCGCGGCCTCCAGGACGGCCAGATGCTGGGTCACCGACTGACGGGTCATCTCGATCCGCGCGCACAGCTCGCCGAGCGTCTGCCCGTTCTGCTCGTGCAGCCGGTCCAGCAGCCTGCGGCGGGTGTCGTCGGCCAGCGCCCTGAAGACCTGGTCCATCTCGGAGTCACTCTCTGATCGCACACTCAACGTTATGCAGGCAAATACTTGCATGTCAAGCGGAGACCGCTCCGGGCACCCTGATCCGCATGGATCCAGCGCGGGTACCGGCCGAGGTACTGCTCATCGGCGGACGCGCCGGCGTCGGGAAGACCACGGTCGGCTGGGAGGTCTCGGCCCGGCTGCGGGCGGCGGGCATCGCGCATGCCGTGCTCGACGGCGACTTCCTCGGGATGGTGCATCCGGCGCCGGAGGGCGATCCCCATCGGTCGGCGGTCACCGAGTGCAATCTCACGGCGGTCTGGGCCACCTACGCCGAGCTGGGCCACCGCCGGCTCGTCTACACCAACACCCTGAGCGTGCTGGGCGAAACGGCCGCCATGTTCCACCGTGCGATGGGCGCCGATGTACGGATCGTGCGGGTGCTGCTCACCGCCACCGACGCGACGACCGCCCGGCGGCTGGCCGGGCGCGAGCTGGGCTCGGAACTCGCCCGGGAACTGGCGGGCAGCGCCCGCAAGGCCCGGCTGCTGGACCGGCACGCCCCCGAGGACACGGCACGGGTGACGACCGACGGACGATCGGTGCCGGACCTGGCGGAGGAGGTCGTGCGGCTCACGGGATGGGGGACGACGGCCGCTTCCCCACCTGACGCGTCTCGCTGAGTCGTCCGCGTCGCGGGGTGGGTGACGGCGGGTCGGGGCTGAGGGCGGCACGCCCCGGGAGCGCGTAATCCGGTTGCTCGCCGGGGCGCCCCACCGCTACCGTCCCCGGCATGACATCTCCCGAGTCGGACAGAACCAGGCCGCCGGTCACCCGGCGGCGGACAGGTTCTCAGCCGTAGGGCGTCGCGTCAGTCCCCGACTGCCGGGGCGACGACACCACGCCCCGGCCGATCCGAGCGCTCGGATCGATTGGATCGCTCGGATCGATTGGATCGATCGAGCGGCCCCCCTCGCCCCCGCCTCCCATGACCGGCCCCCTCCCGTATCCGTGGGCCCGGTCGTCGTCCCGTCGTGTCCTTCCGACTCCGCGCACCTCGACCCCGCGCACCTCGACCTCCGTCGACACCGTGTCACCGTCCGCCGGTGACCGGTCGCGGCGCGGCGCGGCCCATGGCATCGCATCCCCCGTTCATTCCGCTGCCGTGGGAGCCGACTTCCGTGCCGTTGTTCATCAGAGTCCTCAGCCTTGCCGTGTTCGCGCAGGGCACGTCCGAATTCATGCTCGCCGGTCTGGTGCCCGGCATCGCGTCCGATCTGGACGTGTCGACCGGCGCCGCCGCGAGCCTCACCTCCGCCTACGCCGTCGGCATGATCGTCGGCGCCCCCGTGATGGCCGCGCTCGGCGCGCGGTGGCCCCGGCGGCGGGCCCTCGCCGGATTCCTGGCGATGTTCGTCGCCGTGCACGCCGTCGGGGCGCTGACCGGCGATTTCGCCGTGCTCTTCGGTACGCGGGTGCTCGCGGCGGTGGCGAACGCCGGGTTCCTCGCGGTCGCCATGTCGGTCGCGCACACCCTGGTGGCGCCGGAGCGCCGGGCGCGGGCGACGGCCGTGCTGCTCTCCGGGGTGACGCTGGCCTGTGTCGTCGGGGTGCCGGCCGGGGCCGCGCTCGGTGAGGTCGCCGGGTGGCGGGCGGCGTTCTGGGCGGTGGCGCTGCTGTGCCTGCCCGCCCTGGCGCTGGTCTTCCGCTCGGCCCCCTCCGACGCGGCCGACCCGTCGGCGGTGTCCCTGCGCGCGGAGCTACGGGTACTGCGGTCGCGGCCGGTACGGGTCGCCCTGGCACTGGGGGCGCTGGTCAACGGGGCCACCTTCGCGACCTTCGCCTATCTCGCGGTGCTGGCCACCGAGGTCACCGGGGTGTCCGCGGGCGTGGTGCCCGCACTGCTGGCGGCGTTCGGGATCGGCTCGTTCGCCGGGGTCACCTGGGCGGGCCGCACCGGGGACGGCACCCTGCGCCGGGACCTGCGGATTGCCCTGCTCGCGCTGCCCGCCGCCTGGGCGGTCCTGGCACTGAGCAGCACCTCGGCCGTGGCGCTGCCGCCGGTCGCCGTTCTGCTCGGGGCGCTGTCGTTCGGCGTCGGCTCGTCGCTGATCAACCGGGTGATGAGCACCGCGACCAACGCCCCGGTGCTCGCCGGGTCGTTCGCGACGGTGGCCTTCAACGCCGGTGCCTTCGCCGGTCCGCTGTGCGCCGCGCTGGCGACCGGGGCCGCAGGGGACGCCCGGCTCGCGGTGTGGGTGAGCGTGGCCCTGTCCGCGGCGGCGGGCGCCGTACTCCTCATGGACGGGGCGGGCCGGCGCAAGGCGCGTCCGGTCACGGCCGACCGCCGGGCGGACCTGCCCTGAGCCGCCGCCCGCAGCCGCAGTGACGCGCCCCCGGCCCCTGCCGCGCCGCTACGCCGCCGCCGGTACCCCGTCCGGCACGTACAGATACGGCGTCGTCGTGGTGAGCGGCTGGAAGCCGAGGCGTTCCAGGATGGGGCGGCTGCGGGCGAGCGCGTCGACCTGGAGGTAGCGGTAGCCGTTCGCGACGGCGACCCGGGCGCGGTGGGCGACCAGGGCGCGGTAGATGCCCTTGCCCCGCCAGGACTCCACCGTGCCGCCCCCGAACAGCCCGGCGAAGCGTGTGCCCGGCAGCAGTTCCAGCCGGGCCGCGCTCACCGGCTCGTCCCCGGCCAGCGCGAGCACCGCCACGACGGCGTCCGGGTCGGCCTTGAGCTGGGCCAGCATCCGCGCTCGCAGCCGGGCCCCGTCCGTGCCGAACGCCTGTTCGTGCACCCGGGCGGCCAGGTCGACGCCGGACGCGTCGGTGACCGGGACGATCCGGATCCCGGCCGGCGCCTCGGCGTCCAGATCGAGGTCGGCCACCTCGACGATCATCAGGGTCTCCTCCGGCTCCGGGGTGAACCCGGCGGCGACGAGCCGCTGTCCCAGATCGAAGGGGTGGTCATGGCCGTAGACCTTCCACTCGAACTCCCGGCCGAGCGCGGTGAAGTCGGTGATCTGGCGGGCGATGGCCGCGTCTGCGGTCGACTCGTCGAGGTCGGACCAGAGCACGCCGTTCCAGCCGTGGGCCGGGGCGATCTGGCGGACCACCCGCCCCACCCGCTCGATCGTCGCGTCGGGCCCGTCGGGGTGCGCACCCTCGCGCATGTCCCGGTCGAAGAGTGCGAGTACCCCGGAGTGATCCATGGGCCACACTCCATCACCGAAGCGTGCTCAGGGCAACGAAATTGGCCGAACCTCACATATCCCTTGGGCCGCGCCGCCGTACGCGACATAGGCTGCCGGGAAGATCACTCCCGGTCGGCGGAGACCGGGGAAGACCGCAGAGCACTGCCGACGACCGGCCGGAGCGCACACCGCCGGGCCGCCGGGCACGACGAGGAGGCCGTACACCATGGTCGAGAGAGCCGAGCTGACGTATCTGCGGCGCTGTCTGGAGCTGGCCGAGGAGGCGCTCGCGGACGGGGACGAGCCGTTCGGATCGGTGCTGGTCGGTGCGGACGGGACGGTCCTGGCGGAGGACCGCAACCGGATCGCCGGGGGTGACAGCACCCGCCACCCCGAGTTCGAGCTGGCCCGCTGGTCGGCCGCACATCTGACGCCCGAGCAGCGCGCGGCGGCCACCGTCTACACCTCCGGCGAGCACTGCCCGATGTGCGCGGCGGCACACGGCTGGGTGGGCCTGGGCCGCATCGTGTATGTGGCGTCCTCGGCGCAACTGGTGTCCTGGCTCGCGGAACTGGGCGTCGAGCCCGCGCCGGTACGCCCGCTGCCGGTCCAGGAGGTGGCTCCGGGAGTGGCGGTGGAGGGGCCGGTACCGGAACTGGAGGCGGAGATCAGGGAACTGCACCGCCGGGCCCATCCGCGCCTCGCCTGAGCCCGCCGGGGTCCGGGGGGTGCGGGGCGCGTGCCGCGGGGTTCACCGGTTGCGCAATCCGCCCGGGGTCGGCCGACCGGCCCGCATGCCCTCGGGACCGGCCGACGGGCCACGCTCCCCGCGACCGACAAGAACAGTCCATTGCCCCGCGACCGACAAGGACAGTCCACAGCCCCGCGGCCGACCAGCACAGCCCGGAGCCCGGCGACCAACCGGCACGGCACACGGCCCCGAGGACCGACCAGCACCGCCCCCGGGACCGACGGCCCCGCAGCGGACCCCCATCACGCCCCCACCACACCTCCGGGCTCCGCCGATCACCCGTACCGGCGGAGCCCGGTCACCGGACGACTCCGGTCACCGGACGATTCCGGCGAGGCCGCATCAGCGGCGCGCGGTCTCCGGGCGGTGGCGCCGGTAGAGCGCGGCCCCGCCCAGTACCAGCGCGCCCGCGCCGAGCGCGACGGGCAGTGTGGCATCCGTACCCGTGTGGGCCAGTGACGCCGTGGTGCCCGGCGGGGCCGGTGCGGGTGCGGCCGGGGCGGGTGCGGGCCGGGCCGGGGTCTCGGCCGCCGGTGTCGGCCTCGGCTTCGGCTCCGGTGTCGTGGGGCGCTCGGGCTCGACGGGCCGCTCGGGGCGTACCGGACGCTCCGGGGGCTTCTGCGGGCCCGGCCCGTTGGCCGACTCGTTGCCGGTCGCGGGGTTGCCCACGCCGACGACGTTCACACTGTTGCCGCTGACATTGACCGGCAGATCGATCGGCAACTGCACTCCATTGCCGGACACCACCCCGGGTGAGCCCGTGGACCCGCCCTCCGCCGACGCCCCGCCGGGCTTCCCCGACCCGGCGCCGCCGCCCGCGCCCTCATTGGCGCAGGCATTGCCCGCGGCCGGGTTGAGGAGCCCTACCACATTGACGGTGTTGCCGCACACATTGATCGGGACGTCCACCGGGAGCTGAATGGTGTTGCCGGAGATCAGCCCCGGTGAACCGGTCGCGCCACCGGCCGCCCCCGCACCGCCGGCCGCGAAGGCGGCCTGTACGGACACCACGGCCATCGCGCCGGAGGCGGCGGCGACCGCGATCACACCGTTCCGGGTAACCCGCTTCATAGGTTCCCTGCCTTCCAGACTTGGTCACGGGCACTCGCCCGCAACGGATAAAACGCAGGCGAACCATCCGAGTTATGGCCAATCCTCCTTTCACCCCATCGAGTGGACAGAGTTATCGAACTGGTCGCAAAACCGGGTATCGATCACATCACGTGATCATCCGGACAGACTGCATGCGGGACTCCATCCGCCCCGGGACGCCGGACACCGGCCGTGGGCTGCCGACGGGCGGCCCGGTCGGCCGCCGCCTATGGTGAGCCGAGGCCCCGTTCCCCGGTTCGCGGCGCGGCATCCGCCACAGGCCGCCCTTGGAGGCATCGATGCTGAGCAGGCTGCTGGTGCGTCCCGCGGTCGTCGCGGCGGCCACCGGTCTCGCACTCGTCGGCACCGCGCTCCCCGCGTCCGCGACAACCTCCGCCACGACCTCCAGTACTGCCGCCTCCCCCGGTTCCCCCGGCTCGGGCCGGACCGCCGCCGCCGCCGAACCCGACCTCACCCGCTTCTACCGCCAGCGGGTGACCTGGGGCGACTGCGAGGGCGACGGAGTCCCCGAGGACCTCCAGTGCGGCACGGTCACCGTGCCCCTGGACTACGCGCGACCCGGCGCCGGAACACTGGACCTGGCCCTCGCCCGCTACCGCGCCACCGGCGACCGGCACGGATCGCTGGTCCTCAACTTCGGCGGGCCCGGCGGCGCCGGGGTGACCGAACTCGCCTACGGCGGCGAGGACTTCATGAACCTCACCGACGGCTACGACGTCGTCGGCTTCGACCCGCGCGGGGTCGGCCGCTCCTCCCCCGTGAGCTGCGGCACCGCCGCCTACGGGACCGGGAGGGCCCCCGAGGAGGAGTCCACCGACCCCCTGGCCGACCCGGCGGCGCTGATGCGGCAGCTCCGCGCGGCGGCGGCCGAGTGCGCCCGGCACTCCGGCCCGGTCCAGCACCACATGGGCACCGTCGACGTCTCCCGCGACCTGGACGTCATACGCCAGGCCGTCGGCGACCGGAAGCTCAACTACCTGGGCTTCTCGTACGGCACCCGGCTGGGCTCGGTGTACGCGGCGCAGTTCCCGGACCGGGTGGGCCGGATGGTCCTGGACGGGGTGGACACCCTCACCGAACCGCTCGCCGCGCAGGGCATCGCGGGCGCCCGGGGCCAGCAGACCGCGCTGGAGGACTTCCTGAACTGGTGCGTCGGCGACCTGGCCTGTCCGTTCGGCCAGGATCCGCGCCGGGCGCGCGAGGACGTCGTACAACTGGTGCGGTCGCTGGACGAGGATCCGGTGCCGACGACCTTCGGCGGGCCGTTCTCCGGTCAGGATCTGGTGGGGGCGATCGGGCAGGCGCTCTACAGCGAGGAGCTGTGGCCGCTGCTGGAGCGGGCGCTCGCCTCGCTGATGGAGGACGGCGACACCCGGGGGGTGGAGAGCTTCGCGACGGGCGGGGCGGCGACACCGGGCGGGGTGGCGGTGTCCACGGCGCCCCGGCCCCATGCACAGACGACCGGGAAACCCACCCCCGACACGACCAGTCCCGGAAAGCCCGTCCCCGACGCCACCACCACAGGGAAGCCCGCTCCCGACGCGACCACCCCCGGAAAGCCGGCCCCCGACACGACCACCCCCGGAAAGCCAGCTCCCCACGCGCGCCCCGCCGGGAAACCCGCTCGCCACGCGACCATCACCGCCGAGGACGACATCCCCTTCGACAATCTCCCGGCCGCCCTGGCCGCCGTGAACTGCGCGGACGACCCCGACCGTCCGGATGCCGGACGGCTCGCCCGGGATCTGGCCCGGCTGCGCCCGGCGTACCAGCGGGCGTCCCCGGTGTTCGGCACCTACCGGCTCACCCAGGTGCTGCTGTGCCACGGCCGCCCCCGGGGCACGGATTTCATCCGCGAGCGGGTCAGGGACGTCGGCTCGGCGAAGATGCTGCTGGTGGGCACGCGAGGCGATCCGGCGACGCCGTACCGATGGACCGAGCAGACGGCGCGGCGGCTGGGTGGTGCGGCGGTCGTGCTGGACAACAAGGGCGACGGGCACACCGGATACGCCTCCTCGAAGTGTGTGCGCGGCAAGGTCGAGGACTTCCTGCTGTACGGTTCGCTGCCGCCGACCGGCAGTTCCTGCGCGGACGAGCGGGGCCGGTGATCAGGGAACCGGCGAGTGCGGGTCCCGGTGATATCGGCCGCGTGCGGGCGATGCCCGACACCTCACACCCAGTGCCGGAAACGCACCGAATGCCCCATCCGTGAATCCGCCCTATGGTGCTGTCATGGAGCACGCACTGAGTCCCGCGACCCTTGCCGAGCTGCGCCGTCCGCGCCCCTATCCGGCCGTCTCCGTCCTCACCCCCACCCATCGCCGTGAACCCGACAACGCCCAGGACCCGGTCCGGCTGCGCAATGTGGTGGCCGAGGCCAAGAAGCAGATGGAGGCGGACCCGGCGGTCACCAGGGAGCGGCGGGCGGAGGTGGTGAGCCAGCTCGACCAGGCGGTCACCGAGGTCGATCTCGCGCACTCCGAGGACGGTCTGGTGATCTTCGCGGCGCCCGGTGAGCACCAGGTGTGGTCGCTGGCCCGGAGTGTGCCGGAGCGGGTGGTGCTGTCGGACACCTTCCTGACCCGCAACCTGGTCTCCGCGCAGGCCGCCGAGCGGCCGTTCTGGGTGCTGTCGGTCTCGGCGGACCGGGTCACGCTGTGGAACGGCGGGGGCGAACGGGTGCGTGCGGCGGCCGTCGGCGGCTTCCCCCTGGTGCGGGAGCCGGAGAACTTCGACCCCGAGCGCCAGGAGCAGATCGGCGACACGCCGAGCACCTTCCGCGACGAGCGCACCCGCGCCTTTCTGCGCGACGCCGACACCGCGATGGACGCCGTACTGCGGGGCAGTCCGCGGCCGTTGTTCGTGACCGGTGAGACGGCCGCGCTGGCGGCGTTCGAGGAGGTCGGCCAGGTCGCGCGGCGCGGGGTGCAGCTTCCGCACGGCGGGCTGGCGCAGGGCACCCCGGACGCGGTGTGGCAGGCGGTGCGCCCGGCGGTCGAGCGGGAGGCGGCGCGCGGGGTGGAGCGGGTGACCGGGGAACTCGAAGCCGCCCGGGGCCGCAAGGAGTTCGCGGCCGGGGTGGACGAGGTGTGGCGCAACGCCCGCGAGGCCCGGGTGCGGCTGCTGGCGGTGGAGGAGAACTTCCGGGTCACCGTCCGCGACGACGGCGACCATCTGATCCCGGCCGAGGGCGGTGACCTCGACTCGCGTGAGGACATCGTGGACGAGATCGTGGAGACGTGCCTGGAGACCGGCGCCGATGTGCGTTTCGTCCCGGACGGCACCCTGGGCGACGCCCGGGGCATCGCGGGCGTCCTGCGCTACTGACCCCGCTTCTCCGTCCCTCCCTCCGCCCGCGATCTACGCTGGCCGAGAGTCGTCGTCGGCCGCGAGGGAGTGTGGACGTGGGTGAGTTGCTGGGGGTCGCCGTGCTGGGTGCCGGGCACATGGGTGCCGACCACATACGGCGGATCGGGAGACGGGTGGGCGGCGCCCGGGTCGTCGCCGTGGCCGACCCCGACCGGCCCCGGGCCGAGCGGGCGACGGCCGGACTGGACGGCGTCGCCCTGCACACGGAGGCGGAGGCCGCCCTCGACACCCCCGGCGTCGACGCGGTGGTGATCGCCACGCCGGACACCCTGCACGAGGCGGCGCTGCTGGCCGCGCTGGAGCGGCGGCTGCCGGTGCTGTGCGAGAAACCGATGACCCCGGATCCGGCGGGCGCCCTGCGCGTCCTCGCCGCCGAGACGGCACTCGGCCGCCGCCTCATCCAGATCGGCTTCATGCGCCGCTACGACCCCGAGTACGCGCGGCTGAAGGAGGCGCTGGACGCCGGGGAGCTGGGCCGGCCGCTGATGCTGCACTGCGTCCACCGCAATGTCTCCGCCCCGCCCGGCTTCACCTCCGCGATGCTGATCAGCAGTTCCGCCTCGCACGAGATCGACGCGGCGCGCTGGCTGCTCGGGCAGGAGATCACCGCCGTCACGGCCCTGCGGCCGAGCCCTTCCACACAAGCGCCGGGCGGGCTCCAGGACCCGCAGTTCCTGCTGTTCGAGACGGCGGGCGGCGCGCTGGTGGACGTGGAGATCTTCGTCCACTGCGGCGTCGGCTACCAGGTCCGCTGCGAGGTGGTGGGCGAGCGGGGCAGCGCCCGGATCGGCGAGGAGCACGGCCTGCGGATCACCGGCGGGGCCGGGGCCCGCACGGAGGTCCCGCAGGACTATGTCGTCCGGTTCGCGGACGCCTACGACCGTGAACTGCGCGCCTGGGTGGACGCCGTACGGGACGGCCGGGTCACCGGCCCGAGCGCCTGGGACGGCTATGCGGCGACCGCCGTCGCCGAGGCGGGCGTCCGCGCCCTGGGGAGCGGCACCCGCACCCCGGTCGAACTGGCCCCGCGCCCGCCCCTGTACGGCTGAGGCGTGTCCGGCGCGCTCATACGTCCGCCCCCGTGTACGCCGCCCGCAGCAGCGCCCGCGCGTCGCCCCGGGTCACCGGGCGGGGGTTGGCGAAGGGCTGCTGGGCGAGGAGCAGTTCGGCGGTGGGGTCGATGTCCGCCTCCGTCATGCCCAGGTCGGCCAGGGAGCGGGGGGCGCCGAGGGAGCGGGACAGCTCCTGGAGGGCGGTGGGCGGGTACCCGGTGTCCAGCGCCCGGCCGAGCGGGGCGAGCCGGTCCCGGGCGGCCTCCTCGTTGAAGGCGAGGACGTGGGGCAGGACCACGGTGTGGGTCTCGGCGTGCGGCAGATCGAGCGCGCCCCCGAGGACATGGCACAGCCTGTGGTGCAGGGACATGGTGGTGACGCCGAGGCAGGACCCGCACAGCCAGGCCCCGTACAGGGCGTCCGCGCGGGCCCGCCGGTCGCCGGGCTCGCGGACGATCCCCGGCAGCGCGCCCGCCAGCCGCCGTACGCCCTCCTCGGCGAGCAGGGCGACGAAGGGGGAGGTGTCGGGGGCGTAGAGGGCCTCCACGGCGTGCGCGACGGCGTTCATGGCGCTGGTGACGGAGGTGCGGGCGGGCAGGGTGAGGGTGAGATCGGGGTCGTAGAGGACGGTGCGGGGCAGGACGGCGGGGTCGCGGCCGGTGGTCTTGCGCCCGGCGTCGGTCAGGCCCCAGACCGGGGTCATCTCGGACCCGGCGTAGCTGGTGGGGACGGCCAGGTAGGGCAGGCCGGGGTCGAGGGCGAGGGCCTTGGCCAGTCCGGTGGTGGAGCCGCCGCCGACCGCCACGCAGCCGTCGGCCGCGAGGTCCCTGGCCACCCCGCGCGCCCGGTCGGCGACCGCCACGGGCACATGCATCCGCGCCTCGGTGAACCGGCCCGCGCACCGCTCCCCGAGCAGCGCGGCGGCGGTCGCCGCGAGGTCCGCGCGGCCCGGCGTGGACAGCACCAGCAGCCTGCGCAGCCCCAGGTCGGCGGCCAGTCGGGGCAGCGCGGCCAGGGTGCCGGCCCCGAAGCTCACCCGCGTGGACGGCGGCTGGTGGTCGAACGCGAACGCCTCGCGTCCGGCGTCGTCGGCGGAACCCATGGGGATCTCCTTCGTGGTGCGGGAGGGACACGGCCGGGGAACAGTCCAAGGATCAAGGAACAGGAAAACAGTTCAACAGGACAACGAGCGAACGACGGAACGAGAGAAGGCGAGAGCGGGATGCACCCGGACCCGACCCCCACCGGCGACGGCGCCACCGGAAACGGCCCGGCCGCGGACGTCACCTCCCCCGAGGAGATCACCGCGGCCGTCGTCGCGAGCTTCGGCGGCTGTCCGCAGCCCCGGCTGCGGCTGCTCCTGGAGCAACTGGTCCACCATCTGCACGCCTACGCCACCGAGGTGGGCCTCACCCAGGAGGAGTGGTACGCGGGAATCCGGTTCCTGACGGCGGCGGGCCGGATCACGACCGGGGAGCGGCAGGAGTTCATCCTGCTCTCGGACACGCTCGGGCTGTCCATGCTGGTCGACGCCCTCCACCACGAGCAGGGCGGGACCACCACCGAGTCCACCGTCCTCGGCCCGTTCTGGGCGGCGGGCTCACCGCTGCGCCCGTACGGCGCCACGATCGCCGAGCGCCCCGCCGGGACGCCCGCGTGGGTCCACGGCCGGGTCACGGACCCGAGCGGCACCCCCGTCGCCGGGGCCGTGCTCGATGTCTGGCAGAACGGCGACGACCGGCTCTACGCGGTGCAGGACCCGGACGCGCCCGAACACCATCTGCGGGGCCGCTTCCGCACCCGGGAGGACGGCTCGTACGCCTTCGCCGCGGTGCGGCCCACGCCGTATCCGATTCCCGACGACGGGCCGGTGGGGCGGATGCTCGGCGCCGCGGGGCGGCATCCCTGGCGGCCCGCGCATATCCATCTGCGCCTCGACGCACCCGGTTTCCAGTCGCTGACCACGCACATCTTCGACGCGGACAGCGCCTATCTCGACTCGGACACGGTCTTCGCGGTCAAGCCGTCGCTGATCCGTGCCTTCGTGCCGCGCGCCGGCGACGACCCGGAGCGGCCCCCCGGCGTCGAGGGCCCCTGGTTCTCCGTCCGCAACGACCTGGTGCTGTCCCCGGCACCCGCGCGGCCGGCCGGGGGCTGACCTACGGCTGGCCGGTCAGCTCGTTGAGGCAGCGCTCCACGGCGGGGCCGAGGTCCTCGGCGCCGGGGGTCACGATGGCGTAGGTCCGGACCAGGAACCGGCGCAGGGCGGCGGTGTCGAACTGGAGCAGGGCCAGTCCGTAGGGGGAGTGGAATTCGAGAACGGTCCGGCTCCGGCCGCAGGGCCAGATGTGGACATCGCCCTCGCCGACCGGGCCGTCGAGCCCGGCCGCGAGCAGGGCGCGGGCGAACGTCCAGACGACATCCTCACCGGCCAGGGTCACCTCGGGCGGGAAGGCCACGTGCACGGCGAGGGGGTCGCTGGAGCAGTAGTGCAGGGTGGCGGGGACGGGGAGCTCCTCCTCGCCCGTGATCAGTCGGGCACGGGCGGGTTGGTCGAGGGTGATCTCCATGGCCGTCTCCCCTGAGGTCGTCCGGATTTCCGGTGTGCTGTTACGACCCCGGACACCCACTTCCCCGTACGCCCCCGCCATGATCAATTTATGTGACCTGCGTCACAGCGAGAGAGGCGCGCCCGCGGAACCCGGCCCGCGCCGAGCGCGGCATCATGCACCCGTCCGTCAACACGCGTAGGGCGACTACGCCGACTCCGGGCCCCGGTGATAGGCCGAAGTCGCAGGACAGTCCGGCCGTGGAGACGGTGGCATATGCCTGAAGCACCACCGTATCGTGTGTTGCCAAATCCCTTACAGGGCGTGGCGGCCTGTGCGACAGTCGTAGCGGTCCCATCGCCAGCCCTGGTCGTACCTCCCCCGGCCCCGGCCCGCCCGGAGCGGGGGAGTCCCCTCGCATCGGAGTGCGTCATGCCGTCCCCTCTCCCAGCGGACCGCCCCGCCGCCCGGCTGCCCTCGGGCGCCCCGGTCGAAGCGTTGATCACACAGACCCGCCGGCTCAAGGGCGATGTGGACGCCGTACGACGGGACACCTCGGAGGACGACTGCGCGCCCCGCCGCCGCTGGCAGCGCGCGCTCTACGATCTGGCCCTGCATCAGCTCGACGACCTGGACGAGCACTTGGCCCAGTTGCGGGACGGCCCCCGGGCCGCCGTCCCCGCCCCGCGGCCGGCGCCGCCCGCCCCGGCGGGCGGTTCGCTGCTGGCCCGGGTCGGCAGCGCGGAGTGGAACCTGCTGACGGACGAGGCCAACTGGTCCGCCGAACTGCACACCATCCTCGGCCGCGACCCCGCCGCTCCCCCGCTCACCCTCGACGAACTGCCCTCCCTGGTGCACGAGGAGGACCGCCCCCGGCTGACCGCGATGGTGACGGACTGCCTGGTCGACGCCCGGCGGATCGACGGCGAGTTCCGGGTGCTGCGCCCGGACGGCGGGATCCGCACCGTGCACATGATGGGCGAGCCCGTGCTCGACGCCGACGGCAGCACCGCCTCCATGTGGGCCGTGCTGCGTGATGTCAGCGCGCTGCGCCGCAGCCAGGCCGCCGTGAGCGAGACCCGTGACTCGCTGCGGCGCCACCGGGAGCGGGAGCACTCGGGGCACCGGCTCGCGGTCGAGTCGCGGGAGGCCGCCGTCCCCGCGTGGCGCGGCCCCCTGCGGCTCCCGCGACAGGGCGCCGGACTCGATCTCGCCGCCCGCGCGCTGCCCGCCTCCCCGGGCACCCCGACCGGCGGCGACTGGTACGACGTCCTGGAACTGCCCGACGGGGACACCCTGCTGACGATCGGTGAACTGACCGGGCGCGGCCCCGCCGTGACCGCGGACGTGGCGATGGCGCTGGGCGCGGTGCGGGGGATGGCGATGGCCGGGACCGGACCCGGCCAACTGCTGTCCTGGCTCAACCAGTTGCTCGACAGCGGCGCCGAACCCGCCCTGGGCAGCGCGGTCTGCTGCCGCTACCGCCCGGCGGCCCGGACCCTGACCTGGGCCCGCGCGGGACACCCCGCCCCGCTGCTGTTCCGCGACGGGACGGGGGGCCGGCTGACCGCTCCGGACGGGGTGCTGCTGGGCGCCACCTCGGGTGCCGAGTACGGCGAGACCGAGGTGACCCTCGTACCGGGTGATCTGCTGTTGTTCCACACCGACGGGCTGGTGCCCGTCGAGGGGCGCTCCTTCGTGGAGAGCCCGCTCCTCGATCTGGCCCCCCGGCTGTCCGGGGCGCGGACGGCTCAGGACGGTCTGGACACGGTCGAGGAGGAGTTCGGCGGGAGCGGACGCGAGGACGACGCCTGCGTGCTCATCGCCAGGGTGACGTCGTAGGGACGAGGGGGACGGGGGCCGTGGGGCGGCCCCGGGTCATGCCGGGGTGCCGCTGCCGCCGCCCTTGCCCTTGGCCCGGCTGAGGGCGGTCTTCAGTTCCTCCCGGAGTTCGCTGATGCGCGGGTGGTCCGCGTACTGGGCGGTGAGCCGGTACATCTGGTGCATCCGGTCCCAGGTGCGGTGCGAGGAGTTGCTGCCCATCGACTTCAGGGCCGCGCGGGCGTAGGTGGCGCCCTGATCGGGGTCGTTCGCGATGAAGCTCGCGGACGCCATCGACAGATGGTCGAAGATCTTCGACCGCTCCCGCCCGTCGTTGCGCAGGGCGAGCGCCTTCTCCGCGTAGTGCTGCGCGTGCCCGGCGGCCCCGGGGTCGAACTCCGCGAGGCTGCGGTAGGACAGGGCCTGCATCCCGTACAGATCCTCGTCCTTGAAGGTCTTCATCCAGCTCGGGGTCTCCTCGTCGCTCCCGGCGACGAAGAGGTCCTCGGCCCGGCCCAGGGTGCGGCGCATGGCCTGGCCCCTGCCCATCGACGCCTGCGCCCATGCCTCGATGGTGTGGAACATGGACCGGGTCTGGGGCAGCATCTGCTCCCCCGCGCCCGAATGGGCGAGTTTCATCAGGTCCAGCGCCTCGTCGGGGCGGCCCAGATGGACCATCTGCCGGGCCGCCCGGGAGAGCGCCTCGCCGGCCCGGGGCCGGTCACCGCCCTCGCGGGCGGCCTGGGCGGCGATCACGAAGTACTTCTGGGCCGTGGGCTCCAACCCCACGTCGTGCGACATCCAGCCCGCCAGGGCGGCGAGGTCGGCCGCCACGCACCACAGGCGGCGCTGGAGATGCGGAGGGTGATGGTAGGCGAGCATGCCGCCCACCTCGTTGAGCTGGCCCACGACCGCCTTGCGTTGCAGCCCGCCCCCGCGGGCCGCGTCCCAGGCTCGGAACACTTCGACCGAACGCTCCAGTTCCTCGATCTCCTGCGATCCGATGGGGGCGGCCTCGTAGCGGTCGAACCCAGCGGGGTCGGCGTGCAGGGGGTTGTCGAGTACGGGAGCGTCGGGGGTCAGGGCCGGATCGGTGTGCAGCCAGTCGTGCATGGCGCTGCTGAGTGCGGATCCCGCGGCGAGCACGGCGCCCGCGCCCACCAGACCGCGTCGGTTGAGCATGAGGTCCATTCCCGTGAAATCGATGAGGAACGCGGCCGTCCGTCCGGGCGCCCAGGGCAGTTCGCCGGGATGCTGTTGCTCCGTGCTCCCGTCGCCCTGCCGTTTCCCCACGCGCCCGTGCCGGACCAGACCGAGGTCCTCGATGGTCACGACACGGCCGAGACGCTCGGTGAACAGGGCCGCCAGCACCCGCGGTACGGGATCGCGCGGGATCTCTCCCATGTCGATCCAGCGCCGCACCCGCGAGGTGTCGGTCGAGAGCTGGGGGTGGCCCATGGCCGCCGCCTGCTTGTTGACCAGCCTCGCGAGCTCGCCCTTGGACCAGCCGGCCAGGCCGAACAGGTCCGCCAGGCGGGTGTTGGATGGTCCGCTCACGTCAAGCCCCCAGGTTCTCGGCTGAGTTGACATTAGCCCGGTGAAAGGTGCCGAGCGACTATTCGCCAGGGTTCGCCAGGGTGCGCCAGATGGTGTGCCACCGGGCACGGGGTGTCAGGTAGGAAAGCGCCACCCCGACCCGGCGGCCGTACTGGTACACGGTGCACTCCCCAGGGTGCACCAAGGTCACCGGGCCGGGGTGCGTATGACGTCGCAGGCACACGAAGGGATCTGTTTCGCCCATGTACGCAGCCTCGTCCTCCGTGTCCGCACCGCCCCGGCCGCTCCGCCCGCGCCCCCAGGGCACGGTCCCCGCCCGTCCCGGCGAGGCCCCCCTGCCGGGTGGCGGCCCCTATCTCGCCCCCGCGCGAGGGGCCGGAGCCGTGCTCGGCGCGGGCCGGGCCCGGCGCGCGGGCCTCGGCAACCAACCGCTCAGCGGGAGACTCGACTTGTCCGGCCCCCAGGGCGCGCAACTGCGGACGGCCATCGCGTCGGTGCACCGGATCTGCCCGGAGTTCGCCCCGGTGCAGGTACTGCGCCGCAGCAACCGCGCCGTGCTCCTCGTCGGGACGACCGGACGCAGCACCGCCGTCGCCAAGTGTTTACTGGATCAGTCACCCCGGTGGGCCGAGCGGATCCGGCACGAGATAGCGGCATACCGCTCGTTCGTCCGGCACCGCCCCCCGGTGCGGGTGCCGAGGCTGATCGCGGCGGACCCGGACAACTGCACACTGGTCATCGAGCGGATGCCGGGCCGGGCCGCGGCGCTGCACCGCCACCCCGCCGAGGCCCCGCCCCGCGCGGACATCCGGGCGGCGCTCGGCGCGATCTGCCGGCTGAACGCCTGGCGTCCCCCGGCGGGCACCTTCAGCGCCCCGGTGGACTACGCGGACCGGATCTCCCGCTTCCACGAGCAGGGCCTGCTCACGGACCGGGATCTCGGTGACCTCCAGAAGCTGCTGCACGGCATCGCGGCGAGCGCGGGCCGTCAGGGCATGGGCCAGTTCTGCCACGGGGACGCCCTGCTGTCCAACATGCTGCTGTCCCCGGCCGGTCCGGTGCTGGTGGACTGGGAGCACGCGGGCTGGTATCTGCCGGGCTACGACCTGGCGACCCTCTGGTCGGTGCTGGGCGACGCCCCCGGGGCCCGTCGGCACATCAGCCAGATCGCCCAGCAGGCGGGACCGGCGTCCCGGGACGCCTTCCTGGTGAATCTGATGCTGGTGCTGACCCGGGAGATCCGTACCTACGAGACCGCAGTACAGCGTTCCATGCGCGAGCCCACCCCGGCGGCGGGGGCGGGAACGCCGGGCGCGGTGCCCAGCGGCGAGGAGCAGCGGCTGCTGCTGCGACGGCTGCACGACGACTGCCAGATGGCCCGCAGGGCGGTCCGGGCAGCGGTCGGCACCCGCTGACGGCACGGGAGAGGAGCGAAGGGGAAAAAGGGGAAAGGGGAAGAGGAGAGGAACGGCCCGTGGTGCGCCGGGACAGCGGCGCACCACGGGCTTCCCCATGTCCGGCGCCCAGGGCCGTCGGCGCGGCCATTGGTGTACGCCGGTGACGCCGCACAGGTCATCCCGGTGCCCCCGTGAAACCCCGCCGACCTGCGCCGACACGGCATCTCGGATACGACTGGGCATGATTGACGGATCGTCGGGAAGCGGCTACCACTGGCACTCCGGCCCCGTACGGCTCCGCGTGTCCGCCCGTCCCTGGAGGCTGTCTTGCGTCCATCCCCCACCGCCGCCCGCAGGAGTGCCGGAGGGCTGGCCGTCGCCGCGCTGCTGCTGCCGCTGCTGGGCGCCGCCCCGGCCCCGCGCGCCGGGCTCCAAGAGGCGTTCGCCGCGGCCTCCGCCGCGTACGGGGTGCCGCGGAGCGTGCTGCTGGGGGTGTCGTACCTCCAGTCCCGGTGGGACGGCCACGGCGGGGCGGCGAGCGTGACCGGCGGATACGGTCCGATGCACCTCACCGACGCCCGTACGGCACTGGCGGACGCTCCCCACCACAGCGAGGGCGCCGAGGACCCGCGCGGCGACAGTGCCCGCCCCGCTCTGCCGCCCACCGCCGTGCCGTCCCGCGACACGGAGCTGCCCGCGCGGCTGACGACCCTGCGCCGGGCGGCGGAACTGACCGGGCTGGGCGCCGAGCGACTGCGCACGGACCCGGCGGCGAACGTGGCGGGCGGCGCGGCGCTGCTGGCCGCCGCGCAGCGGGAGCTGGGCGCCCCGGCGAGCGGCGATCCGGCCCGCTGGTACGGGGCGGTGGCCCGGTTCTCCGGCGCGGACGACTCGGCGACGGCGACGGCCTACGCCGACGAGGTGTTCGCGGTGATCCGGGCCGGGGAGCGGCGGGTGACGGACTCCGGTGAGCGGATCGCGCTGCCCGCGACGCCGGGTCTGGCGCCGGACACCGAACAGGTGACGGCGCTCGGGCTGCGGACCCCGGCGGCGGACGGTACGGAGTGCCCCGCACGCGTGTCCTGCGAGTGGATCCCGGCGCCCTACGAGCAGTTCGGCGACGGCGACTACGGCAACCACGACCTGGGCGGACGGCCCGGGACCCAGCGCATCCGGACCATCGTCGTCCATGACACGGAGGGCCGCTGGGAAGGCGTCCTGGACATGGTCCAGGATCCCGCCTACGTCTCCTGGAACTACACCCTGCGCTCCACGGACGGCCATATCGCGCAGCACGTCAGGGCGAAGGACGTGGCCTGGCACGCGGGCAACTGGTACACCAACGCCACGTCGATCGGGCTGGAGCACGAGGGGTTCCTGGCGTCGCCGGACGCCTGGTACACGGAGGCGATGTACCGCTCCTCGGCCCGTCTGGTCCGGTATCTCGCCGACCGGTACGGCATCCCGCTGGACCGGCAGCACATCCTCGGCCACGACAATGTGCCCGGCCCGACGGCGGCGACCGTCCCCGGGATGCACACCGACCCCGGGCCCTACTGGGACTGGGCGCACTACTTCGAGCTGCTGGGGCGCCCCTTCGGGCCGACCGCGGAGGCGGGCGCCGGGCTGGTGACGATCCTGCCGGAGTACGCGAAGAACCGGCCTCCGTTCACCGGCTGCGCCACGAAGGGCGAGCCGTGCGCGGTGCACGGCTCCGGCGCGGTCCGGCTGCGGACCGGGCCCGGGGCGTCGTATCCGCTGGTCAGGGATGTGGGGCTGCGGCCGGGCGGGGAGCCGTCCACGATCGATGTGAACGACATCGGCTCGCGGGTCGCCACCGGCCAGCAGTACGCGGTGGCGGGCCGGGACGGGGACTGGACGGCGATCTGGTACCTGGGGCAGAAGGCGTGGTTCCACGATCCGGCGGGGGCGCCGGTGGCGGTGCCCGCGCGGGGCAAGGTGATCACTCCTCGGGAGGGGCGGGCGAGTGTGCCGGTGTACGGCCGGGCGTACCCGGAGCCGTCGGCGTACCCCGAGGGGGTTCCGGCCCAGCCGGTGTCACCGCTGCCGTACACCCTGCCCGCGGGGCAGCGGTATGTGGTGGGGGACGAGGTGCGGGGGGCGTACTACTACGCGGTCACCTTCGCCACGGACGGGCACCGGGTGGTGACCGGGAAGGACCGGTACTACGCGATCCAGTTCGGTCACCGGGTGGCGTATGTGAAGGCGTCCGATGTGCGGCTGTCCCGGTCGTAGCGGGGGTCAGCCCTGCTGGAACAGCTCCGCCGGGAGGGGCTTGAGGAGGGCGTAGAGGTCGTCGGTGATGGGGCGGTCCCAGGCGGCGATGGTGACCAGGACGCCGTCGCTGCGGTCGAACTGGACGCAGGAGATCCGGCTCTCGGAGAGCTTCACGCGCCGCACGATCAGCAGGTTGTCGCCCTGCATCACCGGGACGTCCTCGGTGCCGGTGACGGTGACCTCCTCGTCGTTCTCCAGCGCGAGGAGGAGCTGGCCGACCTCGAAGGGGATCTGGCCCTCGGCGACCTCGCGGGCCGGGGAGCCTTCCGGGAGGTTGCCGATGATCATCGCGGGGCCACGGCCGCCGAAGAGGTCGTAGCGCAGGAAGACGCCCTGGCAACTGCCGTCGGGGGCGGGGAGCAGACCGGCGCCGAGATTGCCGGGCCAGTCGCCCGGGTCCATGGCCAGTACGTCGAAGTCGGGCCCGGCGGGGGTGGCGCTGCGGCGGCGGAGGAACGACATGCGGCCATGGTACGGGGTCCCTCCGGGGCGGGGGGATTGTGCGGGTGCGGGGTTCCCCTGGGGCGGGGGGATTGTGCGGGTGCGTTGGGGGGATGCGCAGTTCCCCGCGCCCCTGGGGGGAGGGGGGTGGCTGGGGGCGGGGGGGGAATGTGCGGGTGGGTTGCGGGGATTGCGCAGTTCCCCGCGCCCCTGGGGGGTGGGTGTTTCGTGGTTAGTCGGCTCGGGGGGATTGGGGGATGACCGCGATGGGGGACGCGGCGTGGAGGAGGACCGCTTGGGTTACCGAGCCGAGCATGCGGGCCGGGGCCGTCAGGTGGCGGCGGTGGCGGCCCACGACCGTGAGGGTGGCGTCCCGGGAGGCTCCGACGATCGCGGCGGCGGTGTCGCCGGGGACGGCGAAGGCGTCGGCACGGACGTCGGGGTGGGTCTTGCGGTGGGGGGCGAGGAGGTCGTCCGCGAGGGTGCGGGTCTCCTGCTCGATGGCGTCCTGGTCCAGGGCCGGGGGGAGGATCTCCGCCGGGGTGGTCCAGACCTGGATGGGCCAGGGGTAGGTGGCGACCGCGTGGACCCGGGCACCGCGGCGGGCGGCCTCGCCGAAGGCGAAGTCGAGGACGGCGTCGTCGGGGTTGTCGACCTTCACGCCGACCACCACCCGGGGACCGGGCTCGACCTCGGGGGCGTCGTCGACCTCGCGGCCGGGACGCGGGACGACCACGACCGGGCACGGGGCGTCACGGGAGACGGCGATGCCGTTGGAGCCGAGCAGCAGGCTGGCGAAGCCGCCGCGGCCACGGGAGCCGAGCACGATGAGCTGGGCGGTGTCGCCGAGTTCGGGAAGGACGACGTCCACCGCGCCGTCGATGCCGAGGTATTCGGCGTCGGGGAGGTCGGTGCGGGGGGCGAGGTGGGCGCGGGCGGCGTCCAGGACCTCGTCCTCGACCGGGCCGGGGGGCAGGACCACCGGGGAGCCGGGCTGGGTCCAGGCGGCGTACTGCCGGACATGGACCACCTTCAGGGGCGCCTCGCGTCCCCGGGCGGTGTCCGCCGCCCAGTCCAGGGCCCGCAGACTGTCCTCGGATCCGTCGACCGCCGCGATCACCGGCAGCTTGCTCATGGTCCTCACCTCCGGAATACGACCATCCGCTCCTGGACCGTATCGGGTGATACCGGTCCAGGAACGGCTTCATGCTCGCATGTCGGGGTGGGCGGGGGTCCGGCGGCCCCCTGTGGACCGGGCAGGTCCTAGGTGAGGTCGAACTCGCCCTCCCTCGCGTTCGAGACGAACGCGCCCCACTCCGCGGGGGTGAAGATCAGGGAGGGGCTCTCCGGCCGGCGGCTGTTGCGCATCGCGATGAATCCCTCGACGAAGGCGATCTGGACATCCCCCCGTCCCCGGCTGCTGGACCGCCACTCGGCGTTGCTCAGATCCAGTTCCGGCTTGTCCCATCCCGTGAGCGGCTTGTGGGTGATGGTGGTCTCGGCCACGTCCGTGCTCCTCCCGGTTCCGTCGTCCGCGGGCCAGCCTAGCGATCGTGTCCCGGGGCCGACAGGCCACGTGGGGGGAGTGAGGGGGAGTGCGTTCAGGACTCCGGCGGGCGGTCGCCGAGGAGCGGACCGCGTCGGGGGTGATGCCGTGTTCGTGGAGGTGGGCGTACGGGTTCTTGAGGGCGTTGCGGCGGTCCTTGTGGGCGACGAGGGCGACGAGGGTGCCGAGGGCTTCGGCGGGATACAGCTCGTGAACGCCCGGTGGCCCGGCGACGTATCCGTGGGGAAGGTGGGCCCGGCGGGCCGGGCGGGTCCGCGCCGCCGTCATCGCCCCGTCCGGCCCCGCGCGGGGTCAGTTCGCACGGAAGGAAATCAGGGTGTCGCTCTTCACTCGCCCTCGTCAGGAGCCGTTGCCGGACGCCGATGAGGGGCGGGGGGCGCAGAGGGGGGTGCCGGACTCCGGGGGCGGCACCCCGGCGGGGGCCGGTCGACCCCCGCTCCGGTTCCGGTTCCGGCCTCGGTTCCCGCTCCGGCTGCGGCTCCGGTACCCCCGTGCCGCCCGTGGTGCCGGGGTCGGGGTCTCCGTGCTGGCGGGGGTGCTGGTGTTCGGGGCGCTGCTCATGCCCAACCGGGTCGAGCGGCTGTCGGTCGGGGCGTTCGCGCGGCTTCCGGCGGAGGGGATTCTGCTCGCGGCGCTGCTGCTGGCGCTCCCGGCGCGGGCGCGGCGGATCGCGGCGGTGGTCTCGGGGGCCGCGCTCGGTCTGGTGACGGTGCTGAAGTTCCTGGACATGGGCTTCCACCAGGTGCTGGCCCGCCCCTTCGACCTGGTCTTCGACTGGGTGCTGCTGGACGACGCGGCCGGGTATCTCAAGGAGTCGTTCGGGCGTTCGGGGCAGGTGCTCGCGGTGACCGGGGCACTGGTGCTGCTGGTGGGGCTGCTGGCGCTGATGACGCTGGCCATGGTGCGGATCGCCGGGCTGATGGACCGGCACCGGCACCGCGCCACCCGGACCGCGGTGGTCCTCGGCACCGCGTGGATCACCTGTGTGACGCTGGGGGTGCAGATCGCCGGGGTACCGGTCGCCACCAAGGGGAACACCGAGTTCCTGGGGAACCGGGTGGAGCAGGTGTGGGCGGGGCTGCGGGACGCGAAGGTCTTCGAACGGGAGGCGGCCGTCGACGCGTTCGCCGGCACCCCGCCCGAGGAGCTGCTGACCGGGCTGCGCGGCAAGGATGTGCTGTTCACCTTCGTCGAGAGCTACGGCCGGACGGCGATCGACCATCCGGCGACCGGTGAGCGGATCGGCACCGTCCTGGACGACGGGACGGCGACGCTGGCGGCGGCCGGGTTCAGCGCGCGCAGCGGCTGGCTGCGGTCCCCGGTGACGGGTGCCGGGAGCTGGCTCGCCCACTCGACCTTCCTGTCGGGGCTCTGGGTCAAGAACCAGCAGCGCTACCGCGCCCTCACCGGCGGCGACCGGGCGACGCTGACCAGTTACTTCCGCGAGACCGGGGCCTGGCGCACGGTGGGGGTCGTGCCGGGGGTGCGCCGGGCCTGGCCGGAGGGCGACTACTTCGGACTCGACCACATCTACGACTCGCGGCGGCTCGGCTACGAGGGCCCGTACTTCAGTTGGACGCCGGTGCCGGACCAGTTCGCGCTGGAGGCGTTCGAGCGGCTGGAGCACGGCCGGGCGGACCGGCGTCCGGTGATGGCCGAGATCATCCTCGCCTCCAGCCACAACCCCTGGGTGCCGCAGACCAGGATGCTGGACTGGGACGACCTCGGGGACGGCTCGGTCTTCGACGCGATGGCCGAGGAGGGCGACGACCCCGAGGAGGTGCTGCGCGACAGCGACCGGCTGCGCGCCGCCTACCGGGACTCCATCGCCTACTCGCTGACCTCCCTCGTCCAGTGGCTGGAGCGGTACGGCGACGAGAACACGGTGATGGTCTTCCTCGGCGACCATCAGCCCGTCCCGGCGGTCACCGACGGGCGGGGCGGCATGGAGGTGCCGATCACGGTGGTCGCGAAGGACGGGAAGGTGCTCGACCGGATCGCCGGATGGGGGTGGACGCCGGGGCTGAAACCGGCCGGTGACGCCCCGGTGTGGGGGATGGACGCCTTCCGGGACCGGTTTCTGACGGCGTATGGGACGGGTTCCTGACGGCGGGCGGGGGCGGTTCCTGACGGTGTACGGGGGTGGTTCCTGACGGCGGTATGGGGGCCCGGGTCAGCGGCCGGCCCTGCCCTCGGGCCCCTGTCCCGGCTCGCGGGCCCGGCCCCTCGGCCCTATCGGCGGGCCTGTCCGCGCAGGGAGGCGAGGACCAGGCGGCCGTAGCGGGTGGTGAGGGCCGCGCCGGTCGCGGCGAGGGCGGCGGTGAGGGCGAGGAGGAGGTGCCGGGGGTTCTCGTCGCCGAGGACCTGGAGGATCGACAGGGCGGTGCCCAGGGGCAGGCCGAGGATGGTGAGGACGCCGAGCGCGCCCGCGATCTGCTGGCTCTCCCGGGTCTGGACGAGCCTGCTGTAGTCGGCGGCCTCGGCGAGGACCGCGTCGAAGTGCTCGGGCATGCGGTGCAGGGTGTGGAAGGCGCGCAGCAGCCCGGCGGCGGGGCCGTGCACATTCTGGTGGGGCCGCCAGTAGGCGCTGCGGAAGGCGGCGAGGTCCCGCTCCAGGGCGGCCACCCGGCGGGCGAGCCCGGGTCCGGTGCCGGTGCCGAAGACCGTGGAGAGCTGGTCGGCGAGGGCGTTGAGGTGGTCGCGCTGGACCATGCCGAGCAGCAGGGTGTCGAGGTGGACGGAGCGGATCTGGCCCTGCGCGAAGTCGTAGAAGTCGCCGTCGCCCCGGTCGGGGCGGTGGCCGAGGAAGCCGGTGCCGTGGGTGAGGACCAGGGCGCTCCAGTCGGCGGAGAGCCGGATCGCCTCGGTGGCGACGCGGTCGAGGGTCTGGGGTGTGGCGGGGTTGTCGCGTTCGGCCGCCCGTGCGGCCAGGCCCCGCAGCCAGTTGTCCGCCGAGGCGGGCAGGGCGCCGTCCGCGCGCAGGGCGGCCGGGTGGCCGGTGTCCGGGGTGAGGAAGGCGACGGTGTAGGGCCTGGCTATCGCAAAGGGGTCGGCGGGTGGGCCGGTGTCGGCGGCGGGCCCGAACAGGGCGGCCGGGTCGAGGGGACCGGTGAGGGGGTCGGGCAGGGCGCCGGGGCGGTGGCCGATGGCCCGCAGCACCTCCAGCAGGGCGGGCCCGGCGAGGTCGAAGTGGAGCACGCCGAGGGCCCGGTGGGGGGCGTCGGGGCGGGCGGCGCCGAGGAGTTCGAGGCCGATGAGGGTGAGGGGGCCGGAGGTGACGTTCGCCGCGCGGTGCCAGCGGCGTTCGTACAGGGCCCGCGCCACCGAGGGGGCGAAGTAGGGGCGCCGCCAGTCGGCGTCCCGCCGCCGCTCCCCCGCCGGGAACGGGAACGGGCCACGCGGCCAGTCGGGTTCGCCGGTCAGCCGGACCGGCAGGACGACGGAGACGCTCTGCCGGACGCCGGTGACGGCCCCCAGGTCCCGGCTCACCCGGCGAACCGGTCCCGCAGTTCGCGCTTGAGGATCTTCCCGCCCGCGTTGCGGGGCAGCACATCCACGAAGAAGACCCGTTTGGGGGCCTTGAAGTGGGGCAGCCGGTCGCGGGCGTGGGCGATGAGAGCGGCCTCGGACACCTCGGAGCGGGCGACGACCACCGCGGTGATCGCCTCGATCCAGCGGTCGTCGGGCAGCCCGATCACGGCGGCCTCGGCGACCGCCCCATGGGTGTAGAGGACGTCCTCGACCTGCCGGGAGGCGACCACCACCCCACCGGAGTTGATGACGTCCTTGACCCGGTCGACGACGGTGAGATAGCCGTCGGCGTCCCGGACGGCGAGGTCGCCGGAGTGGAACCAGCCGTCCCGGAACGCCTCGGCGGTCGCCTCGGGATCGTCCCAGTAGCCCTCGCACAACTGCGGCGAGCGGTAGACGATCTCGCCGGGCGTGCCGTGCGGCACGTCCCTGCCGTGCTCGTCCACGAGCCGGGCGTCCACGAAGAGCACGGGGCGTCCGCAGGAGTCCATCCGGCCCTCGTGCTCGTCGGGGCCGAGGACGGTGGCGAGGGGGCCGATCTCGCTCTGGCCGAAGCAGTTGTAGAAGGCGAGGTCCGGGAGCCGGGCGCGGAGCCGTTCGAGGACGGGCACCGGCATGATCGAGGCCCCGTAGTACGCCTTGCGCAGGCCCCGGAGGTCGCGGGTGGCGAAGTCGGGCCGCTGGGACAGGGCGATCCACACGGTCGGCGGGGCGAACAGGCTGTCCGCGCGGCCCTGTTCGACCAGGTCGAGGATCCGGTCGCCGTCGGGGGCGTCGAGCAGGACGCTGGTGGCGCCGACCGCGAGATAGGGCAGCAGGAAGACATGCATCTGCGCCGAGTGGTAGAGCGGCAGGGCGTGCACGGGCCGGTCCCCGGCGCTCAGGTCCAGGGCGGTGATGGCGCTGAGGTACGCGTGGACGAGGGCGCGGTGGGTCATCATCGCGCCCTTGGGCCGGGCGGTGGTGCCGGAGGTGTAGAGCAGTTGGACCAGGTCCTCGGAGCGGGCCTCGTGCCCGTCGTGGGGCGGGGCGCCGGGGAGGCGGGCGAGGAGGGAGCCGTCGGCGTCCCGCAGGGGCAGGGTTCGTACCCCATCGGGCAGGCGGTCGGCGAGGTCCGGGTCGGTGAGGACGAGGGTGGCGCCAGACTGGCGGATCAGGTGGGCGAGGTCGTCACCGGTGAGGTTCTGGTTGACCGGCACATGCACCAGGCCCGCGCGGGCGCAGGCGAGGAAGGCGATGAGATAGGCGTCGGAATTGTGGCCGAAGGCGGCGACCCGGTCCCCGGGCGCGGTCCCCAGGGTGCGCAGCACGCTCGCCGCGCGGGACACGGCGTCGTCCAGGTCCGCGTAGGTCCAGGCG
This sequence comes from Streptomyces sp. NPDC093252, assembly GCF_040683675.1. Taxonomy (NCBI): domain Bacteria; kingdom Bacillati; phylum Actinomycetota; class Actinomycetes; order Kitasatosporales; family Streptomycetaceae; genus Streptomyces; species Streptomyces sp. NPDC093252. Next base: position 517,373 of record NZ_JBFBEM010000004.1, on the reverse strand, counting down.
CGGTCGCGGTACTCGACGGCGACGCGGGCGGGGGTGCGGCGGGCGCTGCGGCGCAGCACTCCGTCCACGGTGCTGTGGTGTCCGGGCGTCATGACAGGTGATCCTCGGCGGCCGGGCGGACGAGGTCAAGGGGACCCGGCCGGGCCGGCCTACCGAACAGTAGGCTCCATCCCTCCTTCCCCCCAACGATGTCGGGAGGCTCGATGCGCATCCGTCCGAGACCGCTCATGGTCCTGGCCGCCGCTCTGCTCACCGCCGTTCCGGTGCTGCCCGCCGCGGCGGCGCCGGAGCCGGGCCGCGGCGAGCAACACCCCTCCGGCGGCGGCCTGTCCGCCATCGTCCGCTACACCGAGTACGGCATTCCGCACATCGTCGGGCGCGACTACGCGTCGCTCGGCTTCGGCACCGGCTGGGCGCAGGCCGCGGACCAGGTGTGCACGCTGGCCGAGGGTTTCACCACCGTCCGCGGGGAGCGGTCGCGGTACTTCGGGGCCGACGCGCCCTCGGACGCGGCGCTGTCCTCGGCGGGCCGGAATCTCTCCAGCGACCTGTACTTCCGCGGGGTGCGCGAGGCGGGGACGGTGGAGCGGCTGCTCGCCACCCCGGCTCCGGCCGGTCCGAGCCGGGACGCGAAGGAGCTGATGCGGGGGTTCGCGGCCGGGTACAACGCCTGGCTGCGGCAGAACCGCGTCTCCGACCCGGCGTGCCGGGACGCCGCCTGGGTCCGGCCGGTGAGCGCCCTGGACGTGGCCGCGCGCGGGTACGCGCTCGCGGTGCTCGGCGGGCAGGGCCGCGCGGTGGACGGCATCACCGCCGCGCAGCCGCCGGGTCCCGGCACCGGGGCGGCCTCCCCGGACGGGATGGCCGTGGCGCGCGGCGCGCGGGAGCTGTTCGCCGCGGGCAACTCCTCGATGGGCTCCAACGCGGTCGCGTTCGGCGGCGGTACGACGGCGGACGGACGGGGGCTGCTGCTGGGCAACCCGCACTACCCGTGGGAGGGCGGGCGCCGCTTCTGGCAGGTGCAGCAGACCATCCCGGGCCGGCTGAACGTCTCCGGCGGCGCCCTCCTCGGCACGCCCATGGTCGGTATCGGCCACAACGAGCGGGTGGCGTGGAGCCACACCGTCGCCACCGGCATCACCATGAACCTGCATCAACTGACCCTGGATCCGGCCGACCCGACGGTCTATCTGGTCGACGGCCGCCCCGAGCGGATGACGCGACGCCAGGTCACCGTGGCCGTCGAGGACGGCGCCCCGGTCACCCGCGACCAGTGGTGGACCCGCTACGGCCCGGTCCTCACCTCCCTCGGCCCCGGGATCCCGCTGCCCTGGACCACGGCCACCGCGTACGCGGTCAACGACCCGAACGCGGTCAATCTGCGGCTCGCCGACGCCTCGCTCGGACTCGCCCGCGCCCGCAGCACCGAGGGGGTCCTCGACGCCCTCCACCGCGCCCAGGGCCTGCCCTGGCTGAACACCGTCGCCGCCGACTCCCGGGGCGGCACCCTCTTCACCCAGGCCCAGGTCCTCCCCCGGATCACCGACGACCTGGCCCGCACCTGCTCCACCCCCCTCGGCCGGTTCACCTACCCGGCGTCCGGTCTGGCCGTCCTGGACGGCTCGCGCGGCGACTGCGCGCTCGGCCGGGACCCGGACGCCGTGCAGCCCGGCGTGTTCGGTCCCGCGAAGCTGCCCGTCCTCCGGGACGCCCCGTACGCGGAGAACTCCAACGACAGCGCCTGGCTGGCCAACGCCGACCGGCCGCTGACCGGGTACGAGCGGGTCTTCGGCGACCTCGGCACGGCCCGCAGTCTGCGCACCCGGGGCGCGATCGAGGATGTCTCGGCACTGGCGGAGCGGGGCGGGCTGACGGTGGGGGACCTCCAGGCGTTGCAGTTCGCCAACCGGGTGCCCGCCGGGGATCTCGCGGCGGGCGACGCGGCGCGGGCCTGCGCGGCGCTGCCGGGCGGTACGGCGACCGGCGGCGACGGACGGGCGGTCGACGTGAGCGGGGCGTGCGAGGTGCTGGCCGGCTGGGACCGCACGCTGGACACGGACAGCCGGGGCGCGCTGCTCTTCGACCGGTTCTGGCGGAAGCTGACGGCGGCCGTCCCGGGGGCCCGGCTGTGGAAGGTGCCGTTCGATCCGGCCGACCCGGTGGGCACCCCGCACACCCTGGACACCTCGGTGCCGGGTTTCGCGACCGCGCTGGCGGACGCGGTGGCCGAGCTGCGGGCGGCGGGCATCGCGCTGGACGCGCCGCTGGGCGAGCACCAGGTGGTGGTGCGCGGCGGGCAGCGGATCGCGGTGCCGGGCGGGACCGAGGGGCTCGGGGTGTGGAACAAGATAGAACCGGTGTGGGACCCGGCGGGCGGCTCCACCGAGGTCACCACCGGGTCCAGCTATCTCCAGGCGGTGGGCTGGAACGGCGGCCCCTGCCCGGTGGCCCGCACGCTCCTGACCTACTCCCAGTCCTCCGACCCGGCGTCACCGCACCACGCCGACCAGACCCGGCTGTTCGGCGCCGAGCGGTGGGTGACGTCCCGGTTCTGCGAGCGGGACATCCTGAACTCGCCGGAACTGCGGGTGGTCACGGTACGGGAGAGGGGTTGACCCGGAGGGTCCCGGCGGGTCCCGGCGGGGGGTGCCGCTGGCCCGGACGGTCCCCGGCGGGGGCGCCGCTGACCCGGACGGTCCCCGGCGGGGACGGGGGCGGCGGGGGTGGTTCACAGGGGCCGTTCCCGTCCCCCCAGTGGGGGGGCACTCAGTCGCTGTTTGAGGGCGAGGGCGGCGGCGATCTGCCGTTCGCTGCCGATGCCTCCGGCGGCGAGCACGGGCAGCGGTCGGCGGCGTCGACGTCGGGGGTGAGCACCGTCGTGGCGATCTCCCCGGTGTGGCCGCCCGCCTCGTAGCCCTGGGCGACGGCGATGTCGATCCCGGCCGCCCGGTGCTCGCGGGCGTGCCGGGCGCTGCCCGCGAGCGCGGCGACCGGGATGTCCCGCGCCGGGCGCGGGCGATGACATCGGCGGGCGGGGAGCCCAGCGCGTTGGCGAGGAGCCGGTGGGGCGGCCGAGGGCGGCGTCGAGCCCGTGGGGCCGCCCGCCGACCCGGGAGTCCATCCACCCGGCGACCGCCGTCCGGCTCACCCTGCGCCACAGCTCCCCCGCCCGCGCCGGACTGCTGGACGCCCCGCTGCGCCGGCCGGTCACCGACGCGGAGGCGTTCCGCGACCCCTCCCCCACCCATCCCTGGTACGCGGAGGCCACGGCCGACGGCACCGAGTGGCGCCCGGTGCCCTTCACCGCGGACGCCGGGGACGACCGTCCGGCGGGCACGGTGACGGGCTGGTCGGGCCGCGTCCGGGACGGGGTGACCGCGGGTCTGCCCCCGGCCCCGTCCCTCACCCTCCACCGGCGGTACACGACGGACCGGCTGTACGTGGGGCGGGGGGTACGTGGACGCCCTGCGGGTGACGGCCGACGGGGGCGGCGGGGCGTTCGACGGGAGACGGGTGGGGGACGTGGCGCGGGTGGTGGCGGTGGGGTGGGTGGGGTCGGGGGACCGGGGAGATCACCCGAACGACAGACCGGGCCTGGCGGCAGCCCCCCGCTGCGGGGAAGGTGGGGATCATGGAACCGGAGGCGGTGGGGTTCCGGGGCGGGTTCCCGGAGCCGGAGGGCGTCGCGGAGGCGTACGACCGGGGTGACGCGCGCCGGGCGGTGGAGGCGTACCGCTTCTTCTATCCCGTGGTGTCGATGGAGGGCATCCTGCGCGGGACGCGCGCCGCCGGGGCCGTGGACAACGAGTCCGCGCCCCTGCTGCTGGCCCGCCCGCACCACGTCGGCTTCACCCTCAACTCCGACACGCCCTACCTGGGCGCCGCCCTGGACCTGGGGCTCAGTGGGCCACTGGTGGTCGAGGTGCCGCCGGGGCCGGTCGTCGGGCTGGTCGACGACCACTATCACCGCTGGCTGGTGGATCTCGGGCTGCCCGGCCGGGGCGCCGGGCGCGGGGACCGGGTGCTGCTGCTGCCGCCCGGCCACCGGGAGCCGCCGGAGGCGGAGTCGGCGGGGTACGAGGTGGTGCGCTGCGGGACCTGGCATGTGCTGTGCGTGCTGCGGGCGCTGCCGCTGGGCGGTGATGTGGCACGGGCGAACCGGCTGCTGACGGCCGTACGGGTGTATCCGCTGGGGCGGCGGGAGGATCCGCCGCGGTTCGAGGTGGTGAACCGGGACGACACCCCGATGGACACCACCCCGCTGGCGTGGGAGGACAACCTGGAGTACTGGCGTGTGCTGCACCGGGTGATCGGGGCGGAGCCGCCCGCCGAGGAGCACCGGCCGATGCTGGGGACGCTGGCGGAGCTGGGGATCGAGGCGGGGCGGCGGTTCGCGCCGGAGGCGCGGATGGAGCGGATCCTGACGGAGGCGGCCCGGCAGGGGCGGGACGGGCTGCTGGTGTCGGCGTTCGCGTCCCGGCGGCCGGACCGGACGGTGTGGCCGGACCGGGCCTGGGAGTGGGCGGGGCTGCGGCCGGAGAACGGGGCGTTCGAACGGGCGGGCTCGCTGGACGTGGAGGCGCGGGACCGCTGGTTCGCGCAGGCGATCGTGGCGTCACCGGCGATGTTCCGCCGGGAGCGGGGCGCCGGGTCGCTGTACTGGCTGGGCCTGCGGGACGGCACGGGCGCGTATCTCGACGGCGGCCGGACCTACCGGCTGCGGGTGCCGCTGCCGGTGCCGCGCACCCTGTTCTGGTCGCTGACCGCGTACGACGCCGCGACCCGCTCCGAGGTGCCCGCCGACCAGGGCCAGGCCGCCCTGCGCTCGCTCTTCGACGACCTGGAACCGGCGGGCGCCGCGCACGTCGATCTGTATCTGGGTCCTGCGGCGCCGCCCGCCGGGGCTGGCCGCTGGATCCAGACGGTGCCGGGGCGCGGCTGGTTCGCGTACTTCCGCATCTACGGTCCGGATGACGCGGCGTTCGACGGGCGCTGGCGTCCCGGTGACTTCGAGGCGCTGGACTGAGCGGGCGGGTCGCGGGGAGGGGGTCAGTCGCCGGGGCGCAGGGAGGCGGCCCTGCGGTCGAGGTGCCCGGCGCCGGTGGCGCGGCCGAGCTGCTCCCGGCAGTGGGCCTCGTCCTGGCGGGCGGCGAGGGTGTCGGGATGGTCGGCGCCCAGGGCGCGTTCCCGGGCCTCTGCGACCCGGCGGTACTCGGTGAGGGCGTCGGCCCAGCGGCCCAGCCAGCCCAGGCCGACGGCGACCTCGCGGCGGCTGACCAGGGTGTCCGGGTGGTCGGCGCCGAGGGACCGGGCCCGGAGCGCGCAGACGTCCCGGGACTCGGTCAGGGCCTCCTCCCAGCGGCCCAGCCGCCCGAGGTTGACCCCGAGGCCGTGGCGGGCGCGGAGGGTCTCGGGGTGGGTGGGGCCGTGGACGCGGATGCGGTCGGCGATCAGGTCGCGGTAGAGGGTGAGGGCGTCGGCGCTGCGGCCGAGGCGGCCCAGGCTGATGCCGATCTCGTAGCGGGCGGCGAGGGTGTCGGGGTGGTCGGGGCCGAGGGCGCGGGCCCGTGCCTCGGCGACCTCCCGGTAGGTGAGGAGCGCCTCCGCCCACTGCCCCAACTGGCCGAGCGCGTAGCCGACTTCGTAGCGGGTGACCAGGGTGTCCGGGTGGTCCGGGCCGAGGACCCGGGCGCGGGCGTCGGCGACTTCGCGGGCGGTGCGGTACGAGTCGTCCAGGCGGCCGAGGCGGGACAGGTTGAAGGCGAGGTTGTGGCGGCAGCGCAGGGTGTCGGGGTGGTCGGGGCCCTGGATGCGCTCGCGGACGGCGAGGACGGCGGTGTAGAGGTCGTGGGCGTCCTGGGGCCGCCCGGACTGGCCCAGGACGTAGGCCGTCTCCTGGCGGGCGGCGAGGGTGTCGGGGTGGTCGGGGCCGAGGGCGCGGTGGCGGGCCCCGGCGACGAGGGTGTACTCGGCGAGCGCCTCGTCGGCGCGGCCGGTGCGGCTGAGGGTGAAGGCGATCTCGTAGCGGCTGGCGAGGGTGTCGGGGTGCCCGGCGCCGAGCAGCCGCTCCCGGTCGGCGGCCACCGCCCGGTGCACCTCCCCGGCCTCGGACCAGCGGCCGAGCCGTCCGAGGCTGAGCCCGGCGTTGTGCCGTCCGGCGAGTTCGGCGAGCACCTCGGGGGACGGGGTGGGGGCGGCGGGGCGCCCGGTGTCGGGGCGGGGGATCCAGGCGGCGGTGAGACCGGCCGCCTCGTCGGGCGGCGGGACGGGGCGGGTGGTGGCGCCGGTGGCCCGGCGGCCGGTGGTCATGCCCCGGGTCCAGTTGGGCAGCGGGCCCGCCTCGGCCGGGTCGCCCCCGGGATCGGCCCCGGGCTCGGGCCAGACGACGGACGCGGTCCCCGGCGCCCCCGCCGCGCCCGGCACCCCTGCCGCACCCGGCGCTCCCGCCGTCCCCGGCGCGTCGGCGGGCGCGCCGCCGGGGGGTTCGCTCCGGGGCTCGGACGGGGGGCGGACGGCCGCGCCCAGGGTCGGCACGTAGGGGGGCGTGGCGCGGGCGGCGCTGATCCGGCGGCTCAGTTCATGGGCGTCGCGGGGGCGGGCGTCGGGCTCCTTGGCGAGGAGGTCGAGGATGATCTCGTCCAGGTAGCCGGGGAGTTCGGCGCGGTGGGCGCGGGGCGGGGTGGGCGCGGTGTCCCGGTGGCCGACCAGGATCGCCCAGGGGTCCGCCAGGTCGAACGGGGGTGCTCCGGTGGCGATCTCGTAGAGGACGCAGCCCAGGGAGTAGAGGTCGCTGCGCTGGTCCACCTCGCCGCCGCCGATCTGCTCGGGGGACATGTAGAGCGGGGTGCCCATGGCGACGCCGGTACTGGTGAGCCGGGAGGTGAAGCCGATGTCGTGGCCGAGGCGGGCGATGCCGAAGTCGCAGATCTTCACCGTGCCGTCGGTGAGCCGGACGATGTTCGCGGGCTTCAGATCCCGGTGCACGACCCCTTGTTGATGGGTGTAGGCGAGGGCGGCGGAGACCTGTCCGGCTATCTCCACGACGTCGTCGACGGCCAGTGGGTGCTGCCGGTTGTCGTCCAGCAACTGGCTGAGGTTGCGGCCCTCCAGCAGTTCCATGACGAGGAACAGCACGCCCTCGGACTCGCCGAAGTCGTGGACGACGGTGATGCCGCGGTGCTGGAGCGCGGCGGCGACCCGGGCCTCCCGGCGGAACCGCTCACGCAGCACCCGGGTGAAGTCGGCGTCGTGCTGGGGGCCCATCGGCTTCAGGCACTTCACGGCGACCTGCCGCCCCAGTGACTCGTCGCGCGCCCGCCACACCTCGCCCATGCCGCCGCGCCCGACCTGGTCGAGCAGCCGGTACCGGCCCTGGATCAGCCTGGTCTCCGCCATCGCCCGCAGTCGCCCCCGTCACCGTTGCCGCGCCCTCCCCTGGCCCGTCCAGTATGCGACCGCCCGCCCGGCGTCGAACGCCGCCGGACACCCGTCACCGGACTCCGGACCCCACCCCATGTGATCGGGAGCGGGGCCAGCGTAACCGCGAGCGGAGGGTCCGCGACACGCGCGGGGGCCGCCGGAAGGGGGCAATCGCCCTGTTCCGGCGGGGGTTTCGGGGCGTCCGGGACATCTGTGGTGAACTCCGGCGGGGGCGCCTCCCTGGGGGCCGGGTGCGGTCAGCGGCGGACCCGGGGCAGGTCGATGACGCGGCGGCCGTCGGTCGGCTCGGTGTCCATGGCCCGGCGCTGGACGTCGGGCGCGGCGCGGATCGCCATGGTGCCGTGGGCGACGGGGACGCGGATGTTCTCGTAGTGGCCGGCCGGGGTGACGGCGGACTCCGGGAGGATTTGGCGATAAAAGGGGTATTTCGACTGGTCGTGGCACTCTTTTGGGGGTATCCATGAGGTATGAGCAGCGCACCGATGTATCTGGCAGCGCCCAGCGGACTGCTCAGCCTCGTCCTCTTCGTGGTCGCGGTGGCAGTCCTCGCCGTTCTGGCGGGCAGCTTCTGGCTGGGCAATCGGATCAAGGACCGTGAGCCGCCGCCGCCACGGCCCGAGGAGCAGCCCCGGCCGCCGGAGACCGGGCCGGTCCACGAGGTGCTGGAGAACCGCGAGCCGGACGAGGTCCCCAAGGTGCCCAAGGGCGGTCGCGCCCTCACCCCCTACGAGCTGACCAATATGCAGACCAAGCCGGGGACGGGCAAGGACCGGCCGCGCTGGAGCAAGGGCAGCAGCGGGTCCTTCGGCGGGGGCGGGCTCGGCGCCCACTGAGGGCGGCTCGGCGATCGAGGCCCCCGCTGAGCGCGCCCGGCCATGGGCGCGTCCGGCCATGGGTGGGCGCCGGTCCGCTGAGGCCCTGGAGGGTGCCTGTCCCCTGAGGACCTCGCTGAGGCTCCTGGGCCTCACGCCCGCTTTCCCGGGCTGCCCGGCCCACCCCCGTCGAACCCCGCGTAGAACGCCGCCGCCATGTCCTCCCCGCCGTGCCCCTGGGCCTCCGCGCGGGCGAAGCGGGCGGCGCTCGCGGCGACCAGGTCCAGGCGGACGCCGTGCCGCTCCCCCGCCTCGACGATCAGCCGGGCGTCCTTCGCCGCCGTGGTGACGGCGAACTCGGGCGGGGTGAGCCGTCCCTCCCGCAGCAGTGCGGCCTTGTTGCGCAGCAGCGGGGTGTCCAGGGGGCCGCCCTCGATGGCGTCGAAGAAGCTCTGCGGGTCGACGCCGAGCGCCTCGCTGAGGCCGAGGATCTCGCCGGTGGCGTTGGTGGCGGTGACCAGCCAACTGTTGGCGACCAGCTTCAGCCGGGTCGCGCCGCCCGCGGCGGCGTCCTCGCCGGTCCACACGGTCCGCGCGCCGATGGCGTCGAAGACGGGGGTGATCCGCTCGCGTCCCGCGGCGGGTCCGGCGGCGAGCACGGTCAGCTTCCCGGCCTCCGCCGGGCCCCGGGTGCCGAGGACCGGCGAGTCGTAGAAGGGGACGCCGTGCTCGGCGGCGGTCACGGCCAGCGCGGCGATGTCCTCCAGGCTCGCGGTGGTCGTCTGGGCCCAGACGGTCCCGGTGCGCAGCGCGGGCAGGGCGCGGCCGATGACCTCCCGGACCGTGCCGCCGTCGTAGAGCATGGTCACCACGGCGTCGGCCTCGCGCACCGCGTCCGCGGGGGTGTCGGCGACGGTGACCCCGTCGGCGGTCAGGTGCTCCGCCTTGGCGCGGCTGCGGTTCCAGGCGATGACGGTGTGCCCGGCGCGGGCCAGGTCGCGGGCCATCGCCGAGCCCATGATGCCGGTGCCGAGGACGGAGACGGTGAGCGGGTCGTTCATGGCGGCGGGTGTCCTGACTGTGGGGGTGCGGGGGGGGGATGTCGGGATCCGGGGGCGGCGGGATCCGGTGGGGACGGCTGGACCCGGGGGGGGACGGCTGGACCCGGGGGGGGGCGGGATCCCGGGGACGTCTGGTCAGTCGTCCGGCGGCAGCAGCAGCCGGGCGCTCTCCCCGGGGCCCAGCGTGAAGGCGCGGTCCGGGAGGCGCACGTCGATGGGGGCCGCCTCGGTGTGGTTGGGGACGGTGATCTCCAGGTTGCCCTGGCGCAGCCGGATGCGGACGCCCCAGTGGGCCTGGTAGCGCATGGAGAAGCCGTAGGACGAGAGTTCGGGCAGCGGGACCGGGTCGAGCCACAGGGCGCCGTCCCGGGTCTCCAGGCCGGTCAGTCCGCGCTGGACCAGGTCGAGGGTGCCGGCCATGGCTCCCAGGTGGATGCCCTCGCCGGTGGTGCCGCCCTGGATGTCGGCGATGTCGCCGCGCAGCGCCTCCTGCACGAACTCCCATGCCTCGGCGCGCCGGCAGCGGGCCAGGACCCAGCCGTGGACGAGGCCGCTGAGGGTCGAGCCGTGGCTGGTGCGGTGCAGGTAGTAGTCGACGGTGCGGCGCCAGGTCTCCTCGTCCAGGGGCATGCCGAGGCGGTGGAAGAGGGTGTGCAGTTCGGCCGGGGAGAAGAGATAGCCGAGCATCAGGACATCGGCCTGCTTGGACGCCTGGTAGCGGTTGACGGTGTCGCCCTCGGCCTCCAGGATCCGGTCCAGGCGGCGGATGTCGCCGTAGCGGTCGCGGTAGCGCTGCCAGTCGAGTTCGGCGAGGTCGCCGTAGCCGTCGAACTGGCTGATCACCCCCTGGTGGAAGGGGACGTGGAGCCTGCGGGAAACCTCGTCCCACCGGTCCAGTTCGCCGCCGTCCAGGCCGGTGCGCTCGGCGAGTTCGCGGCGGCGCGGCAGCGGCAGGGCGGTGAGCAGGTCCCGGGTGCGGGCGAGCACCCAGGCGGCGGTGACATTGGTGTACGCGTTGTCGACGAGGCCGGGTTCCTCGGCGTCCGGGTAGGCGTCGTGGTACTCGTCGGGGCCGACCACGCCCGCGATGCGGTAGCGGCCGAGCCCCGGGTCGTACACGGCGGCGTCGGCCCAGAAGCGGGCGATCTGGAGCAGGGTCTCGGCGCCCTTGGTGTGCAGGAACTCGGTGTCGCCGCTGGCCTCGCAGTACTGCCAGACGTTGTAGGCGATGGCGGAGCCCACATGGTGCTGGAGCCGGGAGTGATCGGGCAGCCAGCGGCCGGAGTTGGGGTTGAGATGCAGTTGCTGGGTCTCCTCGCGGCCGTCGCTGCCGCTCTGCCACGGGTACATGGCGCCCTGGCGGCCCGCGTCCCGGGCGGCGATCCTGGCCTGTTCGAGACGGCGGTGGCGGTAGAGCAGCAGGGCCCGGGAGACCTCGGGGAAGTGCAGATTGAGGAAGGGCAGCACGAACAGCTCGTCCCAGAACACATGCCCCCGGTACGCCTCGCCGTGCAGGCCCCGGGCGGGGACTCCGACATCGATGTCGGCGGTGTGCGGGGAGAGGGTCTGGAGGACGTGGAAGAGATGCAGCCGCAGGATCCGGCCCGCCTCGCCGGGGACGTCGAGGTCGGCGCGGCGCCACAACTGCGCCCAGGCGGTGCGGTGGGAGGCGAGCAGCCCGTCGAAGCCGGGCGCCCGGTCGACCCGGGCCAGCGCCGCGTACAGGGGGTCGCTGATCGCGGGGTCCCGGGAGGTGTGCAGGGCGACGGTCTTGTCGACGGTGGCGACGGCCCCGGGCACGAGCCGCAGGGTGAGCCGCTGGACCGCCCGGGGCGGGGTGTGGCGTACGGCGATGGCGGTGGCGGCGGTGATCCGGCTCGCCATGCCGATGCGGATGTCGGAGGTGCGGGTGCGGCAGCGCAGCCAGACGGTGTCCGGGGAGTGGGTGCCGGTGTGGGCGTGGGTGAGATGGCGGCCGTCGAGGTCGCGGTAGCGGGCCACCCCGGAGTTGCGCACCCCGCCGTCGAGGGCGGCCTCGACCTCCAGTTCCACCGGGGTGTCGGCGGTGAACTCGGTGCGCAGGGCGGCGAGATGCGGGTCGCCCATATGGACCAGACGGATCTGCCGGACCGTCAGTTCGCCACCGCCGGGCAGGCCGTAGCGGGTGCGGCGCTCCAGGGTCCCGGCGTCGAGGTGCAGGGCCTGGTGGTGGTCGAGGACGGGGGTGGTGTCCGGGGTGAGCCAGCGGTGGCCCGCCGGGCGGAAGCGCAGCGGGAGCCAGTTGGGGACGTTGACCATGTCCTCGTTGTCGACCTCGCGGCCCGCGACCACGGAGATGAGCCGGTTGTAGCAGCCGGCCACATAGGTGCCGGGGTGGTGAACGCCGTCGGCGCTGCACTCGGGGAAGGCGCCCCGGGTGGCGAAGCCGCCGTTGCCGAGGGTGCACAGGGACTCGCGCAGCCGCTGGTCGGCGGGGTCGTAGCCGTCGTACTCCCAGATCCAGCGGGTCACTCGGGCTCCTAGCGGTGGGGGGCTCGGGGGAAGGGGCCGGCGGCTGCGGTGGGGAGGGGTTGCTGCCGTGGGAAGGGGTTGCTGCGGTGGGGAGGGGTTGCTGCGGTGGGTGTGGGGGGCTTGCTGCGGTGGGGGCTCAGGGTGAGCCGGTCGGGGCGGGGCGGGCCTCGATGTCCGCCAGATGGGCGACATTGGCGCGGTCCTCGGGGTCGGTGCTGGGCCCGGCGGCGAACCAGGCGTCCAGGATCTCCCCGAGCAGGGGTTCGGAGGTCAGGCGCAGGCTCAGGGCGAGCACATTGGCGTCGTTCCAGCGGCGGGCGCCGTCCGCGGTGGCGGCGTCGGCGCACAGCGCGGCGCGCACGCCGGGCACCTTGTTGGCGGCGATGGAGGCGCCGGTGCCGGTCCAGCAGCACACCACGGCCTGGTCGGCGGTCCCGGCGGCGACCTCGCGGGCGGCGGCCTCGGAGCACACCGCCCACTGGGGGTCGTCGCCGGGGCTGAGCGCCCCGTGGACCACCACCTCGTGCCCCCGTTCGCGCAGCGCTGCCACGAGCCGGCGCGCGACGGGCTCGTCCATGTCCGAGGACACGGAGATCCTCATGCCCTGCTCCCCTCTCCCCGGGTCGGGGGACCCCGATGGTCGGCGACATCGCATTGTGGACATCGCCCCGTCCGGACCTCAACAGTGACACGACCCGCTCCGGCGGGCCCCGCGCCGACTACGCCGAACGGGCCGCACCGGCCCCGGCGCACCGCACGGCCCCGTGCCCGAACGGCTCCGCGTCCCCGCTCCCGCCGGGCCGGGTGGGCCGGTCCGGGTCATGCTGGAACCGGGAACCCCGCAGCCGGGGCGGCGGCGCGACGCGCGGTCCGCGCCGGTTCCCGACCGAAAGGGCTCCCGGCTGAAAGGGGTCCCGACCGAAAGGGCTCCGGCTGAAAGCAGGACGGGCAAGGACGGACACAGGACGCGGACACAGGACGGACGCAGGACGCACGAAGGGCGGACGGACCATGGGCCCTGCCGCAGCCGCCTCCCGGGGCGGCAGCCGGTTCGCCGCCGTGCTCGACAGCCCGCTGCTGGGCATGGCGCCCTGGATCGTCTTCTCGGTGCTGGTCGGCCCCTCCCGGTTCGAGCTGTCGGTGCTGCTCGCCCTCGCCCTCACCGCCGTCATCGTGATCGCGGGACGGCTCAGACGCCCCGGCGGCTCCCTCAAGCTGCTGGAGCTGGCGGACGCCGCCTTCTTCGCCCTGATGGCCGTGGTCGGGGCGCTGGCCTCGCCCGGGACCCACCGCTGGCTGGAGACCTACGCGGGCGAGGTGTCGAACATCGCCCTGGTCGTCATCGCCTTCGGATCGATGGCGGTACGGGTGCCCTTCACCATCCAGTACGCCCGTGAGCAGGTCGAGCCCCGGCTCTGGACCGCACCGGCCTTCCTGCACACCAACTACGTCATCACGGGGGTCTGGGGTCTGGCGTTCCTCGTCGCGGCCGTCGCCGGGGCCTACGGCGACCTCGTGCTGCGCAACCCGGGCAACCTCTGGACCGGGTGGATCATCCAGATCCTGGCGATCCTCGCCGCCCTGCGCTTCACCGCCTGGTACCCCGAGGTCGTCCGCGGACGCGCCCGGCCCGGCGGGAGCCCGCCGCCGCTGCGCGATCTGCTGGTCCCGCTGGGGAGCCTCGCGCTCCCCCTCGGTGTCGTCGTGCTCGCCTTCGACGGGGGCCCGGTCTGGTTCGCGGTCCTGCTGATCGCCGCGGGCCTGGTGCTGGGCGGTGCCCGGCGCAGAACGACGGCACACGGCGGGGCGTCCGGCTCCGGGGAGCCCCTGCCGGGCGACGGCTCCACGGAGGGCGGGCCTGCGGGCGGTGGCTCTCCGGGCGGCGGCCCATCGGACGGCGGGCCTGGGGACGGTGGCTCTGCGGGCGGCGGGCCTCCGGGCGACGGCTCCCCGGGCGGCGGGCCGCCCGGCCGGTGACGCCGGGCGCCCGAGCCCGATGACCCCGCGCCCGGGCGGCGGTCACACCGCCACGGTCGCCAGGTGGCCGGTGACCCGGCCGCCCAGGGCCGCCGAGAACAGGTCGGTGACCCGGGCCAGGGCCTCGGCGGGGGCCGGGGCCAGGGTCGTCGTGCCGTCGGCCGCCGTGCTGATGTCCTTGTCGACGGTGAACCAGCCCGGCACGATGTGCGCCGCGCCCATCGAGCTGAGCACCGGGCGCAGCGCGTAGTCGAGGGCCAGGACGTGGGCGGTGCTGCCGCCGGTGGCGAGCGGCAGCACCGTCTTGCCGGTGAGGGCGTACTGCGGCAGGACGTCCAGCAGCGTCTTGAGGAGTCCGGAGTAGGCGGCCTTGTAGACGGGCGTGCCGATGACGATGCCGTCCGCCCGCGCGAACCGGGCCGCCGCCCCGGTGATGGCGGGGTGGCCGAAGTCGGCGCCGAGCAGGGCCTCGGCGGGGAGGGTGCGGACGTCCAGGGTGGTCACCTCGTGGCCCTGGCCGCGCAGACGGTCGTCGAGGTGGCGCAGGAGGCGGGCGGTGCGGGAGGTGGCGGAAGGGCTGCCGGAGACGGACAGGACGGTGGCCATGGGCAGGGCCTTTCAGGGGGAGAGGGACGGAGCGGGGCGGGGCGGGGCGTGGCGTGGCTCAGGGGGTCAGGGGGTCACCAGGCGCTGGACTCCACCCTGATCAGCGGGGTCAGGTCGTTGCGCACGGTCTCCAGGAAGGTGACGATCTCGGCGGCCACCGAGCGGTGCTGGAGGTCGTTCAGGACGTCGTGGTGGGCGCCCCGGACCACCGCCAGCCGGGCGCGGGCCAGGGACTTGGCGGTGTGGGTGAGCGTCTCGTGGTCGGTGAGCGGGTCGGCGTCACCGGCCAGCAGCAGCACCGGCACCTCCGGCTCGGCCTGCCGGGCGGCGGTGAGCAGGGCCTCGGGGAGCGGGGTGGTGAGGGCGCCCCGGCGCACTCCGGTGTCCTCGGTGAGGGTGCCGCGGTGGGCGGGGCAGGAGGTGCGGAGGTCCAGTTCCTGTTCCCAGGTGGTGGCGGTGGCCGTGGCGGTGTGGTGGGCGGCGGGCGGACCGGCCAGGACCAGGGCGTCCGGGCGGAGGGCTGCGGGGTCGTCGTCGGGGCCGCCGTCCGGCACGGCGGCGACGGCGAGGGCTCCCGAGTCGGCGCCCAGCAGCACCAGCGGCCGGACCACCCCCTCCTCCCCCGCCGTGCCCGCGGCGGCGTCGGTGACCCGGTGGGCGAATCCGGCGGGGTCGAGGCCGGGTTCGGGGGCGTCGATCACACGGACCCGGTATGCGTCGGCGGCCAGCCGCCGGGCCAGCCGGGTGTAGGTCGCCCGGGTCTCGCCCCGGCCGGGCACCACGACGACGGTCCCGCGGGTGCGCAGACCGGCGGGGGCGTGGTGGTCGCTGTACTCGGTGGGGGCGGGGGTGGCGGTGGGGGTCGGGGCGGGGGTGGCGTCGGTCGTCATGTCGGGCTCACTCCTCGGGTCGCTGGGGGGTGGGTTCGGGGGCGGTGGCGGGTTTCCAGCCCAGGGCGGGGGCCACCTCGGTCGCGATGCGTTCCAGGGCGCGGAGCGCGGTGCCGTGGTCGAGGACGGCCGGGTTGAACTGGGTGATGAGGTCGGTGGCGACGGGCAGCACCCGCTCCCGCCGCAGCGCGGTGACGATCTCTTCGGGGTGGCCGTAGAAGCAGTGGAAGCGGCGCAGGGCCTCCTCCGGTCCCGGGCCGGGCGGGAGGGTGCCCCGGCCGGCCATGGCCAGGGCGGCGCGGTGGACGTCGTCGCGGATGTGGGCGAGGGCGGTGCGGCGGTCCTCGGCGGGAAAGACGAAGCGGGACAGTCCGACGCGGGGGCGGTGGGGGCGGTCCCAGGCGGCGAGGTAGGTGTCCGCCCAGGGGCGCTGGACCTCGTCGGTGGGGGCGTCGTGGCCGTAGGCGGCGCGGTTGAGGAGGAGGTGGGAGCCGGCCGCGGCGGCGTGGGCGGCGCCGGTGGGGCTGAAAACGCCCTGCCAGATCCGGTCGGCGAGACCGGCGGCGGGCGGCGGCTGGATACGGAAGCCGGGGGCGCCGACCTCCTCGCCGGACAGGGCGGCGCGGAGCACCCGGAGATGGTCGCTGGTGAGCCGGCGTCTGCGGTCGGGGTCCTTGCCGAAGGCCGTGTACTCCAGGGTGCCGGAGCCGCTGCCGACGCCGATCTCGACCCGGCCGCCGCTGAGGATGTCGACGGTGGCGATGTCCTCGGCGAGCCGGACCGGGTCCTCCAGCGGGAGGACGGTGACGGCGGTGCCGAGCCGGATGCGGCGGGTGCGGGCGGCGGCGTGGGCGAGGAAGGTCCAGGGCGAGGAGAGTCCGCCGCCGCCCGGCGCCACATGGTGCTGGGCGACCCAGCCGATGTCGAAGCCGAGCTGGTCGGCGGCGACGAACAGGTCCTGGGCGTCGCGGTAGGCGCGAGCGAAGTCCTGGTCGCGGCCCTGCACATGGGTGAGGAAGCCGAGCCGCAGGCGGGGTGCGCCCATCAGGCCGGGACACCGTCGGGCGCGGGGCGCTCCCGGGTCCAGCGGTTGGCCGGGACCGGCAGGCCCAGGTTGCCGCGCAGGGTGTCGGCGGTGTACTCGGTGCGGAACAGGCCGCGCTTCTGGAGGATCGGGACGACGCCGTCCACGAACAGGGTCAGCTCGTCCTCGGTGCGGAAGGCGAGGTTGATGCCGTCGAAGGTGCCCGCCCGGAACCACTCCTCGATGGTGTCGGCGACCGTCTCCGGTGCCCCGACGAACGGCGAGGCGTGGAACTCCGACACCAGTCCGGCGACCTGGCGCAGGGTCAGGTTCTCGGCGCGGGCGCGCGCGATGAGCTGGGCGGCGCCGGTGCGCCCGCCCTTCTCGGCGAGGTGGGCGACGTCGGGGAAGGGGGCGTCCAGGTCGTGGGCGCCGAAGTCGTAGGCGCCGAAGGAGCGGCCGAGGAGGGCGAGATTGCGGTCGAAGTCGTTGTCCTCCTCGAAGATCTCCCGCTCGCGGCGGCGGGCCGCCCCGTCGGTGGCGGCGACGACCGGGCCGCCGTGGATGAAGATCTTGATGTGCTCGGGGTCGCGGCCGTGGGCGGCGGTACGGGACTTGATGTCGGCGTAGTACCGCTGGGCCTGCTGGAGGCTGCCGCCGGGGGCGTAGATGCCCTCGGCGACCCGGGCGGCCAGGTCGCGGCCCTCCTCGGAGACCCCGGCCTGGAAGATCACCGGCTGGCCCTGCGGGGAGCGGGAGAGGTTGAGGGGGCCCGCCACCCGGAAGTGCTCGCCCTCGTGGTCGAGGCGGTGCAGCTTGTCCGGGTCGAGGAAGAGGTCGCGGGCCACGTCCGCCGGGAAGGCGTCGTCCTCGTAGGAGTCCCACAGGCCCTGGGCGACCTGGACGAACTCCAGGGCGCGGGCGTAGCGGGTGGCGTAGTCGAGGTGTTCGTCGAGGCCGAAGTTGCGGGCGGCGCCGGTGTCGAAGCTGGTCACCACGTTCCAGCCGGCCCGGCCGCCGCTGATGTGGTCCAGGGAGGCGAAGCGGCGGGCCAGGTTGAAGGGGGAGTTGTAGGTGGAGCTGGCGGTGCCGACGAGGCCGAGGTGCCGGGTGTGGGTGGCGACGGCGGAGAGCAGGGTGAGGGGCTCCAGCCGGTTGAGGTAGTGGGCGGGGTAGGTGTGGTTGATGAACTGGCTGTCCACGATGAACAGGGCGTCGAACAGGGCGTGTTCGGCGGCCTGCGCCTGGCGGATGTAGTACTGGATGTCGATGCTGGCGTTCTTCGCGACGCGCGGGTCCTTCCACAGCCCGTGCTGGCCGGGGCCGCCGACTCCGTAGGGGTGCAGGGCGAGATGGAGGGTGCGGGACATGGGCGGGTCCTTCCGAAGCGGGATGGGGTCGGGCGGGGCGGGGCAGGGTGGTCGGTGGTGCTGGTCAGACGTGCAGGAGGGCGCGGAGTGCCTCGCGTTCGGCGCGGTCGGCGGGGGCCGCGCGCAGGGTGGGCGCGGAGCGCACCAGGAGGCGGGTGTACGGGTGCCGGGGGCGGGCCACGACCTCGCGGGCGGGGCCGGTCTCGACGAGTTCGCCGCGGTGCAGGACCGCGATCCGGTCGGCGGTCCCGGCGACCGAGCCGAGGTCGTGGGAGATGAAGACGAGGGCGGTCCCGGCCGCGCGCAGTTCCTTGAGGATGGTGAGGATCTGGACGCGGTTGGCGGCGTCCAGGGCGCTGACCGGTTCGTCCAGGATGATCAGCCGGGGTGCGGTGACCAGGGCGCGGGCGACGGCGACGCGCTGGCGCTGCCCGCAGGACAGCTCGCCGGGCAGCCGGTCCAGCAGGTCCCCGTCCAGATGCACCCGGGCGAGCTGGGTCCGGGCGCGGGCGGCGGCCTCGGCGGCGGCCACGCCCCGCACGAGGAGCGGTTCGGCCAGGGAGGCGGCGACGGTGAGATCGGGGTCGAGACTGCGCAGGGGGTCCTGGAAGACGTATTGGAGCACGCCCCGGCGGCGCAGGTCGCGCCACTGGCGGGGGCTGTGGGAGGTGACCTCCTCGCCGTCGAGGACGATGGATCCGGCGGTGGCGGGGACCAGGCCGAGGACGGTCCGGGCGAGGGTGGACTTGCCGGAGCCGGTCTCGCCGATGATGCCGAGGATCTCGCCGGGCGAGACGGTCAGGGCGATGTCGTGCAGGATGCGGCGGCGGCGCCGGCGGGGGCCGTAGTGGACCTCCAGGCCGGAGACCTCCAGGACGGGGCGGGGGTCGCCGGTGGCGGGCTGTTCGCGGGGCTGCCGTTCGGTCACGGCGTCTCCTCGGGGGCGGGGCCGGATTCGGGTTCGGCGGGGCCGGATTCCGGTTGCGGGGCGGGGTCGAGGAACTGCTCCAGGCCGTACTGCTCGTGCTCGTCGACCAGGAGCCGGGTGTAGGGGTGGCGCGGGGTGTGCAGGACCTGGGCGGTGGGGCCCTGTTCGACGACCTCTCCGTGGCGCATGACGAGGACCTCGTCGCAGAGCTGGGCGACGACGGCCAGGTCGTGGGAGACCACGACGAGGGCGAGCCCGGCGCGTTCGCGCAGGTCGGCGAGGAGGTCGAGGATCTCGGCCTGGACCGTGACATCGAGCGCGGTGGTGGCCTCGTCGGCGATCAGGACGGCGGGGTCGGCGGCGACGGCCGCGGCGATCAGGACGCGCTGGAGCATGCCGCCGGACAGTTCGTGCGGGTACTGCCCGTACACCAGCTCGGGGTCGCGCAGCCTGACGTCCGCGAGGAGTTCGAGGGCGCGGCGGCGGGCGGCCCGCCGGGACGCCTTCTTCTTGACCCGGACGACCTCGGCGATCTGGGCGCCGACCGGCAGCGAGGGGTTGAGGTAGGAGGCGGGGTCCTGGAAGACGGCGGCGATGGTGGTGCCGCGCAGCTCGGTCCAGCGGGCGGGGCTGAGTCCGGCGATGTCGCTGCCGGCGAGTTCGATGGTTCCCCCGGCGATCTCGAACCGCTCGGGCAGGATGCCGAGGGCCGCCCGGCAGGTGAGGGTCTTGCCGCTGCCGGACTCGCCGACGATGCCGACCACCCGGCCGGGGGTGAGGGTGAATCCGACGCCGTGGACGGTGTCGTGGCCGGTGAGACGGTCGCGGATACGGACATCGCGGAGGGCGAGAACGGGGGCGCCTTCGGGGTTCGGGGCGCCCTTTCGTTCCTCGGCGCCCGGGACGGGGGTCCCCTCGGGAGCGGCCGGAGCAGGCTCCCCCGGGGACACCGGCCGCGTGGTCCGGTCGGGGACGATCTCGTCCGGGACGGTCGTCGTCGCCATCACGCACCCCCTCCGGTCGCCGCGGACCGCGCCCGCTCCGCGCGGGCCGCGCGGCCCGCCAGCAGGGCCCGGCCCGCCTCGCCCGACACATCGCGGACGGCGTCGGCGAGGAGGTTGCTCGCCCAGACCGTGGCCATGATGAGGAGGGCGGGGGCCACCGGTGCCCAGGGCCGCTGGGCGAGATAGCCGAGGTCGGAGGCGAGGAGCCCGCCCCAGGTGGGGTCGGGTGGCTGTACGCCGATGCCGAGGAACGTCAGGCTGGAGACGATGACGAAGCCGACGCCGATGGTCTGGGCGAGGGCGACCGCGATCGGCGGCAGCACCTTGAGCGCCACGTGCCTGCGCACCACCCGGCCGACCGAGGCCCCGGACAGCAGCGCGGCCTCGACGTACGGGGAGCGGGCGACGGTGAGGGTGGCGGCGCGGGAGACCCGGTAGAACAGCGGCGCCACCAGGACGCCGGTGACCAGCATGGCCTGGGTGAGGCCGTTGCCGAGGAGCGCGATCACGGCGACCGCGAACAGCAGGAACGGCAGCGCCACCAGGGTGTCGGCCAGCCGCAGGGTGACCCACTCGAAGGTGCGGCCCCAGTAGACGGAGAGCACTCCGGGCACGGTCCCCACGACCAGTGCGGTGACGGCGACTTCGAGGGCGCCGAGGACGCTGAGGCGGGAGCCGTCCAGGAGGCGGCTGAGGACATCGCGGCCGAGGTAGTCGGTGCCGAGCCAGTGCCCGGTGGACACCGGGGCGAGCACCTGGTCGCTGGTGGCGAGGGGGTCCTGCGGGGCGAGCAGCGGGCCGAGCAGGGCCAGCAGGGCGACGGCGGCGAGGATGCCGGTGGCGATCCGGCCCGACGGCAGGGCGAGGACACGGCGGAACACGGGGTCACACCCCCCTCTGGGCGGCCGGGGTGACCCGGGCCAGCACCAGGTTGACGACGAGGTTGAAGGCGACGACCAGGGCGATGGACACCACCAGGACGCCCTGGACGGCGGGGACGTCCCCGGCCTGGGCGGAGTCGTTGGCGAAGCGGCCGAAGCCCTGGAGGCCGAAGATCCACTCGGTGACGACGGAGGCGCCGACGAGGGCGGGGAACTTCAGGCCGAGGGTGGCGAGCGCGGGGCCGAGTCCGTTGCGCAGGACATGGCCGAAGAAGATCCGCCGGGGGCTGAGCCCTCGGACGATCGCGCCGGTCACGTAGTTCTCCCGGTACGCGGCGACCAGGCTGCCGCGCAGTTGGCGGGCGACATCGGCGATCACATCGAAGCTGAGGGCGATGGCGGGCAGGGTGATGTGGGCGAGCCAGGGGCCGAGTCCGTCGGCGGCGGGGACGTATCCGGCGGACGGGAAGAGGCCGAGGCCGACCGCGAACACCGCCACCAGCACGATCCCGACGACGAACGGCGGCATCACCGAGATGACCGTGACGAAGCCGGTGACGGCCCGGTCGATCCAGGTGGTGCGGCGCAGCGCGGCGAGGGTGCCGAGGGCGAAGCCCGCGCTCACGCCGATGAGCAGGGCGAGGGTGGCGACCGAGAGGCTGACACCCAGGCCGAGGCCGATGAGGGTGGAGATGTCGGCGCCATTGGTCCAGCTCACGCCCAACTGGCCCTGGAACACCCCGGCGAGCCAGTCGCCGTACTGGACCAGGAACGGCCGGTCCAGGCCCCATTCGGCCTCGACGCGGGCGATGGCCTCGGGGGTGGCCTGTTCGCCGAGCTGGATGCGGGCGGGGCTGAGGCCGCTGAGCGAGCGCAGGGCGAAGGTCACGAACGTGGCGACCAGGAACACCGGTACGAAGATCGCGACCGACCGGGCGAGAGTGGCCAGGACCCGGCCGAGGACTCTGCGGGCGCGGGCCGTGCCCGGCCTGCGAGCGGGGCGGGGCGGGGTGGCCGCCCGCGCCTCGGTCGTCGTCATGTGCTCCTCCTTTCTCGGGGGGGTGGACGGGGTGTCAGCCGGTGGCGCCGGAGATGGTGACGCCGGTCCAGTCGATGTGGGCGGGGTTCTTGGGCAGGTCGGAGATGGTGCTGCTCTTGGCGATGAGGTTGGGCTGCGAGTAGGTGAAGACCAGGGCGCGGCTGGCGAGTCCGGCGCGGGTGGCGGCCTGGAGACTGGCCTCGTAGTCGGGTGCGTCCAGGGGGGTCTGGCGGACCTTGGCGACGGCGTCGGCGAAACCGGCGGGCTCATGGGGCGAGCTGAGGTTCAGGGGTCCGTCGGGGCCGAAGTGGGCGGTGAGCGTCTGGACGGCGGAGTCGCGTCCGGTGGTGCCGTAGAGGGAGAAGGTGAGGTCCTTGGCGAAGAACGGGGTGGCCCAGTTCTTGTCGATCGTGATGTCGACGGTGATCCCGACGGCGGCGAGCTGGGACTGGACGATCTCCGCCTGCGGGTCCTCGGCCGGGATGACCAGGTCGAGGGTGATCTCGCCGCTGTCGTAGCCCGCGTCGGCGAGGAGCTGCCGGGACTTCTCCGGGTCGTAGGGGTAGGCGTTCTCGGACTCGGGGTCGTAGGCCACATAGCCCTTGGGGAAGGGCTGGTCCGTCACCTCGCCGTAGCCGAAGGTGAGTTTGTCGACGAACTCCTCGCGGTTGACGGCGTGCCGTACGGCGTCGACGACATCGGGGTTGTCGAAGGGGGCCTTGTTGATGTTCAGGCTGAGGTTGGAGGCGTTGAAGCCGGGCTGGACGAAGACAGCGAGTCCGGCGTCCTCGGCGGCCTCGGCCTGGCTGGGGTCGATGTCGGCGAAGTTGTAGACGCCGGTGCGCAGTCCGTTGACGACGGTGGCGGCGTCGGGCGCGGAGGTCAGCTCGACCTGGTCGATATGGATGTTCTCGGCGTCCCAGTACTCCGGGTTCTTCTTCAGGACGACCTTGGTGCCGGGGACGAGCTGGGTCACGGTGAAGGGGCCCGCGCCGATGGGCTGCTGGTCCAGTTTCTCCGGGTCCGCCGCCGCCTTGGGGCTGGCGATCTGGAGCACCCGCTGTCCGAGGAGCTGGGGGATCTGGTAGTCGACCTGGGTGAGGTGGACGGTGGCGTCGAGTCCGTCGGCGGTCACGGACTCGATGGAGGTGAGGTCGCCGAAGAGGGCGGAGTTCTTCTGTTCCTTGGCCCGCTCGATGGCCGCCTTGACGGCGGCGCCGTCGACGGGTTCACCGTCGCTGAAGGTGAGGCCGGGGCGGAGGTGGAAGGTGATCTCGTCGCCCGTGTCGTTGTACTCCCAGCTCTCGGCCAGGTCGGGCACCGCGGTGCCGTTCTCGTCGGTGCGGGTCAACGAGGCGTAGACCAGGGCGAGTTCGCGGAACTGGGCGCCGCTGCCGCTGACCACCGGGTCCCAGTGGGTGGGGAAGTAGGACGAGGTCCACTTGAGGGTGGCGGTGCCGGTACCGGCGCCGGCCTCGCCGCCGCAGGCGCTGAGCGCGGGGACGAGCACGGTGAGCAGGGCGGCGCCGAGCGCGGTGGAGCGCAGGGTGCGGCGGCGGGAGGGGGTCGCGGGGGCGGGGGCGGGACGGCGCTGGAGCAGACGTACGGGCATGGGTTTCTTTCTGCGAGGGTGCGCCCCGGTGCGGGGCGGTGGACCCCGGGACCGGCACACCGCGGCACCGGCGCACGGCGGCAGCGGCATGCGTCGGGGCACGGACGGGGGCACGGGTCGGCGCACGGTTCGGGGTGCGCCGGGGGCGGGGTGGACGGCGTCGGCGGTACGCGGGACCGGTCCGGGCGGGACCGGGAGGACGGCGGACACCGCGTCAGGGGTTGCCGGAACGGGCGCGCTCAGGGGCGCGGTACGGCGGGAGCGGCACGGCTGCGGGAAGGTCGGCCGAGGGGCCGCGGGAGCCGTGGGCGGTGGGACGGGGGCGGGTCAGCGACAGAGAGCGCTACAGGTGCGCCGCAGGTCCACGTAGCGGCACACCACACCGGGGTGCGTCGTGAGCATGCGGCAATCCTGGGGCCGGTTCTCGCCGTCTGTCAATGGACACCTTTTGATGTCTCATGGGGCGGGACGGGCCCGGTCGTCTTGATGGCTCACGGGGCGGGACGGGCCCGGTCGCCGTCGCCGTCGTTCCGGCGCCGGGGGTGCGGGGGCCGGTGGGCGGGCGGTTCGGCGCGGGGTCGGCGCGCGGTGTCAGCCGGGCGCGGGGGTGGTCGCCGGGTGCACGGCGGCCTCCTCGGGGTGCAGCCACAGGGGGGCGTTCGCGGTGTCGATCCGGACGGCCCCGGCGGGCGGCCAGGCGCCGCGGGTCAGCGTCCGGCGCTCGGGGTCGGTGAGGCTGCGGTAGTGCTCCAGGGCCCGGCCGGCGGGCAGTCGGGGCGGGGTGGGCGGCGGGGGCGGGGCGAGCGCGCCGACGGCCGCCGCGTACTCCTCGTACGGGCGCCAGCCGGGGACCACCCGGTGGGTGCGGCCGGACCGGACGAGGAGGGTGGGCAGGGCGTAGCGGAAGCCGCCGTCGGGGGTCTCCTTGGCGGTGCCCGGGTGGGGCGAGGCGCCGGGGGCCGGTCGGTGTGCCTCGGGGACGGGTCTGCGGGCCTCGGCGCGGTCGGCCCGGACGCCCTCGCGGACCCGGTCGGAGGCCGCGTCGGCGGTGAGCCGGGCGAGGTCCAGGGCCCGGCATCCGGTGGTGGCGGCGAGGGCGGCGGGCAGCGTGTCCGCGGGGCTGCCCAGCACGAACACGGTCTCCCGCAGCCGGCGCAGGACCCGGTCGGCGATCTCGGGGCCCTGGAGTTCGGCCGCCTTGGCGACCAGGGAGGCCGGCCAGGAACTCGCCGCGACCCGGTCCAGCCGGAGGGCGCGCGGGGCGCCGGTGTGGGTGGCGATCTCCTCGACGTACCGGGCGTACCAGGCGGTCTCGGCGGCGGGGTCGGGGGCGGGGTCGTCATCGTCGTCGAAGAGGACGCAGAACACCCGGCGCCAGACGGCCCGTCCGGCGACGGCGGCGCGCAGCTTCCGGAAGACGGGTTCCGCGCCCCAGGCCCAGGGGCACAACGGGTCGGTGTACTCGACCACTTCGAGCGGCGGCGGCCCGGGTGGGGCGCTCACGCCGCGCCCTGCCGGCTCAGCGGCCGGTCCCGGTCGGCGGCCCCGTCCTCGGGGAGCAGGGAGGCGACGGTCACCCCGCCGAGGATCGCGGCGGCCTCGGCCTCGATCCGCCGCCAGATGCCGGGGAGCCGGGTGGCGGCCCCGGGGTAGGCGAGCGCGCCGGGGGTCTCGCCGCGCAGGGTGAGCAGTTCGCCGTCCACGGCGCGGGAGACGTCGAGCAGGGTGATGGTGTCGGCGGGGCGGCCGAGCCAGTAGCCGCCCTCGCAGCCGCGCTGGCTGCGGACCAGGCCCGCTCTGCGCAACTCGCCGACGACGGATTTCAGGAAGCGGAACGGGATCTGCTGTGCGGAGGCGATGGCCTCACAGGTGAGCGGGCGGTCCGGTTCGCGGGCGAGTTCCAGCAACGCCCGTGCGGCGTAGTCCGCCTTCGCGGAGATATGCATCACCCCATCATGCCCGACCGGGCGGCCGTCGCAGGGGCGTCGCCCGGCCATCCTCGCGGTGGCCGTACCGCTTCATTGCGGGAACATTGCCGCAGGTGAACGAGAATGGACACCTCTTGACGTCCTTTACGGACCGCGCCTAGCGTCGCCAGCCATGAGCGAGCCCGTGACCCTTCCCGGCGAAGGCTTCCACCCCCATCTGCCCGGCACTCCCCCGGAGCCGGTGGCGCCCCTGAGCACCCGGCTGCACCACATCCGCGCCGACGCGCTCGACGGTGACACCGCCCAGACCGGGGGCATGCGCAGGTTCGCGGCGGTGAGCGGCCGGGCGGTCGGGTCGGAGAAGCTGTGGATGGGCCAGACCCATGTCGCCCCGTCCACCTCGTCCTCCGACCACCATCACGGCGAGTCCGAGACGGCCATCTATGTGGTCAGCGGGCACCCGGAGTTCGTGTTCCTCGACGGCACCGGGGACGGCGGCGAGGAGGTGCGGCTGCGGACCTCGCCCGGCGACTACATCTTCGTCCCGCCCTTCGTCCCGCACCGCGAGGAGAACCCGGATCCGGCCGAGGAGGCGGTGGTGGTGATCGCGCGCTCCACGCAGGAGGCGATCGTGGTCAATCTGCCGGAGCTGTACGCCCTGCCCGCCAACGGCAACTGACGGGGCCTCAGCCGGTGGTCAGCACCATCCGGAAGCGGGCCTGACCGGAGAGCATCCGCGCGAAGGCGTCGCCGACGTCCGCGAGCGGCACGGTCTCGGTCATCGGGCGGATGTGGTGCAGGACGCTGAAGGCCATGGTGTCGGCCACGTCCTGGGCGGTGCCCGAGGGGTGGCCGCGCAGGACGTACGCCTTGAAGATCAGGTCGGCCGGGCTGATGCCGAGGGGGGCGGTGTCCGCGCCGATGACGACGAGTTCACCGCGCGGCGCGAGCCCGGGGACGACGGCGGTGATCGCCTCCGAGCTGCCCGCGGTGGCCAGCACCACCCGGGCCCCGCCCAGCGCGGCCAGCGCCTCGCCGGGCGGGGTGGCGCCGGTGGTGTCGAGGTAGTGGTGCGCGCCCAGTCGCTTCGCGAAGTCGGCCTTCTGCGGGCCCCGGGCGAGGGCGGCGGTCTCGAAGCCCATGGCGACGGCGTACTGCACCGCCAGATGCCCGAGGCCGCCGAGCCCGAGGACCGCGACCAGGTCCCCGGACCGGGCGGAGCTGCGCCGCAGCCCGTTGAAGACGGTCACCCCGGCGCAGGCCATCGGCCCGGCGTCGGCGGCCGTGAGGGCGTCGGGGATCCGGGCCAGGGCGTCGACGGGGGCGATCACCTGCTCGGCGAAGCCGCCGTCGTAGGCCCAGCCCGGGACCTTCAGTTCCCGGCAGACGATGAAGTCGCCCGAGCGGCAGGGGACGCAGTGGCCGCAGCTCCCGCCGAACCAGCCGACCGCGACCCGGTCGCCGACCGCCCAGCCGTACTCCGCGGCCCGCTCGCCCAGGGCCGCCACGCGTCCGGCGATCTCGTGCCCCGGCACCTCGGGGAAGGTGACACCGGGCAGCGCCCCCGCCACGAAGGCGGCGTCGCTGTGGCAGACACCGCACGCCTCCACGGCGATCCTGACGTGCCCGGGGGGCGGGTCGGGGATCTCCCGCTCGGTGAGTGCGAAGGCGCCGTTCGGGGCGGTCACCTGGGCGACCCGGTAGGTGCTCATCCTCAGTCCTCCACCACGGCCCTGTGCGACACGGGCGTGCCTTCTTCGAGGATGACCACTGTGTCCGCGGGCGACAACTCGGGCGGAGTCAGGGTCGCGGTTCGGATTCGGTGGCCGTTGCGCCGGAGCGGGCGGCCAGGGCGCTCAGATGGGCCTCGATGTACGGGACGGCGGCCTTGTCGAGTTCGCCCGGGATGAAGGCGGGCTGGACATTGACCTCGAAGACCACCCCGCCCTGCTCGATCGCCAGGTCGACCCCGGCGAACGGCAGACCCATCGAGGCGGTGGCGGCGACGGCCAGTTCGGTGAGCCGGGGGTCCAGGGCGGCGGGCTCGATGAAGACGGCGGTGGCGCCCTGGCTGGTGTTGCAGGGCTGGTCGGGCCGGGGCTGGAGATGCTCACGGGCGTGCACCACCCGGCCGTGCAGCACGAAGACCCGGAACTGGTGGCGGGCCCCGTCGGCGGTGATGTTCCCGGCGTCCCGGGACAGCATCCAGTCGGTGCCGCGCCCGGCGTAGAAGGCGCGGACCTGCTCCAGGCGGTCGAGGTCGGTGACATGGAAGGTGTCGTGGCCGCCGGTGCCGATCACCGGGCGGGCCCAGACGTCCCCGCCGAGCTTCTCGAAGGCCGCGGCGGCCTCCTGGGGGCTGGGCCGGGACAGGACGGTGGTCTCCATGTGGGCGATGCCGTCGCGCTGGAAGCGCTCGACGGTGAGGTTCTTCTCGGTGGCCGTGCGCCAGGCGGCGACCCCGGTGCCCAGGGTGACCGCGTCGTGGCGCTCCAGCAGGCGCTGGAACCCGGCCAGGGTGTGGCGGGTGTGCGGCGGGATCTCGTACAGGACCACCACGTCCGGTTCCACCCCGGTGGGCGCGTCGGGGACGGTCAGCCGCAGCCGGTTCCCGGAGGGGACGGCGCGGCCGGTGCCGCCGGTGGCGAAGTGCCGGGAGTCGATCCGCACCGGGGGCAGGCCGGTGAGCTGCTCCACCGCCGCGGCGAGGACATCGCCGCAGCCTTCGGGCGAGGTGGGATCGGTGACGAGGGCGACGCACGGTCGGGACACAGCAGCCTCCAGCGGCTTCGGGGCGCGCCGGTGGAGCCGCGCAGTTCCGACTGCGCGGCGGCCGGGCGCTCTCACGGGTGGTGCCTGACACGCGCGGCCACCGGCGTCCGTCGCTCGCCGCCCTGGCCGGTACCCGGTGTGGGGTCCGGGTCGGCGGGGCCGGTGACCGTACTGGTGGGGCGGGGGCCCTTCTCATGGGGCTCGGCCCTGCCGGGCGGGTCCGCAGGGCTGGGCGACACACTGTAGGCGCCCGGCGCCGGGGCGTGACAGGGCGCACAGCGCCCCCGCCCTCTGCTCCCGGCTCTGCGCCTCGCGCCCCGCCCGTGCGCCGGGGTACGCGGTGGGGGTGCGGCGGTGGTGTCGCGGGGTCAGGGGGTGTCCGAGGTCCGGTCGGTGACCTCGGGGGGACCCGTGCCGCGGGCTCAGCCGTGCCAGGTCCAGTCGGTGAGGTCCGGGAGATCCGTGCCGCAGCACTCACCCGTCCCAGGTCCAGTCGGTGACGTCCGGGGGACCCGTGCCGCAGCACTCACCCGTCCCAGGTCCAGTCGGTGACGTCCGGGGGACCCGTGCCGCAGCACTCACCCGTCCCAGGTCCAGTCGGTCACCTCCGGGAGATCCGTGCCGTGGCGGCGGATCCAGTCGTGGTGGCGCAGCCGGACGTCCGCCATCCGCTGGCGTACGGCGGCGGCGCGGACGGCGAGGCCGGGGACGCGGTCGATGACGTCCATGACCAGCCGGTAGCGGTCGAGGTCGTTGCGGACGACCATGTCGAAGGGGGTGGTCGTGGTGCCGATCTCCTTGTAGCCGCGGACATGGAGCTGGGCGTGGCCGGTGCGCCGGTAGGCGAGGCGGTGGATCAGCCAGGGGTAGCCGTGGTAGGCGAAGATCACCGGCTTGTCGGCGGTGAACAGGCCGTCGTACTCGAAGTCGGTCATGCCGTGCGGGTGTTCGCCCGCGGGGAGCAGCCGGGCGATGTCGACGACGTTGACGACCCGGACGGCGAGGCCGGGCAGTTCGGTGCGCAGGAGTCGCGCGGCGGCGAGGACCTCTTGCGTGGGGACGTCTCCGGCGCAGGCCAGGACGGCGTCGGGCAGGCCGCCGTCCTCGGTGCCGGCCCACTCCCAGATCCCGGCGCCGCGGGCGCAGTGGGCGCGGGCCTCGTCCATGGGGAGCCAGTCGAAGCAGGGTTGTTTTCCGGCCACGATCACATTGACGTAGTCCTTGCTGCGCAGGGCGTGATCGGCCACCGACAGCAGGGTGTTGGCGTCCGGGGGGAGGTAGACCCGTACGACCTCGGGGCTCTTGTTGAGGATGTGGTCGACGAAGCCGGGGTCCTGGTGGGAGAAGCCGTTGTGGTCCTGGCGCCAGACATGGGAGGTGAGGAGGTAGGTGAGGGAGGCGACGGGGGCGCGCCAGGGCAGGGCGCGGGTGACGCGCAGCCATTTGATGTGCTGGTTGACCATGGAGTCGACGATGTGGGCGAACGCCTCGTAGCAGGAGAACAGGCCGTGGCGGCCGGTGAGGAGATAGCCCTCCAGCCAGCCCTGGCAGGTGTGTTCGGAGAGGATCTCCATGACCCGGCCGTGCCGGTCGAGGTGTTCGTCCACGGGCAGGACTTCGGCCTGCCACGCCTTGCCGGAGGCGGCGTAGACGGCGTCGAGGCGGTTGGAGGCGGTCTCGTCGGGGCCGACGAGGCGGAAGTCGCGCCGGTCGGCGGTGGCCGCCATGACGTGCTCCAGCAGCCGGCCGAGGACCCGGGTGGGTTCGTGCAGGATGGCGCCGGGCCGGGCGACCTCGACGGCGTAGGTGTCGAGGGGCGGCAGGGGGAGTTCGCGCAGCAGGAGGCCGCCGTTGGCGTGCGGGGTGGCGCCGAGGCGGCGGGTGCCCTCGGGGATGAGGGCGAGGACGTCGGGGCGGGGGCGGCCGTCGGCGTCGAAGAGTTCGCCGGGGCGGTAGGAGCGCAGCCATTCCTCCAGTTGGCGGCGGTGTGCCGGGTTGTCGCGGACGGCGGACAGCGGGACCTGGTGGGCGCGCCAGGTGTTCGCCACCGGGAGGCCGTCGACCTCGGCGGGGCCGGTCCAGCCCTTGGGGGTGCGCAGCACGATCACCGGCCAGCGCGGGCGTTCGGTGGAGCCGTCCTCGCGGGCGGCGCGCTGGATGGCGGCGATCCGGTCGAGGGCGGTGTCCAGCGCGGCGGCGAGATCGCGGTGGACGGTGGCGGGGTCGTCGCCGGTGACGTGCAGCGGGGCGTGGCCGTGGCCGCGCAGGAACTCGTCCAGCGCGGGTTCGTCGATGCGGGCGAGGACGGTGGGATTGGCGATCTTGTAGCCGTTGAGGTGCAGGACCGGCAGGACGGCGCCGTCGTGGACGGGGTCGAGGAAGGCGGTGGAGTGCCAGGAGGCGGCCAGCGGCCCGGTCTCGGCCTCGCCGTCGCCGATCACGCAGGTGACGAGCAGGTCCGGGTTGTCGAAGGCGGCGCCGTAGGCGTGGGAGAGGGAGTAGCCGAGTTCGCCGCCCTCGTGGATCGAGCCGGGGGTCTCGGGGGCGACATGGCTGGGCACCCCGCCGGGGAACGAGAACTGCCGGAAGAGCCGGGCCATGCCCGCCGCGTCCCGGGTGACGTCCGGATAGACCTCGGTGTACGAGCCGTCCAGCCAGGAACCGGCCACCACGGCGGGGCCGCCGTGCCCGGGGCCCCAGACGCACAGGGCGTCCAGGTCACGGGCCCTGATGACCCGGTTGAGGTGGGTGTGGACGAGGGTGAGGCCGGGTGAGGTGCCCCAGTGGCCGAGCAGCCGTGGCTTGATGTGCTCGGGGCGCAGGGGTTCGGTGAGCAGCGGGTTGGCCAGCAGATAGATCTGGCCGACGGCGAGGTAGTTGGCGGCCCGCCAGTGCGCGTCGAGGAGGCGCACCTCGTCGTCGGTGAGGGGGCGGGGGTCGTCGGCGGTGGGCCGCGCCGGGTGCTGGTGGGGGTCTGCGGGCATCACGGATCCCTTCGGGGGCGGCGGGCCGGGCCTGCGGCACAGCCGTCACAGGCAGGCACGGCCACTCCCCCACCTTCACCCGATTCCGCGGATACCGCGCGCCACCCCTCCCCACCTGCCTTCTGACACCTCTTCGTGTCCATGCCATTGACAAAAGTCAACCCGGCCAGAAATCTGTCACCCAAGCCGCGCAAACTTGCGATGGATTCACGCAAAATCCCAACTCCGCCCCGGTAGTTCCGGACAACAGCTCCAGCGCCACCCCTCCCCCCGTCGTCCCCCGCCATGGAACGAGGACGCCATGAGACGGAAAAGACACGGTCTGCGGACGATCACCGGCCTGATCCTGGCCGCGCTGGTCGCCTTCGGCCTGCAACCCGGCACCGCCGCCGCCGCGGTGGCCGCCGGCCCCGACATCGCCCTGGGCAAGAGCGCCACCGCCAGCGGCGCGAACGGCGGCTATCCGGCCGCGAACGTCACCGACGGCAGCCAGGCGAGCTACTGGGAGGGCCCGGCCGGGTCGTTCCCGAGCTGGGTCCGCGTCGACCTGGGCAGCGCGGTCGAGGTGAACCAGGCGGTCCTGAAGCTCCCGTCGTCCTGGGGGGCCAGGACCCAGACGCTGGCCGTCGAGGGCAGCACGGACGGCTCCACCTTCTCCGCCCTGTCCGCCTCCGCGGCCCGCCGCTTCGACCCGGCCGCCGCCAACACGGTGACCGTCGACTTCACCGCCCGCACCGTGCGCTACGTACGGGTCCTGGTGACCGCCAACACCGGCTGGAACGCGGCCCAGCTCTCCGCCCTGGAGGTCTACGGCACCGACCCGGACCCCGGTGAGCCGCCGGTCAACGGGACCAATCTGGCCCGGGGCAAGCCGATCACCGCCACCTCCACGATCCACTCCTTCGTCGCGGCCAACGCCAACGACGGCCAAGTGGGCACCTACTGGGAGTCCAGCGGCCAGCCCGCCTCCCTCACCGTCGAACTGGGCGCGAACGCCGATCTGTCGGGCGTCGTCGTCAAGCTCAACCCGGACGCGGCCTGGGCGACCCGGACCCAGAGCATCGAGGTGCTCGGCCGGGCCCAGGGATCGACGGCGTTCACCTCGGTCAAGGCCCGCGCCGACTACACCTTCAACCCCGCCTCCAACGCCAACACCGTCACCATCCCGGTCACCGGCCGCTACGCCGATGTCCGGCTCACCTACACCGCCAACAGCAGCGGCTACGGTGCCCAGGCCGCCGAGTTCGAGGTCATCGGCACCGCCGCGCCCAACCCGGACCTGGTGGTGAACGAGCTGACCTGGAGCCCGGCGTCACCCAGCGAGTCGGACACCGTCACCGCCCAGGTCACCGTGCGCAACGCGGGCACCGCCGCCTCCCCGGCCTCCACGGTGAACGTCAGCCTGGACGGCACGGTCGCGGGCAGCGCCTCGGTGGCCGCGCTCGCCGCAGGCGCCCAGACGACCGTGCCGGTCACCCTCGGCAAGCGGCCGATGGGCAGCTACACCGTCTCGGCGGTGGTCGACCCCACGGACACCGTGCCGGAACTCGACAACACCAACAACAGCCGTACGGCAGCCTCCAAGCTGACCGTCGGCCAGAGCCCCGGCCCGGACCTGGAGGTCCGCGCCATCGCCACCAACCCGTCCAGCCCGGCGGCCGGTGCCGCCGTCTCCTTCACCGTGTCGGTGCACAACCGGGGCACCACGGCCGTCGCGGCCGGTACGGTCACCCGGGTCACCGCCGGTTCGACCACCCTCAACGGCACCGCCCCGTCGATCGCGGCGGGCGCCACCGCCGAGGTCGCGATCAGCGGCACCTGGACGGCGACCAGCGGCGCGGCCGTGCTCACCGCCACCGCCGACGCCACCAACACCGTCGCCGAGACCAACGAGGGCAACAACGTCTACTCCCGCTCGATCGTGGTCGGCCGGGGCGCGGCGGTGCCCTACATCGAGTACGAGGCGGAGAACGCCGCCCACAACGGCACCCTGCTGACGGCGGACCAGGAGCGGACGTTCGGGCACACCAACTTCGCCACCGAGTCCTCCGGCCGCAAGTCGGTACGGCTCAACACCACCGGCCAGTATGTGGAGTTCACCTCCACCAGCGCCGCCAACTCCCTCGTCGTGCGCAACTCCATCCCGGACGCGGCGGGCGGCGGCGGGGCCGAGGCGACCCTGAGCCTGTACGCCAACGGCACCTTCGTCCGCAAGCTGAACCTGTCGTCCAAGTACAGTTGGCTGTACGGCACCACGGACGACCCGGAGGGGCTGTCCAACACCCCGGCGACCGACGCGCGCAGGCTCTTCGACGAGTCCAACGCGCTGCTGGCGCAGAGCTACCCGGCGGGCACCAAGTTCCGGCTCCAGCGGGACTCCGGGGACACCGCGGCCTTCTACATCATCGACCTGATCAATCTGGAGCAGGTGGCGCCGCCCACCCAGCAGCCGTCCGGCTGTGTCTCGATCACCCAGTACGGGGCCGTGCCCAATGACGGTCTGGACGACACGGACGCCATCCAGCGGGCGGTGACCGCCGACCAGAACGGGCAGATCGGCTGTGTCTGGATCCCGGCGGGCCAGTGGCGCCAGGAGCAGAAGATCCTGACCGACGACCCGCAGAACCGGGGCCAGTACAACCAGGTCGGCATCAGCAATGTCACCATCCGGGGCGCCGGTATGTGGCACTCGCAGCTCTACACCCTCACCCCGCCCCACCAGGCGGGCGGCATCAACCATCCGCACGAGGGCAACTTCGGCTTCGACATCGACAAGAACACCCAGATCTCGGACATCGCGATCTTCGGCTCGGGCACCATCCGGGGCGGCGACGGCGGCGCCGAGGGCGGGGTCGGGCTGAACGGCCGGTTCGGCACCGGCACCAAGATCAGCAATGTCTGGATCGAGCACGCCAATGTCGGGGTGTGGGTCGGCCGCGACTACGACAACATCCCCGAGCTGTGGGGTCCGGCGGACGGGCTGGAGTTCTCCGGCATGCGGATCCGCAACACCTACGCGGACGGCATCAACTTCTCCAACGGCACCCGCAATTCGACGGTGGAGAACTCGTCCTTCCGCAACACCGGTGACGACGCGCTCGCCGTCTGGGCGAACAAGTACGTCAAGGACCAGTCCGTGGACATCGGCCACGACAACACCTTCCGCAACAACACCATCCAGTTGCCCTGGCGGGCCAACGGCATCGCGGTCTATGGAGGCTATGACAACACCATCGAGAACAACCTGATCTCCGACACCATGAATTACCCCGGCATCATGCTGGCCACCGACCACGATCCGCTGCCCTTCTCCGGACAGACCCTGATCGCCAACAACGGGCTGTACCGCACGGGCGGGGCGTTCTGGAACGAGGACCAGGAGTTCGGGGCGATCACCCTGTTCGCCCAGGGGCAGAGCATCCCCGGGGTCGTGATCAGGGACACCGAGATCCATGACTCGACGTACGACGGCATCCAGTTCAAGACCGGCGGTGGCACGGTGACCGCGCAGATCTCCAACGTCGTCATCGACAAGTCCAACAACGGGGCCGGGATCCTCGCCATGAGCGGGGCCCGGGGCACGGCCACCCTGTCGAATGTGACGATCACCAACTCGGCGGACGGCAACATCGTGGTCCAGCCGGGATCGCAGTTCGTGATCAACCAGTAGGCGGATTCCCCCCTCGTACGGCGGCGGGCCCGCACTCCGGATTCCGGGGTGCGGGCCCGCCTGGGTGCGGGCCGCCCGGGTTCGTTCCTACTCGGCTGCCGTGCGGGCGCGGGCGCGGCGGTGGACGTACCAGCCGGTGGCCGTGAGGAGCGCGGCCAGCGCGGCGGCGGTGCCGACGGTGGCGCCGGTGGAGGCGAGGCTGCCGCCGCCGGTGGCGGTCGTGCCGCCCCCGGAGGTGGACGTGCCGCCGCCGGAGGTACCGCCGGTCGAACCGCCGGACGCGCCGCCGCCCGTGGAGCCGCCGCCGGTGTCACCCCCACCCGTGTCACCCCCGCCCGTGTCCCCGCCGCCCGTGTCGCCGCCGTCGTCGGGGTCGGTGTCCACCGGGTCCTGGCCGGTGAAGGCGACCGGCACCTTGACGTCCTGGCTGCGGTCGCCGGAGAGGGTGTGGTCGGCGCGGGTGGCGAGGACGCAGGTGACCTTGAAACAGTCGGTGAACTCGTCCTTGGCGTCCACGGTCAGCTCCACCTCGAAGGTGCCGCCGGTGCCGTACGGGATCGCCAGGTCCTGGCCGTAGTCCGGCGGGTTGGAGGAGATCCAGGCGGAGGAGTGGGAGGTGCCGGTCATGTCGACGCCGCCGACGCAGGGGCTGGGGAGTTCGCCGGGCCCGTTGTCGACGCACAGGGCGGCGTAGATGCCCTTGTCGGTGTCGTAGCCGGAGCCGGTGACGGTGAGCTTCTGGTCCTCCAGGGCCAGATGGTTGACCGGGGTGACGGTGAGCTTCTGCCCCTCGGGCCCGGTCCCGGTGCGGGTGCCCGACGGGTCCTGGTCGCCGCCGTCGCCTCCGCCGTCGTCGCCCCCGTCGTCGGGTGCCTCGACGGTGAGGGTGACGGGGGTGGTGCGGGTGGTTCCGGCGGAGTTGGTGAACTCGGCGCGGTAGCGGTAGCCGTTCTGGGCGAGCCGGGCGGTGAAGCGGTAGGCGTTCTCGGTGGCGCCCTCGACGGTGGTCCAGGTCTGGCCGCCGTCGGGGCTGACCTGCCAGCGGACCGTGGGCGCCGGGGTGCCCTCGGCGGCGGCGACCAGGGTGACCGGCGCGTCCGGGGCGGCGGTCTGGTCGGTGGGGGCCTGGGTCACCTTCGGGGACATCCGGCGCTCCAGCCGGAGCACCTCGCTCTCCGCGGTACTGGTGACGAAGACGGTGCCCGCGCCCGGGGTGACCGCGATGCCCGCGTACGCCCCGGCGCGGCTGCCGGGCAGGGCGAGGGACTCGGCGGCCCTGGCGAAGGTGGTGGCGGAGTGGACGTCGAGCGAGCCGGTGTTGTCGGCGCCGTCCTCGGCGCTGCCGTAGTCCTCGCGCAGCACGAACGCCTCGCCGGTCGTCGCGTCGAAGGCGAGCGCGGTGGGGCGGTCCTTGCCGGTGAGGGTGGTGAGGAGGGTGCCGTCCTTGTCGTACACGAGGACGTCGTAGCCGGTGCCGACCCAGACGTTGCCGGTGGCGGGGTGGACGCTGACGAAGGCCACCAGGTCCGAGGTGAGGTCGGCGGTGGCGGTGACCTCCAGGGTGCGGGTGTCGATCCGGCGCAGCTTCTTCGTCGTGTAGTCGGCGGCCCAGAGCGCCTGGCGGGCGTTGTCGGTGGCGAGTTCGCCGGTGCCGTCCAGGGTGGCCGAGCGGCGGACGGTGCCGGTGGCGTGCTCGATCTCGGAGAGGGTGGTGCCCTGGGCGACGAAGACGGTGGCGGCGGCGGTGCCGGGCGCGATGCCGTTGACGGCGGCACCGGCCGGCCAGAAGCCGGTGGCGGCGGTGTCGCCGTCCTTGGCGGAGCCGATGCCGCGCACCGGGTACTGGAAGACGACGCCGTCCCCGGCGAGCGGCCCGGCGAGACGCTGGACGTTGCGGGGCGCGAGCACCCCGGTGGAGCTGGGCGCCTGGGCGACATGGCTGCGGACCCGGCCGTCGGCGGGGTCGAGGACGTACAGTCCGGCCTCGTTGACGTCGGCGGTGTCGGGGATGTTGTTCGAACCGACATACAGCTTCCCGGAGTCGGGGTGCAGCAGCAGATCGTTGGGCTGGCCCGCGGTGCCGTACTCGGCGGCCCGGACATAGCTGACGGTCCCGGCGGGGACGTCGACGCCGTCGCCGTCGCCGGGGCCGCCGGGGTCCTGGCCCTCGAAGGTGACGGGGATCCGGACGTCCTGGGAGCGGTCACCGGCGGCACGGTGGTCGACGCGGGTGATGACCGAGCAGGTGACCTGGGTGCAGTCCAGGCCGCCGTCCTTGGCCTCGATGTCGAGCTGGACGTCGAAGGTGCCGCCCGTGCCCCAGGTCTCGGTGAGGTCGCCTTCGTTGGGGTCGCCGGGCGGGACGATCCACTTGGAGGAGCCGCTGCCGCCGGTCTGGTCGGCGCCGCCGAGGCAGGGCGTGGGGATGCGGTTGTCCCCGTTGTCCTTGCACAGGGCGACATACAGGCCCTTGGTGGCGTCGTAGCCCTCGCCGGTGACGCGGAGGGTCTCGCCGTCCGGGTCGAGGTGGGCGGAGGCGGAGACGGTGAGTTTCTGGCCGTCCTTGCCGAGGCCGGTGCGCGGGGTGTCGGCGGCCTGGGCGGGCGGGCCGAGGGTGACGGCGGTGGCCCCGGCGGCGATCAGCGCGGCCGAGCCGATGAGCGCGGCGGGCCGCCGCAGCCGGGCGCCTCTGGCGGGGGTGTCCGGACGGGTTTCGTCAGTCATGGCGGGTTCCTCGTGGCTGGATGTGCGTCCGGCGGCCCCCGGGGACGCCGAGGGCCGGGCGCCCGCGCGTGGCGGTGCGCCCGGCCGGACGGGACTACTGGAAGCTGAGGGGGACGTGGACGTCGTACTTCCGGTCGGTGGTGTCGGTGTGGTCGGCGCGGGTGATGACGGCGCAGGTGACGTCCTCGCCGCAGACGCTGCCGTCGTCGAGGGTGGCCTTGACGAAGATGTTCACGGAGAAGGTGCCCCCGGTGGAGAAGCGGGAGCTGTTGGGGACGGTGCCGCCGCCGAAGTTGGACACCCAGTGGGAGGAGCCGGTGGTGCCGGTCTGGTCGGCGCCGCCGAGGCAGGGGGTGGGCTGGCTCTGCCCCGGGGCACCACTGACCGCGCACAGGGCGACGTACACACCCTGGGTGGTGTTGTACCCGGAGCCGGAGACGGTGATGACCTGACCGGCCGCGGTGGCGGTGTCGGGGGCGGTGAGGGAGAGGTTGTAGGTGGTGGCGCCGTCGGTGATGGTGCGGGTGGCGGTCGCGGCGGACGCCGAGCCCGCGAGGCCCAGGGTGAGGGCGGCGGAGGCGAGGACGGCGAGACCGGCACGGGCGGCGGTGCGACGGGCGGTGCGGGGGGTGGCTGCGCGCATGGGGGGCCTTTCGCAAGGGGTTTCTCGGAACAGGGGCTTCAGGGGTTGAGGGGGGTGCGGGCCGGTGGGACGGCCGGCCCGCACCGGGGTGGTACGGGCCGGGAAGCTGGCCCGCACCACGTCCAGGGGTGCCGTCGGCTGCTACGAGAAGCTGATCGGCACGTGCACGTCGTACTTGCGGTCGTTGGTGTCGAAGTGGTCGGCGCGGGTGACGACGGCGCAGGTGACGTCCTCGCCGCAGACGCTGCCGTCCTCCAACTGGGCCTTGACGAAGATGTTCACGGTGAACTTGCCGCCGGTGGTGAACTTGGAGCTGTTGGCGAAGAGCCCGCCGAAGGTCTGGTTCACCCAGTGGGAGGCGCCGGTGGAACCGCTCTGGTCCTGGCCGCCGAGGCAGGGGGAGGGCTTGTTGGCGCCCGGGGCCCCGCTGACGACACACAGGCCGACGTAGATGCCCTGGCCGGAGTTGTAGCCGGACCCGGAGACCGTGATGACCTGGCCCGCCGCCGACGCCGAGTTCGGCGCGGTGAGGGAGAGGTTGTACGTCGTACTGCCGTCGGTGATGGTGCGGGTCGAGGTCGCGGCGGACGCCGAGCCCGCAAGGCCCAGGGTGAGGGCGGCGGAGGCGGCGACGGCCAGCCCGGTACGGACGGCGGTACGCGTGGAAACGGGTCTCATACGAGGTTCCCCTTCTCAGAGTCTCAGTGCGGCCCAATTAGGTAAGGCAAACCTAAGTATGAATGAGGGATGATTGTCAACGGTTCGCAAAGACTCCCAACTCACCTTTTTTCAGCGGGAGTTGCCGATGCCCGACGACCGGATGCGGGCATGCCGAGGAGCGGACCCGGTGAGTCGAGTCCGCTCCTCGTGCGCCCCGGAGGTGAGCCGGGCGCCGGTACACGCATGGGTCAGTCGGGCGGCGGGTCAGTGGGTCGGTGGGGCAGCCGGTCGGCGGGTCAGTCGGGGCTGCGCACCTCGAAGCGGGCCACCGCGCCGCCGCCCCCGCCCGTGACCGGGGTCAGCGCGGCGGTGTGCTCCCCCGCGACCGCGTTGGCGTAGACGGGGAACGCCCGCTCCACCCGCCCCTGTTCATCGGCGACCGCCTGATAGCGGGTGTCACCGTCGATGGCGACCAGGACGACCGCGCCCGGGGTGAATCCGGTGCCGGTGACGCGTTGCTCGCCACCGGCGGTCAGCGCGGGGTGGGCCACGGTCGCGGCGGGTGGACCGCCGGGGTCCGGCACCCCGGCTGCGGGGGGTTCCGGCGCGTTCGGGGTGGGCGGCGGAGCCGTGGGGGTCTCCTCGGTGCCGTCCGGTACCGGTGACGGTGGCTCGGGAGTGCCGTCCCCGGTGCCCACGGTCACGTCCAGCAGTCCCAGCGGATCGCCCGCCGCGAACTCCCGCCCGCTCCAGCCGGACAGCAGCGCGGCCCCCTCCCCGGTCAGCGCCGCCCGCAGCCCGGTCCAGGTGGCCCCGGTGTCCCGTACGACGGGGCCGGTGTCGCCCTGCCGCACCTCAGCGAGGGCGAACTCGGGTTGGTCGGGGCCGGGTTGGCGGGCGTGCAGGGTGCCGGTGCCGTCGTCCAGGGTGAGGCGCAGCCCGGCCAGCGGCAGCGCGGCCCGGCCGGCCGCGCCGAACGCGGCGGTCCCGGCCAGCTCGACCCGGGCATCCGTGCCGTCCACCTCACCCCCCTCGGCGCGGAACCAGGTGCGCCCGGCGGATCCGGTCCCACCCGTCAAAGTCACTCCGGCCCCGGCCAGTTCACCCGTGGACCAGCTCACATACCCGCCCGACACCTCGGCACCGCCCGCCCCGACCGCGGTCCCCGGCGTGAGCAGCGCGAGCACCGCTGCGCCCGCCACGACCAGCGCGGCGGCGGGCCTCTTCCTCGCCTTCACTTCCACCGTCCCTCGAACCTCCCGAAGAAACTGACTGCGCGTGACCGGCTCGGGGCCGGTCTCATCGCACACCGGACGCACCAGATGCACCGGACGCACCGGACGCCGACCGGCGTTTGCGGGCCACGGCCCAGGTGGCGCCCCCGGCGACGACCAGCCCGGCCGCGGTGATGCCCAGCGGCAGCGCGAGCCCGGAACCGGTGCTGGCCAGCGGGCCGCCACCCGTGGTGGCGCCGGTCGTCCCGCCCCCGGTGCTGGTACCTCCGGTGGCGGTACCGGAGCCCGCCGTGGCGGTCGGTTCCGGTGACCCCTCGCCACCGCCCGTGGACCCCTCCCCACCCGTCGACGCCCCGCCGTCCGCCGCCGCCGCGCCGCCGAACGACACCGGGACGCGGACCGTCTGGGTCTGGTCGCCGCCCCGGGTGTGGTCGTTGCGGGTGATGACCGCGCAGGTCACCCCGGACGCGGTGCAGTCGGTGTTGGCGTCCTTGGCGCGGACCTTGAGCTGCGCCGAGAACGAGCCGTCGTGGCCGCTGCCCTCGTAGGGCTGGGCGAGCCCGTCGCCGTAGGACGGCGGATTGGACGAAATCCAGACGGAGGCCCCGGACTCCCCGGACATGTCGACCCCGCCGACGCACGGCGTCGGGGTCTTCCCGGCCCCGTTGTCGACGCACAGGGCGATGTAGATGCCCTTCTCGGTGTTGTATCCGCTGCCGGTGACGGTGACCGTCTCCCCCGCCTCGGTGAGGCCGGAGGTCTTGGACACGGTGAGCCGCTGCCCCTCCGGCCCGGTCGCCGAGCCCCCCGCCGCGACAGCGGGCCCCGGCACCGCCAGTGTCAGCGCCGCCGCGACCGTGACCGCGCCGATCAGGCCAACGCGCGTACGGGTCGGGCCACTTGCCGATGACATGGAACACCCCCACCTCAGGAAACTTAGGCCAGCCTAACCTAAACTATCGCCCAAGTGAGTGCCAGTAAGTGCCATCGAAGGGGAAAGGGCAACGCATGAGGGTCAGGGGTGCGGTCCGATGGACGGCGTCCGTCCAGAGCGGGGACGCGGACGGGGCCGGTACGGGGGCGCGGAGTCGTACGCGTCCGGCGCGGCGGCGGGGCGGGGCGGCGGCGCTCGTGCTGTCGCTGGCGCTGCTGACCGGGGCCTGCGCGGGCGGCGGCTCGGGGAATTCGGGTGACGCGGGCGGGGATTCCGGTTCCGGCGCGTCCCCGGCGTCGGTGGGCGAGCGGGCCGAGGCGGCGCGGGAACGGCTCGACGCGAACACCCTCGTCCCGCTCGCGGGCGAGCCGCCCACCCCCGAACTCCCGGTCACCGTGGACTCGTCCGACGGACGGCGGGTGACCGTCGAGGACGCCTCGCGCATCCTGCCGCTCAACGGCGGGGTCGCGGAGATCGTGTTCACCCTCGGGCTCGGGGACCGGGTGGTCGGCCGGGACATCACGGCGACATTCGAGGAGGCCGCGGATCTGCCGCTGGTGACCAAGGCGCACGATGTCAGCGCGGAGAGCGTGCTGTCGCTGCGGCCGACGGTGGTGCTCGCGGACACCGACACCGGGCCGTCGGAGGCCATCGACCAGATCAGGGACGCGGGGGTACCGGTCGTCGTCCTCGACCCGGCGACCGAACTCGCCGATGTCACCACCCGTACGACCCGGATCGCCGGGGCCCTCGGTGTACCGGCGGCGGGCGAGGCGCTCAACTCCCGGATGGAGAAGGAACTGACGGCGGCGCGGGACGCCGTACCGGAGGGCAGCACGCCCAAGGTGGCGTTCCTGTACATGCGGGGCAGCGCGGCCGTCTACCTCATGGGCGGCAAGGGGTCCGGCGCGGATTCGCTGATCGCGGCGGCGGGCGCGGTCGACGCGGGCGTGGACGCCGGACTGGACAAGCCCTTCACCCCGCTCACCAGCGAGGCACTGGTCAACGCCCAGCCGGATGTGCTGCTGATGATGACCAAGGGCCTGGAGTCGGTGGGCGGGGTGGACGGCCTGGTGGAGATCCCGGGCATCCGCGAGACCCCGGCCGGGCTGGACCGCCGGGTCGTGGCCCTGGAGGACGGCGTCCTGCTCGGCTTCGGGCCGCGGACGCCGCTGGTGATCGACATTCTGGTGGAGGGGTTGCACGGGGGGTGACGTGACGTCCCGTCGGGGCGGGGAGGGGCAGCGGGGCAGATGAATCGCGGGCGGGCGGGTCCGGTTCCGGGCACCGCTCTGCCCATGACGTCTGACCAGCGGAGACAACCGATCTCCGGACGGAAGGCATGGAGGACGTACGCGCTACGCCGCCGCACCGTCCCGCTCCCTCACCGGCAGGCGCCCTCCGGCCACAGAATGCGCACCGGAACACCGGTCCGTTCGGCGTACGCGACCACATCGGCTGTCCCGCCGTACCCCCGGGCGGGCTTCCCGTCCCACACCGCGACCAACTGGTCGACCAGGCCCACGAGAATCTCGCTGCCCGCCTGGTGCGCCTCGGAAGTCGACTCGTTCATGCCGGTTTCGTGGACATCGGCCGCGCTGCGGTAGAGCGCGTCATAGACCGGGTGGTGCCATTCCGGGAGGCCCTCGCGGTACTCGGCGGCGGGAACGACCACCTCAAGGCTTCCGCCGTGCTCCAGTACCGCCTCGGCGAACCAGGAGTCAGGGCCGTCGGCGATGCATGACACGGCGGTCAGATCGTCCCTCGCGAAGCCGCGTACGGCCTCGTCAAGCATCTCGCGGACGCGCTGCTCCACGTCCTCGCCCAGTCCGCGATGTCCGGTGATACCCACGCGCATCCCGTTGTCTCCCCTCCACGGGCCGTCTGGCCTGGTGGAACAGGCCATGGACCCACCGTACGTCCGCACACCGACACCCGGGAACGTCAACGCCCCGTCCGCTCAAGGGAGCCACGGGGCGTTGACGCGAGTACCGTTTTGAGTGTCTAAGCCAAAACGGAGGCTTCAGTATGCCGCACAACTCAACTCCCTTGGGAGACACCGTCCGTGCCTACCGCCGGACGGCAGGATGGGGTCAGGAACGACTCGCGGAAGAGTCCGGTCTCTCCGTGAGCACCATCAGGAACATCGAGCAGCGCGGACACGCAAGACTGGACACACTGAGCCAGGTGGCACAGGCATTCGGCGTGCCGGTCTCCGCGCTCTTCGCGCCGGGAGTGCCGCATCCCGTGGGGGAGGACGACAGCGCGAACCGGCAGTTGCTCGCGTCGCTCCGGCAGGCCCTCATGCCGCCGGTGGGGATCGAGGCGGAGAGCATGGCGGACCCCGGTGAGGCGGTGGAGCTGTCAGCCATCCGCCGGTCGATCGAGGATGGGCTGTCGCTCTACAACTCGGATCGGTACGAGTCTGTGGCGCTCATGCTCCCGGGACTCCTGCGGCAGGCCGACGCCGCGGTGGTCGCGGCGGAGGAGGAGGACCATCAGCGGGAGGCCGTTCTCGTCCGGGCCCACGCCCTGCAACTGGCCGGGAAGTACCTCACGCAGGTTCGCCAGTACGACATGGCCTATCAGGCACTCGTGGAGGCGATCAGGCTTGCCCGGGAGGTGGACGACCGGCTGGTCGCGGCGACGGGCGTCACCGGGCTGT
The DNA here is from genome assembly GCF_040683675.1 of Streptomyces sp. NPDC093252. Classification (NCBI taxonomy): domain Bacteria; kingdom Bacillati; phylum Actinomycetota; class Actinomycetes; order Kitasatosporales; family Streptomycetaceae; genus Streptomyces; species Streptomyces sp. NPDC093252. Next base: position 474,003 of record NZ_JBFBEM010000004.1, on the reverse strand, counting down.
GCTGGCTGCTGCTCAGGCAGGACCGGTTCGACGAGGTGGAGCGTCTGGCGGCCACGACGGCCGAGGCCATCGAACCGAAGTGGTCCACGGCCTCCATGGGGGAGTTGGCGCTTTGGGGGGAGCTCTGCCTCCGTGTTACCGCCGCCGCCATCCGCAACGGCAGGGAGGACGTGGCGGATCAGGCTCGGCGGAGGGCGGCCAGCGCGGCGTCCGCCATGGGGCGTGAACACAGTGACTATCGCAGCCACTGGGGGCGCTTCGGCCCGGCAACGGTGGAGTTCAAAGCGGTGGAAGACCTCTGCCTGGCCGGGGACGCCCACGGCGTCCTCCGCCGCAAGGACCAAGGGACCCTGTCGAAGGAGATGCTGGAGGCGGTGGGCCGGCCCTCTGCCAACAACTGGCACCGGCACCGGCTGGACGTCGCCCGAGCCCACCTCACAGTGGGGTCGACCCACGACGCCGTGCAGGAGCTGAGCCGCGTCAAGACGGGTGCGCCCACCTGGATTCGCCATCAGCCCATGGCCCGGTACGTCATGGAGGACATCCTCAAGACCCGTAAGCGGACGCTGACCCAGGAGATGCGGGAGATGTCCACGTACCTCGACGTACGGGCCTGACGGCGCATCTGAACCGGTAGAGCGATGGGTAGTTCGCGGCGCTCGGCTGCGAACTACCCACCAGCTTGGTAGCCCGCAGACATCATTCCGTGAACTGACAGTCACTCTCCGTGGCATTCGCCGCCCCCTGGCCGTACGGTCCAAGTGTCAACTAGAGACCCACGCCAGGGACTTACCATGCGTAGAACAACCGCTGATCGGGAGCGGCGTCGTGAGCTGGCCGATGCCTCCCAGGAAGCCGTCACGCCCGTGACCGGGAGCGATCCCCTCTTCCCCCACCCTCCCGCATACCTCCAGCCCCGCCGGGCCCTGCCCCCGACCGAGCCCTTGCGGCCGGTGGAGGAGGAACCGGAGGGCGGGCCCGGTGGTGAGGAGTCCGGCACCTGTGCCGTCGAGCGGCCCGCAGGGGTGACGGGCGGCCCTGAGCGGCAGCTTGCCGTAGCGCAGTGGCTGCTGTCCGCCGCCCAGGACGTGGACAGGGCCCGGGTCCATTGGCAGCAGGGAAGCCACCTCGCACTCCTGGCGTGCGGCGGGATCTTCTCGGCCGTCAGGGTGCCCGCCCATCTCGTGTGGGCTGCCACCGGGTCCGAGGACCTGGCCGAGGTGGACGCGCGCCTCCGGACCTGGTTCGACGGAGGCGCCGCGATCATGGACCTCCACTCACACCACTACTACTTCCTCGTGCCCACCTCGGCCGCCCCGAGCTGCGGGGATCACCCCCGCTCCGATGTGGCCGTACTCGGCCGGGACCACTACCTGGGCGTGCCTCCCGTCAGTCTCACGGAGCCGGGCGGGCGCTCGTACTGGTCCGTTCCCATGTGGGGCCCCGGCGCCCTCTGCTACATGGACGAAGTGGAGCAGCTCATCCAGCGCGGGCGCGCCGCCCGCGACGAGGCGGACAACGCGTGACGGCGCTGCCGCTCGCCCCCGCGCCCGTTCTCTCCCGTCTGCACTCGGCGCGGAGGGACCGGACCCTCTCCGCCATGGGCCCCATGCCCTGGCTCATGGCCACCGGGCGCCTGGAACGCGTCCTCACGGCGTGGGCCAACGGACACCTCGCGGAGGTCCCGGTCGGCGTGGGGTTCGACGTCCTCAATGTTCCCGCCGGGCTCGGCCGGGAGGCTGTTCGCCGCCTCCACCGGGAAGGCCACCGGGTTGGGCCTGTCTTGTTCGGACCGCTCGGCGCGGAGTTCATCATCGAACGCGGCTCCGCGGCAGGCTGGTCCGCGCCTCTCTCCCTGGTGCTGCGCGCGGGCGCGCTCGTCCTCCTCCCGCCGCCCGGGGACGAGACCCGGACGGTGGGTGGACGGCGCTGGCTGATCCCGCCGTGCCACCCGGGGACAGGCGCCCCGCTCCACCCCGAGCTGACGCACGGCGGCACGCTCCTGAAGCCCTACCAGGCGGCCGTCCGGGCCGCGCAGGAACGCGGGGAGTGGCCGTGCGCCCGTTGAGACCCGACAGCCGGGTGGGGCAGATCCTCTACGCCGTCGTCGTGGCCGCCCTCATGGGCAGCCTCGCGTTCGGCATCCTCACCCGTTAGTCGTCCCGGCGCGAACCCGGACGCCCCCGGCCGCACCCCGGCCGGTCTGGAGCGGGAGTGGGCGGCCCTCGGCCGGGACCGGCTGGAGGACGAGTTCGCCAGGGTCTCGAAGCTCCACCAGGCCGTATGAAGACTCCGCCCCGGCGCTGCGGTGCCGTGCCGGGGCGGGAGAGCGGGCCCCGAGACGGGCCCGGGTCCGGCGCGCCCCTTTCATATCCCCCGGGGACGCGCCGGGCCGACCACCCCTCTGCGCACGACCGAGCCGCCCCAGGAGGCGCCCATGACGATCAGCGTGTCTGCCGCACCGGCCCGTGACCATCTCCCCGGGATCGGGGACGTCTTCGGGTACGCCGCGACGCAGATACACACGGCCGCCGCCGAGCTCTGGCCCGGTGCCCCGGTCGTCCTGGAGCGGCATGTCCCCGGCATCACGGCGTACGTCCATCAGGGCCGCGTGGGGGACCGCGTGCTCTACGGCAAGGTTTCCGTCCTCGGCGTCTCCCTGGTCTCCGTCCTGCTCGGTGCGTGCGGGGACTGGTCTTCGGCGCGCCTGGCGCAGGAGGCGTACGTGATGCGGCCGGACGGCCTGGTCCCGAGGGAGGCTGCGCAGCTCACCGCCCTCGCCGACCTGGACGACGGCCCGCAGGTCAGCCGGGTGGCCGGCGTACACCGCGGTGTTCTGTTCACGGAGCCCGTGCCCGGGCCGTGCCTCGGGGACGTCCTCCTCCTGGAGCCGGGCCGTACCGCGGAGCTCCTCTCCGACCTCTACGCCGAGTTACGGCCGCTCCACCGGCCCGGCGCGGCCCGCCACCTCGGTGTGGGCGGCGCGATCGCTGAACGCGGCATCGGCGGGACCTTCCTGCGGAAGTTCAACGGGATCTCCGGGACGGCCTACGTGGACCGGCTCGGGGAGGAGCGGTGCGCGCCGGGCACGCGGGAGGACGTCGTCCGTCTCATGCGGACGTCCGTCCGGCGGCTCCGCCGCCTGCGCGCGACGCTCCCGGCCGCGGAGGGGACGACGCTCGCGTACGGGGACCTCAAGCCGGAGCACGTGAAGTATCCGGAGGGTCCGGGTGGGCGGCCGGTGCTCCTGGACCCCGGCCTCGTGCGGATGAGCCCGGCCGTGGATGTCGCCAAGCTGGTGAGCCGGGTCGCGCTCTCCCTCGTCGCCCACCGGCCCGGGGAGGCGGCGGTACGTCAGATCCTGGAGGGCGTGGACGAGTTCGCCACGGGCCTGGTCCGTCTCTCCTCCCGGGACCGGCGGATGTGGCTCGGGAACGTCCTGACGCTCTGGCTCACCGACACGGTCAACATCCTCTCCTCCTATCTCTCCGCCCCGGCCGCGCTCCCCCTCGCGGACCTCGGCCTGGAGCTGGTGGAGCGGGCCGTCCCGGTGTGCTCGTTCATCGACACCGTGAGCGCCGACACCGTGAGCCGGTCCGACGCGGACGGCGTGTGGGACCGGGCCCTGGAGCGTGCCGTGGAGATGGCGTGCTGAGCCCGGGGGTGACGGCGGTCGGCGTGATCGGGGCCGGTGCGGTCGGCCAGGCCGTGGGCGCCGCGCTGGTCTCCGCCGGTCTCGCGGGCCGCCTCCTGCTGGCCTCCCGCTCCGTGGACCGGGCCGCCGCCCTGGCGGACGACCTCAACGACATGGGCGTCGGCCTCGGCTCGCCGGTGCGCTCCCACCCGGTGGAGGTGCCGGAACTGGTCCGTTGCTGACGCCGTACGCGGGCACGTGATCGGTGAGCACGGGGACGGCGCGGTGGTGTGCGCCTCCTCAACCACCGTCAACGGCGCGCCCGCGCCGGTCCCCCTTGAGCGGGTACGCGCCGAACTCGCCGGACGGCCCGGCCGGGTCAGCGCCGGGATCGGCCGCACCCGCTACGGCCCGGCCGGAGCCCTGGTGACCGCACTCCGGCTGGCCCTCGGCATGGAGGACGGGATCACCGAACTCTCCGCCCCGCACGGCGGCGTCTGCCTCGGAATCCCCTTGCAGTTCACAAGGGGCCATCCCCTACCGTGCGTGCCTGCGCTGGACGACACCGAGGCCCGCCAGTGGGAGGCCGCCCACTCCAAGCTCCGCGCCGCCTACGAAGGCGTGCGCGGTATCCCGATCCCACCTCTTCCGCCTGGGAGGAACACATGACCCCGCACGCTGTCCGCCTGGAGACCGCCGGCGCAGCCATCACCGTGGTTTCCACGGTCAAGGACGTCACGGACTGGACCGGCCGCTACATCGGACCGTGGTGGAACGCGGCGGAGACGGACCCGGCAAGCATCTGCACCGGCCCGCTCCTCACCGCGACGGTGGACCGGAAGGCGTACGACGACGCGGCGTTCCTGGTGACGCAGCATCCGCACCGGAGCACCACGTACGCCCGGGAGACCATGCTCCTGTCGAGTGACGTCTCCTCCGGGGTGATCCGGGCCGTCACCGAGGGGAGCGGGCTCGCCTACCGGTCGGAGCCTGCCGCGGGCACGCTGGAGATCATCGGCCACGACCCGGAGGCCGTCTCCACGGCGACCGCCCGCCTCGCCCGGGAGATGATCCGCGGCGCGCTCCTCCAGGACGGGTGGTCCCTCCTCCACGCCTCCGCCGTCGTCCATGAGGGCCGGGTGGTTCTCACGGTCGGCGAGAAGGGGGCCGGGAAGACGACCACCGCCGTGGCCCTCGCGCACACGCACCGGCTCGGCCTCCTGGCCAATGACCGTGTGTTCGTCCGGGCCGACGAGGGCGACGGCGTGGACGTGCTGCCCTGGCCGTCCGCCGCGGCGCTCGGCCTGGGCCTCCTGGACGCCCTCGGGTGGTCCGCCGTCGCCCGGGACCGGCTGGAGCACGGCGAGGCCCTGCACCCCACGCAGGACGAGCAGGTCACACAGGCGCTGCTCAGCGGCCGTACCGAGCCCCTGTGGCGTCGCGGGCGGGAACTCAAGGCACAGATCTTCCCCGACCAGTTCCCCCACTGGTTCGGTCTGGCCCTGGCGACCGGCGGCCGGGCCGCCGCGATCGTCTTCCCCCGGATCGAGCCCGGCGCCACCCCGGCCGTGGAGGACCGCGGCCGGAAGCTGGAGGACGGCGACTTCATGAGCGGGGCGACGGAGGACCGCTACCCCGACGTGTTCGCCCTGGCCCGGGGAGTCGACGGCGGGGGCGCGCCCGCGGCCCGGGACGAGGTCACCAGGCGGCTGGCAGCCCTGCCGCACCACAGTGTGGTCCTCGGCCACGACGTGGCCGGGAACGCGGCCTTCCTGGCGAAGCTCACCGGCTGCCTGTGAGCCTGGCGTGAACGACTACCGAGGAGAAGAAGCCGATGGGTGAACGCACCTGGGACCAAGTGGGCCGTATCCGGGAGTGGCTGGACGAGAAGGCCCCGAGCGTAGGCGGGGCGGATGTCCGGCTCGTGCGCGTGCTGAAGATCGCGGAGGAGTACGGGGAAGTCGCGGAGGCGCTGCACGGCGCGCTCGGCACCAACCCCCGCAAGGGCCACTCGCACACCTGGACGGATGTGGAGAAGGAACTGGTGGACACCATCGTCACGGCGATGGTCGCCCTGGACACGATCGCGCCCGACGCCCGGGGGGTCTTCGAGGCGCGACTGGACGCCCTGGTCGACCGGGTGCTTCCGGGGGATCAGGTCCCATGACGGACCGGACGGCCCGGGAACTGAGGACCGACCCCCCGGACGCCCCCACCCCACCCACAACAACGCCGGGGCCCCGGCCGACCTCCGTCGACCAGGACCCCGGCGTGAGGTCCGTCCGCGCCCGCCCCGTCCCAAGGCGGGCGCGGCTCACCACATGCCGCTCACATGTGGACCGTGGGGGCGGCGTCGCCGTCGGTGGACGGGACTCCGCGCCGGTAGAGCAGCAGGGTGATGACGGCGCCGACCGCGAAGAAGGCGGCCGACCACCAGTAGGCGGTGGAGTAGGACTCCAGCGCGGCCTGGGCCTGGACCACCGGGTCGGTGACATCGCGGCCGGTGAGGTAGGTGGTCGCGGCGCTGGCGGCCAGGGTGTTGAGCAGGGCGGTGCCGATGGAGCCGCCGATCTGCTGCATGGTGTTGACGGAGGCGGAGGCGACTCCGGCGTCGTCCGGGGCGATTCCGCTGGTGGCGAGGCTCATGGCGGGGGCCATGACCAGGCCGATGCCGATCCCGGCGACCACCAGGGCGGGCAGGACGTCGGCGGTGTAGGTGCTGGTCAGTTCGAGGCGGGTGAGCCAGGCCAGGCCGACCGCGCCGAGCGCCATGCCGAGCCCGACGACGGTCTTCGGGCCGACCCGGGGCAGCAGCAGGCTGGTGGCGAGGGTGGCGGCGACCATCAGGGACAGCACCATGGGCAGGAAGGCGAGTCCGGTCTTCACGGCGGAGAAGCCCAGGGAGAGCTGGAGGTAGTAGGTCAGGAAGAGGAACACACCGAACATTCCGGCGCTGATGATCAGCATCGCCAGGAAGGACGCCCCGCGGTTGCGGTCCAGCAGGACCCGCAGCGGGAGCAGCGGGTGCGTCGACCGGGTCTGCCACCAGGCGAAGACGGCCAGGACGACGGCACCGGCGGCCAGGAAGCCCCAGGCCATCCAGTTGCTCCAGCCGTGCGACTCGGCGTTGGAGAAGCCGTAGACGACGGCGAACAGTCCGCCGGTGACCAGGATCGTGCCGGGGATGTCGAGCCGGGCGCCGGACTCGCGGGTGCCGCGCTGGAGCAGGAACCAGCCGCCGGCCAGGGCGACCGCGGCGAAGAGCACGTTGACGTACATGGTCCAGCGCCAGTCGAGGTACTCGGTGAGGACTCCGCCGAGCAGCAGGCCGACGGCGGCGCCGGAACCGGCGATGGCGCCGTAGATGCCGAACGCCTTCGCGCGTTCCTTGGCGTCGGTGAAGGTCGTGGTGAGCAGGGAGAGCGCGGCGGGCGCGAGCAGGGCGCCGAAGAGTCCCTGGAGGGCGCGGCCGGCGACCAGGACCTCGAAGCTGGTGGCGGCTCCGGCGAGCGCGGAGGCCGCGGCGAATCCGGCGACGCCGGTGAGGAAGGCGAGCTTGCGGCCGAAGAGGTCGGCGATCCGGCCGCCGAGCAGCAGCAGGCTGCCGAAGGCGAGGGAGTAGGCGGTGACGATCCAGGTGCGGTTGCCGTCGGAGAAGCCGAGGTCGGCCTGGGCGGACGGCAGTGCGATGTTCACGATGGTCGCGTCGAGGGTGACCATGAGCTGGGCGGTCGCGACGACGGCGAGGATCCACCAGCGGTGCGGCGAGGCGGTGGTCCGGGCCGGTGCCGCGGCCTTGGCGAGGGACGGCGTGTCCGCGGCCGTGTCTGTCTGTGCCATGGAGACACAACTCCTGTCAGGGACGGCGCTCAGGAGAACGAGCTCAAGAGCGTGCTCAAGGACGTACGAGGGAGCACGGGGGGCGGGCCGGGAGCGTGTCCGGACCGGAACCCCACGGTGCGAAACGAAACCGTTTCGTACGAGAAAGAGACTAGGCTCCCCCTCCGCGAAACGCAAACGTTTCGATGGCCGGGTGAACAGCGTCACGTCCGCCCTGTGGGCCGTCTGTGCGGGCACCGGGTCCGCGCCCGCCCCTTGGGGAATCCCGCGGAACGTCTTGAATCGTCCTTGGACGCGCTGGTCAGCAGCCGATACGCCGGAGGGATGGGCTCATGACCGGAGGGCGGTGCCGTGCGGTTCGGGGTGCTGGGCGTCGTCCAGGTGTGGCGGGACGGGACCCCCGTGGACGTGGGCCATGCCCGGCAGCGGCAGGTGCTGGCGGCGCTGCCGGTGGACGCGGGCCGGGTGGTTCCCGGGGAGGTGCTGACCGAGCGGGTGTGGGGCGACCGCGTCCCGCGCCGGGCCCGCGAGACCCTCCACGGCTATGTCTCCCGGCTGCGCGGGGCACTGACGGCGACCGGCGTCACCCTCCCCGGGAACCGGGCGGTTACGGGATCCCCGTACCGGACGAGACGGTGGACCTGATCGCGGACGCCCTGCTCGGGATCGGCGCCGCCCAGGAGGCGCTGGGCCGAGCGGAGGAGGCCCGGGAGAGTTGGCGGCAGGCCCTGGAGCTAGCTGTTCCGCGCCCGGCACCGCGCGGGCCGCGCCCGGCGCACCGAGGACCGTCTCACGGCCCTCGCCCGACCCGGGGCGCCCGCGCCGGGTCCCCGGGGCGTCGGGGCCGGGTCCCCGGTGACCCTGGGATCACCGGCCATGACCGTGAACGAGGCCCCCTCCCGTGACCCCCGGCCACGCCTTCGACAACGACAGCGCGCACGCCCCCGTGCAGCACCGCTGTCTGACGACCGGGCTCGACGGGGCGACCGCCCGCGCGCCCGCCCGGCTCGAACCGCGGCGCGGGATGCGGTGCCTGGAGGTGGGCGCGGGCGGCGGGAGCATCGCGCGGTGGCTCGCCGGGCGGGTGGCGCCGGGCGGCTCGGTGCTGGCCACCGACATCTAGCCGCACCACATCCCCCGGATGCCCGGTCTGACCGTCGAGGTCCACGACATCACCCGGGACCCACCTATGGCCCGCTCGTCCCGGTCGGCGGGCTGGACGACGCCGGGTCGGCCGCGGCCCGGCGGGTCATGGCTCACCGGGACTTCCTGGCCACCTCCTGCGTCCTGTACTGCACCCGGGGCCGCCGTCCTCAGGGCGTGTCCGACGGCAGGGTGCTGCGGTAGGGCGGCATGAACCGGGTGCGGGGCATCTGGTCGGCGAGGACCCCGCCGTCCACGACGATCCGGGTGCCGGTGATGTAGCTCCCGGCGTCGGAGGCGAGCAGCAGCAGGGCTCCGGCGCACTCGTCGGGGCGGGCGTAGCGGCCGAGCGGGATGCGGTCGCGGTAGGCGGCCTCGAACGCCTCGCGGTCGAAGGGGAACTCGCCGTCGATGGGGGTCTCGACCATGCCGGGGGCCACCGCGTTGACGGTGATGCCGTGCGGGGCGAGTTCGATCGCGAGGCTCTGGGTCAGTGACTCGGCGGCGGCCTTGGAGGCGTTGTAGTGGGCGAGTCCGGCCTCGGCGACCAGGCCGTTCTTGGAGGTGACGGTGATGATCCGGCCCGCCACCCCGTCCCGGATCATGTGCTCGGCGACCCGCCGGCTGAGGAAGAACACCGCGTCGAGGTTGACCCGCATGATCCGGGACCAGCTCGCCGGGGTGATCTCGTTGAACCGCTCCAGGGCGGCGACCCCGGCGTTGTTGACCAGGATGTGCAGTGGACCGGCCGTCTCCCGCACCCGGTCGGCGAAGTCCGCGAGTTCCTCGGTGCGGGACAGGTCCTGTTCCTCGGTCCGGGCCGTCCGGCCGGTCGCGCGGACCAGGTCGGCGGTCCCGGTGAGACCGGGGGCGCCGGGCAGGTCGACGAGGACCAGATCGGCGCCGGCCTCGGCCAGCGCGAGGGCGAGCGCCCGGCCGAGGCCGCGGGCGGCGCCGGTCACCAGGGCGGTGCGGCCGGTGAGGTCGAATCGGTGCAAGGGGCGCTCCCGGTGGTTCCAGATGGTGGTGCGGGTGGGGCGGTTGTTGGTGCGGGTGGGGCGGGTCAGGCGAGGCCCAGCAGGTCCAGTGCCGGGCGGTGGATGAGGGCCTCGACCGCGTCCCGGTCGAGCGGGTCGAGCCCGGGGATGCCGGGGATCCGGGCGATACGGCGCAGCCCGGCCACGGAGTCGTCCACCGTGGTGAAGGGGTAGTCGCTGCCGAACAGCAGCTTGTCCCAGACCCCGTAGTCCTGGACCAGCCGCAGACTGTGCCAGAGCTGGAAGGGGCGGTAGTGCAAGGCGCTGATGTCGGCGTAGACATGGCGGTGCTTGCGGATGACGGCGATGCACTCGCCCTCGAAGGGGTGCCCGAGGTGGGCGAGGACCATCCGCAGCTCGGGGTGGCGCATGGCGACCGGGTCGAGATGGCGGGGCATCGCGTATTCCAAGGGCGCCTGGGAGACGAAGGTGGTGCCGGTGTGGACCAGCATCGGCAGGCCGTGGCGTTCGGCGTAGGCGAAGAGGTCGTCGTAGACGCGGTCGGCGGGGTTGAAGCCCGCGTACATCGGCATGATCTTGATGCCGCGCAGGCCCAGTTCCTGGTGGCCGTGGCGGAGTTCGTCCTGCCAGCCCGGCTGGGTGGGGTCGACGGAGAGATAGCCGATGAGCCGGTCCGGGTGGGCGCCGACGTAGGCGGCCACCGCGGTGTCGTCGACCCAGAGGCCGCTGCGGCGGGCCTTGCCGCCGACGACGACCGTGCGGGTGGTGTCGGGGGCGGTGCCCGCGTAGTCCTCGTAGCGGACGGTGAGGTCCACCTCCCCGGCGTGGGCGCGGGCGGACTCGGCGCGGAAGGTGGCGTCGAAGTCGTGGCTGTGCCGGAAGAGGTGGGAGTGCACGTCCGTGATCATGCGGGGGCCTCGCCGGTCATGGTGTCCGGTGTCCGGTCCTGCTCGCTGCTCATGTGCGGTGCTCGTGGTGCGTCGTGCCCGGTGTCCGGTGCCCGGTCCTGCTCCGTGCTCATGTGCGGTTCCTCTTCTCCCAGCCCTCGGCGAACATGTTCCAGAAGCGGTGGGTCGGCGGGTGCTCGGCGAACACCTCGTCCACCAGTTCCACGCCCAGCCCGGGGGCGGTCGGCAGGTCGACATGGCCGTCGGTCACGGGCAGGACGCCCTTGAGCGCGTCGAAGACATACGGTTCGAGGAGTCCGTCGAAGGTCTCCAGGATCTGGAAGTTGGGGATGCCGAGGGCGGCGTGGACGGAGACGGTCGTGCACAGCGGGGAGTTGGAGTTGTGCGGGGCGACCGTCATGCCGTGGGCGTCGGCCTGGGCGGCGATCTTGCGGACCTCGGTGAAGCCGCCCGCCATGGACAGGTCGGGCTGGACGATGTCGACCGCGCCGGTGGCGAAGAGCTGCTTGTACTCGTAGCGGTTGTGGAAGTGCTCGCCGCCGGAGATCGGGAAGGGGGCCAGGGCCCGCAGTTCGGCGTAGCGCTCGATATGGGTCCAGGGCATCGGCTCCTCGAACCAGCCGATGTCGTACGGGGCCAGGCCGTGCACGAGTTGGCGGGCGGTGCCGGTGCCGAAGCGGGCGTGGCCCTCGATGAAGAGGTCGATGTCCGGTCCGACGGCCTCGCGGACGGCGGCGACCAGGTCCAGGGAGCGGCGCAGTTCGCTCTTCTCCAGATGGGTGAGGCCCGCGCCGAAGGGGTCGAACTTGAGGGCGGTGTAGCCCTTGGCGACGGTCTCGCGGGCCCTGGCGGCGAACACCTCGGGGTCGCGGTCGCCGGTGTACCAGCCGTTGGCGTAGACCCGGACGCGGTCGCGGACGGCGCCGCCGGTGAGCCGGTAGGCGGGCAGTCCCAGGGCCTTGCCCATCAGGTCGTACAGGGCCTGGTCGATGCCGGAGACGACAACGCCGCCGACATCGCCGCCGCGCAGGAAGTCGCCCTGGTACATCCGCAGCCAGATCTCCTCCACGTCGAAGGGGTCGGCTCCGACGAGGTGGCGGGCGCCCATGGCCTCGGCGAGGGCGCAGGTCTCGGCGACGCGGTAGGGGTGGGTGATCTCGCCGATGCCGGTGAGGCCCTCGTCGGTGTGGAGGCGGACATAGCCGAAGTCGCGCCAGGCGGTGCCGAGGGCGAGGGTCTCGACGCGGGTGATGCGTCCGGCGGGACCTGCGGGGCGGGTGGTGTTGACGGTGAGCATCAGCGCTGGGCTCCGCCCATGGTGGAGGTGTGGGCCAGGTCGGCGGGTCCGCCGTCGGCGAGGGTCTTGCGGGCCGCGGCCCCGGTCGCCTCGATGAGCCGGTCGATGTCGGCGTCGGTGTGGGCGTAGGAGATGTGGCTGCGCTTGAGGTTGAGGGGGAGTTCGAAGATGCCGTGCTCGGTGAGGTTGCGGCGGACGCCGATGAAGCGGGCGGCGTCGTTGGCGAGCAGGTCGTCGTAGGAGCGGGGGGCGGGGCCGTCCATGAAGTAGGTGACGAAGACGGAGCCGTAGCCGGTGACGACGGCGGGGATGTCCAGGGCCTGGTAGAGCGCGGCGAGTTCGGTGCGGGCGCGGGCGCCGAGCCGGAAGGTGTGCTCGTGGACGGGTTCGTCGGTGAGCTTGCGCAGGGTGGCGAGGGCGGCGGCGACGACCTGGGGGTGACCGTTGTAGGTGCCGGCGAAGAAGGCGGGGCCGCCGGGGCGGGTGCTGAACAGGTCCATCAGGTCGGCGCGTCCGCCGAGCGCGCCGACGGGGGCGCCGTTGGCGATGGCCTTGCCGAGGGTGGTGAGGTCGGGGGTGATGCCGCAGATCGACTGGTAGCCGCCGAGCGCGTGCCGGAACCCGGTGATGACCTCGTCGAAGACCAGGACGCTGCCCGCGCGGGTGCACTCCTCGCGCAGGGTGCGCAGGAAGTCGTCGGTGGGCAGCAGGGCGCCCACGTTGTGCGGGACGGGTTCGAGGATGACGGCGGCGATGTCGTGGCCGTGGTCGGCGAAGACCCGGCGGACGGCCTCGGTGTCGTTGAAGCGCAGGACGAGGGTGGCGTCCAGGACCTCGGGGAGGATGCCGGTGGAGGTGGGGTCGTGGGCGCCGATCCGGTCCGGGGCGGAGATGACATTGAGGCTGACGGAGTCGTGCCAGCCGTGGTAGCAGCCCTGGAACTTGACGACGAGCCGGCGTCCGGTCGCCGCGCGGGCCACGCGCAGGGCGTGGAAGGTGGCCTCGCTGCCGGTGCTGGTGAGCAGCACCTTCTCCAGTGAGGGCACCAGTTCGGTGAGCCGTTCGGCGAGGGCGACCTCGCCGTCGGTGACGGCCACGCCCGGCAGGGCGAGCGCCGTTCCGGCGGCGGCGGTCGCGGCGGCCACGTCGGGGTCGTTGTGGCCGAGCAGCGCGGGCCCGAAGGCCGCGTGGTAGTCGGTGAATTCCCGGCCGTGCTGGTCCCAGAAGCGGGCGCCCCTGGTGCGGGTGATCACCAGATCGGTGAAGCCGGGGATGCTGCGCTGGCCGCTGTTGACGCCTCCGGGGATGACCCGGCGGGCGCGGTCGGCGAGCGTCATGCGGTGCTCCTTGCGTCGATTGCTTGTCGGTCGGGCCGGGGCTCTGCACAGCCACCGGCCACGGGTGCCATCCGCTCAGGCAGTCGTCGCGATGTACTTCGGTGTTTCGATCCTGAAGCTTTTTCGCTCCCTGAAGCTTTTTCGCTCCCTGAAGTTTTTTCGTTTTCAGAACACTGTTCTACATAGCAGAACAGTGCCCTTACCCTAGATCGCGGTTTCTTCGGCGTCAAGAGTCGTTTGGCACTCACATCACCCGACAGCCGACTACCCTGTTCGGATATGCAGAACAGCCAGAGCCAGGAAGAGGCGGCCGGACCCGAGGCCCCCGAGGCCGCCGAGCGCGCCAAGTACTGGGTGAAGACCGTCGGCCGGGGCGCGGAGATCCTGGAGGCGCTCGCCACCAGGGGCGCCGGGAACGGTATGAGCGTCACCGAGGTCGGCCAGGCGTGCGGGATCTCCAAGAGCGCCGCCTTCGGCATCCTCCAGACCCTGCGCCACTACGGGCTGGTCGCCGACGAGGGCGAGGGCATGCACCGCCGCTACCGCCTCGGGATGACCCTCGCCCGGCTCGGCGACCGGGCCCGCTCCCAGGTCTCCCTGCGGGACGTCGCCCGGCCCGTGCTGCTGGAGCTGTCCGGGGCCACCGCGATGGCCTCCCGGGTCGCGGTGCTGGAGGACGGGCACGCGGTCGTCATCGACCAGGTCGACCTGGTCGACGGACCCCGGCTCGATCTGCGGATGGGCACGCGGGAGCTGCCGCACTGCTCCGGCCTCGGCAAGGCGCTGCTCGCCGAGATGCCCGAGGAGGAGGCACGCGCGCTGATCGCCCGCACCGGGCTGCCGCGGCGCACCTCACGGACGATCACCGACGAGGACACCCTTCTCACCCATCTGCGGGACATCCGGCGGTCCGGCTACGCGCTGGACGACGAGGAGGACGCGGAGGGGATCTTCTGCGTGGGGAGCGTGGTGCGGGACCACCGGGGCGGGACGGCCGGGGCGATCAGTGTGACCGGGCTGAAGCTGGATCAGCCGAGCTGGCGGTTTCAGGAGATCGGGCGGCATGTACGGGGGGCTGCCGCCCGGATCAGTGGGGCGCTGGGGTATCGGGCTGAGGGGTAGGGGGCGGGTGCGGGTCGGTGGGGGCTGGTCGCGCAGTTCCTCCCCCAGAGGGGGTACCCCCAGCGCCCCTTAAAAGCCTCCCGCTCGCCCCTCGTTGGAAAGGTGGGCCGGAATTGGTCGATGCGCGGGGGTTGACCGCGGCTTCCTTGGCGGCTTACGTTCCTGGCGTGCTGAGCGGGTTGTCCCGTTCACCCCATGGGCGTTGGTGGTTCACCACCGGGGCTGCTCCCCCGAAGACCATGGCCGGTCGCACTCCCCCACTTTTTTCAGCCATCCGCTCATGCGCTTGTCGCGGGACCCCCCTCACCTCACTTGCCCGCCCTCTCGAAGGCTGAGGACCCCGTGAGCTCTGTGCCCCGCCCCTTCGCGCGTCCCGTCACGGACGCCGCCCCCGTATCGCCGGACGACAGCACCGGCCGACGGCATCTGCTGCGCGCCGGCGGTATCGGTGGGCTGCTGGTCGCCGCCGCCGCGGCCGGTACCGTACCGGCCGTCGCCGCGCCCGGTCAGGACAAGGACGCGCGTGCCAAGGCGGCCGAACGCATGCGTGCCGTCGCCCATGTGAAAGCCCTGCGCGAGCTGTCGACCCGGCAGCTCGCCGACGGTGAGATCGCCGTCGTCGCCGGTTACCTGGCCGCCGGGGACGGTGGTGGGTCGACCGTCCGCTGGGACGCCGCCTCCACCGCCGGCCACAACGGCGGCACCGTGCTCGCCCCGGCCAAACCGGGTGCCCGAGGACGCTGGCACCAGCTCCACGACGGTGTCGTCGACTTCCGTTCCTTCGGTCACTTCGACGCCGACAGCCCGGCCGACGACGCGCTGGACGCGCTGGTGAACGACCCGTCCGTGCACCGCGTCGAGGCGCACACCGATCTGCTGTTCACCCGGCGCCACACCTTCGCCCGCTCCGGCATCGAGCTGGACTTCGGCGGCAAGCGGGTGCTGACCACCGGCATCGAGCGCAACACCGCCGACAACCCCTTCGGCGCCGTCCTGTACTTCCGCGGCGAGGTGACCGACACCGTGGTCACCGCCACCCTGTCGGCGCCCATGCCCGACCTCGCGGACATCTTCGAGGTGCCCGACTCCGGCGCCTTCGAGGTCGGCCAGTGGTGGGCCGTGGAGATCGACGGCGTCAAGGGCGGCGGGCGCTGGGAGCGCGAGGTGCAGCGGCTCGTGCAGATCACCCAGCGGGTGGACGCCACCCGTATCCGGGTCAACTACAAGATCGGCTGGGAGCTGGCGGCGGGCCGCACCTTCCGCTGGACCCGGGTGAAGCCCGTCGAGCGCAGCCATGTCCGCAACATGGTCTTCGAGGGCGTGGCGGGCGGCGACCAGTACACCGGCTCGCACCCGGTGGCGTACGAGTACGCGGTGTCCTGCGATGTCTCCGGGATCGACGCGACGGGGTCGTTCTGGCCGGTGGTGATGCGCCGCTGGTGCACCTACTTCCGCACCTACCAGTGCCAGTTGCGCAACCCCGCCTCCGTCACCTGGGGCGGCGCGGGCTATCTCACCCAGCAGATCTACTGCCTGTACGGCCATGTCGAGGACTGCCATGTGTCCAACGCCCGGCACCTCAACGACTGGACCGCCTCCGCCTACTGCTATGTCACCAACTGCCATGGCGACGGCGACGACCAGGGCCCCTTCGTCACCCACGGCCAGTTCGAGCACGACCTCGTCTACACCGGCAACTCGGGGCTGATGACCTTCGCCAACTCCGGCGCCGCCTGGGGCTCCGCCGCCAAGCGGATCACCGTACGGCAGCATGTGTGCTCCTGGTTCGTGGCCCGGGTCAAGGTGACCGATCTGACCCTGGAGGACGTCCGGGTCATCGGCAACGCCCAGTCCGGGTCGGGGATGCTCTGGGTGAACGCCGACGGAGTGCAGGTGCGCGGCTGCACGGCGTCCGGTCCGCTGGTCATCACCCAGGCGTCGGCGCTGTCCAAGCGGGCCAATGTGATCGCCGACTCCACCTTCCACCACGGCAAGGACTCCGTCGTCACCCAGACCAATGTCCGGGCGGCCGTCCATCTGGAGCGGGTCACCCTGACCGGGCTGGACGGGGCGGCCTTCAAGGGCACCGGTGATCTGGTCCTGGACCGCTGCCGGTTCACCGGGGCGTCCGACAAGGCCGCGCCCAGCACCCTGGCGCACCCCTCCACCGAGATCGGCGGCGGACGCTTCCAGGACACCGGGTTCGTGCTGAACGGCGGCGGCGACCAGGAGATCAGGCTGTCCGACGGGGCCCGCTTCGGCGGCACCAACAGCGCGGGCGCCTACCTCGGCCGTACCGGCGGCGACCGCACGGTGAGCTGGCGGCTGGACGGCTTCCAGGGCGAGGCGGGCGCGTCCGGCACCGCCCATCTGAAGATCACCGAGGGCACCAACCGCTACCGGGCCGCCCACTCCACCTTCACCGGCGGACGGCTGGAACTCGCCGCGGACGCCTTCAAGGGCTCCGGTCATCTGCTGCACAGCGGCTGCGTCGAGGACGGCACGACCCGTACCGCGATGCCCCCCGAGGGCGACCGGGTCCGGCACGAGACCGGCAACCTGCTGCTGGGCTAGCCGACCCCGGCCGGGGGGCGCCGGTATGAGCAGCGCGCCCCCCTTCTGACCCACCCCCCTCCCCCGTCCGATCACGCACCCGTGGACCGAGTGGACCGACATGCCCGAACACCCCGCCCCGCCCCCCGCCGGCCGACGCCAGCCGATGGACCGGCCCGTCCGGATCGCCCTCGTCGGCGCGGGCAACCGGGGGCTGACCTACACCGACTGGATCCACGACCACCCCTCCCGGGCCCGGCTCACCGCCGTGGCCGACCCCGACCCGAGGGCCCGGGAACGGGCCGCCGCCCGCGCCGCCGGGACGGTCACCTCGTACGACGACTGGCGGCATCTGCTCACCCCCGGCGAACGCGTCGGCGAAGGGACCGGCGACGGGACCGGCGGGCGCGTCGGCGAAGGGACCGGTGAGCGGATCGCCGACGCCGTGCTGGTGTGCACCCAGGACCGGGACCATGTCGAGCCGGTGCTCGCGCTGGCCCGCGCCGGGTACGCCATCATGACGGAGAAGCCGCTCGCGCCCACCGAGGACGAGTGCCGGACGCTGGTCGACGGGGTGCGGGAGACCGGTGTGCCGTTCGCCGTCTGCCATGTCCTGCGGTACACGCCCTACACCGATCTGGTGAAGGGCGTGGTGGACAGCGGGGTGCTCGGCAGCCTCACCGGTATCGAGCATCTGGAGCCGGTCGGCTGGTGGCACTACGCGCACAGCTATGTGCGCGGGCCGTGGCGGCGCCAGGACGAGTCGTCGCCGATGATCCTCGCCAAGTCCAGTCACGACCTGGACTGGATCACCTATGTGACGGGCCGCCGGATCGAGACGGTGGCGAGCTTCGGCTCACTGGCCCACTTCCGGCCCGAGAACGCGCCCGAGGGATCCACCGACTCCTGCCTGACCTGCCCGGCCGAGGTCGAGGCGGGCTGCCCCTACTCCGCCCGCAAGCTCTACTACCCGGCGCTGCTGCGCACCGGCGGCCAGTGGCCGGTCAGCCATGTCACCGACCGGGCGCACGGCCCCGGGGACGAGGCGGTGCTGACCG
Organism: Streptomyces sp. NPDC093252; assembly: GCF_040683675.1. NCBI lineage: Bacteria > Bacillati > Actinomycetota > Actinomycetes > Kitasatosporales > Streptomycetaceae > Streptomyces > Streptomyces sp. NPDC093252. The sequence continues at coordinate 456,113 of NZ_JBFBEM010000004.1, read as the reverse complement.
AGGCGCTGCGCACCGGGCCGTACGGGCGCTGTGTGTACCGGTCGGACAACGACGTGGTCGACAACCAGGTGGTGGCGATGCGGCTGTCGGGCGGGCTGACCGGCACCTTCACCATGACCGCGTTCACCGAGCAGACCCACCGCCAGACCCGGATCTTCGGCAGCCACGGCTGGCTGCGCGGCGACGGGGAGCGGGTCACCGTCCATGACTTCCGCGACGACACCGTGACCGTGCACGAGACGGCCGCCACCGGCTCCAACGCGGCGGACGGCCACGGCGGCGGCGACACCGCGCTGATCGCGTCGTTCGTCGCGGCGCTGGCCACCGGGGACCGGTCGTTCATCCGGTCCGGTCCGGCCGAGTCGCTGAGCAGTCACCTCGCGGCCTTCGCCGCCGACCGCTCCCGGCTGAACGGCACGGTCGAGCAGGTCCCCGAGCACTGAGACACCTCCCCATCGGCCCCGCCGGGCCGGGACTTCTTCCCGCACCACCCGCACCACCCTCACCAGGAGACGAGAGCATCATGCGAAGCAGCAAGCGGATCGGCAGAACCCTGGCGTGTACCGCCGTCGCCCTCACCACCGTCGCCGCCGTCGGCGCCTGCGGCTCGGGCGACAGCTCCAGCACCGGTGGCGGCACGGTCACCACCTGGGTCTACCCGGTGATCGCCGACGAGAAGGCCAACCAGGCGTACTGGGACGGTCTGGTCGCCGCGTTCGAGAAGGCCAACCCCGATATCGACGTGAAGGTGTCCACCTACCCCTGGGCCAACCGGGACACCGCCCTCGCGACCGCGCTGGCCGCCAACAAGGGCCCGGACGTGGCCTATCTGATCCCGGACCAGCTCGCCGCCTACGAGCGCAATCTCGTCCCGGCCGACGAGTATCTGTCCGGGGCCGACCGGGAGGCGCTGCGCCCCGCCGCGCTGAAGGCGGTCACCGTCGGCGACACCGCCCTCGCCACGCCGGTGCTGATGTCGGCGTACCCGCTGCTGTGCAACAAGAAGGTGTTCGACGACGCCGGGCTCACCGACCGGTACCCCACCACCTGGGAGGAGCTGAGCGCGCTCGCGCCGCAGCTCAAGGAGAAGGGGTACTTCGCCACCAGCTACAGCGGCGACACCACCGCCACTCTCAACATGACGTTCTATCCGCTGCTGTGGCAGGCGGGCGGGGATGTGTTCTCCGAGGACGGCACCAAGGCCGCGTTCAACAGCCCGGCCGGAGTGAAGGCGCTGACCTGGCTGAAGACCTTCATCGACGAGGGCTGGGCGCCCAAGGACCTGGTCACCACCACCCCGAAGATCGAGCAGACCGACCTGGCGAAGAACAAGGTGGCCTGCACCTGGCAGAACTCCGCCGCCGAGGTCGAGCCGTTCTGGGGCAAGGACAACATCGTGGTCCGCCCGGCGCTGAAGGGCGACGCCGAGGCCGCCTACGGCACGGTCGGCACCCTCGCCGTCTTCAAGGGCGGTGACACGGACGCGGCCGGCAAGTGGGTCTCGTTCGTGGCGCAGGAGAAGAACAGCGCGGGGCTCCAGAAGCCCGGGGGTTACTTCCCGACCCGGACCGGGGCCGCCGACCTGTACCCGGGCGACACCCGTCAGCAGGAGACCGCGGCGGTGCTGGACACCACCCAGGTCGGGCCGCTCAACAAGGCCGCCCGGGATGTCATGGGCGTGCTCGCACCCGAGTTGCAGGCGGCGCTGCTGGACCAGAAGAGCCCCCAGGACGCCCTCGACGCGGCGGCCGAGGCGGCGGACCAGCTCATCGCCCGCAAGCGCTAGTCACCCCTCTCACCCTTCTCGCCCCTCTCACCCCCTCACCCCTCTCACCCCTCTCACCGATCGATCCGCCGTACGAAGGAGGTCCCGTGGCCGCAGTCGCGGAACGCCCCCGCCCGACCAAGGTCCGCCGCGGGCCGCACTCCCGACGGGAGGCGCGGATCGGGCTGATGTTCGTCCTGCCCGCGCTCCTGGTCTTCCTCGCCTTCCGCTTCGGGCCCGCGGCGGCGGGCCTCCTTCTCGGCTTCACCGACTACACCCTGGGCGCCGAGACCAGTTTCACCGGGCTGGAGAACTTCCGGCGGCTGCTGGACGACCCGGTGTTCTGGTCGGCGCTCAAGGTCACCGTCCTCTACACCGTGATGGCGGTGCCCGTCACCATCGGGCTCTCGCTGGGACTGGCGCTGCTCACCCGCCGCGCCTTCCTGGGCTCCAAGCTGTTCCGGTCGGTGTTCTTCCTGCCGGTCGTCACCAGCCTCATCCTGGCATCGACGGTGTTTATCTGGATCTTCTCCACCGACGGGCCCTGGTCCACGGTGATGGGGTGGCTGGGCCTGCCCGACCAGTCGTGGCTGAGTGACTCCGCGCTGGTGCTGCCCGCGCTCGCGCTGGTCGGGGTCTGGTCGCGCTGCGGCTACGGGATGCTGATTCTGCTGGCCCGGCTCCAGGAGGTGCCGCGCGAGCTGGAGGAGGCCGCGCTGATGGACGGCGCGGGGCCGGTGCAGCGCTTCCGGTACATCGTGGCCCCGCAGCTCAAGGGCTCGTTCTTCTTCCTGGCCGTGATCGAGACCACCGCCAGCTTCCAGGTCTTCGACGCCGTCTACATGATGACCGGCGGCGGCCCGGCCAACGCCAGCTACAGCCTGGTCTTCCAGTTGTACGACGCCGGTTTCAAGTACTTCGACCTCGGTTACGCCAGCGCCATCGGCTGTGTCCTGTTCGTTCTCACGCTCGTGGTGGCCGGGATCCAGCGACTGGTCATCGGAAAGGAGCAGTGAGAGAAGCCGTGAAGGAAACAGCCGTGACGCCCATGAGCGACACCCCCCGGACCACCACCACCCTCACCGCCGACCGCCCCGCCCCCGCGCCCCCGGCCCCGCCGAAGAGCCCCCCGGCGCCCCGGCGCCCCCGCGAACGCGACACCCTGCCCGGCTCCCTGCGGATGCGCCCGCGCGGCAAACTGCTGCGCGCCCTGCTGCTGGGCCTGGCCTCGGTCGTCACCCTCTTCCCGTTCTACGCGATGGTCGTGCTGTCGCTGAAGCCGGAGGGCGCGATCGATCTGCCGGGCAGTCTGGCGCCCTGGCCGCTGGAGGGCGGCGCCTACGGCGATGTCCTCGGCTCGCAGGACATCCCGCGCTGGCTGTTCAACACCCTCGTCTACTCGCTGGTGTCGGTGGTGGGCACGCTGCTGCTGGCCGCGCTCGCCGGGTACGCCTTCGCGAAGAAGCGGTTCCCGGGCCGGGAGGCGATGTTCTGGTCGTTCCTTTCGATGGTGATGGTCCCGTACCACGTCACGATGATCCCGACCTTCATCCTCATCGCGAAGCTCGGCGGGGTGGACAGCTACTGGGGGCTGATCGTGCCCACCCTCGCCAACGCCCAGGCGGTGTTCCTGATGCGGCAGTTCATCATCGGGCTGCCCGACGAACTCTTCGAGGCGGCCCGGCTGGACGGGGCGGGGGAACTCCAGATCTTCTTCCGGATCGTGCTGCCGCTGCTCAAACCCATTCTCGCGACCCTCGGCACCTTCGTCTTCCTGTGGCACTGGAACGACTTCCTGTGGCCGCTGGTCATCGGGCAGAGCACCGAGATGCGCACCCTCACCGTCGGTATCGCCTCGCTGCAACAGCAGCAGGTGCCCCTCAATCAGGTCCTCGCCGGTTCCGTCATCGCGTTCGTACCGATCTTCAGCGCCTATCTGGTGGGCCAGCGGTACTTCACCGAGGGCATCACCGGCTCCGCAGTCAAGGGATGACGATGACCACAGCCACACCCCTCACCCACGCCTCGCCCGCCTTGCCGGACGCCTTCCCCGACGGCGAGGACGCCCTCGAAGACCTCCTCGCCACCCCCTCCCCCGGCCTGGTCGCCGATCTCGCCGGTCTCGAAGGGGATCTGGTGATCCTCGGCGCGGGCGGCAAGATGGGCCCGAGCCTGGCCAGGCTGGCGCGGCGCGCGCTGGACGCCGCCGGCCGCCGCGACCTCGCCGTGCACGCCGTGTCCCGGTGGACCGACCGGACCGCCGCCGACCGCCTCACCGCCGACGGGATCACCCCGGTCCCCTTCGATCTTCTGGACGGCGACCCGGCCGCGCTGCCCGACGCGGGCAATGTGGTCTTCATGGTGGGCGCCAAGTTCGGCTCGGCGGGCAGTCCCGCGCACGCCTGGGCGGTCAACGCGGCCCTCCCCGACCGGGTTGCCCGCCGCTACCGCACCGCCCGGATCTCCGCCTTCTCCACCGGCAACGTCTACCCGCTGGTGACGACCGCCTCGGCGGGCAGCGCGGAGAGCGACCCGGTCGGCCCGGTCGGCGAGTACGCCATGTCCTGCCTGGGCCGCGAACGCGTCTTCGGCCACCACAGCGCCGAACACGGACTGCGCCTCGCGGTGATCCGCCTCAACTACGCCGTCGATCTGCGCTACGGCGTCCTCGCCGACATCGCCACCGCCGTGCACGCCGGGGAACCCGTCGACCTCACCACCGGCCACCTCAACGCCGTGTGGCAGGGGTACGCCAACGAGGTCGCCCTGCGCGCGCTGCGGTACGCGTCCGCGCCGGAGCCGTTCACCCTGAACCTCACCGGCCCCGAGACCGCCTCCGTGCGCCGGCTCGCCCAGTACTTCGCCGACGAGTTCGGTACGGCCGCGCTCACCACCGGCGCGGAGTCCGGCACCGCGCTGCTGTCCGACGCCTCGCTCTGCCACGCCCTGTTCGGCTACCCCGGGCTGCCGCTGCGCACCCTGGTGGGCTGGCAGGCGGAGTGGATCCGGCGCGGCCACCCGCTGTCCGGCAAACCCACCAAGTTCCAGGTCCGCGACGGAAGGTTCTGACCCACCGTGCCCACCCTCACCCCCGCCCCGGCGACCCCCTCCGCGCTCGATGTGCTGGCCTCGGGAACGGTCGTCCCCGCCCATCCGCTCGCCCTCGACGCCGGGCGCCGCCTCGACGAGCGGCGGCAGCGCGCCCTGACCCGCTACTACCTCGCCGCAGGCGCGGGCGGTCTCGCGGTCGGGGTGCACACCACCCAGTTCGAGATCCGGGAACCCTCCGTCGGACTGCTGCGCCCGGTGCTGGAGTCGGCCGCCGACATCGTCCGCGCCCACGAGACCGAACGGGGGCCGGGTCACCCGCCGGTCGTGAAGGTCGCCGGGGCCTGCGGCTACACCGCGCAGGCGGTCGCCGAGGCCGAACTCGCCGCGTCCCTCGGCTATGACGCCGTCCTGCTGAGCCCGGCGGTGCCCGGCGCCGACGAGGCCGGGCTGCTGGACCGCACCCGCGCGGTCGGCGAGGTGCTCCCCGTCATCGGCTTCTACCTCCAGGACGCGGTGGGCGGACGCCACCTCTCCCCGGCCTACTGGCGGGCGCTCGCCGACATCCCGTCCGTCGTCGCCATCAAGACGGCCCCCTTCGACCGCTACCGCACCGCCGAGGTCATCGCGGCCGTCGCCGCCGCCGACCGGGCCGACGAGGTCGCCCTGTACACCGGCAACGACGACGCCATCATCCAGGACCTGCTGACCCCGTACCGCACGGCGAGCGGGCTGCGCTGGTTCGCCGGGGGGCTGCTCGGCCAGTGGGCGGTGTGGACCCGGGCCGCGGTCCGCCTCTTCGAGGAGGTACGGGCCGCCCGCGCCGGCGATCACGCCCTCACCGTCGATCTGCTGCGCCGGGCGCCCCAGCTCAGCGAGGCCAACGCGGCGGTGTTCGACGTGCGCTACGACTTCCGGGGCTGTATCGCCGGGGTGCACGAGGTGCTGCGCGGGCAGGGGCTGCTGGCCGGGACCTGGTGCCTGAACCCCGAGGAGCGGCTGTCGCCGGGCCAGGCCGAGGAGATCGCCCGGGTCGCCGCCGCCCACCCGTGGCTCACCGACGACGACTTCGTCAGGGAGCACCTCGATGACTGGCTCCGCTGACCCGCCCGGGATCGTCGTCGCCGTACCCGAGGGGCTGCGGGCGGAGTTCTTCACCGCCGCCGCGTGGGAGCAACTGGGGGCGCTGGCGCCGCTGACGGTGGTGGACGCGCACCGGGACCGGGCGGCGGTCGCCGCCGCGCTGGGCGGCGGGGCCCGGGTCCTGGTCACCGCGTGGGGCGCGCCCCGCCTGGACGCCGGGCTGCTGGCGGCGGCGCCCGGCCTGGGTCTGGTCGCCCACACCGGGGGCGCGGTCAGCCCGTTCGTCACCCCGGAGGTCTTCGCCCGGGGCATCCGGGTCACCCAGGCCGGTGGGGCGATGGCGGCGCCGGTCGCCGAGGTCGCCCTCACCTTCACCCTGTCCCTCCTCCACCGGACGCACCGCTTCGACCACGCCCTGCGCTCCGGTGCCGACTGGGCGGCGGCGGAGGTCGCGCCGCCGCGCCATGAGATCCGGGGCTGCCCGGTCGGCGTCATCGGCGCCTCCCGCACCGGCCGCGCCTATCTGGCCCTCGTCCAGGCGCTGGGCGCCCGGGTGTCGGTCTTCGACCCGTATCTGACCGACGCCGAGGCGGCGCGCCTCGGGGTGACTGCGGCCCCGCTGGACGAGGTGCTCCGCACCAGCCGGATCGTCGCCGTGCACGCCCCGGCGCTGCCCGCCACCCGTCATCTGCTGGGCGCCCGCGAACTGGCCCTGCTGCCCGACGGCGCGGGCCTGGTGAACACCGCCCGCTCCTGGCTGGTGGACGAGACGGCCCTGCTCGCCGAACTCCGCACCGGCCGCCTGGACGCGGCCCTGGACGTCTACGACCATGAGCCGCTCCCCGTCGGCCACCCCCTGCGGAGCCTGCCCAACGTCCTCCTCACCCCGCACCGGGCGGCGGCCACCGTCGAGGGCCGCCGGGCGCTCGGCACGTCCACGGCCGCCGAGGTGGACCGCTTCCTGACCGGCCGCCCCCTGCTCCACGCGGTGGGCCCGGAGTCCTTGACCCGGGTCGAGTGACGCGGAACGAGTGATCCGGGCCCAGTGAACCGCCCTCCCTTTCCGAACCACCTGAACGGAACCCCATGCGACTGATGCGCGTCGGCACCCCCGGCGGCGAACGCCCCGTCCTGTACGCCCCCGACGGCCGCCACTACGACCTGACCCCGCTCACCGACGACCTCACCCCCGAGTTCTTCGCCGGGGACGGCCCCGCCCGGGTCGCGGCGGCCCACGCGTCCGGCGCCCTGCCCCCGGCCGATGTGACCGGTCTGCGGATCGCGCCGCCCCTCGCCCGCCCCGGCGCGATCCTCTGCATCGGCCAGAACTACGCGGCGCACGCCGCCGAGTCGGGCGCCGAGCCGCCGCCGGAGCCGATCCTCTTCTACAAGGGCCCCAGCTCCCTGGCCGGTCCCGCCGACGACGTGGTGATCCCGCCGGGCTCGGAGCAGACGGACTGGGAGGTGGAGCTGGGGGTGGTGATCGGCCGCCGCGCCCACCGGATCGCCCCGGACGAGGATCCGCTGGCGTATGTCGCCGGGTATGTCCTCAGCAACGATGTCTCGGAGCGGGCCGTGCAGTTGGGGGCGCCGGGCGGTCAGTGGTCGAAGGGCAAGAGCGCCCCGACGTTCAATCCGCTGGGGCCCTGGCTGGTGACGGCCGACGAGATCGGGGACCCGCAGCGGCTGCGGCTGCGGTCCTGGATCAACGGGGAGCCCCGCCAGGACTCCACCAGCGCGGACATGATCTTCCCGGTGGCCGAGATCGTCCGCCATCTCTCCCAGTACCTGGTCCTGGACCCCGGCGACCTGATCAACACCGGCACCCCGGAGGGGGTGGCCCTGTCGGGCCGGTTCCCCTATCTGCGGGCCGGGGATGTGATGGAGCTGGAGATCGAGGGCCTGGGCCGACACCGGAACGAGTTGGTCGAGGCTTCCTAGGGCAGGCCCGCGAGGTCGCGGCGGACGGTCTCGGCGTCCGGGTGGTCGAGCGCCTCCAGGAGGGTGAGCGCCTGTTCCCAGGCGGCTCGGGCGCCCGCCGGGTCGCCGAGGGCGCGGTGGAGGGAGCCGATGCTGCGGAGGGTGACACTGCGGAAGTGGTGGTCGCCCAGGGCCTGCCAGAGGGCGAGGGCCTCGTGGTGGGCGGCGAGGGCGTCGTCGTACCGGCCGAGGCAGCCGTGGGCGTGGCCGAGGGTGTCGAGGGCGCCGGCCTCGCCGTAGCGGTTGCCGAGGGCGCGGTGCAGGGTGAGCGCCCGGTGGCTGTGGTCGAGGGCCTGTTCGTGGTCGCCGAGGCGGGCGTACCAGCGGCTGACGTTGGTGAGGGCGTCGGCCTCGCCGGATGCGGCGCCGGTCTCGCGGAAGAGGGCGAGGGCGGTGAGGTCGTGGGTGAGGGCCCCGGCGTGGTCGCCCGCGCGGCCGTGGGCCCAGCCGAGGCCGTGATGGGTGGCGGCCTGCCCGGTCCGGTCGCCGAGCCGGGTGTAGAGGGCGAGGGCGTGGCCGAGTTCGGCGCGGGCCTCGGGGTAGCGGCCGAGGCGGGCGCAGGTGTTGCCGAGGAGGCGGTGGCTGGTGGCCTGGGCGGGGCGGTCGCCGAGGCGGCGGGCGGCGGCGAGGGCGGTGCGCAGTCCGGCGGCGCGGTCGAGCCAGTGGCCCTCACGGTCGAGGAAGGTGGCGAAGGGCCAGGGCAGTTGCCAGGCGTGCCGGTCGAACCCGGCTTCGGCGGCGAGTTCGACGGCGGCGGTGAGGTTGGCGTGCTCGGTGCCGAACCAGCGCATGGCCGCGGTGTGGCCGGGGACGGCGAGCGGGGTGACGCCGGGCCGGGGCGGGGGCACCTGGAGGGGCTCGCGGTGCGGGGCGAGGGGGCGGTTGGCGGCCAGGGCGGTGTGGAGGTAGAAGTCGAGGACGCGGTGGACGGCGTCGTGCCGCTGCGGTTCGGTCAGCTCGGTGGCGGCGAGTTCGGCGGCGTAGGCGCGGAGCAGGTCGTGGCAGCGGTAGCGGCCGGGGAGGTACTCCTCCAGGAGGTGGGCGGCGGTGAGTTCGGCGAGCAGGGCGCGGGTGCGGGCGGGGCGGGTGGCGCTCAGGGAGGCGGCGGCGTCCAGGCCGAGGTCGGGTCCGGGGTGCAGGCCGAGGAGGGTGAACAGATCGGCGGCGGCCGGGGTGAGGGCGGTGCGGGACCAGGAGAAGACGGCGCGGATGTCGGTGTCGTCGCCGTCGCCCGTGGACAGGGCGATCAGCCGGTCCCGTACGTCGTCGAGTTCCGCGGCGAGGGCGGTGAGCGGGAGGGCCGGGGCGGTGGCGGCGCGGGCGGCGACGATGGCCAGGGCGATGGGCAGCCCCGCGCACCGCTCGGCCAACTGGTCCACGGCACCGGCCTCGGCGGTGACCCGGTCGGCGCCGAGGAATCCGGTGAGCAGGGCGCGGGCCTCGTCGGCGGAGAGCAGATCGAGGGTGAGCTGCCGGGCCTGTTCCCGGGCGACGAGTCCGGTGAGCGCCCGGCGGCTGGTGACGAGGACGAGGCAGCCCGCGCCGCCGGGCAGCAGGGGCCGTACCTGGGCGGAGTCCCGGGCGTTGTCGAGGACGATCAGCAGCCGTCTGCCCTCGGTCAGGGTGCGGTAGAGGGCGGTCTGCGCGTCGAGGCCGGTGGGGATGCGGTCGGCGGGGACGCGGAAGGCGTCGAGGAACCCGCGCACCGCCTCGTCGGCCGTCATGGGCGCCCGCCCCGGGGCGAACCCCCGCAGGTCGACGTAGAGCTGCCCATCCGGGAACCGTTCCCGGTGGAGCCGTCCCCAGTGCACGGCGAGGGTGGTCTTGCCGATCCCGGCGGTGCCGCCGAGGGAGCTGATCACCACGGCCCGGCCTGCTCCGGCCCCGTCCTCCAGCCGCCGCAGGAGCAGCCCGAGTTCGCGTTCCCGGCCGACGAAGTGGGGGATGCCGGAGGGGAGTTGGGCGGGGATCACCGGGGGTGCCTTGCCGGGGCCGCCGCCCTGGTGGATGTGCACACCCCCGTGGATGGTCCCGGCCTGGACGACCGTCCCGGCGGTCGAGTCGGCCACGACGTTGCGCACATCACGGTTGTCGTCCACCGGCGCCCCCTCCCGTACCGCGGATCCGCTCCCGGGATTCCGCTCCCCGGGACTCCGCTCGCCGGGAATCGGCCCCGGGAATCCCCCGGGAATCCACTCCCCGGGGAATGGGTCCCCAGCGGACCGGAGAAGAACCGGCCATGGGTGAGGAAAGCCCCGCAGAACCGGGTAACGATTCGACGGAACCACCTCCCCCTCACCTCACGTCCACTCCAGGTGACCTCTCAATCGCGGAGCGTGATGTTCATGGAACCGATCTCGGTGGCACTGCTGGCGGCCCTCGCGGGAGGTGCCGGGGGCGAACTGGGCCGGGAGGCATGGGCGGGCCTGAGCGCGCTGGTCCGGCGCCCCTTCCGGCGCGAGGACACCCCGGCGCTTGCGGCCGACGGGGAACCGGAGGCGGACGAGAGCGCGTTGGCGCGGGTGGCGGAGGCCCCCGAGGACCGGGCCCGCGTCCAGGTCCTCAGTGCCGCCCTCGCCGCCCGCGCGGCCCAGGACCCCGAGTTCGCCGCCGCCCTGTCCGCCTGGCACGACCGGGCACGGCAGCTCCACACCGGCCAGGGCTCCGTGTCCAACACCATCAGCGGCGGCACGTTCGACGGCCCGGTGATCCAGGGCCGCGACTACCACGGCGGCATCACGCTGTCCGCGACTCCGCCGCCCGCCGCCGGGCCGGACCCGGGGGAAGCGCGGGGCTGAGCAGGGTGGCGGGGGGCTGCGGCCCGGGGGGCCGGGGTTACCGGCACGGGGGTCCGGGGGTGACCGCTCCCCTGGGGGTCCGGAGTTGACCGCTCCCTCCCGAGGGCCAGGTCACCGGCATGCGAGGTCCGGGGTTGACCGCCCCCGGCGAGCCGGGCTCAGCGGCACGAGGGGGGCCGGGGTCGTCGGCCCCCGATGGGTCGGGGGCACCGGCACGGGGGAGCGCCGGAGTCACCCACCCCCGACGAGCCGAGGTCACCGGCACGGCAGGGCCGCAGTCACCCACCCCGGTGAGCCGGAGTCACCCACCCGCGCCTGTGCCGACGTCACCCACCCCCGCCGAGCCGGAGTCACCGCCCCGAGGGCTCCCCAAGGGCAGCCCCCATCTCCCCATAGGTACCGGCCAGTTGCCGCAAGGCAGCCGCCGCCGTCTCCGTGTCCCCGGCGACCAGGTGGTACTGCGCACCGCCCAGCAGCCGCGCCTGCCGGTCGGCGATCCCGGCGGCGTCCCGGGCCCCGGCCTCCGCCAGCCAGTAGGAGGCGTCGGCGAGGCGTCGGGTGCCGACGCGGACGGCGAAGTCGACGAGATGGGCCCGCGTCCGGTCGTCCAGCCCCGCCCGGACCCGGTCGGCGAGCTGCTCCACCGCACCGGACGGGCCCCGGCCCGCGTCCCCCCGGGTCCGGAATCCGCTGTCCGGACCACCTCCCGACACCCACCGCCGGGCGGCCGGAAGAGAATTCCGGACCGCGTCCAGGATGTCGACCTCGCGCACGCGCCGGAATTCACTGCGCAGGGTGAAAGGGCGCGCGAAACGCACCTCGCAACTGTTCCAGGCGGCGACGAAAGCGGCGACGGGAAGGGTGACGAAGGGAAATCCCTCCGGGTCGTGGAAGACGACCTCGTCGCCCTCGACGGCCAGGACGACGACCCAGTGGTCGGTGCCGTCGGCCGTCCCGGCGGCCCCCGGCTGGTGCAGCAGCAACCCCATGTCGACCGGCCCGACGAGGGCCGGGCCCGACCGGGTGGCGTCCCTGAGCCGCCGCACGGCCGCGGCCCCGTCCCCGCCGCCGGTGCTCCGGCAGGTCCAGCCGAGCAGGTCGAGGGCACGGTCGAGGCCGAGGTCGGGATCCCAGCCTGGCGGATCGAAGAAGGGCAGGCCGTTCTCCTCCCACTGCGCGCCGAACGGGGAGCCGGTCAGGACTTCGAGGGCCGAGGGCGGGGGTGCGGGCGCGGCTGCGGCGGAACCCATCACCATGGCCAGTGAATTCGCATAGCAGTAGGGCGTGGCGCCCCTGAAGACAAGTGCCATGCCACGACCCTGACATTTTCAATTTTTTCCGGCAAGACCCTTCCGAATTGGGCGTCGGAAAGCGCAGTTGGCCCGCCCCGCCGTGAATTCAGTGGGCGGGAAAGGGCGCAGGAGGGCCGGGCGGGCCGGTGACGGGGCCGCCGGATGCACTGTGCTCGGCTCAGTCGACACCCCGTCGGCGGTGGTGGAAGTGCAGGACCCGGTCGCCGAACTCGGACGCGGCGAACTCAGAGGTGGTCACGACGCTCCCCACCGAGGTGAACTCACCGCCGGGGGCGTGGCACACCTCGGCCGCGTACAGTGCGCTGCCCGCCGCGACGGTCATCAGTTCCTCGCGGACGTCCGCCCGCCAGCGGGGCCGCGGCGAGAGCGCGGGCCGGAAGAGGATCTGGTGCGGCGGCGCGCCGCCGTAGTTGATGGCGCCGGTACGGTCGCGGAAGGTGAGGTGGTCGATGTCCATGCGGAACGGGTCCGGGAGTCCGATGACCCGGGCGAGCAGCGGGCGGGAGAGGCGTCCGGCGGCCGAGACCGGCTCGGGGAGGATGTTGGTCAAGGGGTCCCGGAAGAAGTCCTGGGGTCCCTCCTGGCCGTCGATCGAGGCGGTGACGTGCAGGTTCACCGAGGGATGGCCGTCGATGAGGAACTTGACGGCCATGGCGGGCGAGAAGCCGCCCTCCTCGGGGTGGCCGCCGATGGAGAGCCGGACGAGGAGCGGGCAGCCGTCGAGGACGCCCCCCGCGCGGACCCCGGGCAGGCCGCGGAACTCCGCCGTGGCGACGACCCCGAGGGGGTGGGAGAGCTTGGTGCGGGGCTCCGTCGTGTCCAGATGCCGGCGGAACGTTCCGCGCCCGCCGGCCAGCAGACCCTTCACGATCCTCGCCGCCGGTACGGGTCCGGTCACCCGGCGGGGGGCGGGGAGCACGGGGTAGCGCGACGCGAGGACCCTCTGCCACAGCATCCGCTGCTTGTCGGCGGCGGAGTGGCGTTCGTAGTCGTGCGCCAGGTGGGCGGTCGCCGCCGGGGGCGGGTGGGACATGGGAGTGCTCCCTTCGCAGTCGCCTTCTCGCCCGACCGGCGCTTCCGGGTCGGGGTCCTCCCGTCCGGCGCGTCCGGGTCGGGGTCCTGGCCGGGTGGTCCGGTCCGGCGTTCCCTCAGGGGGAGTCGTGCGGTGTGCGCCGGTCCGAGGACGCCGCGAGGAGCGCGTCGGCCACCCGCATCGCGGAGCGCAGACCGCTCTCATGGGTGTCGACGTCCTCCAGGTAGCTGCCCGCGAGCCACAGCCCGCCCGCGCCCGGCGGGAGGGCCGCCAGCCGGGCCTGGGTGCGGTAGTAGCCGGGAGTCATCCGGGGATGGGAGTAGCGGTACATCGCGTGCAGGTCGCGGGGCGTGGACGTGCCGAGGGTCACCCAGCTCCGGAACACGTCCACCCCGTCGCGCGCCCCGCACCAGAAGGTCTTCTCGCACTCCCCGCGATGGTCGACGCGCATGTTCACATAGGACCAGGCGGCGCGGGGCCGGGGCATGAGGGCGGGGTCGCTGTGGACCGCGATGGCGGTCTCGTAGTACTCGATGCCCTGGAGCAGGCTGCGCAGGGGCCCGGCACCGGCCAGGCCGGAGAGGAGGTGCGCGGTCCGGTCGGCGGGGGTGGCGAGGACGACCTGGTCGAAGGAGTGCTTCCGTCCGCCGCGTTCCGTCAGCAGGAAGCGCCCGGCGTCCTTGCGCACCCCGACGACCTCCACGTCCAGCCGGACATCGGCCTTCTCCAGCGCGGCGAGCAGCGCCCGCACATAGGTGTGCACGCCGCCCCGCACGCGGAGTTCCTCCAGCGCCAGCCGGGTGCCCTCGATCCGGGGGCAGACGAGGAACTTCATCGCGGCACGGGCCGAGAACTCCATGGCCTCCTCGACGGAGGTACCGACCAGTGCGGCGAGGAAGGGACCCATGACCCGGGCCGCGAACGCGGGCGGCAGCAGCCGCAGATACGCGCGCACCGGCATGCTCCAGTCGCCGTGCGTCTCCAGCGGGACGGCGGCGTCGATGGCCCGGCCGAACGCGACCAGGTTCCGCACCCCCGCCGGCCGCACGGCCGCGCCGAGGTGCGCCGGGCGGCCGGACGGGAGCACCATCAGACTGCGCCGCTCGGGCGCCGAGTACAGGGTGAACGTGGCCCGCGCGCGCTCCACCCCCACCCCGAGGCGGCGCAGGAACGCCTTGAAGGTGGGGTGGGTCGCCGTCGTGAGATTCGAGAACGCGGTGTCCACGGGGACGTCGGCTCCGTCGCGGCGCACGGTCAGGGTGTGGGCGTGGCCCCCCGCCCAGGGGTTCCTCTCGAAGAGGACGACATCGTGCCCCGTGCCGTCCAGCAGCCATGCCGTGGCGAGGCCGGTGATTCCGGCGCCGACTATCGCGATCCGAGTCACCTCGGCGATCACCCCCCTGCCGCGCGGAGCCACCCCGTGGACCCGGGAGTGACGATGGCACAGGGACCGGGCGATTTCGCCGGACGGCCATGGACCGTGCCCGTGATCCGCGCCGATGCTGCCCCATCGTGCACGCGCAGTGCACACGCAGTCCGCGCGGAGTCCGCGCTCAGGGCCCACGGAGTCGGCGCGGAGAACGCCGAGGCGGTGCGCGCCGGGATGCCGGGAGTGAGGGTCACGGGTGCTCACGGTGGTGCGGGGTTCAGCGGATGTCCGGGGAGCGGAGGTGGGTCACCATGGAGGCAGGCCGCATACCGGCCGGCCGCGCGGCTGCATGCGGCAGGTGACCGTCGGCGGGCCCCGCCGGGATGGCGCGGGGAGCGCGCGGGGATCTCGTGCGCCCTGCGGCACCCGGCCCGGCGGCACTCCCGCGCGTGCCCTTCACTTTCGCAGGGCGGATACTGCCAGCAGGGGCACGCCCGTGGAGAGCTACCGATCAATGCGGGCGGCCGACCTGCCTGTTAGCGGCCTTTTCCGGAGGTTACCGATGAAGATGCTGATCAACGTCCCCGAATCCGTGGTCGCGGACGCGCTCCGGGGGATGGCCGCCGCCCACCCCGAGCTGGTCGTGGACGTGGAGAACCGGGTGATCGTACGGCGGGACGCGCCCGTCGCCGGGAAGGTGGGGCTGGTCTCGGGCGGTGGCTCGGGGCATGAGCCGCTGCACGGAGGGTTCGTGGGGCCCGGGATGCTGTCGGCGGCGTGTCCGGGGGAGATATTCACCTCGCCGGTGCCCGATCAGATGGTGCGAGCCGCCGCGGCCGTGGACAGCGGGGCCGGGGTGCTGTTCATCGTCAAGAACTACACCGGGGACGTCCTCAACTTCGACATGGCCGCCGAGCTGGCCGAGGACGAGGGCATCCAGGTGGCGAAGGTGCTGGTCAACGATGATGTGGCGGTGACCGACAGCCTCTACACGGCGGGGCGGCGCGGTACCGGGGCCACCCTGTTCGTGGAGAAGATCGCAGGCGCGGCGGCCGACGAGGGGCAGCCGCTGGAGCGCGTGGAGGCCATCGCCCGGCAGGTCAATGAGAACTCCCGCAGCTTCGGGGTCGCCCTGAGCGCGGTCACCACACCCGCCAAGGGCAGCCCCACCTTCGATCTGCCGGCCGGTGAGCTGGAGCTGGGCATCGGCATCCACGGCGAGCCCGGCCGGGAGCGGCGGGCGATGATGACCTCCGGGGAGATCGCCGACTTCGCCGTGCACGCGCTCCTGGAGGACATGACTCCGCGCGGCCCGGTGCTGGTCCTGGTGAACGGCATGGGCGCGACCCCGCTGCTGGAGCTGTACGGCTTCAACGCGGAGGTGCAGCGGGTGCTGGGCGCGAACCGGGTCGCCGTCGCCCGCACCCTCGTCGGCAACTACGTCACCTCGCTCGACATGGCCGGCGCCTCGGTGACGCTGTGCCAGGTGGACGAGGAACTGCTGCGGCTGTGGGACGCGCCGGTCAGCACCCCGGGTCTGCGCTGGGGCAGGTGACAGGCCGTCGCCCCGCCGCCCGCGTACCTACCAGGCAAGGAGTTCCTGTGCTCGACGCCGATTTCTTCCGCCGCTGGATGACGGACGCCGCCGCCTCCGTGGCGCGTGAGGCGGACCGGCTCACCGCCCTTGACTCACCGATCGGGGACGCCGATCACGGCAGCAATATGAACCGGGGGTTCGCCGCGGTCTCCGCGGCGCTGGCGCAGGAGGCGCCGGACACCCCGGGCGGGGTGCTGCTGCTGGCGGCCAAGCAGTTGATCTCGAAGGTCGGCGGTGCCTCGGGGCCGCTGTACGGCACGCTGCTGCGCCGTACCGGCAAGGCGCTGGGCGACGCTCCCGAGGTGAGCGAGGAGGAGTTCGCGGGGGCGCTGCGGACCGGAGTGGAGGCGGTGATGACCCTCGGCGGCGCGGCGCCCGGCGACAAGACGATGATCGACGCGCTGGTACCCGCGGTGGACGCGCTCGGCGATTCCTTCGCGGCGGCGCGGACGGCGGCGGAGCGGGGCGCGGAGGCGACCACGCCGCTCCAGGCGCGCAAGGGCCGGGCCAGCTATCTGGGCGAGCGCAGCATCGGTCACCAGGATCCGGGCGCCACCTCGGCGGCGCTGCTGATCGCGGCTCTGGCGGAGGCACACGATGAGTGACGGCAACCCGGTGGGGATCGTCCTGGTGTCGCACAGCGCGGAGGTGGCCGCGTCGGTGGCGGCGCTGGCCAGGGCGCTGGCGGGCGGCGGGGAGAACGTGCCGGTGGCGCCTGCGGGCGGCACCGAGGGCGGTGAGCTGGGGACCAGCGCGGAGCTGATCGCCGCGGCGGCGGCGTCGGTGGACCGGGGTGCGGGGGTCGCCGTGCTCACCGACCTCGGCAGCGCGGTCCTCACGGTCAAGGCGCTGCTCGCCGAGGGCGACGAACTTCCGCCGGACACCCGGCTGGTGGACGCGCCCTTCGTGGAGGGCGCGGTGGCGGCGGTGGTCACGGCGGCGGCGGGCGCCGACCTGGCCGCGGTGGAGGCGGCGGCGGCCGACGCGTACACCTACCGCAAGGTCTGACGCCCCGCGTCGCGGGTCAGCGGACGAACGCCCTCGCTCTGCGCTCCCCTTCCCGTACCGCCGTCGCGTGGTCCTCGATGGGGGTGGCCACGGTGTCCTTGAAGAGGATGTAGGTCACCCCCGACGCCGTTCCGCCGTGCCGGGGGTCGGGGTCGATGCCGAGGGCCTCGGCGGTGGCGTAGGACGCCTCGCCGATGAGGTCGCGGGGGCCGCGGTCGCCGACGACGGCGTACTGGACCCGGTTCCGGTACACCACGGCGGCGACCGTCCCGCGCCGCACTCCGTGGTCGCCGTGGTCCCAGATCCCGCTGGGCACGGGGACGACGATGTGGGGGAGGGTCTCGGAGTCCAGGGCACGGCCGTCGGACTGCTGGTAGGCGGTGTGGGGGGAGAAGTAGGGGTCGGTGCGGGAGTTGCAGTGGCGGCCCGCGCGGCCGTCGCAGTCGATGTCCATGTCGGCCTTCCAGAACACGGCGTCCGTGGTGCCGCAGACCGGGACGGTGGCGCGTCTCCCGGTGTCGGTGCGGTAGCGCCCCCGGGAGACGGGGACGCAGTCGCGCACCCGGGCGAGCAGGTCGGCGGCGGGGACGGAGCCCTCGCCCAGCACCGCCGGAACATCGCGCGGGGGCGGCGCGGGGGACGGCGCGGGGGCGTTCGTCGGGGCGAGCAGGGCGGCGCCCGCCATGACGAGGGTCAGCGACTGGACACGCACGATAGGGGAACCTCTCCGAGGATCGGGGATCAGGGATCGGGAATCGCGGATCGGGGATAGGGGATAGGGGATAGGGAATCGCGAATCAGGGATCGAGGATCGGGGGATCAGGGATGAGATATCACCGGCAATTCATCACATCCCGGACATTCAGCCCTATCTGACGCCCTTTCCGATCCCGGAACCGCCCAACAGGGCCGGACAGCACCCGTCCGGCGCGTCTGAAATTTCCCGGAATGTTCGAATACCGGTCGGATACCGGTCGGATACCGGAGGGAAGACCCCTTGGAGGGCGACAGGGGGCGGGGGCCCGAGCCTCGGAGGAACTCCGTCGGCCCCGGCCCCCGGCGCCCGCGCCGGCGCGGCAACAGCGACGACAGCGATCCGCGCCACAGGCATGAACTGGCCCGCACCCTGGGAGAGTTCGGGAAGTCCGGCCGTTGGGGCTCTCAGCATACGTAACTCCGGGCGATGCCCACCAGCGGTGTCCGGATGCCGTCCGCCGGCCCACTCCGGGCACCGTCCCCTCTTGATGTGATCCCGTCAGGCGCGCAGAATTGGTCCGGACCATTGCCACCGCCTGGGGAGGCAGAACCGTGCGACGCGCCCCCGTTCCCGCCGTGCTTGTCAGCGGCACTCTGCTGCTCGTGACCTCCTGCGCCTGGGGCGGAGCGGAGGGGGCCGAGCGCCCGCCCGGGATCCCCGCCGGGGTCACCGCCGAGGCCGGCAGCGCGACCAGCGTGCATGTGATGTGGAACCAGGTGACGGGCGAACCTCCCATCACCGAGTACGAGATCTACCAGGGCTCGAAGAAGGTCAAGGAGGTCGACGCCGACGAGCACATGGCCGATGTCGTCCAGCTCAAGCCCGGTACCCGGTATGTCTTCTCGGTGCGCGCCAAGGACGCGGAGGGACGGCTCAGCGAGCCCAGCCGCGAGGTCGCGGCGACCACCCCGGCCGCCGTCGCCGCCGACGACTCCCCGCCCACCGCCCCGGGCCGCACCACCGGCCGGGCCGCCGGGAGCCGGGCCGTCCAACTGGAGTGGGGCGCGGCGAAGGACGACCAGAAGGTGGTGTCGTACGACATCTTCCAGGGGGATTCGAAGATCCACAGTGTGGGCGGGAGCCAGACGGCGGCCGTGGTGACCGGGCTGCGACCGGGGACCGACTATGTGTTCACCGTCAAGGCGCGGGACGCCGCCGACAATGTGTCGCCCGCTGGGAACACGGTGGAGCTGACCACCGCCGCCGGGGACGACGCCAGCGGGCAGGACACCGCGCCGACCGATTTCAAGGCGACGACCAGCGAGGTGGACGGGGCGTACAACCTCGATCTGTCGTGGATGCCGCCGCCGGTGGACGGGGTGATCTCCGAGTACCAGATCCAGTTGGACGGCAAGAGCGCCACCTCGCTGGTGTGGGGCGGCGATCCGCCCGAGGGCCGCTCGGAGTACAGCTTCTACATCGGGGAGAAGGCCGGGGAGTCCCACCGGGTGCGGCTGCGCGCCAAGCTGCCGGACGGCACCTGGGGCGGGTACTCAGCGGAGCTGACGGTGACGACCGGCGCGCCCTGACCCGGGGGTCCGGCCCCGCCCGGCGCGCACGGACCGGCGGGGCCGGACGGCGGAATCCGTCACCCGGCCGGGTGCGGCCGGAGTGCGGCGCGCGGCGCGGCGGCATTGGCTGCCGGTGAGGCGCACGGACGTCCCCGACCACGGCGGCGCCACGGATGTACCGCCGACCGTGCCGCCGGAGGACAGATCATGCGTATTGCCCGGCACATCCTGCGCTCCGGCCCGATCCTGACCGCCGCCGCGGTGCCCCTCACCCTGGCCGCCGCCCCGGCGGGTGCGGCGAGCGGAGTCTCCGTGAGCACCTCGGGCTCCTCGGTGTCGGTCACCACCACCGTGTGCACCCAGATGAGCGGAAGCTGGGGCAACGCCTCACTGCTCAACAGCGCCCAGTCCGACTTCGCCCAGGGCCGCCAGGTCGCCCTGACCGGCACCGCCAACCTCCAGTCGGCCGCCTGGTCCAATGTCGCTCCCGGCACCTACACGGTCAGCGTGGTGTGCGCGGGCGGGAACACGGCCGGCACCCAGTCGGTGATCGTCTCCGCCGTCCCGGCCACCCCGACCATCTCGGCGACCTCCTCCCCCGCTCCGTCCCCGTCCCCGTCCGCCTCCGCCTCGCCGAAGGGTGTGCTGGGCGGGGTCGGCGGCGGCATCCAGGACTACGGCACGCTGACGCTGGTGGCCGGCGGGGTGCTGGTGGGCGCCGGGGCCATCGCGGCGGGCTGGTTCCTGCGCAAGCGGTCCAAGCCCTACCGGCTCTGAGGGCCCTCGCCCGTCCCTGCGGGGTTCAGCGGTTCTCCAGCAGCACATGCAGCTCCCGCTCCTGGTCGCCGGACGCGGTGGACAGGTCGCTCACCGCGAAGAGCGAGTGGAGGGTGGTGCGGAAGCGGTCGATGGCCCAGTAGCCGCCCTGGACGTCCGCCGTCACCGACGCGGAGAGCCGTCCGGGGGCCGCGCCCGGGTGAGTGTCGGCCACGTCGAAGGTGCCCAGCCACACGGCCGGGCGGGTCTCGTGCAGGTTCTCCGGCACGTCCTCGGCGCACCGGTCGGAGGTGAAGGACGCGCACAGGCTGTCGAACACGACCCGGGCGTCCTCCTTGCTGCACCCGCTGATCTCCACCGAGACCGATTCCGGGTGCGGGGCTGCTGTGTCCATCGCGACCACTCCTTCCCTGGCCTGGCCGCGGCCCGTGCCGCCACTCCCAGGGAAGCACCGCGCGCGGGAGAACACCAACGGCGGCGGCCGGGGCGGCGGCAGAAGCGGGCGCCAGAAGCGGGCGGGAGGCGCGGCGGAGGGCGCCGGGCGCGCCACGAGAGGGGAGCCCGGCAACCACGACGACGTGACGGTCCTGATCGCACCGTCGCGGGAGACGGCCCCCGGAGCCCCTGGGCCCCTCCCCCGGCGCGGATCAGTCCGGCAGCCCCCCGATCACCACATACGCGTCCGTGTCCGCGCACACCGCCACCTCCGCCGTCAGCCCGGCCCGGGTGTAGGCGTCGACCGCGCGGGGCGCCTGGCGGGCGCTGGTCTCGGTCAGCAGCCGCCCGCCGGGGGCCAGCCAGGGCGGGGCACCCGCGGCGACCCGGCGCAGGACGTCCAGCCCGTCGCCGCCGCCGTCGAGCGCGGCCCTCGGTTCGTGGTCGCGGGCCTCGGCGGGGAGCAGGGCGACCTCCCCGGTCGGCACATAGGGCACATTGGCGGCGAGGATCCCGACCCGGCCGCGCAGCCCGGCGGGCAGCGCCGCGAACAGATCACCCCGGTGCACCCGGCCGCCGTAGGCGGCGACATTGCGCGCGGCGCAGCGGACCGCGGCCGGGTCGATGTCGGCGGCGTGCAGTTCCACGGGGCCCAGGGCGGCGGCCAGCGCCGCGCCGACCGCGCCGGAGCCGCAGCACAGGTCGACCACCACCCGCGCGTCCGGCACCCGGGCGAGGGCCTGTTCGACGAGGTACTCGGTCCGGCGGCGCGGGACGAACACCCCGGCCGCCACCGAGACCCGCAGGCCCCGGAACCCGGCCCATCCGACGACGAGTTCCAGGGGCAGCCCGGCGACCCGGCGCTCCACCAGGGCGGCGAGTTCGGCGGGGGTGCGGGCGGCGGCGAGGATCAGCGCGGCCTCGTCCTCGGCGAACACACACCCCGCGGCCCGCAGCACGGCGACGACCCGGTCAGGGGTGAGCAAAGGGGATGGCGACGAGGACGGGGACGGGGACGGAAGCGGGGATGACGACATGGGAGGTGCGGGAGCCTTTCGGGACACGAAGGGCGCTCCCGGCGGTCACCGTCCCAGGGCCCAGGACCTGCCCTGACGGTGATCCGCGCCGGTTCGAGGAGGGAGCACCCCGGCTGGCACAGCGGGAATGGGTCTCACCTCCTCGGTCCTGCGGCCGGGGTCCACCCCCGGCCGGACGGCCACCATACACCTGCTCGATCGGCACCCGGCGGGCCGCTCAGGACACCGCCATCGCCCGTTCCCCGCCGGTCGGTTGCGGGGCGCGGGCCGCCATGAACGCGGTGCTGCGGCGCAGCCGGAAGCCCAGGTGCTCATAGAGGCGGATGGCGTTGGTGTTGGCGGCGCCGGTGTGCAGGAAGGGGGTCTCGCCGCGCTCGCGGATGCCATGGGCGACGGCGAGGACCAGCCGGGTGGCGAGGCCCTCGCCGCGGGCGGCGGGGTCGGTGCAGACCGCGCTGATCTCGGTCCAGCCCGGCGGGTGCAGCCGCTCCCCCGCCATGGCGACGAGCCGCCCCTGCCGCCGGATGCCCAGATAGGTGCCCATCTCGATGGTGCGGGGCAGGAACGGGCCGGGCCGGGTGCGTTCGACCAGGTCGAGCATCTCGGGTACGTCGGCGGGTCCGAGGACGATCGCCTCCGGCTCGGGCGCGGCGTCGATCCCGTCGTCGACGAGCTGGACGCCCTCCGCGTGGAAGGTGATCTCCCAGCCGTCCGGGACGGGCCCCTGATGCCCGAGGAGCGGCACCTCGGCCCCCGGCCCGGACAGCGCCGCCAGATCCGCCCAGTCCTCCGGCTCCAGCCGATCGGGCAGCGCGAGCCAGGGGGACACGTCGACCGGGTACCGCAGAATCCGCCCCCGCCGCTCGGCGAAGTGCGCATGCGGCCCGGTGAGCGCGGCACGGGCGGGGTTGTCGAGGATGTGGGGGGTGGTGGGGATGGTGGGCGTGGTGCGGGTGGTGGGGGTGGCGGGGGTAGTGGGGATGCTGGCGGTGTCGGGGGTCCGGGGAGTGACCGGGGTCTGGGAGCCGCCCGGCACACGGGAAGCGCCCGACACCCGGGAACCGCCCGGTACACGGGACTCACCCGCCGCCCCGGAGGCACCCCGCATCGGAGGAACGTCATGCCTCGCGGCGGCGTCCGCTGTCCCCGAGGCGCCCGCAGTCTCCGAGGCACCCGGTGTCCACGGAACACCCGGTGTCCCCGAGACCCCCGGCATCCCCGAGACCCCCGGTATCCCCGAGGCCCCCGGTATCCGGGAACCCCCCGTCGTCCCGCCCTCCCCGTCTCGGGTCATCGGGACACCTCGATGACCGTCTTGCCGTGGGCGTGGCCCTCCTCGACCGCGCGGAGCGCCTCCCCTGCGCGCTCCAGCGGGTACGTCCCGGTCACGTGGGGATCCAGGGCCCCGTCGGCCGCGAGGGCGGCTACGGCGTCCAGGACGGCCGCGTTGCGGGCGCGGGCCACCCGGGCGCCGCCGAGCCGCTCGGCCTCCTCGGGGCGGACCGCGGCGGTGATCAGGCGGGTCCCGCCGGGGACGAGCGCCGCGGCCTCCTCGAAGACCTCGCCGCCGACCAGGTCGAAGATGCCGTCGACACCCTCGGGCGCGGCGGCCCGGACGCGCTCGGGCCAGCCCGGACCGGACGGCACATGGACGGCGCCGAGGGAGTCCAGCAGGTCCTTCTTGGTCGCCCCGGCCAGCCCCAGCACCCGGATCCCGGCCGCGCGGGCGATCTGGACCGCGGCCACGCCGACACCGCCGCCCGCGCCGGTCACCAGCAGGGTGCTGCCGGAGGGCAGGTTCAGTTGCCGGATGCCGTCGTAGGCGGTGGCGGCGGCCACCGGGAGGGTCGCGGCGGTGGCGAAGGAGAGCGCGGCGGGCTTGTGCGCGGCCACCTCCGCCGGGAGCACCGCGAACTCGGCGTAACCGCCCGAGACCGGCGACCCGAACACCGCGTCGCCGACGGCGAACCCGGTGACCCCGGGACCGACCTCCTCGACCACCCCGGAGACCTCGCTGCCGAGGACGGCCGGGGGCTCGACGGCACCGACGCCCGCGCGGCGGTACCCGTTGCGGATCTTGTAGTCGACCGGATTGACCCCGGCGACGCGCACGGCGACCAGCAGCTCGCCGGGGCCGGGTACGGGCCGGTCCCGGTCGACGAGCGCCTCGGTCTCCGGACCGCCGTTCCGGGTGAAGACGTATGCCTTGGGCATGGTGGCTCCCACGTTTCGCGCTGTCGCCGGGGCACGAGGGGGACGTGCGCCCCGGCGGATCGGGCATCTCGGGCAAGGAAGATCGCTGTCGAGCTATTCCCGGGCCGCGGAAGACTTCATACGCGGTTCACGATCGCGGATCCGTTCGGGCGACCCCGCCGGACTCATCCGGGAATGTCCGCTTCGATAGATACCCGCCGGGATGCTCGATGGAGGGACGGACGGGGTACCTGATGCTTAGAACCACTCGCGCGTCCGAGGGCGAGGAGGTCGGCATGCGGAACCGGGTACGGGGCTGGCGCTGGCGGTCCAGTCCGCTGCGGCGCCGGTCGGATGTGATCGAGGCGTGGCTGCTCCTCGTGGTCGCCGTGCTGCTGCTGCTCGGCGCGCCGCTGGCGGGGGCAGCGACGGGCATGTGGGCGTACGGGGACGCGCGGGCGACGGTGGCCGCGCAGCGGGCGGAGCGGCACCAGGTGAGCGCGGTGGTGGCGGGCGAGCCCCGGCGGGCGCTCCCGGCGGTCGGCGGCGGCCCGTACGCCTTTCAGGCGACGGTCCGGTGGACGGATCCGGGCGGCCGGCCGGAGTCCGGGGTGACCTCGGTGCCGGAGAGCGCGCGCCCGGGGGACACGGTCCGGCTGTGGCTGGACCGGCAGGACCGTGATGTGGGGCCGCCGCCGGACGCGTCGATCGTCTGGCAGCACGCGATCACCCTGGGTGTCTGCGCCACCGGCGGTACGGCGGCGGCCGTGCTGCTGGGCTGGTCGGCGTCGCGCCGGGTCGCCCTCGGCCACCGGCTGGCGGAGTGGGAGCGGGACTGGGACCGCACGGAACCGGAGTGGACCCGCCGCTGGGCCTGACCGCCGCCCCGGCCAAACCGCCCCCGAGCCGGAGAGCCGTACGGCCCTCGCGCCCGGGTGTCCCTCTGGTGTCCCGTCCCGCCCCGTGCCTACGGTGTGATCATCCAGGCCGCCCTCGCCCGCTGCGCGGCCTTGCCCCTCTCCGTGAAAGTGATCCCGTATGCCCCTGTTCGATCTGCCCCTCGCCGAGTTGCGGGAGTACCGCAGCACCTCCGTCGCCCCAGAGGACTTCGACGCCTTCTGGGCCAAGACGCTCCAGGAGGCCCGGGAGCACGATCTGGACGCCCGCTTCGAGCCGGTGGACAGCGGGCTAAGCACGGTGGAGGTGTACGACGTGACCTTCGCCGGGTTCGGCGGGCACCCGGTGAAGGGCTGGCTGACCCTGCCCGCGACGGCCGCCGGGCCGGTGCCGCTGGTGGTGCAGTTCCTCGGGTACGGCGGCGGGCGCGGGCTGGCGCACGAGCATCTGCTGTGGGCGTCGACCGGCCGGGCGCACTTCGTGATGGACACCCGGGGCCAGGGCAGCGCCTGGGGCGGGGGCGGCGGCACCGCGGACCCGGTGGCGGGCGGTCCGGCGTACCCCGGTTTCATGACCCGGGGCATCGACGCGCCGGAGAACTACTACTACCGGCGGGTCTTCACCGACGCCGTGCGGGCGGTGGAGGCGGCCCGCTCGCATCCGCTGGCCGATGCCTCCCGGACCGTGGCGCTGGGCAGCAGCCAGGGCGGCGGGATCACGGTGGCGGTGGGCGCGCTGGTCCCGGACCTGGTGGCCGTCGCGCCGGATGTGCCGTTCCTGTGCGACTTCCCGCGCGCGACGACCCTGACGGAGCGGCACCCGTACCGGGAGATCGCCCTGTGGCTGAGGACGCACCGGGGCCGCACCGAGGACGCGCTGCGCACGCTGTCCTACTTCGACGGGGTGCACTTCGCGGCCCGCGGCCGGTCCCCGGCCCTGTTCTCGGCGGCGCTGGAGGACCAGACCTGCCCGCCGTCGACGGTCTTCGCCGCGTTCAACGCGTGGGCGCACGAGGACAAGGCGATCGAGGTGTACGACTTCAACGACCACGAGGGCGGCGGGCCCTACCAGGAGGCGGCCAAGCTGCGCTGGCTGCGGTCGTACGCCTGACCCGGCCGGTACACCTGACCCGGTCCGGGCCGGGCGGATCACCCCCGGGGACGCGGTCTTCCTCGCGGTCGCGGCCCTGGCTGGCGTTCGCCGGACCCGGGCGGCGAGCGCGCGGCCCGGACCCGCGAGGTGAGGGAGGGCCGCTCGTGTCCGAGCCGGAGTACCAGGTCCGGGGCGACTGCGCCCCGGCGTTCGCCGGGGTGCGCGAGGCGTTCGAGGAGAACTTCCGGGAGCGCGGCGAACTGGGCGCCGCGGTCTGTGTGACCCTCGGCGGCGAGACCGTCGTCGATCTGTGGGGCGGCTGGGCGGACGCGGCCCGCACCCGCCCCTGGGAGCGGGACACCCTGGTCAATGTGTGGTCGACGACCAAGGGCCCGGTGGCGCTCTGCGCGCTCCCCCACTGCCTTAAGGGCGTGGGAGGTGCCCCCACCTCGCCGACCGGGGCCTCCTCGATCTCGACGCCCCGGTGGCGGCGTACTGGCCGGAGTTCGCGGCGGCCGGGAAGGAGGGGGTGCTGGTGCGGCATCTGCTCTCGCACCGGGCGGGGCTGGCCGGGCCGCGCGAGGCGATGACGCTGGAGCAGTTCTACGCCTGGGAGCCGGCGGTCGAGCGGCTGGCGGCGACCGAGCCGTGGTGGGAGCCGGGCACGGCGTCGGGCTATCACATGCTTACCTTCGGCCATCTGGTCGGTGAGGTGGTGCGCCGGGTGTCGGGGCTGCGCCCGGGGGCGTTCCTGGCCCGGGAGATCACCGGCCCGCTCGGGATCGACTTCACCGTCGGACTGCCCGCGGCGCAGGCGGGCCGGGTGGCGGACCTGGTGCCTCCGTCGGCCGAGGAGTACGCCGGGCAGGCGGAGTTGCTCGGCCAGTTGACGCCGGTCGCCCTGGCCGTGCTGTCCAGTCCGCCGGTGGACGTTCCGGTCGCGAACAGCGCGGTCTGGCGGGCGGCGGAGATCCCGGCCGCGAACGGCCACGGCACCGCGCGGGCGGTGGCGGCGCTGTACGGGATCCTCGCGGACGGCGGCAGCGCGGGTGGGCGGCGGGTGCTGTCGCCGGGGGCGGTGGCGCGGGCCCGGGAGGGTCAGGGAGCCTGCGTCGACCTGGTGCTGGGGGCGGCGCTGGGCGGGGAGACCGAGCTGGCGCTGGGGTTCTGGCTCAGCGGACCGCGCGGCGCTTACGGACCCAACCCGCGGGCTTTCGGACACGACGGCTTCGGCGGGTCGTTCGGGCTGGCCGACCCGGAGGCCCGGCTCTCGGTGGGCTATGCCATGAACCGGATGGGCCCGCGCATCGTCGATGATCCACGAAAGTCGGCCCTGGTCAACGCCGTGTACAGCGCGCTGTAACAATGCCTGGCCGAGGCCGGACGGTCCGGTTTCGGCCGAACCTCCCAACCACTCTTCCTCGGCGATTCACGCCGGTGCTAGATCTGGTGGCGCAATGAGCCCGCACGGCTACAGCACGTCACACTGGAGGGCGCGGCATGGCCTGCACCACCCCGCACGACCACTCTCGGGGCGAGGCGCCGCCCCTGTATCGGCGGATCGCGACGGAACTGCTCGGTGAACTCCGCGACGGAACGATTCCGCCCGGCGAGCGGCTGCCGGGGGAACGGCAGTTGTCCGAGCACTTCGGCGTGAGCAGAGAGACGGTGCGGCAGGCGCTGGAGGTGCTGCGCCGCGAGGGGCTGGTCGCCACGGACCGGCGGGGCAGCCATGCCACGCTGCCGGGGGCACCGGTCGAGCATCCGGCGGCGCTGAGCTTCCCGGTGGGGATCCGGGCGACCGGCGGTTCCGACCGGGCGACGGTCGCCTGGGAGCTGCCCTCGGCCGAGCACGCCCGCGCGCTGGGGCTGGCCCCGAACCGGCCGACGCTGGTCCACCGCTATGAGTCGGCGGGCGCGGACGGGGTCGGCGGGTCCACCGCGATCACCACGTTCTCGGCGGTGGCCCTGTCCGAGGTGGCGGAGCTGGCCCGGTACCGCGAGCGCCCGCTGACCAGCGACTCGGCCCAGTTGCGACGGGTCTACGACTGGATGCGGCGGGCCGGTCTGGCGCTGCACCACCGGGACGCCATCACCCCGCTGCACGACATGCCGTCGATGCGGGTGACCCGGCTGGTGCACGATCAGCACGCCCGCCCCCTGGAGATCACCGATCTCCTGGTGGAGGCCCGGCAGGACGCGCTGGTCTACGAGTTCACGGTGCCGGCGGCGGGCTGAGTCGCCCGGTGGCCGCCGTCAGGTACCGGCGGCGGGCCGGGCGGCGCGGATCAGCCGGGCCTGGCGCCCGAGGGCGAGGAGCCGGCCGTCGGCGGCCCAGACGGCGCTGTCGTCGACGGCCCAGGCCCCGTCCGCGCGCTCGGTGCGGATCCGGACCAGCGCCGGGCCCTCGGGGGCGGCGGCGGTCAGGGCGTCGGTGAAGTGGACGGTCAGTTCGGCGGTGGGTACCGGCCGGGGGGTGTGCCAGCGGGCGTAGAGGGCGGGCGGCAGCACATCGGTGAGGGTGGCGACCGCCGCCGCGTCCAGCGCCCGGCCGTCGGTGAAGCGGACCCAGGCGGTGAGTTCGGCCCGTTCGCCCCCGGCCAGCGGCCGGTCGTCGGTGGCGGGCCGGATCTCCAGTTGGCGGGCGAACGGGACGAGGTCTCCGGGCGGTTCGAGGACCGGGCAGTCGGCGGGGCCGGGCACATCGGGCGCGGGGCGACCGTCGTAGCCGGGTCCGGAGCGGCCGGGGGCGAAGAGGGCGGTGCCGAGGAGGACGGGGGACCCGTTCTGGTGCCCGGTGAACAGACAGGCGGCGCTGCGGCGCCCGGCCGCCGGGGCGGCCCCGGAGAAGTGCAGCGGGCCGACGTCGACGGGGGCGAGGAAGTGCGTGGTCAGGGTCCGCACCGGCCGCGCCGCCCCGGCGAAGCGGTCCCGTACGGCGGCCAGGGCGAGGGCGGCGACATGCCCGCCGTGGGCGCCCTCCCAGGACCACCACAGCGGGTCCACGCGGGTCTGGATATCGCTCGTCAGGGTCACGGCACCACCGTAACCTTACGAGTTGGAAAATCAAACCCTCAAACCCTCAAACCCTCAATCCCCCGGTCCCCCGGCCTCCCGGTCCCCCGGCCTCCCGGTCCCCCGGCCTCCCGGCCTCCCGGCCTCCCGGCCTCCCGGCCTCCCGGCCTCCCGGCCAGAGATCGTCACTGCGCGCGGGCCGTCACCATCCGTACCCGGGGGCTGCCGTCGTCGCGGCGGCCGAATTCGGGCAGGGTCGTCAGACCGACCCGGAATCCGGCGGCCGTCAGCTCCCGCTCCATCGCGCCGGGGCCGAAGGCCCGGTAGTACATGACGAACGGGGGCCGCCACAGCGCGTTGCGCACCCGCATGACGGCGTCGAAACCGGCCAGCATCCAGTAGGCGCGGGTGGTCGGCCGGGGCGGGGCCAGCACCGGGAAGACAAAGTCGCCGCCGGGCCGCAGCACCGAGCGGACCTGTGCGAGCAGCGCGGGCAGTTCACGGGGCAGGAAGTGCCCGAAGGCGCCGAGGCTGACGACCAGGTCGAAGGCGGGCGCGAAGGGCAGGGCGCGGGCGTCGGCGCGCACCCAGGACACCCGGGGCGCGGCGGGCCAGGGACGGGCGCGGGCGACGTCCAGCATCCCGGTGCTGAAGTCGACGCCGGTCGCCGTCTCCCGGCAGACCCTGGCCAGCACCTCCACCCCGGCGCCGGTGCCGCAGCACAGGTCGAGGCCATGGGCGTAGCCGCCGGGGCGGACGCCGGGGCGGGTGAGCGCGGTGGCCATGGCGCCGAGCAGGGGCGCGGGGGTGCGGAACGGGGTGCGGTCGAACTTGGGGGCGAGCAGGTCGTAGCCGTGCTCGACGGACGACAGGGCCTGGACGGTGAGTTCACGCAGGCTGGGGCCCTCGGGATGGAACATCGGCGTCATCCCCGGCCCGCGCGCGCGGCGCGCCGTTCGAGGACCGCGAGCACCCGGTCGCACCAGGCGAGGTTCTCCCGCTCGAAGGCGATCCCGCCCATCAGCGTCAGATACGGGCCGATCCGCCGGGCGTCGTCGAGGTAGGCGTCCTCGTCGCGGCCGTCCAGCAGGCGTTCGCGCATGTGTTCGTAGCGGTCGAGCCGGCCGCCCGCCCGGGTGCGGCGCTCCTCGATCAGCTCGCGGGTGACGGCGGGGTCGGTGCCGTCCATGGCCCGGACCTTGATCAGGAGTTCGTCGCGCAGGGCGGTGGGGCGCCGGACGGGTGCGGCGGCGAAGGCGCGCAGCTCCTGGTGGCCGGTCTCGGTGAGGGTGAACATCCGCTTGTCGGGCCGCCGCTCCTGGCGCACCACCCGCGCCCGGATCAGCCCGTCCCCCGCCAGCCGCTCCAGCTCCCGGTAGAGCTGCTGAGGGGTGGCGGGCCAGTAACCGGCCGGTGAGACATCGAACGCCTTGGAGAGCTGATAGCCGGACGCCTCGCCCTCCAGGAGGGCCGCCAGTACGGCGTACTTCAACGACATGGGGACACGCTAGCAGGAGCTGATTATTCGCATCCGCACTTAATCAATAAATTGGATACCAGATGCTCTGATGCGCCGACACACCGAGGCGCGAGCGGCTTGATCCCGCCCCCTTGTCCCTGCCGGGTTCGGTGCCGCCGCGCACCGCGGGGTTGGATGACCCCATGACCGGCGACGAGGACGACCACCGGATGCGGGCCAACCGCGCCAACTGGGACGCACGCACCCCCGTTCATCTCGCGAGCCGCTTCTACGGGGTGGACACCGGGGCCGACCCGGAGCGCTGGTTCGCCCCGTTCGAGTGGACCGACCTCGGGGATCTCGCCGGGCGCGAGGTGCTGCATCTCCAGTGCCATCTGGGCACCGAGACCCTCGCCTTCGCCCGGCGCGGCGCGGCCACCGTGACCGGCCTGGACTTCTCCCCGGCGGCGGTCACCGCGGCCCGGGACATCGCCGCCCGCGCCGCGCTGGACGTGACCTACGTCCAGGCCAATGTGTACGACGCCGTGGCGGCGCTCGGCGGGCGGCGCTTCGACGTCGTCTACACCGGCAAGGGCGCCCTGTGCTACCTGCCGGACCTCCCGCGCTGGGCCGAGGTGACCGCCCGCCTGCTGAAGCCGGGCGGGGCGCTGTACGTGGTGGAGTTCCACCCGCTGCTCAACGCGCTCGGCCCCACCCCCGGCCCCGGTGAGGGACCGGAGCTGCTGCTGCGCCACGACTACCTCGCCGGGAGCGGGGCCGTGCGCCGGGACGCCACCTTCACCTACACCGACGGGCCCGCCGTCGAGGGCGCCACCGAGAGTTTCGAGTGGATGCACGGAATAGGAGAGGTCGTCACCGCGTTGACGGAGGCGGGACTGAAGGTCCGGCGGCTGCGCGAGAGCGACGAGCTGCCCTGGCCGCGCTGGGACCGCATGGAGCGCACGCCCTCGGGCTGGTGGCGCCTGACGGAACCCCGGATCCCCCTCCTCTACGGGCTCCTCATGGAGCGTTGAGCTGGAGGACTGAGCCGGAGAACTGAGCCGGAGGGCTGTGTCGGAGCGCCGAGCCAGGACCCCGAGCCGAAACTCCGGGCGATTTCCGCCCCGTACCCGCCCCTCGGGTGGTACCGTACGGGCAGCACTTGTGTTTCGTCCCGTCGTGGACGCCGGTGCCGGATGGTTCTTCCTCTTCTTCTCTCCCCCGCCGACGCTTCGCTCGGCAGGCTCTCCAGCATCTCCCGTTCCGGGTGAGCTGTTCTCCGCCGCACCCAGGCGCGTCGCCCCTCCGGGCGCCCGGTCGCCTCTCTCTCGCGGCACCCCCTTCCTTCGCATGTCTCATGCCCGTGTCCTCGAAAGGACCGCACTTCATGACCACCACACTCGAACACCCCCCGGTACGGCAGCAGACCGCTTCCCGTCCCGCCGTCGGCGTCCTCGACATCGACGGCAACGGGAAGGGGCATCTGCGCGCCGGGACCCTGCTGCCCGACCCCGCCGACCCCGCCGTCTCCCCCGCCCTGATCCGCCGTCACCAGTTGCGCAAGGGCGATCTGGTGGAGGGCACCCGCGGTGAGCGGGGCGGCCTCACCGAGGTCGCGCTCATCAACGGGCGCACCCCCGACGACCGGCGCGGACGCCGCCACTTCCATGACCTGACCCCGCTGCACCCGCGGGAGCGGCTGCGGCTCGAACACCCGGCGGCCGGGCTCACCGGCCGCGTCACCGATCTGATCTCCCCGGTCGGCAAGGGCCAGCGCGGGCTCGTCGTGGCCCCGCCCAAAACCGGCAAGACCGTCCTGCTCCAGCAGATCGCGGCGGCCGTCGCCGGCAACCACCCCGAGTGCCGGCTGATGGTGGTACTGCTGGACGAACGCCCCGAGGAGGTCACCGACATGCGGCGCTCGGTGCGCGGCGAGGTGTACGCCTCCACCTTCGACCGGGCGCCCAAGCAGCACATCGCCCTCGCCGAACTCGTCGTCGAACGCGCCAAGCGGCTGGTCGAGGCGGGCGAGGACGTGGTGATCCTGCTCGACTCGCTCACCCGGCTGTGCCGGGCCCACAACAACGCGGCGGCCTCCGGCGGGCGCACCCTGAGCGGCGGCGTCGACGCGGGCGCGCTGCACGGCCCGAAGCGGCTGTTCGGCGCCGCCCGGCTGGCCGAGGAGGGCGGTTCGCTCACCATCCTCGCCACCGCGCTCGTCGACACCGGGTCCCGCGCGGACGACTTCTACTTCGAGGAGCTGAAGAGCACCGGCAACATGGAGCTGCGGCTGCACCGCGAACTCGCCGCCCGCCGGGTGTACCCGGCCGTCGACATCAACCGCTCCGGCACCCGCCGCGAGGAACTCCTGCTCCCCGCCGCCGAGTTGACCACCGTGCACGGACTGCGCCGGGTGCTCCAGAACCGCGACGGCGAGGCGAGCCTGGAGACCCTCCTCGACCGGCTGCGCACCACCCCGGACAACGCGACCTTCCTGCGCCGCATCCAGCCGACACTGCCGGGGACCGGGGGGCAGTAGGCGGGCGCGTCCGCTGTCGGCACGGCCCCCTTCACCGTCACCCTCATCGTCATCGCCACCGTCATCGCCACGGCCGTCGCGACCGCCGCTGCCACTGCCACTGCCACTGCCACTGCCACTGCCACCATCGGGCAACCGGGCGATGAGACCGGCCCCGGGAGAGTCCTCGCTCCCGACCTCCTGAGTCCCCTCACCCCCTGCGCCCCGTCACCCCGACACGCCGCACGCGTGCGGCATACGGGTGCTCGCGTGGCCCGTTCGGACCTTGCAGCGCGGTGCTCGGCCTCCGGCTTCCTACGTTGATCGTATGACGATCGGATTCTCCTCCCGGACGGCCTCCGTGTCCTGCGCGCTCTGTGTCGCGGGCGTCCTCGCCCTCGGCCCCGCTCCCGCCGCCGTGGGCGCGGGGGCCGCACGGCCCGGCGCGGATCCCCTGGCCCCCGGACAGAGCGCCCTGACCCCGCATCCGTCCCTGCTGTACCGCTCCGGTACTCAGGTCCGCCCGCATGCCGGGGCACCCCGGGTCCCGGACGTCTCCGCGCTGTCATGGCTGGTCGCCGACGCCCGTACCGGCGAGGTGCTCGCCGCCCACGAGGCGCACCGCGGACTGCCGCCCGCCAGCACCCTCAAAACCCTGTTCGCGCTGACCGTGCTGCCGGTGCTGCCCGGCGGCATCGAGCACGAGGTGGCCGACGACGAACTCCTCGACGTGGGACCGGGCAGCAGCCTGGTCGGGGTCCAGGAGGGCGTCTCCTACCGGCTGGAGGATCTGTGGCGGGGGGTGTTCCTCAGTTCCGGCAACGACGCGGTGCGGGTGCTGGCCCGGCTCAACGGCGGCTGGGGGCCGACCGCCCGGCGGATGCAGGAGAAGGCGCGCAGCCTGGGCGCCCGGGACACCCATGTGGAGTCCCCCGACGGCTACGACACCGACGGCCAGGTGTCCTCGGCGTACGACCTGGCGGTGTTCGGGCGGGAGGGGCTGCGCAACGCGGACTTCGCCGGGTACTGCCGGACGGTCGAGGCGAAGTTCCCCGGGGGCGGCGGCTGGACGTTCCCGATCCGCAACACCAACCGGCTGCTCACCGGCGACGACGGGGTGGAGCCCTACCAGGGGCTGCTCGGCATCAAGAACGGCTACACCAGCAACGCCGGGTACACCCTGGTCACCGCCGCCCACCGGGACGGCCGCACGCTGGTCGTCACGGTGATGAACCCGCAGGTCGGCGGCGCCTCCGCGGTCTACGAGGAGGCCCGGTCGCTGCTGGACTGGGGGTTCGACGCGGCCGGGCGGGTGAACCCGGTCGGTTCGCTGGACGCGCTGCGCTCGCGCCCGCGGCGGGACCCCGACGCGGTGCCGGTCGCCATGGCCGCCGTACCGGAGACCGGGCCGGGGTGGCCGGAGGTGGCGGCCATCGCGTTCGCGGCCTGTCTGGGCGCGGGCGTGATGTCGGTGGCACTGCGGCGGGTGGGCGAACGGGCGGCGGACTGACCGGTCGGCAGCCACAGCAGCAGACCGAGGGTGAGCCAGGTGTAGAGGTTGCTGCCGAGGAAACCGTCGAGGCCGGAGGCGTCGTCGAACCAGAGCCAGACCACGCTGGTGCAGAGCAGCGCGTAGAGGGTGGCCGCGGCCCCGCGGTGTCCGGCGCGGACGAGGACGGCGAAGGCGGGGAGCAGCCACACCAGATGGTGGACCCAGGTGATCGGGCTGATGAGACAGGCCGTCAGCCCGGTCAGCGCGAACGCGGCCCGCCAGTCGCCGGAGGCCACTGCCCGGCGCGTGCGCCACACCCAGACGCCGAGGACCAGGGCGACCGCGAGCGCCCAGGCGGGGCGGCCGGTCTCGCCGAGCCGGGCCAGCAGGCCCTGGAGGGACTGGTTGGAGACATAGTCGAGGCGGCCGACGCGGGTGGTGTCCCAGAGTGCCTCGGTCCAGTAGAAGCGGGAGGCGCCGGGCGCCACCAGGGCCGCGAGGCCGGTCGCGGCGGCGGCCACGAGACCGGCGACGGCGGCGGCGCGACGGCGCCCAGCGATCAGCAGCAGCCCGATGAAGACGGCCGGGGTCAGTTTGACGGCGGCGGCCAGCCCGATGCCGATGCCCGCCCAGCGGGCCGGGGCCCGGGGGGCGTTCGTCAGCAGCCACAGGTCCGTCAGGACCAGCGCCAGCAGCACCACATTGACCTGGCCGAAGCTGACGGTGTCCCGCAGCGGTTCGAACAGCGCCAGGGCGCAGGCGGCGAGCGCGCAGCCGTACCAGCCGTGGCGGCGCCAGGCGCGGCCGGTCAGGACCCGGAGCACGGCCAGGAGCGCGGCCAGGTTCAGGAGCAGGGCGAGCGCGATGGCGAGGGACAGCGGGACCAGCGCCATGGGGGCCATCACGACGGCCGCGAACGGCGGATAGGTGAAGCCGTAGACCGTGCCGGGCACCCGGTAGTCGTAGAGGGCGCCGCCGTCGCGCAGCCAGTTCTGGACGGCGCCGTGGTAGACCCGCAGGTCGAACCAGTCGCGCAGCAGGGGGACGGTCGCGGTGAACACGGTCACGGCGGTGAGGAGGGCGAGGATCAGAGCCAGCCGTCCGCGTTCGGTGCGCGGTGCCCGCGGCCATGGTCCGCCGGGCCCGGTCGCCCGGTCCCGGGCGGTCACGCGGTCCGTCCCACGACCGCGGGCCGCGCGGACGCGGACTGGTGGGCCTGCCACAGCACCACCACCGCGAGCACCCCGCCGGACACCGCCAGCACCAGTTGCCCGGGATCGGCCGGGCCCCCGCCGGGCAGCACGGCCAGCGCCAGCACGGCCGTGACGGCGGCCACCCGGTGCCGTACGGAGGCGCTGGGCGCGGCGGCGGCGATCAGGAACAGGCCCCACAGCGCGTACCAGGGGCGGATGGCCGGTCCGAACGCGGCGAGCGCGGCGAGGCTCAGCCCCAGCGCGTACACCGGGCTGGGGCGCAGCCGGACCCAGATCAGCAGCAGGGCGACGGCGGTGAGGACCAGGCCGAGGGCGTGCCAGGCGGGGACGGCGAGGGGGGCCAGATCGCTGCCGGTCCGCTCCAGGAAGGAGGCGGTGGCCCGGCCGAGGAGGCTGGTCAGCGCCCAGTTGCCGGCCGAGACGGGGGTGTTGAGGGCGCCGATCCAGCCGTAGCCGGTGCCCGCCACGGCGGTCGCGGCGACGGTGGTCGCCCCGGCGGTGGCGACGGTGGTCAGCGCCGCGCGGACCGGGCCGCGCCCGGCGCGGAGCTGGAGCAGGACGATCACGGCGAGGGCGAGCGCGGCCGGTGCCTTCACCAGCGCGGCCAGCGTGACCAGCACCGCCCCGAGGACGGGCCAGCGGCCCAGTGCGGCGACCAGACCGACCCCCATCAGGCCCAGCATCAGGGCGTCGTTGTGCGCCCCGGCCACGAGGTGCAGCAGTACCAGCGGGTTCAGGGCGCCGAGCCAGAGCGCGGCGGACGGGTCGGCGCCGCTGTGCCGGGCGAGCCGGGGCAGGGCGGCGGCCATCAGGGCGACCCCGAGCAGCGCCATCAGCCGCATCCCCAGGAGCCCGGCGGGCAGTTCGCCCCGGGTGAGCCCGGACAGCGCGGAGGCGGCGGCGAGGAACACCGGGCCGTACGGGGCGCCGGTGTGCTGCCACACCGGGGCCACCTCGTCGGCGAGCGGCCCGCCGAGCATGCTCGGGCCGTACGCGTACACGTCCATCCGGGCGTCGACCATGGCGCCCTGGGCGAGATAGCTGTAGACGTCCCGGCTGAACAGCGGGGGCGCGAGCAGCAGGGGCGCCGCCCAGACGGCGAGCACCAGCAGCAGCGCGCGGGGCGCGGGCGGGCGGGGGCCGCGCACCAGACGGCCGAGCAGCACCCAGGCCGCGATCAGCAGGACGACTCCGAAGTAGACCCCGACGAGGCCGAGCGCGGCGTGCGCCGAGGACGGCGCGAGCAGCTCGCGCACGGGCAAGGCTCCGGCCGTCTCACCGCCCGCCGCGAGAAAGGCGGTACCGGCCAGACCGAGCGCCTGGCACCGGCGGAGATCGACGGGGAAAGCCATGGCCAACACTCGGGCAGCATGTCAACGGTACGTTGCCACGGGGCATCGGGGGCGCTGCGGGGCGGGGGGTGGGGGGTGACGGGAGGGTGGGGGTGCGGTGAGGTGGGGGGGGGATGGGGGGCGGGGTGGACGCGGGGGGGGTGGGGGGTGGTTGGGAGGGGGGCCGGGTGCGGGTGAGTGGGGTGGAGTCGGGGGCGGTGGGGGGTGGTGGGGAAAGGGGCCGGGTGCGGGTGAGTGGGGGCTGGGCGCGCAGTTCCCCGCGCCCCTTGGGGGGGTTGGTTCAGCCGGTGATGGCAGGTGCTGGGCGTATGTGGCCCACTGGGTGGCCGCCTCCCAGGAGGGGGGTTTCCGCGAAGGGGGTGAGGAGGGACGGGTCCACGCCTGCTCGGGTGAGGGCCGCGGCGGTGACCGGGCCCCGGGCTCGGCCGGCGCCGTCGGAGATCTTCACGGCGACGGTCCGGCCGTCGGGCAGGGCGGCGACCTGGACGCCCTCGTAGCCGTCCTTGGCGAGCAGTCCCGGTACGGCCGCCATCAGCGCCGCCGGCTCGCGGCCGGAGCCGGAGGCCATCTCGGGGTGCGCGCGCAGCGCGTCGGCCATCCGGGCCTCGGGGGTGCCGGGGGGCGCGGTGGCGATCCGGGCGGTGGCGCGGGCCAGGCCGTGCAGGGAGATCGCGAACAGCGGGGCCCCGCAGCCGTCCACGGTG
Source organism: Streptomyces sp. NPDC093252 (assembly GCF_040683675.1). Lineage (NCBI taxonomy): Bacteria > Bacillati > Actinomycetota > Actinomycetes > Kitasatosporales > Streptomycetaceae > Streptomyces > Streptomyces sp. NPDC093252. The sequence continues at coordinate 418,666 of NZ_JBFBEM010000004.1, read as the reverse complement.
ACCCGGGCGACCCGTCGGCCGGTGAGGTCCTCGACGGTGGCGGCGACGGCTTGCTGGAGGGGGTGGGCGGGGTCGAGGTAGTCGTCCAGGGTCCAGCCGTTGAGGTGGGCGGTGTGCAGCATGGCGGCGTGCTTGCCGGAGCAGTTCTGGGCGAGCCGGGAGGGCGGGCGGCCCTCGCGTATCCAGGTGTCCCGGACGGCCGGGTCGAGCGGCAGGTCGGGGACGTTGCGCAGGGCGTCCTCGGTGAGTCCGGCCAGCTCCAGGATGCGGCGGCTGCCGGTGAGATGGCGGTCCTCGCCGGAGTGGCTGGCGGCGGCCAGGGCGAGCAGCGGGCCCGCCAGCGGCAGCCCGGCCCGGAGCATGGCGACGGCCTGGACGGGCTTCACGGCCGAGCGCGGGTAGAAGGCGGCCTCGATGTCACCGAGCTGGAAGTCGACGCCGCCGTCCGGACCGAGCACGACGACCGAGCCGTAGTGGATGCCCTCCACGACCCCGCCGCGCACCAGATGGGCGACCGGGGCGTGCAGGGGCTCGCGGATCGCGGGAGCGGAGGCGGGGGCGGAGGCGGGGGCGGGAGCCGGGGCCGGGGCGGGGGCCGAGGGAGAGGGCGAAGGCGAGGTGGGGTGCATGGGTGTCCGGGTTTTCTGGGGAGGGGGTGGCGGTATCGGGGGAAAGGTTTCTGCGGGGCGGTTTCCGCACTCGGGTCGCGATGAGCCGGGGCTCATCGCTGCGCGTTCCCGGCGTCAGGGGCTGTGGTGGGCGCGGGCGCGGGCGCGGATGCGGGTGCGGGTGCGGCGGGTGTCCTTCGCACGATCTCGGCCAGGCTGCTGCTCACCCGGTCCAGATGGTGCGCCATCGCCTCGCTCGCGTCCGGCGCGGACCCCCTGATCAGCGCCTCGACGATCGCCCGGTGCTCGCGGTCGGACTGCTCACGGCGTCCGCCCAGTTCGTTGAGGAACGCCGACTGGCGGGCCAGGGCGTCGCGGATCTCCTCGATGACCCGGCGGAACACCGGGTTCTGGGCGGACTCGGCGACGGCGATGTGGAACAGGGTGTCCATGGCGACCCAGGCGAGGGTGTCGTCCTCGCGCTCCATCCGGTCCAGGAGGCGGGCCAGTTGGTCCAGGTTCTCGGGGGTGCGGCGGACCGCCGCGTATCCGGCGACCGGGATCTCCATGTGCCGCCGGACCTCCAGCAGATCGCTGGCCGCGTAGTCCCCGAAGGTGGGGTCCTCCACGCGGTGGGCGATCACGAAGGTGCCCTTGCCGGTCCTGGCCACGGTCAGCCCGAGGGTCTGGAGGGCGCGCAGGGCCTCGCGGAGCACCGGCCGGGAGACCCCCAGGGTGCGGCACAGCTCCGCCTCGGAGGGGAGCTTGTCCCCGAGGGCGTAGTCGCCGCGCTCGATGGCGGCGCGGAGGTGGCCGAGGACCGCCTCCATCGCGCTGACGCGCCGGGGGCCGCCGCCCGGTCCACCTGTCTGGCTGTCTGACAGGTTCACGCTGCGCATGGTGCGTTTCGGGGGGCGGGTGTGTCAAGGCGCGTCATGGCCCCCGGCCGTCTCGTCAGGTGCGGCGGGCCGGCCCCCGGCCGCACAGGGGGGTTACCACCACCCCGTTCCGGGGGCGAGCGCCATTCCGCGCGGTGAACGGCGTTCCGATACTGATGCACATGGCCAATCCCCTGGTGCTCACGGGACATCCGTCCGCGTATGAACGACCGAATGCGGGCGCCCCCCACACGACCGACAGAGAATCCCGGCAGACCGGCGGCAGTGATTTCGCCGAATTGTCCCGCCGTATCAATGAGGCGGGTCTGCTGCGCCGCCGTCCGCTGTATTACACGGTCCGTTTCGGACTGGTCGGACTGGCCCTCGCTGGAGGGGTGGCCGCGTTCGTCGCGCTGGGGGCGAGCTGGGCGCAGTTGATCGTGGCCGTCGCGCTGGCCGGGGTCTTCGGCCAGCTCGGACTGGCCGCGCACGACCTGGCCCACCGGCAGGTCTTCAGCCGCCGCCGGCCCAGTGAGATCGGCGGGCTGCTGGTGGCGAATCTGCTGCTGGGCATGAGCTATGGGTGGTGGATGAACAAGCACACCCGGCATCACGCCCACCCCAATCACGAGGGCAAGGACCCGGATGTCTCCCCCGACATTCTGGTCTGGTCCCAGCGGCAGGCCCGCAAGGCGCGGGGAATTCCGGCGTTCATCGGAAAGCACCAGGCGGTGCTCTTCTTTCCGCTGCTGACGCTCGAAGGGCTCAATCTCAGTTTCAGCAGTTTCAAGGCGCTGCGCAGTCCGGTGCTGAAACGGCCGGTGCTGGAGGGAACCCTCCTCGTCATACATTTCGTCGTGTATTTCGGCGGTCTGTTCCTGGTGCTGTCACCGCTTCAGGCGCTGGCCTTCCTCGCGGTGCACCAGGGGCTGTTCGGGATCTATCTCGGGTCGGTCTTCGCACCCAACCACAAGGGCATGCCGATGATCGAGGAGGGCACCCGACTGGACTTCCTGCGCCGCCAGGTGCTGACCTCGCGCAATGTCCGGGGCGGGGCGGTGATCGACGCGTACATGGGCGGGCTCAACTACCAGATCGAGCACCATCTCTTCCCCAGCATGCCGACCCCCGCGCTCGGCCGGGCCCAGCTCATCACCGAGCGGTACTGCGCCGAACTGGGCATCCCGTACCACCGGACCGGGCTGCTCGCCTCGCACCGGGCGGCGCTGCGGCATCTGCGGAGCGTCGGGGAGCCGCTGCGCGACGCGGGCTGAGCCACGGCCCCCGCCGTACGGGCCGTCATCCCCCGTATCCCCCGTATCCCTCTCATCCCTCTCATCCCTCCAGGACACCGGTCCCCAGCAGACCGAACAGCAGCAGCCCCACCGCGACCCGGTAGATCACGAAGGCGTTGAAGGAGTGCTGGGACACGAACTTCAGCAGCCAGGCGATGGACGCGTACGCCACCACGAAGGACACCGCCGTCCCCGCGATCAGCGGGGCGGCGCCCGCTCCGGTGCCGAGCGCGTCCTTCAGCTCGTAGATCCCGGCGCCGGTGAGGGCGGGGATGCCGAGGAAGAAGGAGAGCCGGGTGGCCGCCACCCGGTCCAGGTCGAGCAGCAGGGCGGTGGACATGGTGGCGCCGGAGCGGGAGAAGCCGGGGAAGAGCAGCGCGAGGATCTGGGAGCCGCCGACCAGCATCGCGTCCGAGAGCGAGGTGTCGTCCTCCCCGCGCTTGTGCCGGCCCAGCCGGTCGGCCGCGAACATCACCCCGCTGCCCGCGATCAGCGACCCGGCGACCACCCACAGGGAGGCCAGCGGCCCCTGGATCAGCGGCTTCGCCGCCAGCCCCACCACGACCACCGGGACCGTCGCGAGGATCACCCACCAGGCGAACTTGTAGTCGTGCCGGTAGCGCTGCTCGGGATCGGCGATCCCGCGCGCCCAGGCCCGGAGGATCCGGGCGATGTCCTTGGCGAAGTAGACGAGAACGGCCGCGATGGCGCCGACCTGGATGACGGCCGAGAAGCCGACCACCGCGTGGTCGTCCACGGGGATGCCCATCAGCCCCTCCACGATCTTCAGATGGCCGGTCGAGGAGACGGGCAGGAACTCGGTCACCCCCTCGACGGCTCCGAGAATGACGGCCTGACCGATGCTGATGGCGCTCATGTGATCCAGTTCTGGTGCGTGCGGTACGGCTTCACGGGCGCGGGCCCCCCACTCCGCGGCGCTCGGCTGCCGCTGCCTCGCCGAGGGCGGGGTGCGGGGCGCGAGTGCGGTGGATCACTCCTACTACACGCGGGCGTGAATCCCCGCTTACCCACACCCCGGCGTGTACGCCCCGGGGGACGGCTCCGCGCCCGGGGTGAGGGCCTCCGCCCCGGTGGCGGGGACGGCCGTCGGCCCGTTCCGTTCACAACGACCTCTTACCGACCCCGATCCGCACCGAGGGTGCGGGCCCGGCACCGCCCGCCGACGGCGCCGGGCCGTGCGTGCGCCTACCACCCCTTCTCGAAGAACCTCGCGACCTCGGCGATCCGGAACTCGTCCCGCCGGTAGCAGGTGCGCCGGCGGACCCGCTTGACACGCAGCATGCCGATGTCGGCGAGGAGCCTGAGATGGGTCTCGGCGACCGCGCGGCGCACCCCGAGCTTGGCAGCGACGGCCTCCGCCGGGACTCCGTCCTCGAACAGATCGATGCGGCGCTGCGGCGGGAAGTGGGCCGGCGGGTCCTTGAGCCACTCCAGAATGACCAGGCGCAGATCGCCGCCAGGAGTCCTGAGCATCACGTCCTCCAGGGTCCGGGCCGTTCATACGGTGTTTTCCCACTCTGGCGGGCGGCCGACCGCCGCGTCCGGTACTCGCCGACGCTTGACCGGTACGAATCGGCACGATGGCTCAGGTGAGCGGCACGACCCCCTTCCGGGCACGCTCCCGGCCCCGCCTCCCCGTGGAACCACCGGCGCAACCGTCAGCGCAACCAGCAGCGCAACCAGCAGCGGAACGACCGGCGGAACCACCGCCACCGCACCCGGCGAACAGTGCTAGTTGCACACTCAACGATCGGCGGTTTCGGTGTTACCGTGCCCTTATGGGAACGCACACGATCGAGGCGGGGCTGGAAGCGCGCTGGCGGGACATCCTGGCGGTGCACGCGCGCACGATGTGTGAGATCGACCGGGCACTGCACCCCCATGGGCTTGGAGCGAGCGACTTCGAGGTGCTGGACATCCTGGTCACCGAGGCTCCCGAGGCCGGCGCCCAGTGCCGGGTGCAGAACCTCGCGGGGCGGGTCCATCTGAGCCAGAGCGCGCTGTCCCGGCTGATCGGCCGCCTGGAGAAGGACGGGCTCCTGGCCCGCTCGATGTGCACCGAGGACCGGCGCGGCGTCTGGGTCTCCCTGACCGACAAGGGCCGCGCCCTGCACACGGAGGTACGGCCCCTGCAACGGGCCGCGCTGGAACGGATGCTGGGCGGCGGCGGCTGAAACTCCGCCATCATCTCGGATCCGAGGAACCATCCATCTCCGAGACATCCTCTGTCGATGACCGAGGGCGCGGTGAAGCTGCTGGAGAGCCAGGGGACGGTGCGGCGGACCCGGGCCGCCGGGGAGCGGGTGGACCGGGTGGATCTGGACCCGGCCAGTCGGCAGCCGCAGACCTTCGACTCCACGCTCCACACCGAGCACGCGGCGCTCTTCCGGGAGGGCCTGGCGCTGCTCGCCGACGCACCGCCGGAGCGCCGGGCGCCGCTGGAGGAGATGATCGCGCTGGCCGATTTCCTCGCCGAGCGACTGCCGCGGCTGATGGACGAGCGGCACGCCCACCGGGACGGACTCCGCGCGACGGGCCACCTGCCGCCACCGTCGGCCCCGTCCCCCTCCGCCTGACGGCCTCATCACCTGATGACCTGATCACCGGGCCTCCGGTCCGGCCCCCTCCACCCGATCACCACCCCCGACCCCCGACAGTGGACGACCCGACCCCGGCGCACCCACACCGAGAGGCAGACCCCGTGACCGACCACCGCCCCGCCCCCGAATCGTCCGACGAGACCGACCTGTTGATCGAGCGAGCCGCCGAGAACGCCGACCTGCCCGCGCTGCGCCGCCTCGCGGCGACGGGCAACCCGACCGCGATCGAGCAGCTCGTGGAGACCGCCACCGAGCTGGACGACCGGGACGAACTGCGCCGCCTCGCCGAAGCGGGCAACACCGACGCCGCCGGGATCCTCGCGGAGCTGTCCGACAACTGCGCCTAGAAGAAAGGGCGTCAGAGGACGAACTCGGTGCCGTCCGGGAGGACTTCGATGCCCACCTCGGTCAGCCGGGCCCGTGCCGCCGAGGCCGGGTCGAGCAGGGGGTCGGGGTCCTCCAGCCGGGTGAGGACGCGGCGGGGTTCGCGCCAGGCCGAGGACTCCAGGGGCTCGGTGGGGCAGTGCGCCGCGTCCAGGACGGCACCGTCGGCGTCGGCCACCAGCTCCTCCAGCTCGGCGGTCCAGGAGTGCAGCCGGGGGGCGTAGAAGAGGACTCCTCCGGTGCCGAGGTCCTCGATCCGGTACGCGGTGGCCCAGTGGCCGCCGCCGGAGCGGGCCGGGAGATAGCCGGGCGGGCCCGCGGCGACCGGGTGGGCGGTGACCACCAGCCCCCCGGAGAGCACGAACCCCTCCTGCGGCGTGCTGTCCCGCCACTCCCAGGTCGCGTACCGGGCGAGGGCCGTGCGGGCCGGGGTGAGGGCGGTGAGGACCGGCGGGGCGGCGTACACCGTCAGTCCCGGGGCCGTGCGCAGGACGCCGAGGCCCGCCAGATGGTCAGGTTCGGCGTCGGTGAGCAGCACGCCCCGCAGCGGGCTCGGCCGGGGGCCGGGCCACAGCGCGCCGGTACCGGCGAGCTGGACACGCAGATCGGGCGAGGTGTTCAGCAGCCACCAGTCGCGGGAATTGCCGGTGACGGCCGCGCACTCCACGGTGCGGGCCGGGAGTTTTCCGTCCCGCGCGGCGGCGCACAGCGCGCAGGCGCAGTTCCAGCGGGGAAAGCCACCGGTGGCGGCGGTGCCCAGCAGCACGACCCTCAAGACAACCCCCGGCCCTCTCCGCTCTGTTCTCTTGTTCCTGTGTCGCCTGGCGGCGCCTCTCGGCGTCCACCGGTCCCGGTCGGGGTCTCCCCGTGCCGCGCGTCGGTGCTGCCCCGCGCGGCCGTGAGGCCCTCCGGTGGGGTCTTCCCACGGGGGGCCGCCCGGCCACCCGGCAGGAGGGCAGATTTCCGGCCGACCTCGCACCGCCCCCGGCGTATCGCCCGGCGCACCAGGTGGACGCGTGAAACCATCCGCTCGGCGTGAACGGGCGGAACGGAGGGCGAAGGTGACGCGCATCCTGGTCATCGGCGGTGGCATCGCGGGCACGGCGTCCGCACTGGCACTGCGCAAGGCGGGGTTCGAGGTCGCGGTGTACGAGGCGCACCCGGACGGCGTCGAGGACATCGGCGCCTTTCTCACCCTGGCCAGCAACGGAATGCGGGCGCTCGCCGCGATCGACGCGACGGCCGCCGTCACCGCGATCGGCTTTCCGCTGACCTCGATCCGGCTGCTGGACGCGTCGGGCGCCGAGGCGGCGCACGCCCCGATGGGCGAGGCGGCCGTGCCGGAGCTGAACTTCCGCTGTCTGCGGCGCGGTGACCTGAACGCGGCGCTCCGGGCGGAGGCGGCCCGGCGGGGCGTCCCCGTGCGGCACGGGGCGCGTCTGGTCGGCGTCGAGGACGGCCCGGACGGGGTCACGGCCCGTTTCGCCGACGGTTCGGCGGACACCGGGGATCTGCTGCTGGGCGCGGACGGGCTGAACTCGACCGTGCGGGCGCTGATCGCGCCCGGGGTCCGGCCGCGGTACGCGGGCCAGCGGGTGTTCTACGGCCGCACCACCGACGCGGCCCCGATCGGCGCGAGCGACTGCATCACCATGGTCCGGGGCAGCGCGGCGGCGTTCGGCTGCGCGGTCTCCCCCGAGGGCGAGAGCTTCTGGTTCGCGCGGATCGCGGACGAGCCGCTGACCGCCGGGGAGATCGCCCTGGGCACCGCCGGCCGCTGGCGGGATCTCCTCGTACCGCTGCTGCGGGCCGATGACGGGCCCGGGGCGGACATCGTCGCGGCGACCGGGGCGCGGCTGATGGTCACCAACGCCATGGAACTCCCGCTCGGCATGGACTGGCGGTCGGGGCGGGTGCTGCTGCTCGGGGACGCCGCGCACGCCGCGTCCCCCGCCACCGGGCAGGGGGCCTCGATGGCGCTGGAGGACGCGGTGGTCCTGGCGAAGGCGCTGCGCGATCTCCCCGGCACCGCCTCCGCCCTGGACCGCTACGAGACACTGCGCCGGGAGCGGGTGGAGCACAACATCACCACCAGCGGGGCCATCTCCCGGGGCACGTTCGCCCCGTCGGACTCCGCGGGCCGCCCGGCCGGCAAGACCCGCCCCGGCGAGGACGGGCTGGCCGAGCTGCTGCGCTGGGAGTCCGGCATCGGGGCGTAGACCCTTGTACCTGTACCTGTACCGGTTCAGCCGCTGTGGACCGTCACCCCGTACAGGGAGTACCCCCAATCGGTGGCGCGGTCCTGGAACTGGAGGCGGACGTACCGGGCGGGCACGGCGTCGAAGCGGGCGGTGTCGAGGCCGCCGTCCCCGGCGGTGGTGGACCAGGCCGTGGTCCAGCGCTGTCCGTCGGTGGAGAGTTCGACGCGGTAGGCCCTCCCGTACGCGCGCTCCCAGTCGAGGGTGACCCGGCCGACGCGGTGGGTGGCGCCGAGGTCGAGGCGCAGCCACTGGTCGTCGCTCCAGTCGCTGGCCCAGCGGGTGCCCGGGTCGCCGTCGACGGCCCGGCCGGGGGCGTAGCTGGTGAACGGGTGCCACTCGGCGGAGCTGGCGGTCGCCGCCGCGCCCCGGGCGAGATCGGTGCCGGAGGCGTGGGACTCGGTGGCGCCCCAGGTGCCGAGATAGCTCTCCGCGCCGCGGAAGAGGTCGTCCACCACGTCCTGGCCGCCGGTCAGCCGGATGTCCTCGATCCAGTCGGGGACCAGGCCGTAGTGGGCTGCGCCGTCGGTGTTGAGGTCCCAGGTGCGCTGTCCGGTGGTCTGGCGGTCGATGACGGAGCCGCCGTCGGTGCTGGTGAAGGGGTAGCGGACGGGGTGGGGGGTGTCGGCGCCGCGCGGGGCGGGCCAGCCGCCGACGCCGTTCATGTCGGTGCCGTAGCCGTAGCCGACGCCGTACTTCTCGCGCAGGGCGTCGGTGCGTTCGGCCTCGGCGCTGAACGCCTCGGAGCCGTTCATGTACTGGGCGATGAACCCGCCGAGTCCGTAGACGCGTTCGGTCCAGTTGAGGTCCATCCAACTGTGGGAGGAGAGGACGCCCGGGTAGGACTCGGCCTCGAAGAGGTCGAGGACGCGGCCGGTGGCCTTGACGCTCATGTGGTCGACTTCGAGCATCATCTTGCGGTCCATCATCCCGCGTACGGCGTACTCGCCCAGCGCGGTGAGGCCGCGGACATTGCACTGCGCGTTCTCGTCGTAGGCGGGGACCTCGACGCCCGCGGGGAGTTCGTCCTCGGCGGCGGGGGCGGCGGTCAGGCCGATGGGGTTGTCGTGCTGGGCGCCCGCGCACTTCTCGGTGCGCCAGAAGGTGCCGGTGGACAGGAACTGGCCGACGTTGATGGCGGTGCCGAGGGCGCCCTCGTCGAAGCGGACGCCGCACAGCGCGTTGTCGAACTTGTGGCACAGGAACATGCTGCGTACCCCGAGCCCGTACAGCTCGTCCAGCCCCTTGTCGATGTCCTCCTTGCTGCACTGGGGGACGTCGAGGATCATCTTGCATCCGAACGGCTCGGAGGTCTCCACCCCGAGGATCACGGCGAGCTTGCCCTGCTCGATCACCTGGCGGGCCTGGGCGCTGTCGGTGACGATCCGGAACCAGCCCTTGCCCGGTCCGCCGTACATGTAGTCCACGAAGTCCTGGAGGTCGTAGGTCAGTTGCGCCTGGAGGCGGATGGAGGTCATCTCGTCGCAGGAGCGGTCCTTGAAGAAATAGACCGAGCAGATCACCCCGTTGGTGACCAGGTCGTTGACCATGACCCGCTGGCCGCCGCGCCAGGCGCGCTCGACCCAGGCGTAGTAGTTCTGCTGGTGGGTGAGGGAGTCGTACGCGGGCCAGTCGGCGAAGGTGGGCCAGCCGTCCGGGTCGTGCTTGCCGTCGCCGCCCTTGGTGATGAAGTCGAAGAGGGCGAGGGAGCCGTCGGGGTAGTGCTCGGGGCAGTCCTTGAGGGCGTCGGCGATACCGGCCCCGGAGAAGGGCTTCCCGCAGATCAGCCGACCGCCGAACGCCTCGTTGGACATCAGGTGGTTGTGCGCGTCGACGAAGCCGCGGACCTCGCCGTCGGCGGTGGTGCCGGTGAAGGGCGCGCCGGTGACATTGATCGCGGAGTCCGGGGCGGGGCGGGCGGCGGGGTTCCACCAGTCGTCGCCGGCCGCGGAACTGGGCGTCGGGCCCAGGGCGAACGCCAGCACGAAGAGCAGCAGCGGGATCAGCGTCAGCCTGGTGCGGCGCCGGTCGGGGTGGGGGCGGCGGGCCACGGGCACGGGTCACATCCCTCGGTCAGCGGGACGGCACGGTCGACGCGCCCGGCGGCGCGGGCGCGTGTGCCCTCCCCCGGAACGGGGTTGTCATGACCGGCGCAAGGTGTGGCACGAGGATCGCTACTGGCGGGTCACGAGTCAAGAGGCGGTACGGGAGAACCTACTCGGCGGTACGCAGGGATGGGTTCCGGTCCGGGTCCGGGTCCGGGTCCCGGTCCGGGTCCAGCCGTGCCGACGCCAGGTCCGTGAGGATCGCGGTCACCGTCTCCTCGGGGGTCAGCGCCGTCCGCCACCAGCGCGGAGATCGAGTGGCGCAGCCGCAACCGGGCGCGGGAAACGAGTTACCGGGGCACAGGCTCCCCGTCCCACGGACTCCCCGGGGTAGGGGTTCCGGGCGGAGGCGTTCCAGGTGGCGGCCGGTGGGCTCGGGCGGCGGGGCGAGGCAACGGCGGGGGGCGGGCGCGCCGCGCGCGCCCCGGCCCGGCGGGGGCGGTGCCGTCCCCTCGGGTCAGGGGCGGGGCCGGAGTTGGTTCAGGATCGTGGGGTCGGTGATGGCGCTGTCCGCGGCCAGCAGGAACGCCTTGCTGAGGATCAGGGAGAGCCGCTCGTCCTCGAAGGGCAGGAAGAGGGTGCCGGGCGGTCTTGTGGTGCCGGGGACGATGCAGAGATAGGTGTCGTCGGGGTCCATGAGGATGTTGGCCGAGCCAAGGTGGACGCGGTAGGTGCGCAGGTCGCCCCGGACGGTCAGGAAGCGGCCGTCGAGGGTGCAGCGGCCGGCGATCCGCAGCTTGGGCAGGATCCGGGCCAGGGCTTCGCGGCGCACCTCGGCGGTGGCGGTCAGCTCGCCGAAACCGGCCGCGCGCCGGTAGGCGGTGTGGCGGTCCTCGCCCCGGTCGGTCCAGTCGGGGTCGGCGGCGATGGAGGTGACCGCGACGAAGAGATCGACGTCCCGCATGGCCTCGCTGAAGACCAGCGGGGGCACCTCGGCCAGCGGGACCGGTTGCCAGGTGCGGCCGTCGCGGCGCTCGAAGCGGACCTGGTCGGTGGTGGCGTGGGCGGGCGCGTGGCCGTGGCCGTCGTCGGCGGCCGGTTCGTGGTGGAGGCCCGCCCGCCAGCGGCCGTCGGCGGACTCGCGCAGGGCGAGCCCCTCGCCGCCGCCGTCCCAGCGGCCCAGGAAGTTCGCCCGCCAGCCCCGTTGCTTGAACAGGGCGTAGAGCCGCGGGTAGTGCACGATGTGCGCGGCGAACCGGTTGGAGTAGGTCCCGGTGGCCAGCTCGGCCGGGGTGAGCGGATAGATCTCCCGGTACGCCTGCTTGAACGGCTGCCGCAGCCGCTCGGCGACCAGCCGCTCCCGCCACGCCGCAATGTCGTCCGCCGTGGCCCGCACCGGGTGCCACAGCCGGACGGCCACGGGCCGCCGCTCGTCCGGGCCGGGCTCGGTCAGGGGCGCCACCGGCTGCCAGACGCCGTCGGGGTCGCGGAACTCCCGGATCAGGGCGCGTACGACGGTGCCCGTGACCGGGTGGTCCCGGTAGTGGCGGCACCAGTCGTCGTAGGGCCACTCCCGGCCTGCGGCGAGCTGTGCCTCGATCCTGGCCCGCTCCCCCGACAGGGTGCCGCGTACCTCCTTGGCCAGGTCCTTCAGCTCCTTGAGCCGCTCGGGGTGGCCGTCCCTGAGCGCGGCGGGGGCCGTGCGGGAGGTGGCGCCGCCGGGCGCGGTGAAGGTGAGCCGGACGGTGGCCGCGTCCTCGATCAGCAGCCGGACCCGGTGGCCGCCCAGCGTCCAGTCCCGTGAGCCGTCCGGCCCGAGTCCGTGGTCGGGGACGCCCCGCTCGATGAGCTGCTCGGCGGTGAGGCCCTGTTTCCCGGCGGCGGTGATCAGTGCGGCGTCGATGCGCTTGCGCAGGCCCTGGTGTGTGATCCGGTCCCGGAGGTGGCGCAGGGTCTCCAGGGCGGTGGGGTCCCCGATGTCGCCGAGGGCGTTGATCGCCGTACCGGCGAGGGCGGGGTCCTGGCTCACCGGGGCGCCGCGGCCGGAGCCGGTGCGCAGGGCGAGGGTGCCCAGGTGCCAGACGGCCGCCGGACCGCCGGTCCACGCCGCCGCCCGGACGACACCGCGGGCCAGGTCGGCGCCGCTCTCCTCGACCAGGACGTGGGGGTGCCGGGCGGGGGCGCCCGGGCCGGGGGAGGCCGGGTCGGTTCCGGCCGGGCCGGGGGCGGCCGGGCCGGGGGCGGCCGGGTCGGTGGCGGTGCAGGTGCCGCCCACGCACACCGGGTCGCCCTCGGCCAGTGCCCCGAGGACCTCGCCGAGCAGTTCGCGGGCCCCGGCCGCGTCGACCAGCGCGGTGCTGGTCCGCCGCCGGCGCTGGGTGGGGCGGGCGCCCGCCGGGTCGGCCAGGTCCCTGACCAGTTGGGCGAACTCCGGCGAGGGCTCCTTGCGGGCCCGGATGTCCAGGGCGGCGGCCCAGGGGGCGCCGGGCGGGATCAGTCCGTCGGCGACGACGGTCTCGTCCACGTCGGCGATCAGCTCGCGCAGCCGGTGGGCGGGGGCGGCCGGTTCGCGCGCGGCGCCGGTCTCCATGGCCCGCGCGTGGGCCTGCCGCAGGCGGGGCAGGAGCGCGCGGCGCCCGTCGGCGTCGAGCAGGTCGGCCGCGTCCAGCGCGTGGTGCAGGGTGTCGGAGATCAGGGTGAGCGTCTCGTGCTCCCCGGCGCGCACCAGCAGCACGGCGACCTCGTCCGGGGTCCAACCGCGGATCCGCTCGGCCAGGGGCCGGATCTCGTCGCGGTGGTCCCACAGGATGTCGTCCCAGCCGGCGGCCAGCACGAGGGTGATGACGGCGGCCCTGCCGTCCTCGTCCCCGCAGGCCGCGAGCCGTCCGTTGATCCGGGCCCGTATCGCGGCCCCCGCCCCGCCGTCCGGCCGGTACCCGGCCCCCGCTGTGTCGTGGTACGCGGCCCGTTGCCGCTCCAGCAGGTCGACCAGCCAGCGGCTCCGGTCGAGCGCGGCGAGGCGCACCCCGTCGAGCGGGTCGTTCGTACGGGACGCGGCCACCAGGCTGTCGTAGAGCATGGGGAGATAGTGGCAGGGGGGACTGACAATGCGGTCCGGCCAGGGGTGGTGTCCGTCGGCGGGGAGGTGGGGGTCCGTCAGCTCGGGCCGGGTGCCGGGCTCCTGGGGTCGTGGTCGCCGGGGTTCACGGGGGCCGGGGTGTCGTCCCCGCCGAGCAGCGCCCCGGCGACACCCCGCCGGGGCGGTCCCATGCGCAGGCCGAAGTCGGGGCAGGGAAGGGGGTCCGCCGGGTCGGGGTGGGTGCGCAGGCCGTCGAGGAGGAGGCGGAGATAGCGGCGCCACAGGTCCGGCTGGCCGGTGCGGTCGGTCACGGCGGCCAGCATCTGCTGGACCAGCATCAGGTCCCAGGGCTCGGCGTCGGGCCGCAGCACGCCCTGCGCCTTGGCGCGTGCCACCATCAGATCGATCTGGTGCCGGATCCGCTCCTGGAACTCCCGCTCCCCCGGCATCGCGTCCCCGGCGCCGAAGAGCACCTCGCGCACCCCCCGGTCGAACGCCTGGAGCTCCGCGACCCGTGCCATCTGTGTCGCGAGCCCGCGCCAGGCGTCGGTGTCCTCCGAGCCCTCCCGGGTGGCCTCCTCGATCCGGGCGAGCATGTCGTCGAAGAGGGCGTCGATCAGGGCCTGCTTGTTGCGGAAGTGCCGGTAGGCCGTGCCGACGCCGAGGCCCGCGCGGTGGGCGACGTCGTCCAGGGTCGCGCGCAGTCCGTGGTCCTGGAACACCTCGCGGGCGGCGACCAGCAGCTTGCGGCGGTTCGCCTCGGCGTCACGCCGCTTCCGGGGGGCGTCCGGCGGGGTCATCGGCGGCTTCCTCTGCTCGACGTCATCATGGGTTCGACCTGCCATCCGGCCGGTTCCTCACACAGCCTACCCCAAATGGAGATACTACCTCCGGTTTGCCGCATCCGGGTCACCATGGCGAGAAGCACTCCCCCTCCGTGCCGTGACACGGCAGTGTGTGCCGTGAGAAGGTACGAATGCGGGGGCGGGAGCGAGGGAGTCGACGAGGATGCAGAACGTTCTCAACGCGTTGCGGGTGCTGGAGGAGGTCGCGATACGGCAGCCGATCGGGGTCGGTGAGCTGTCCCGCGTCCTGGGCATGCCCAAGAGCACCGTGCAGCGGGCGCTGCGGACGCTGCACGAGGCGGGCTGGATCCGCCCGGCCGGCGGCGAGCTGACCCGCTGGGCGGTCACCACCAAGGCCCTCGACGTGGGCCGCCACGCCAGCGGCGACCTCGGGCTGCGGGACGCGGCCGTCCCGGTGATGGAGGAGCTGCGCCGCCGCACCGAGGAGACCATCCACCTCACGGTCCTGGAGGGCGACCGGATGGTCCTGATCGAGCGCCTGGAGACCACCAAGCCGGTCCGCACCAACATGTCCCTCGGCCACGCGCTCCCGATGCACGCCTCCGCCAACGGCAAGGCGGTCCTGGCGAGCGGCGCCCCCGGGGCGGTCGACGCGCTGCTCGCCGGGGACCTCCCGCGCTTCACCGACACCACCATCACCGACCCCGACGGGCTCCGCACCGAACTGGACCTGGTCCGGGCCCGGGGCTACGCCGTCAACCGGGGCGAATGGCGCTCCGACGTCGGCTCGGTCGCCTCCGCGGTCCTCGGCGCCGACGGTGAGCCGGTGGCGAGCCTCAGCGTCAATGTCCCGATGAGCCGCCTCACCGACGAGACCGAGGCGACCTTCGCGGCGGCGGTCACCGAGGCGGCCCGCACGCTGTCGGCGCGGCTGGGGCATCTGCCGTAAGGGCGGACCGGGCGCGGGCGCCCGGCATCCCTGCTCCCGGCGCCGCCCCCCGGCCTGCGCCAGTCGCAGCGCGGTGACGGAGCCGCCGTATCCGGTGCCGACGACGAGGGCTTCGACCCGGGCGCCGGGTTCGATGACCTGGGCCCGCGGCCGTGCTCAAGGGTTCTGCTGATATCCAGTGGAGAAGTGAAGTCACGAGATACCGGCAGGTAATTTCAGGGCTTTCCGATCCCCGCCGCCCAGGGATAGGTCAACTGCACCGAGTTCAGCGGCGCACCGGTCAGACCCGGCTTCAGATAAAGGGGATTGAAGGGGGTGTAGAGCGGAATCCAGACCGACTGCTCCACCGCGATCTCCTGCGCCCGGGAGATGAGTTCCGCGCGGCGGCCGGTGTCCGCGGTGGCTTTCGCCTCGTCGATCAGCCGGTCGAACTCCGGGTCGGAGAACCCGGCGAAATTGAAGGTGTCGCCGGTCCTGAGGTACTGGTAGATCGCGGTCGGGTCGGGATAGTCCGCCTGCCACAGCGAGAACAGCATGTCGATGCCCTCCCGGGCCTTCGCGTCGCTGTAGAGGGCGTTGTAGTTGTCGGCGGGCAGGGTCTTGATGTCGACCTTCAGCCCGATGGCCTCCCCGGCGCGCTTGACCTCCGTACCGATGACCGGCATCTCCGACTGGGAACCGGTGACCGCGATGGTGATCGGCTCCGCCGGGGCACCGGCCTCGGCGACCAGCTTCTTCGCCTCCTCCACCGGCCCGCCCGGCTCCGGCAGCGCCTCGTACGCCGCCTTCAGCTCCTTCTGCGCGTAACCCCAGGTGCCGGGGGCGGCGGGCGCCTTGAGGGGTTCGGCGGCCCCGGACACCGCCGCCGAGATGATGCCCTCGCGGTCGATGGCCAGCGACAGCGCCCGGCGGATCCGGACATCGGCGAGCGGCCCCTTGAGGTCGGTGACCATCCCGACGTAACTCCCCGAGGTCCGGCCGAAGTACAGCGACTCCCCTTCCGGGGCGGCGGTGCCGCCCTGCGCCAGCAGCTTGCCGTAGCCCGACGCCGGGACGAACCAGGAGCCGTCCAGCTCCCCCGCGAGCATCGCCGTGGTCCGGGCGGCGGGATCGCGGATGAACTCGAACTCCACCTTCCCGGGCTTCGCCGCGCGCGGCCGGTCCCAGTAGCCCTCGTGGCGCTCGATGGTGATGGACTCGCCCGCCGACCAGTCGGCCAGCGCGAACGGGCCGGTGCAGTCGATGCCGCCGTCCGGGCGGCCCAGCCGCTCCCCCGCCCGCTCGGCCTGAGCCCTGCCGACGATCCGCCCGGCCGGGGTCGCCATCGCCTGGTTGAACTGCGCGTCCGGCGTGCTCAGCCGGACCGTGATCCGCCGCTCGCCCGTCGCCTCGATCGACTTGACGTTCTGATAGACCGCGTCGTGGTAGGAGCCCAGCTTCTTGTCGAGATTGCGGCCCAGGCTGTACGCCACGTCCTCGGCGGTCAGCTCCGCCCCGCTGTGCAGGGTGACCCCGGGCCGCAGCTCGTACACCCAGGTCAGCGGGTCCGGGTTGGACCAGGACGCGGCCAGGGACGGCTTCAGGCTCAGATCGGGGTCGATCCTCAGCAGGCTCTCGCAGACGTTCGCGAGGACCTCCATCGGCGGGAAGTCATTGCTGTAGATCGGGTCCAGCGACGACGGCTCGGCGTACAGCGCCCATCTCAGCGTCTCGACCCCGGACGTCGCCGGGGGCATCGACTCCGTCAGCTCCGGCGTACCGGTCCGGCCGCCGCCCGCGCCCTCCACCCCACCACAGGCGGACAGCGCGAGCGCCGTACAGGCGGTGAGGGCGACGAGGACGGAGGTACTACGGGTAGTGGGAGTAATGCGGGTAGTGGGGGTCCGGTGGGTGCTGTGCGTACTACGGGTGCTGCGGGTGCTGCGGGTCCGGTGGGACATGGTGGTGGCTCCAGGGGAGAGGGGTACGGGGGCGGCGGGGGCGGCCGGGGTCAGCGGGCGGCGAGGAAGTCGCGCCGGGCCCGGGACACCTCGGCCGGGTCCCAGCCCAGCCGCGGCACACTGGACAGCAGCAGCCGGGTGTAGGGGTGTTCGGGGTGGTCCAGCACCTCGGCGGTGCTGCCGCTCTCGATCACCGCGCCCCGGAACATCACCACCACGTCCTCGGCCACCCAGCGCACGACCTCCAGGTCATGGCTGACGAAGATCAGGGCGACCCCGGTGTCCCGGCGGATCTCGGAGAGCAGATTCAGGATCTGCGCCTGGATCGACACATCGAGCGCGGCGACCGCCTCGTCCAGCACCAGCACCCTCGGATCGGCGGCCAGCGCGCGGGCGATGGCGACGCGCTGCCGCTGCCCGCCGGACAGCTCCCGGGGCAGCGCCGCCGCCTCCCGGGTGCCGAGCCCGACCTGCCCGAGCAGTTCCGCCCGGCGCGCCGCGCGCCCCCCGCCGTCCAGATCTCCCCGGTGCAGCCGCAGCACCTCGTCGAGAGCGTCCCCGACGGTCTGCCGGGGGTCGAGACTCTGGTAAGGGTCCTGGAAGACGAGCTGGACGGTCCGGGCCCGGTGCCGCCGGGCCGCCCGGCTGCCCCCGGTGCCGGTCTCCGCCCCGTCGAACAGGACCCGGCCCGCGTCCGGTTCCTCCAGCCCGACGATCAGCCGGGCGGTGGTGGTCTTGCCGGAGCCGGACTCCCCCACGATGCCCAGCGAGCCGCCCGCCGGCACCTCGAAGGAGACCCCGTCCACGGCGACGACCCGGCCGCGGTCGTAGGTCTTGCGCAGCGACTCGACCCGGACCACCGGGGTCGTGGGCGGGGTCGGGGTCGGGGTCGGGGTCGGGGTCGAGCTGGAACGGGCGGCGGCGTCGGTCATGACCGCGCTCCCTTCTTCGTGAGCGGGTCGGAGGAGGACACCGGGCGCTCGGGAGGCGCTGAAGCCGTCGGGGACACCGGGGGCTCCGGGGATTCCGGGGACACCGGGGGCTCCGGGGGCGGGGCGGAGGGCTCGTCGGCGAGATGGCAGCGCACCGCGCGCCCGCCGTGCTCCCGGTTCTCCGGGGCGGCCTCGTGGCAGGCGTCGGCGGCCCGGGGGCAGCGGGGCGCGAACGCACAGCCGCCCGCCACCTCCGACAGTCCGAGCGGACGCCCGGAGACCGTTTGGAGTTCGGCGCGGCCGGGGGCCGGGCGGGCGGCGAACAGGGCGGCGGTGTAGGGGTGCCGGGGCGCGCGGGCGAGGTCGGCGGCGGAGGCGGACTCCACGATGGACCCCGCGTACATCACATGGATGCGGTCGCAGCAGGAGACGGCGAGATCCAGGTCATGGGTGACCAGGACGATGGACAGGCCCCGGTCGCGGCGCAGCCGCAGCAGGATCGACATGATCTCGGCCTGGGTGGTGACATCGAGGGCGGTGGTGGGTTCGTCGGCGAGCAGCAGCCGCGGTTCGCTCGCCAGGGCAGCGGCGATCATCACCCGCTGGAGCATGCCGCCGGACAGTTCGTGCGGGTACTGGCGCAACTGCCGGGCCGGGTCGGGCAGTCCGACCTCGGTGAGCAGCGCGGTGGCGGTGCGGGTGGCCTCCGCCCGGGACTGGCCCCGGTGCAGGCGCAGCCCCTCGGTGAGGAAGGTGCCGATGCGCTGGAAGGGGTTGATGTGGGCCCGGGGGTCCTGGAAGATCATCGACGCGGTACGGGACCGTACGTCGGCGAGGTCGCGCGGCGAGGCACCGAGGACGTCCCGGCCGCCGACCCTGACCCGGCCGCCGACCTCGGCGTGTTCCGGGGTGAGGCCGACGGCGGTGCGCAGGGTCATGGACTTGCCGGAGCCCGATTCCCCGACCAGGCCGACGATCTCGCCCTCGGCGCAGCTCAGCGAGACCGAGTCCAGGATCGGCTTGCGGTCCCGGCCGCGCCGCACGGCGAGGGACAGCCCTGCCACGTCGAGCATCGCGGTGTGCGGCGGGGCCGTCGGGGTGGGTGCCGCGGGGCTCATCGGAGGGGCCTTTCGCCGAGGGGCTTGCGGAGGGGGGTGCGGAGGGGCTTGCGGAGGGGGGTGGGCTTGGGGGGCGGGGTGGGTGCGGGGTGCTGGGTCGTCGCCGTGGGCGGGGCCGTCGCCTTGCGCGGGGTCGCCGCCATGCGCGAGGTCATCGCCATGCGCCGAGTGCTCGCCGTGCGCGAGGCCGTCGCCGGGCGCAGGGCCGTCCTCGTGCGCGAGGCCGTCGCCATCGCCATGCGCCGAGTGCCCGCCGTGCGCCACGCGCCCGTCATGCGCCACGCACCCGTCATGCGCTGGGCGGTCGCCGTACGCGAGGCGGGCGGTGTGCGCGGGACGGGTGTCGTGCGCGGGAGGCTCGTCGTACGCGAGGCGCGCGTCGAGCGCCGGGCGGCTGTCGTACGCGAGGTGGGTGTCGTACGCGAGGTGGGCGTAGAGCGCCAGGCGGCTGTCGTACGCGAGGTGGGCGTCGAGCGCCGGGCCGTCGCCGGGCGCCGAGGGCCCGTCCTCCCCCGGGCCCTCCTGCGCGGCGCGCTCCTCATCGGTCCGCCCTTCTGATGCGGTCCGCCACCCCTTCGCCGATCAGGCTGAAGGCGACGACCGCGAGGACGATGAGGACGCCGGGCGCGAGGGCCGACAGCGGCGCGCCCTGGAGCAGGGCCACCTGGCCCTCGGAGATCATCGCGCCCCAGTCCGCCTGGGGCGGCTGGACGCCGAAGCCGAGGAAGGACAGTCCGGCGAGGTCGATCATGGCGTAGCCGAAGCACAGGGACGCCTGGGCGAGGACCATCGGGGCGATGTTGGGCAGCAGATGCCGGACGATGATCGCGGGTGCGGAGAACCCCTGGATCTCCAGGGCGCGGATGTAGGGGCGATGGCGTTCGCCGAGGGCGGCGCTGCGGGTCATCCGGGCCATGTAGGGGGTGTAGGCGATGGCGAGGGCGAGGACGGTCGCCTTGAGTCCGGCGCTGAGGACCGCCACCAGCAGGATCGCGAGGAGGACCCCGGGGAAGGCGAAGATCAGCTCGATGGCCCGGGAGAGCACGGTGTCGACCCAGCCGCCGCGCCAGGCGGCGACAACGCCGATGGTGACGCCGAGCAGGGTGGCGCCGGTGACGACACCGAGCGGGCCGAGCAGGGAGGTGCGGGCACCGTGGATCAGCCGGGACAGCACATCGCGGCCGGACTGGTCGGTGCCGAGGAGATGGTCGGCGGTGGTGCCCTGGAGGCTGTCGGAGAGGGAGACGGCGTCGGGGTCGTGCGGGGCGAGCCAGGGGGCGAACACCGCGACCAGCACGAACAGGGCGAGGACCGCGACGGACAGGGTGACCGAGAGGCTCCCGCCGACGCGCCGGGGCCAGATCCGGCGGCGGACCAGCGCGGTGCCGTTCTTCCCGCCGTCCGGGGTGCCGGTGCCGTCCTTCGGGTCGGCCGGGACGGACCCGGCGGGGGTGTCGGTGACGGCCGGCATCAGGCGCCCACCTTTCCTCGGACCCGCGGATCCACCAGCGGGTGCAGCAGATCGACCAGCAGATTGCACAGGGCGAAGACGCCGACGATGATCAGCACGATCGCCTGGGTCACCGGGAAGTCCTTGGCGTTGACGGACTGCACCAGCAGGGAGCCCATGCCGTTGAGGCCGAAGGCGGTCTCCACCAGGGTGGTGGTCACCAGCAGCCCGGAGACAACCAGTCCGGCGAGGGTGACGACCGGGACCAGGGCGTTGCGGAAGGCGTGCCGCCAGATGACCCGGCGCTGCGGGATACCCCGGACGCGGGCGGTCTCGACGTACTCCTTGCGCAGTTCGGCCAGCATCGAGGAGCGGGTGGCGCGGGCCACCAGGGCGGCCGAGGACAGGGCGAGGGCGACGGCGGGCAGGGTGAGGTGCCACAGTCTGCCGGTGAGGCCCTCTCCGGCGCCGAAGGCCGGGAACCAGCCGAGGGTGACGGCGAACAGTGAGGTCAGCCCGATCGCCAGCACGAAGGACGGGGTGCCCATGACGACGGTCGTGGCGATGATGGCGGCCCGGTCGGTCCGGCCGCCCCGGACCGCGGCGAGGACGCCGATGAGGACGCCGGAGACCAGGATCAGCACGAAGGCGTAGCCGACCAGGGTGACGGTGGTGGTGATCCGGGAGCCGATCAGATCGCCGACCGGCTGGCGGAACTGGAGGGACTGCCCGAAGTCCCCGGTCAGGATGCCCCCGAGCCAGGACAGGTACCGCTCGAAGAAGGGGTCGTCCAGGCGGTACTGGTCGCGGATGGCCTGGAGGGTGTCGGCGGTGACCGAGTTGCCCCGGGCGAGGAACGACTCCGGTGAGCCGGGCGCCAGATACATCGCGGAGAAGACGATGAACGAGGTCGCCAGCATCAGCAGGGCCAGCGCCGAGAGCCGTTTGGCGAGCGTGATGAGAACACCGGGCAGCCCGCCCGCCGCGCCCTTCACGAGGACGCCCCGAGGTCGGCGGCCCACGGGTAGTGGAGCTGCATGTACGAGGCGGGGGTGCCGGTGAGGCGCTGGTTGAGGAAGAGGGTGTTGTAGGGGGCGTAGAGGGGGATCCAGGCGAGGTCGTCGACGACGATCCGCTGGGCGGCGGTGACCAGGTCGGCGCGGCGGTCCGGGTCCTGGGTGCGCCCGGCCTCGTCGATCAGCCGGTCGAACTCGGGGTCGGAGAAGCCGGAGAAGTTGTAGAAGTGGCCGGTGCGGAAGTACTGGTACATCTGGAGCGGGTCGGGGAAGTCGGTGCCCCAGCCGGTGAGGTAGAGGTCGATGCCCTTGCGGGCCTCGGGGTCGGTGTAGACGCCGTTGTACTGGTCGGCGGGGATGGCGCGGACCTCGACATCCAGGCCGATCTTCTTCGCCGCGGACTGGATCTCGGCGCCGATCACCGGGACCTCGGCCTCGGCGCTGGTGGTGGCGACGACGATCGGTTCCTTCGGCGCTCCGGCCTCGGCGACCAGGCGCTCGGCGGCGTCGAGGTCGCGTTCGGTGACATCGAGCCCGTCCCAGGCGGTGCGGTAGGTGTCCTCGGCGTAGCCCCAGGAGCCGGGGACGGCGGGCGCCTTCTGGGGCTGCCCGGCGCCGCTGATGACGGAGTCGATGATGCCCTGGCGGTCGATGGCCATGGACAGCGCCCGGCGGATGCGGACGTCCTTCAGGGGGCCCTCGGCGTCCATCACGATGGCGTGGAAGCCCTGGGTGGACTCGCCGTAGTAGACGGTGCCCTTGCCGCTGGAGGTGAGGCGGTCGAGGGCGGACGGCGGGAGGAACCAGCTTCCGTCGAGGGAGTCGGAGAGCAGTCCGCTCACCAGGGCGGCGGGGTCGCGCACGAAGCGGAACTCGACCTCCTTCGCCCGCGCCCGGTGATCGGCGTCGAAGTAGTCGTCGTCGCGGGTCAGGGTCATCGACTGGCCCTTGTCCCAGGCGCTCAGCTCGAACGGGCCGACGCAGTTCACCCCGCCGCCGGGCGTGCCGTACTCCTTGCCCTTGGCGGTGACGGTGGCCTCGCTGTCGACGATCCCGGCGGGGCTGCTCAGATACGAGGTGAACAGGGCGTCGGGCTGCTTGAGGGTGACGGTGACCTCCAGCGGGCCGGTGGCCTTCACCGAGGTGACGTTCTCGTAGGCGCCGGACCAGTAGGAGCCGGCCTCCGGGTCGAGGTTGCGGTTGAGGCTGAACGCCACGTCGTCGGCGGTGAGCGGGGTGCCGTCGTGGAAGGTGACGCCCTGGTGGAGGGTGAAGACCCAGGTCTTCGGGTCGGGGTTGGTGAACGACTCCGCGAGCGCGGGCTGTACCGACAGATCGGGGTCGAGCCGGAAGAGGCCCTCGCAGACATTGGCCATGATCTGCCCGGTCTCGAAGCTGGCGTTGTAGATCCAGTCGAAGGACGCGGGTTCGGCCGACACGGCCCAGGTGATCCGGTCGACGGGGCCGGCGGGCTTCGGGGTCAGCCCGGTGACGGAGACCCCTTTGGCGCGCGCCGGGTCCGAGGTGTCCGGGGCGGCGCCGGAGCAGGCGGTGAGCAGCAGCGCCCCGGCGGCCAGCGAGACGGCGAGGCGTCCGGGGCGCGGCGGGACGGGGAGGGCGTTCAAGGGTGGTACCTCCGCGAGGGATTCGGGGTCACGCAGGGCGCGTGGGCCCGCAGCGGGGGATGCGGGTCACTGAGGACTCGTCGCACAAGGCAGGAATCGGCCTGATGCGTGGGGGTGGGTGCGGACAGCGGACGGGCCGTCCCGGCGGGGTGCCGTTTCGGTCCCGGCTCTGTCCCGGCTGTGCCGCTGAGCCCGTGGGCGTGGGCTCGATGGCCGCAGTCAACACCGAGGGGCAACGCGGGTCAAGACCCTGAAAGAAACGTTTCTTCGAGAAAAAGAAACGTTTCTTTTCCGCGTGGTTTCCGTCATGATGCTGAGCCATGGCGAGACCGCGGCCCGCTGCGACGCGGTGCCCGGCGCAGGGCGGAGGTGCCCTCGTCACACCGAGCGCGCTTCCGCCCACTGAGCCACGTATTCCTTCCACCGGAAGATGAGCGATGACCCAACCCTGGATTCTGGTGACCGGAAACGGCGCCTTCGGCACTCTGGCGAACCGGACCGAGTTGCACTACGCCGACAACCCCAGCTCCGCCGTGGCGCTCGCCCTGGACGGCGCGGAGATCGGCGGCCACCGTGTGGTCGGACGCCCCCTCGTGTGGAAGGAGCACCCGGAGGAGGCCCTGCTCCCGCTGCTGTCGCCGGACCTCGCCGGGGGGCCGCCGCCCGCGGCGGTGGTGTCCTGCGGGGTGTTCTCCGGGCGGACCACCGTCACCGTGGAGCGCACCGGGGTCAATGTGGAGGACTTCCAGTTCGCCGAGGACGGCCGCCGCCCCGCGGGCGAGGCCCTCTACCCCGAGGGCCCCGTCGCCTATCTCGCCACCCTGCCCATCAAGGCGATGACCACGGCGATGCGCGCGGCCGGGGTGCCCGCCCTGATCTCCAACTCGGCGTCCACCCACGGCTGCAACGCCGTCATGTACACCGCGCTGCACCTGGCCGCCCGCTTCGGGCTGCCCACCCGGTGCGGCTTCGTCCATCTGCCCGACACCCCGGAGCATGTCGCCCGGCTCGGCCACAACGGTCCCAGCATGGACCTCGCCCTCCAGACCGCCGCCCTGCGCGCGGGGCTGGCGGCGGTGGCCGCCCACCCGACGGACATCCGGGTCCCCGCCAACGAATGGGAGTGGTGACACCGTGATGCCGCCCGTGCCGTCCGTGCCGCCCAGGTCGTCCAACCCATCCAGCCCGTCCGGCTCATCCGGCTCGTCCGAACAGCGGCTTCCCTCGCCCGGCTCCCGCCCGCTGATCCGCAACGCCCGGGTCCACGGCCGCACCGGGCCGGTGGATGTGTACGTCCGGGACGGGAAGGTGAGCGCGATCCTGCCCGCCGGACCGGCCCACGGCCCCGGAGCACCGGACGCCGACCACCCGGACGCACCCGACCCCGCGGACACCGCCGTCGACGCCCGAGGCGGACTCCTCTCCCGCTCCTTCACCGAGCCCCACTACCACCCCGACAAGGCGTACACCAGGGACCGGGCGCCCGCCGGGGCCCTCGACGGGTTCGAGCGGGCCCGGCTCATCAAGGCCGGGTTCACCGCCGAGGACGTGGCGGACCGGGCGGCCCGCGCGCTGCGGCTCGCCGCGTCCGGCGGGGTCACCCGGCTGCGCGCCAATGTCGATGTCGACTCGGTGACCGGGCTGCGCGCCCTGCACGGGGTGCTGGCCGCGCGGGAGCGGGTGGCGCATCTGATGGACGTCGAGATCGTCGCGTTCCCGCAGGAGGGGCTGGCCCGGGACCCCGGGACGCGCGAACTGCTGGCCGAGGCGCTGCGCTCGGGCGCCGATCTGATCGGCGGCTGGCCCAATGTCGAGGACACCCCGGAGGCCCGGCGGGCGAGCGTGCGCGAGACCTTCGACCTGGCGGAACGCTTCGGCGCCGGGGTCGACATCCACGTCGACTGCGCCATCGACCCCACCGAGACCATGCTGGAGTACCTCGCCGAGGAGACCCTCCGGCGCGGCTACGGGGGCCGCGTGCTGGCCAGCCACTGCTGCGGACTGGAGGTGTACGCCGACACCGACGCGGCCCGGGTGGTCGCCAAGGTCGCCGAGGCCGACGTACGGGTGGTGGTGGTGCCGCTGAACCTGGTGGACGGCGGGCCGCGCGGGCTGTCCCGTCCGGCGGAGCTGATCGCGGCCGGGGCGGTGGTCGCGGCGGGCAGCGACAACATGAACGACGGCTGGTACGCCCTGGGCACCCTGGACCCGCTCGACCGGGCCCGGATGACGTTCCTGGGGGCCGGGTTCGAGGACGAGAGCGCCGTCGATCTCGCCTGGGAGATGGTCTCCGGGCGCGCCTCGGCCGTCCTGGGCGGGCGTGACGGGGACATCGCGGTCGGCGAGGACGCCGACCTGGTGCTCTTCGAGGCACCGGACCGCGCGACGGCCCTGGCCGGGCTGCCGGGCACCCGGACGACGTTCCGGCGGGGGCGGCTGGTGGGCCGTCGGGTGACGGACGCCCACGACGCCCGAGATGGGCGTGCCGTGGCCGGGGCGCGGGCATGAGCCCGCAGAACACTCCGTCGGTCGTGGATCTGGCGGTGACGGGCGCGACGCTGCTCGCGCAGGACGGAGAGGCGCACGACGGACCCACGCAGGACGGGCCGGACGGTGCTGTCGGATCGCGGCCCGGGACGCTGCTGGTCGACGGCGGGAAGGTCGCGGCGATCGTGCCGCCCGGGGTGCCCGTCCGGGCCCGGGAGACGCTGGACGCGCGCGGGCTGCTGCTGATGCCCGGGGTGGTCGATCCCCATGTGCACTTCGACGTGCCCGGCATCTCCCTCGAAACCGACTTCCACACAGGCACCCGGTCCGCCGCCGCCGGCGGGGTCACCTTCGTCGTGGAGCATCCGTTCTCCGACCCGCCCACCACGACCGCCGCGCGCTACGCCGACAAGATCGGGCGGGCCGGTGCCGGGGCGGTGGTCGACTTCGGGCTGTGGGGCGCGCTGACCGCCCCGTCGCTGGATGAGATGGCGGGCCAGCACGCGCTGGGCGCGCCCGGCTTCAAGGCGTTCCTGCCCGACAACGACATGGACTTCCCGCCCGCCACCGAGACCGACCTGCTCACCGGGATGGCGACCGCCGCCCGCCTCGGCGCCCGGGTGCTGGTGCACGCCGAGGACCGGGCCGCGCTGGCCCGGGGCGAGGCCGAACAGCGGGCCCTGGGCCGGACGGATCTGGGCGCGCTGCTCGCGGCCCGGCCGCCGTCCTCGGAGATCGAGGCGGTGCGCGGGGTGCTGCGGCTGGCCCGGCGCACCGGGTGCGCGGTCCATCTGGTGCATCTGTCGACGCCGGAGGCCGTGGACCTGGTGGCCGGGGCGCGCGCGGCCGGTGTGGACGCCACCTGCGAGGTCACCGCCCACCATCTGCTGCTGACCGCCGACGAACTCCCCGCCCTGGGCGGCTTCGGCGTCTGCGCGCCCCCGCTGCGGGACCCGGCGCGGGTGGAGGAGCTGTGGGACCGGGTCGCGGCCGGGCTGGTCCGGGCGATCGTCTCCGACCACTGTCCCTACGGCCGGGCCGACAAACTCGGCGCCGCCGACGACGCGTTCGGCTGCCCCTTCGGCATCCAGAGCGTCCAGGAGTACGTGCCCCTGATCCTGACGGAGGCGCGGCGCCGGGGCCTGGGCTGGGAACGGATCGTGCCGCTGCTGACCAGCGGCCCCGCCCAACTGTGCGGTGCCGGGGACCGCAAGGGCGCGCTGCGCCCCGGCCTGGACGCCGACTTCGTCCTGCTCGACCCGGCCGCGCCCTGGGTGATCAGCGCGGAGCACCAGCAGCTCACCGAGGAGCGCTGGTCCCCCTACGACGGCCGCACCGCGTCGGTCCGGGTCGTCAGAACGGTGGTCCGGGGCAGGACGGTGGCGGTGGACGGCCGGGTGGTGGCGCCGAAGGGGACGGGGAACTTCGTACCGGTGGCGGCGGGGAGGAACGGGGCCGGTGCCGATGCCGGGGCGGGTGCGCGGGACGGGGCGAAGGACGTGCCATGTCCGCTGTGAGCGACCCCGCCGTGCCCGACCTCGTCGCGGGAGCCCGTGAACTGCTGCGGAGCTGCCTCGCGGTCACCGGGGACGACCGGGTGCTGGTGATCACCGATCGGCGCACCCGTCCGCTGGCGGACGTCATCGTGGCCGAGGCCCGCGCGCTGACCCGGGCCGCGCTGGCCGTCGTACCGGAGGTGACCGGGGACGGGTACGCGCGGGCGCGGGCGGAGATCGGGCGGGCGCTGGACGCGCACCGGCCGACCGTGACCGTGTTCGCGGCGGCGGACCCCGGTGATCTGGTCGCCTGGGACGGCACGTTCTGGGCGCGTCTGGACCAACTGGGGGCGCGGCACGCGCACATGCCTGCCCTGGACGATGTCTGTCTCGGCGTCGGGATGGCCGTCGACTACGCCGAGGTCGCCCGCTTCACCCTCGCGGTGCGGGACCGGCTCACCGGCTGCCGGTCGGTGCGGATCACCAGCGCGACCGGCACCGAACTGACCCTGACCTGCGCCCCCGAGCGCCCCTGGACGCCGTTCACGGGGCTGTACGGGTGCGCGGGAGAGGGCGGGCGGCTGCCGCAGGGCGAGGTGTTCTGCACCCCGGTGGACGCCGAGGGCATGCTGGCGGTGTCCGTCGTGGGCTATCCCTTCAACAGCGCGACCGGGCTGCTGCCCGAGCCGCTGCTGATCGAGGTCGCGGGCGGCCGGGCGGTGTCCCTGCGCCATCCGGACCGGGAGCTGGAGTCCCGGCTGCGCGACTGGCTCGGCGGCGCCCCGGACGGGCTGCGGCTCGGCGAACTCGCCCTCGGCACCAACCGCGCGCTGCCCGCCCTCACCGGGAATCTGCTGTTCGACGAGAACGTCCCCGGCACGCATCTCGCCTTCGGCCACCCCTTCCCCGAGTTCACCGGCGCCGACTGGGAGTCCCCGGTCCATGTCGACATGGTCGTGGAGCGCCCCAGTGTCCGGGTGGACGGTCAGGCCGTCCTCACCGACGGCACCTATGCCGGGTCCTTCGACGACAACCGACGAGAACAGAACAGGAGTCGAGCATGAGCAGCAGCACCACCAGCCCCAGTCCCGTCGTCCACCAGGTGAGCGCCAGCCGGGGCCGGGTGCGGCCCGCGTACACGCTGATGTGCCCCGAGAACCTGGTCGAGAACGCCCTCCCCCATCTCACCGGGGTCGTCGCCAAGCCGCTCGCCACGCCCCGCGCCCTGCCCGCGCGGTTCGGCGAGTACCTCCTGGAGTTCGAGGACGGCGGGCACAGCACCCGGCCGCTGGGCGCCGGGTTCGAGAACTTCCTGTATGTCCTCGAAGGTCACCTCGTGGTGACGGCCGGCACGGACACTTCGTACCCGCTGGAGCCCGGCGGGTATGTGTTCCTGCCGGAGGGCACCGAGTTCGGGGTCCGGTCGGCGGGTGAGTCGCGGGCGCTGTGGGTGAAGCGGCGCTACGACCGGGTGGACGGGGTCGCGGCGCCCGAGCCGGTCGCCGGGCACGTGGACGAGGTCACCCATCACCCCGACGACACCATCGGCGGCACCTACGCCCCGCTGCTGCCCGACGACGAGCGCTACGACATGGCGATGAACTTCATGCGGTTCGACGTCGGCGCCCGGTTCCGGATGGTGGAGGTCCACCACCAGGAGCACGGTCTCTACATGCTGGCGGGCGAGGGCGTCTACTACCTGGGCGACGACCATGTGGAGGTCTCCGCCGGGGACTTCGTCTACATGGCCCCCTACTGCCCCCAGTCGTTCTACGCGACCGGCTCGGCCCGCCCCTCGTACCTCCTCTACAAGGACATCAACCGTGACGGTTTCTGAGACACACCCGCCCGCCGACCTGGTCGTGACCGGTGTCCGGCCCGTCGACGGCGCCGGCCGGGTCGCGGACGGCCCGGTGGATGTCGTCGTCCGGGACGGGCGGATCGCGGCCCTGGGGCCCGGTGCCGGGTCCGGGATGGCCGCCCGGGAGCGGATCGAGGGGGACGGCGGGCTGCTCACCGCGCCCTTCGTCGAGCCGCACAGCCACCCCGACAAGGCGCTCAGCCGCCGCTCGATCGGCCCACTGGGGCTGCCGTTCCCGCTGAGCCACCGGCCGGATCTGATGCAGCGGCAGCGCGACCTGAAGGCCACCTTCACCCGCGCCGAGGTCGCGGACCGCGCCGGGGCGTTCCTGCGGCTGGCCGCCGCGCAGGGCGTCGGCACGGTCGCGGGCCAGGCGGACATCGACTCGGTGACCGGACTGACCTCCTTCGAGGGGGTGATGGACGCGGGCCGCGCCCACGCCGACCTCGTCGACCTGCGGGTGACGGCCTTCCCGCAGGAGGGCCTGGTGCAGGATCCGGGGGCGTACGACCTGGTCGCGGCGGCGCTGGCGGCGGGCGCCCACCGGGTGGGCGGCTGGCCCAACAACGAGCGCACCCCGGAGGACCGGCTCGCCCATCTCGACCAGGTGTTCGCGCTGGCCGAGCGGTTCGGCGTCGGGATCGACATCAACGTCGACTACTTCACCGACCCCGCCGAGCGGCTGCTGCTGCCGCTCGCCGAACGGACCCTCGCCCATGGGATGCAGGGGCTGGTCAACGCCAACCATGTCGGCGCGCTGGAGACCTACGGGGACGACGACGCCCGGCGGGTGATCGAGAAGGTGGCCGAGGCGGGCATCACGGTCACCGTCTGCCCGACCAATCTGAGCGGCTCGCGCCCCTGGCGGGGGGTGTCCCGGACCGCCGAGCTGCTGGCCGCCGGGGTGGCCGTCGCCGCCGGGACCGGCAACCTCCAGGACAACTGGGAGCCGTTCGGCAATCTCGATCCGCTGGACACCGCCCGGCTGGCCTGGCACGCCGTTCCGCTGGCCGACGAGGCGGACCGGGGGGTGGAGACGGCCTGGCGGATGGTGACCGACCACGCGGCCCGCGCCGCCGGGGTGCCCTTCGGCACCCTCGCCCCCGGCGGACCGGCCGACTTCGTCGTCCTCGCCGCGACCTCCCTCACCCACGCCCTGCGCAATGAGCCGGGCCCGCGCCGGACGGTGCGCGCCGGGCGGGTGGTGGCGGCCCGGCGGGGCGAGATCTGGACGGCACCGGCGGGTGTGGGCTGATCCGGTGGGGGGCGCGACCGGGGTGGCGGGGCGGCCGTGGCCGTGGCTGCGGTGGGTGCTGCGGTTGCCGTGGCGGCGGCTGTGGCCGTGGCTGGTGCGGCTGTGGTTGCGGGGGTGCGGCGGGAGGCCGTCGTACTGTATGCGGGGGCGTTGTCCGTCCCCCGGGTGGCGGGTTGCGCGTCGGTGCCGGGCGGGACCGCGAGGGAAACGGCTGGGTCCGCTGATGCCGCTGAAGTCTGTGAGGCCGATCGGAATGCTGGTGGGAGCGGTGATGCCGAGGTGAGGGCGACCGGGGCCGGGGGCGGCCGGGTGACGATCCGTGATGTCGCCGCCGCCGCGGGGGTGTCGGTGACGACCGTCTCCGACGCCCTGAACGGCAAGGGCAAGCTCCGACAGGAGACCCGCGACCGCATCCGGCGCACCGCCGACTCCCTCGGCTACCGGCCCAGCCGGGTCGCCCAGGCGTTCCGGCACGGCCGCACCGGCACCATCGCGCTGGTCCTGCCGCACCGGGACGTCAGCGGCAACGAGTACGACATGATCGGCCTCGACTACTACATGACCATCGCCTCTGGTTCGGCCCGCGCCGCCTTCAGCGAGGGGTACGCGGTGATGCTGACCCCCCGGATCAGCACGGCCGACGAGTGGCGGCTGATCGGGCCGGACGGGGTGGTGCTGTGCGACCCGGCCGCCGGTGACCCGAGGATCGATCTGCTGGAGGGCATGGGCATCCCGGTCGTCTCCATCGAGCGCGACCCGGACCGCCCCGACCGGCCGTTCTATGTGTCCGGCGACAACGACCGCAACATGCGGGACCTGCTGGACCATCTGCACGCCCAGGGTGCCCGCCGGATCGCCCTGCTGTCCGCCCGGTCGACCTGGGCGTGGACCCTGGAGGGGACACAGGCGTACGAGTCGTGGTGCGCCGGGCACGGGCTGCGGCCGTTCGTCGCCCAGGTGTCGGTGGACCGGCTGGAGGCCGACTCCTATCGCGCCGCCTGCGCGCTGCTGGACGCCGCCGAGCCGCCGGACGCGCTGATCGCCTCCGCCGAGCAGTACAGCGAGGGCGCCACCCGGGCCTGCCGGGAGCGGGGCATCCGGGTGCCGGAGGATCTGCTGCTGGCCATCGGCATAGACAACCGGTTCGCCCAGCAGTCCGATCCGCCCATCACCGCGATCGATCTGCGCCCCGCCGACCAGGCCGGAGCGGCGGTGGAGATGCTCCTGCGCCGCCTGAACGGAGAACGGGTGGAGCGCCCGACCCTGGTCCCGAGCAGACTGCGGGTCCGGTCCAGTACGGTGCGGCGGGGGGTGGGCTGAGCGGGGGTGTCCGGGCCCGGCCCGCTGGGAGCGCCCGGCGCGTCCCGGCCGGTCAGTCGGTGCGCAGGGCGCCCAGCAGCGTCGTCAGCGCCTCGCGGGTGCGGGCGAGTTGGCCGGAGCCCTCGCCGGAGCCCTCGGTGGTGGCCAGCCACAGCGCCGCCTCGTTCATCGCGCCGGACAGCAGATGGACCAGGGGGGCCACCGGCTGCGGGGTGATGCGTCCGGCGTCGATCAGCGCGGTGAGGGCGTCGGCCAGATGCCGGACGGACGCGGCCTCGTCCATGGCCCGCCACTCGGCCCAGCCCAGCACCGCGGGGCCGTCGACCAGCATGATCCGCTGGAGTTCCGGATCGGTGGCCGCCGCGAGGAACTCCCCGCACCCCGCGATGAGCTGATCCCAGGGGTCGTCCTCGGCGTCGGCCGCCGCGGCGACCCGGCGTCCCACCTCCTGCTGCACCTCCTCCAGCACGGCGTGGAACAGCTCCGTCTTGCTGGGGAAGTGGTGGTAGAAGGCGCCCTTGGTGACCCCCGCGGCCCGCACGATCTCCGCGAGCCCGACCCCCGCGTAACCGTCCCCGGCGAACGCCCTTCTGCCCTCCCGCAGCAGCGTCCGCCTGGTCTGCGCCCGCTGCCGGGCCCGGACGCCCTCTTCCCGCATCGCGTCTCCCTCTCCTCGCTCATCCCTCACACCGGCCATTTTGACATACCGCAGGTATGCCAATACCTTCCTTCGCATACCGACGGTATGCGAAAGGGAACCGCCATGACCGCGCCCACCACCACGCCCGCCCGCCTGACCAGCTTCTATCCCGTGATCGGCACCGCCCGGCTCAAGGAGTCGCACGACTTCTACACCCGGCTGCTGGGCTTCGAGACGACCTTCGAGGCGGACTGGTACATCAGCCTCCGCCGGGGCACCCACGAACTCGCCCTCCTCGACCACACCCACCCCACGATCCCCGAGGGCCACCGCCACCCCGCGCGGGGCCTGCTGCTCAACGTCGAGGTGACCGATGTGGACGCCGAGTGGGAGCGGCTCGTGGTCCGCGAGGGACTCACCCCGCTGCTCGCCCTGCGCGACGAGGACTTCGGCCAGCGGCACTTCATCGTCGCCGACCCCAGCGGTGTCCTCGTCGACGTCATCAGCCCCATCGCGCCGACGGCCGAGTACGCGGACCGGTACAGCGACCCCGATGTCAGTGCCGGCTCGTAGAGTCGGACCCATGACTGATCGCGAGACCTACGCCCCCCTGGTGCTCTTCGAGTACGACCACCGGCCCGGCTCCTACTGCCTGATGCTCGGCGACAGCCACATGGGGGCGGTGGAGGACGTCTTCGCCGAGTGCGGGCACGAGGCGGGCGGGTACGGCTGGGAGGGCGTCGCCAGATCCGCGGTGCGCGAGCGCGCCCCGGAACTGGCGGGCCGGTTCGGGTACGACTGCGAGGCGGGGATGTTCGTCGCCTACGGCGAGGACCCCGACGCCCTCGGCCGCCTGGGGGCGCTGCTGCACCGGGCGTTCGGGGACCGGGCGCTGCTCAAGGAGCTGATCCTGGCCGCCGACCCCGACTGGTTCGACTGACGCCCCCGGACGGGGCGGGGCGTCAGGCCGCCGGGTCCGGCGGGGTGAGGATCCGGGGGGTGAGGCCGAGGGAGCGGACATGGCGGGCGATGTCGGCGAGCGGGGCGATCCAGGTGTCGCCGGTCGCGGTGATCCGCTCGATCAGGGTCTCCAGCGCGGCGGCGCGGGACGGACGGCCGCTGAGGAAGGGATGGTTCGTCAGGACGAAGCAGCCGCCCTCGCGGTGCAGCGCCTGGAACTCCAGGGTCCACATCTCCAGCACCTTGGCGGGGCTCTCGATCAGTCCGGTGCCGGAGATTCCGGGGAGGTAGCAGTACTGCTCCCAGTCGTCCAGCGCCCACTGCACGGGGATCTCCACGATCGACGTGCCGTGTTCCACGGCCAGTTCGTAGGGGACGTCCGCGTCCATGAGGCTGGAGTCGTAGAGGAAGCCGCGCTCGGCGAGCAGGCCGGGGCTGCGGTAGGTGAGTTCCCACATCGGGGCCCGGTAGCCCACCGGGCGGATCCCGGTCACCGACTCCAGGGCCGCCAGGCCCCGGTCCAGGTACGCGGCCTCCGCCTCCGCGTCCGCGTCCGACAGCGGCTCGTGGAGATACCCGTGGTGGGCGATCTCGTGCCCGGCCGCCGCGATGGACCGCACCACGTCCGGATAGCGCAGCGCCGTCCAGCCCGGCACGCAGAACGTGGCGCGGACGGCGTGCCGTTCGAGGATCCCCAGCAGCCGGGGCACCCCGGCGAGGGGGCCGTACGACTGGTGGGACATCACGGACATGCGGTGCCGGGCGAAGGGGTGTGCGTACAGGACGGCGGCCTCGGCGTCGAGGTCGAAGGTGAGGGCGGCGGCGGCGCGGTGGCCGTCGGGCCAGCGGACCGGGTCTGCGGGGCGGGTCGGTGAGGTCATCGGGGCGTCCCCGCGCACAGCGACACATACTCATAGGCGAGGTTGGCGGCGGCGACGCTGGTGATGTCGGCGTGGTCGTAGGCCGGGGCGACCTCCACGACATCGGCGCCGACCAGGTTGAGGCCCTTCAGTCCGCGCACGACGCCGAGCAGTTCCCGGCTGGTCAGTCCCCCGGCCTCGGGTGTGCCGGTGGCGGGGGCGTGGGCCGGGTCCAGTACGTCGATGTCCACCGACAGATACAGCGGGGCGTCCCCGATGGTCGCCCGGAGCCGGTCCACCACCTCGGCGACGGTACGGGTCTCGAAGTCGGCGCTGTGGATGACGGTGAAGCCGAGTTCGGCGTCGGAGGTGAGGTCGTCCGGGCCGTAGAGCGAGCCCCGGATGCCGACATGGGCGCTGGCGCCGGGGCGGAAGAGACCCTCCTCGGCCGCCCGCCGGAAAGGCGTGCCGTGGGTGAGAGGGGCGTCGAAGTAGGTGTCCCAGGTGTCGAGATGGGCGTCGAAGTGGACCAGGGCGACCGGGCCGTGGACGCGGTGCACGGCCTTGAGCAGGGGGTAGGCGATGGTGTGGTCTCCGCCCAGGGCGATCAGTCGCGCCCCGTCGCGGATCAGGGCGTGGGCGGCGGCCTCGATCTCCCGTGCGGCCTGCGCGATGTCGAAGGGGTTGCAGGGCAGATCGCCCGCGTCCACCACCTGCTGGGCGCGGAACGGCAGCACGTCCAGCCGGGGGTTGTAGGGGCGCAGCAGCCGGGACGCCTCCCGGATCGCGCCGGGGCCGAAGCGGGCGCCGGGCCGGTAGGTGACCCCGGCGTCGAACGGGACCCCGGCGACGGCCACGTCGTAGCGGGGCACGTCCTCGATGCGCGGGAGCCGGGCGAAGGTGGTCAGTCCGGCGTAGCGCGGGCTGATCTGTCCGTCGACGGGGCCGACCGGAGCGCTGCGGGAACCGTCCACGTCGGAGTCCGGCTCGGTGCGGGCGTCGGGGCTCAGGCTCGGCATCGGGTGCTGCCTCCGTTGATCTGAAGGGTCTGGCCCGTGAGCGAGCCATGGGAGAAGTCGGTGAGATGGGCGACCGCCGAGGCGATCTCCTCGGGGCGGCCGATCCGGCCCAGCGGGATTCCGGCGGCGTAGTGCCGGTGGGTCTCGTCCAGCGTCATCCCGGCGTCGGCGGCGTCGACGGCCAGTTGGGGGGTGTCGGTGACACCGGGGGCGACGGCGTTGACGAGGATGTTCTCCGGGGCGAGTTCCCGGCCGAGGCTCTTGACGAGGGCGATCAGTCCGGCCTTGGAGGCGGCGTAGGCGGTGGCGTGCGGCCAGCCGGTCACCCCCCACTCGGAGGAGATGACGACGATCCGGCCCCGCCCCAGGCGCCGCATGCCCGGCAGCACCGCCTGGACGAGATGGAAGGTGCCGCCGAGATTGGTGTCGACGATCCGCCACCAGTCGTCCTCGTCGTGGTCGAGGAAGCCGCCCATGGTCATGTAGGCGGCGTTGCAGACCAGGACATCGGGGTCGCCGACGGTGTGCCGCAACCGCTCGACCAGGGCGCGCACCTGCTCCCGGTCGCGGACGTCGGCGGGCGCGGGGACCCCGCCGGCGGTGCGGGCGACGGCGTCCAGATCGGGGCCCGGCGCGGGCCCGCCGACGGCGACCCGGGCGCCGTCGGCGGCCAGCCGCAGGGCGATGGCCCGGCCGATGCCCTGGGTAGCGCCGGTGACGAGGGCGAAGGGCGAGCGGGTCGCGGACAGGTCGGGGGGCTTCGGGGAGGTCGGGGGGTTCGGGGGGTTCGCGGATTTCGAGGGCGTTGAGGGCGTCGGGGAGTTCGAGGGCGTCGGGGCGGGCATCAGATCACGGCTCCGGAGTTGGGTGAGACGACTTCCCCGGTGCAGAAGGTGGCGTCCTGGAGGAGATAGCGGGCGGTGGCGGCGATCTCGTCGGGGCGGGCGAGCCGCCGGGTGGGCAGGGTGGCCAGATAGGCGGGGTCGCGCCAGGGCGAGTCGGCGGCGAGCAGCGGGGTGTCGGTGGGGCCGGGGGCCACCGAGTTCACCCGGATGTTCCGCGGGGCCAGTTCGACGGCGAGGCTGCGCACCAGGCCGATGACGGCCCCCTTGGCGGCGGCGTAGTGGGCCTCGCCGTCACCGCCGCCGAGGGCGAGTTCGGAGGAGATGGCGACGACGCTGCCGCCGCCGCGCTCGATCATCGAGGGCAGGACGGCGCGGGCGGTGTGGAAGAGGCCGCCGAGGTGCACCCGGAGCATGCGGTGCCACTCCTCGGGGGTGAGGGTGGAGACGGGGGCGGCGGCGTAGTGCCCGGCGGCGGTGACCAGCCCTTCGACCGGGCCGAGCGCCCGGTGGACATGGTCGACGGCCTGCCGGACCTTCTCGCCGTCCGCGACATCGGCGACCAGGGACAGGGCGAGGGCGTCGTCCACCACGGGCTGCCGGTCGATCCCGGCCACCCGCCAGCCGTAGGTGTGCAGTTCCTGAACGATCCGGGCACCGATACCGCTTCCGGCACCGGTGACCACGGCGACCCGGGGGTGCTTCATGATCCTGCCTTCTGGAGGGGAGGAGTGGGGGGCGGGTGACTCCGGCGGAGATCCGCCGGACCCGCCCCTAGGGGCCCGTGTCGGGGGCGGCGGCCGGGACGGGACGCTCCTCCTCCGCCGCGAGGCGGACGGCCAGCGGCGGCTTGATCCGGCGCCGTACGACCGCGTAGATCACGGTTCCGGCGACGGCCAGCAGGCCGGTCGTGAGGATCATGCTCCAGCGCAGGTACCAGGTGTCGCCCATGGACGCGCGCGGCCAGGCGATGTTCACCGTCTGGGCGACCGCCCACAGGGCCGCGAGCAGGGTGACCGGCAGCCCCCAGCGGCCGAGGCTGAAGGCGCCCGGCTTCCACTTGCCGGTGAGACGGGCGATGAGCGCGGCGATCACCGGGACGGCGAAGGCGATCTGGAAGCCCATGGTGGTGAAGTTGACCAGCACCCGGTAGAGGTCGGACCCGGCGAGCAGGACGAGGATCGCGGCGACGACCCCGGTGAGGGCGATGGCGTTCACCGGCAGCCGCTCGGGCCCCGCGAGCTTGACCAGGAACTTCGACCCGGGCAGGGCGTTGTCCCGGGCCGAGCCCCACAGGCAGCGGGTGACGGCGGCCTGGACGGCGAGGAAGCTGGACAGGAAGCCGATCACGAACATGATCAGCAGCGGCCGGGCGACCCCGGAGCCGAAGGCGCTGACCAGGGTGTCGGTGACCGGGTCGCCGGTCTTCGCGGCCATGACGCCGTCCAGGTCGGGGATGGCGAGGATGACGGCGATGCTGGAGTACATCACGATCGCGGCGACGCACAGCAGCGACAGGATGATCGCCTTGGGCACATTGCGCTCCGGCTCCTCGACCTCCTCGGCGATGGACCCGGCCGCCTCGAACCCGACGAAGGACCAGCCGACGTACGCCATGGCCACCAGCAGGGGTCCGGCGACCCAGGAGCCCAGGCCCTGGGTGCCGAAGCCGTCGAAGAGGACGTCGACGGGGTTGACCCGGTGGAAGATCAGCAGCACGGTGCTGAGCCCGACCGAGCCGATGACCTCGCAGATGATGCTGGCGATGACCATGATCTTCAGGACCCGGCGGCCGACCATGTTGGCGAGGCTGCCCACCGCGAGGATGCCGATCGCGGTCGCCGCGGTGACCCCCTTGCCCGGGTCGTCCACACCGGCCGCCGGGAGCAGGAAGCCCGCGGCGCCGTAGGCGAGGGTCGACAGGGCGATGGTCAGGCCCCAGGAGTAGGCCCAGGCGGCGATCCAGCCCCAGGAGGCGCCGCGCAGATGGCGGGCCCACTGGTAGACGCTGCCGGCGTAGGGCCAGCGGGAGGCGAGTTCGCCGAAGACACAGGCGATCAGGAGCTGACCCGCGAGCACGATCGGGAAGGCCCAGAAGAACGCGGGGCCCGCCGAGAACAGACCGAGCGTGAAGATCGCGTACAGGGCGACGATCGGCGAGACATCGGCGAAGGCCAGCGAGAACGCCGAACGGAAGCTGAAACCGCGTTTCAGCCGGCTCTCCCCGGCGGGGCCGTCCGGGGAACCGGCGGCGCCCGCTGAGTGTGACGCGACTGGAGGATTCGACATGCGCCGCTCCTTACCTGGCCCCCTGCCGGGGTGGCGATGAGGCACCGTCCGCCCCGCACGAGGCGGAGGTGAAGCGGACGTGCTGGGAGTCTGCGTCGCCGGTACTTCCAGATCTACCGAGCGATCACCACAATCGCCACTTGCTCTTTGAGCGATCACACAACAGGATTGCATCGAAGTTACAAACGCGCGTCGGCGTCACACACCCCCGGAGGGCGTGGCGGACGGCGGAGAGGCGGAGGGCGGAGCGCCTGTGCCGACCACCCTTCACACCGTGCTGGACCTGCCCCATCTGCGGCTCAGCCTGTTCGCGGGGGCGGCGGGCCTGGACCGTCCGGTGTCCTGGGCGCACGCCTCCGACCTGGACAGCCCCTGGGACTGGATGGCCGGCGGCGAACTGCTGATGCGCAACGGCTGCACCCTCCCGGTGAGCGGCGCCGCCCAGGCCGCGCTGGTCGAGCGCTGCGCGGTGGCCGGGGCGAGCGGCATCCTGATCGGCGAGGACCCCGAGACACCCGCGCTGACCGGCGCTCTCGCGGCGGCGGCCGACCGGCACGGGCTGGCGGTGCTGACCGCCGCGTACTCCGTCAGCTTCGTGGCGGTGGCCCGCGCGGTCGCCGACGCCAACACCGGGGAGGCGTCGGCCCGCTTCGGCCAGATCGAGAAGATCTACGGTGCCCTGCGCGACAGCCTCGGCGACCGCACCGGCGACTCCCCCACCGCCCGGCTCGGCCGTGACCTGGGCTGCCGCCTGCTGCTGCTCGACACGGCCACCGCCCACCCGGTGGACCCGGCGGCCGAGGCCCCCGAGCCCGCGCTGCGCCAGGCCCTGCTCACCGCCGTCCACGACCACGACGGCCGGATCCCGGGCGTCCTGCACGTGCCCTTCACCGAGGGGACGACGGTCCTCGCGGTGGAGGTCCCCGCCGAGGAGCCGACCGTCCTGGTCGCCGTCGAACCGCCCGGCGGGGACACCTCCCTCCTGCACCATCTGGCGACCGCGGCGGCCGTGGAGACCGCCCGGCAGGGGATGCTCCGCGAGCACGAGCGGCGCCTCGGCTCCGAACTGCTGGCCCAGCTCCTCGACGCCCGCGTCGACCCCGGCGCGGCCCGCGAGGAACTGGCCGCGCACCGGCTGCCCGCCGAGGACCTGGTGGTGCTGGCGGTGCCGCAGGAGGATGTCGCCGACCAGCGCGATCTGCATCTGGCGCTCAGCCGCCGGCGCGTCCCGCATCTCCTCCTGAACCGCAGTGATCTGCTGCTGGCGCTGCTCGCCGACCGCCCCGGCGAGGTGGCCGCCGTCCACCAGCGGCTCGGGCCCGGCACACCGGTCGGGCTGAGCGGCCGGTGTGCCCTGGAGCGGATCTCCGACGCCCGGGACGAGGCGGTGTGGTCGCTGGCCCTGGCCCGCACCTCCGCGGGCGGCCTGGTCCGCTACGGCGACGAGACCGGGTTCACGGTGCTGCGCAGCCACGCCGAGGCCCGCGCGGTCGTCGACCGGGTCCTGGGCCCGCTCACCGCCTACGACCGCGCCAACGGCACCGAGCTGCTCGGCACGCTGCGGGCGTTCCTGGTCAACCGCCGCTCGTGGCAGCGCACGGCGGCGGCGCTGAACATCCACAAGCAGACGGTGATGTACCGGGTACAGCGGGTGGAGGAGCTGACGGGCCGCCGACTCGCCGAGACCGCGGACATCACCGAACTGTGGATCGCCTTCCAGGCGCACGCGCTGCTGCGGGGGGAGGTTCTGCGGTGAGGTGAGGACCGGCGCCACGGGTCCTACGGCTCCTATGGGTGCTCTGGGTTCAGTGGGTTCTGTGGGTCCTATGGGTGCTATGGGTCCACCAGCACCGCGTCATAGGGGGTCGAGCGGGCGCGGCCGGACATGAAGGAGAGGAAGTCCTTCACGAACGCGGCCCGGGTGTAGGTGGTCCGGGCGGCGACGGCCGGGTCGCGGTGGAACGCGGTGCGGAAGAGCGCGCGGTACTCGTCGGCGTCGATGGACCCGCTGCCGTCCTTGTCCGTGCCGTCGAAGAGCACCTCGGCGGCCCGGATCAGCGCCGGACCGGCGAGGGAGGGGACCGCGGCGGCGTACTCCTCGGCGCTGACCCGGCCGTCGCCGTCGGTGTCCAGGGCGCTCTGGAGTTCCCGCCACCAGTCGGCGAATGCCTGGTAGAGCCGGGTCTCCTGGGGTTCGTCCAGGTCGAGGCGGGTGGCGAGTTCACGGGCCATGGCGGCGAGGTCGGGCCACTCCACGAACCCGTCGCCGGTCTGGTCGAGGACCTCCCGGAAGAAGGCGTCGGCCGCGCGACGGGGGGCGGGGTCGGTCGCCCAGCTCTGCGGGGCGGGTCCCGGTGCCGGTGCCGATGTGGGTGCCGGTGCCGGTGCGGGCTCCGGTTCGGGGGTGAGCGGGGTCATCAGGCGCAGCAGGGCGGCGGCCCGGCGCGCGGTGTGCTGCAACGCCGCGACGGTCCGGGCGGGGGCACTGTCGCTGTCGGGCGAGGGGTCGAGGAGTTCGGCGAGGTTCTCGGTCCGCAGCCAGCTCTCGGGCAGGAAGCGGGCCATGCCGACGGCGAGGTAGGCGCTCTGCATCAGGGTCTGCGCCCCCGGCACCTCCGGCAGTCCGGCCCGGCGCCGGAACGCCTCGGGCAGCGAGGCGACGGTGATCGCCCCGATGACCGGCCCGGCGACCGCCCGGCCCGCCGCCCACAGGGTCGGCACACCGCTCAGCACCGGCGGCGCGGGGAGATGCTCGAAGAGCCGGTAGAGGATGACGCGGGCGGCCTCCGTGTTCTCCAGTTCCTCCGCCACGACCCGGTCGAAGTACGGCCAGAAGTCCTGGAGCTGCTCCGGCAGATGCCCGGGGGCGTCGCCCATCGTGGCGTGGAAGGCACGGAACTCGGCGTACAGCCGCTCCATGGCGTCCTGTTCCAGGGGCTGGCCGCTGAGCCGGCACATGGTGACGACGCTCTCGAACAGGGTCGCCACCACCCAGGCCCGTGCGGCGGGGTCCGTCCCGGCGTAGGGCCGGTCACGGGCGTCGGTGCCGGTGAGGCGGGAGTGCAGCCGGTTCAGGCGGTCCGCCTCGCGCTGCCGTATGTGGTCGTCGGCGCCGAACAGCCGCTGCACACTCATGAAGGTGTTCCGCAGCCGCCGCCAGGGGTGGGCGACGAAGGTGGAGTTGTCGACGAGGGCCGCGCCGATCTGCGGATGGGCCGCCTCCAGCACGGTCGCCCGCAGCACGGCGAGGGCCCAGCGGGGGTCGTTGAGGAACGTGTGGAAGCGGGCGCCGGGGCCGAAGAGGGGGGTGGCGTGGCCGGCCGGACCCGTGGGGGTGGCCTGACCGGCCGGACTGGTGGGGGTGGCCTGACTGGCCGGACTGGTAGGACCGGTGGGGGCGGTGGGGGCAGTAGGACCAGCGGGGGGTGCGTCGTGGTCGGCGGGCGGGTCCGCGCCCCGATCGGCAGCCGGGGTCGCGCCGCTGTCACCGGGTGACCCCGGGCCCCCGTCGCCGGGCGCCCCCGCGCCTCCGCCACCGGGGACTCCCGTGCTCCCGCCCCCGGACACTCCGGTCCCGGTACCCCCGCCGCCGGGCACTCCCGCAGCGTCGGCACCGGGTACTCCCGCGCCCCCGTCACTGGGCGGCCTGGTGCCCTCGCCGCCGGGCACCCCCGGAGCCCCGTCACCGGGCACCCCGGCGCCCCCGCCGCCAGGCGCCCCCGCGCTCCTGCCCCCGGACCCACCGGTCCCGGTACCCCCGCAGCCGCCGGGCACCCCTGCGGCCCCGCCTCCAGGCACTCCCGCGGCCCCGCCATCGAGCACCCGGGCGCCCCCTTCGCCGGGCGCCCCCGTGCTCCCGCCGCCGAGCACACCGGTCCCGGTACCCCCACCGCCAGCAACCCCCTCGGCCCCGCCTCCAGGCACTCCCGCGCGCCCGGCATCGGACGCCCTGGTGCCCCCGCCGCCAGGCACTCCCGCGGCCCCGTGACCGAGTACCCCCGGACCCCCGTCACCGGACACCCCGGCGCCCCCGGCGCTCCCGCCGCCCTCGTCGTCGGGCGTCCCGGTCGGCCGTTCGGTCATGGGATTGCCCGAGCCGTCGTCGTCTGCGGTGGTCACGATCGCGGTTCTCCGTTCGGTTCGGGCTGGACGCCGCCGAAGCGGCGTTCGCGGCGCCGGTAGGTGTGGAGGCATTCGAGGAAGTGCGGTGCGCGGAAGTCGGGCCACAGGACCGGAGGGAAGACCCATTCGGCATAGGCGACCTGCCAGAGCATGAAGTTGGAGATGCGCTGTTCACCGGAGGTGCGGATCACCAGGTCGACGTCCGGGGTGTCGGGGAACGGCAGATGCGCGGCGAACGCCCGCTCGTCCACCGCCTCGGCCGTCACCCCGGACCGGATCAGCGAGCGGGCCGCCGCCACGATGTCCTGCCGTCCCCCGTGGTCGAAGGCGACGGTCAGGGTCATGCCCCGGTTGCCCTCGGTCAGGGTCGTGAGGTCGGTGAAGTCCCGGGCGAGCGCGGCGGGAATGCGGGGGTCGGCGACCCCGAGGAAGCGGCAGCGGATCCCGCGCGCGTGCAGCAGCGGGGCGTGTTTGCGGACGACCCGGCGCACCAGGCGCATGAGGTAGTCCACCTCGGTGGCCGGGCGCCGCCAGTTCTCGGTGGAGAACGCGTACAGGCTCAGCCACTCCACCCCGGCGGAGCGGGCCGCCTCGATC
Source organism: Streptomyces sp. NPDC093252 (assembly GCF_040683675.1). NCBI lineage: Bacteria > Bacillati > Actinomycetota > Actinomycetes > Kitasatosporales > Streptomycetaceae > Streptomyces > Streptomyces sp. NPDC093252. Next base: position 375,914 of record NZ_JBFBEM010000004.1, on the reverse strand, counting down.
ACATCGATCACGGTCGTCTCGGCCGCGCGATGACCCGAGGTGCGGGGCAGTTCCCGCTGGGCGGCCCAGCGGCCGTTGCCGTCCATGACACAGGCGACATGCCGGGGCACCGCGCGCGGCGCCGGGACGGCCGAGGCAGCGGCGGGAGCCGCAGGGGTGACGGGGATGATGGGGATGACAGGGGGATCGGGAACCGCGCCGGTGCTGCTCAGCTCGCTCAACCGTCACACCCTCGCGTTGATCCGACAATCCGGAAAGCATGGCAATGCCGGTCGCCCGGACGGCGTGCGAAAGCTCCGGCTTCACCCGTGTGGGTGACGGCCGCGTGCACCGCGTCCACCCGGCGCACCACCCCACCCCACCCCCTCCCCCGGGTTTACTGTCCTGGCCCGGCCGCACCGGACAACGCGCCCCGCCCCCGGAGAGGAACCCCCGTGTCCATGAGCCCCGTCCGCCCCGGCATCGGACGCCTGACCCCCCGCCCGGCGCCCGCCGGACTGCGTATGTGGACCGTCGATCACCCGCCCACCAGCGCTCTCTACGACGCCCCCGTGGACGCGCAGATCCTGCTGGAGCACTCGGACGATCTCGACCGGGCCGATCTGGCGCTGATCGCCGAGGTGCTCGCCGGGGTGGACGGCATCCTCGTGGCCGCCCTGCGCTTCGTGCGGGAGGCGCTGCGCGGGGATCCGGCGTTCTTCGGGCTGACCGCGGCGGAGGCCGCCCCGCTGCTGGACGGCGAGGTGTCCGGCATCCCTCTGGAGTCACCGCAGTTCGTGTTCCACGACGACTCCTGGCTGCTGCGGTTCGAGGGGCGGCTGCCCGTCTGTGACCCCTATGGGCTCGCCGTGCTGTTCGAGGGGACCCGCCCGGTCGGACTGGAGGATCTCAGCCGGGCCGAGCTGATCGACCCGGACTGAGTCCGTGCCCGGGGCGGGGCCGGAGTCCGCTCACCCAGTGAGTGGCCCGGTCACCCGGTGGGCGTTCCGGTCACCCGGTGAGTGCCTCGTGCAGGCGTCTGGCCTCGGTGATCAGTCGGCTGGAGCCGCGCCGGGCCGCGAGACCGGCGAGCCAGGGCGCCTCCTGGCGGGCGCCGCCGGCCTCCGCTCCCCCGGCGAGGGCGGCGAGGAGGTCGCCGGTGCCGCGCGGGGGCGGGGTGTCGGCGGTGAGCAGCGGCGGGAGCAGGGCGGCGCCGATGGACCAGGCGGTGACGGGGGCACCGGCGGACACCAGGGTGGCGAGGCCGTCGGCGACCCGGTTGGCCTTGACCGCGCCCTGGGCGAGCAGTGCGGCGAGGTCGGCGCCCAGGCGGGCGGCGTCGAGGGTGTCGCGGGCGGCGAGGGTGAGGACGGCGTCGACCACCGCGAGGCGGTCGTCGGTGTGGCGGACGCTCAGTCCGTAGGCGAGGGCGAGGTGCAGGGCGGGGCCGGGCGGCCCGGGTGCCTCGGCCAGGGTGAGGAGAATCCCGGTCTCGTTGCGGTCGGTGTACACGGCGGAACTCGCCAGCAGCGGCAGGAGATGGACGGCGAGGGTGTCGGGCCGGTCGGGGTGCAGGGAGATCCAGTGCCGGGCGGAGCCGTGGAGGCAGCCGCACCAGCGGTCGCCGGGGCGGTGGCCGTCGCCTATGCCGGGGAGCGCCGGGAGGGCCTTGGCGAGGGGGCGGCTGGGGGCGTCGGTCATCAGGGGGCGGGTTTGGTGGTCGTCGATGCGCAGGACCGTGCGCTCGGGGGCGGGCGCGGGTGGGGGCGGGGTGGTCAGCCAGTCGGCGAGGCGGCGGCCCGCGGGGGTGCCCAGGGCGCGGGCGCGGGTGGCATGGACCGCCGGGTCGGCGGGGCGGCGCAGCCGCAGCAGGGCGATGTCGAAGTCGGCGGGGGCGGGGTCGGCGCCCTCGGCGCGATAGGTGTCGAGGCGGTGGAGGAGGTCGTCGGGGTCGAGTGCGCCCGAGTCGCGGCTCGGGGCGGCGAGGAGGAGGGGCGGGACGGGGCCGGTGACGATGAGCGCGGTGATCTCGGCGAGGCGGCGGCGCCAGGGGTGGCTGAAGCGGGTGTGGGGGCAGTTCTTGTGCTCGGTGGCGCGGCGGGCCCGGCGGAGGTCGGAGGCGTCGATCCGGCCGGTGACGGCGGCGAGCAGCGGGAGCAGTCCGAAGCCGCCGTACAGCCGCCAGTTGGTCCCGTCGAGCCAGCCGGAGTGGCGTTGCGCGACCGGTTCCAGGGCCTTGGCGAGGGCCTCGCGGTCCTGGTGGGCCAGCCGGACGACGCCGTCCAGGGCCCATTCGTAGGGGCCGCTGGTGACCCGTTGACGCAGTTCGGCGGTGAGGACGGAGGCGAACTCGGCGGCGAACTCCTCGGCGCTGTGCGGCGGGGGCGGCAGCGGGGCGGGGGTCCGGGGTTCGGGCAGGGTGTCGCGGTGCGGGGCGGGGGCGCCGGGTCCGGGCCGGTCAGGGACGAGTTCCGGGGCGTCGAACAGGTCGGCGGCGGTGGCGAGGAGACCGGGGCGCAGCAGGACGGCGGCGGCGGCGAGGTCGTCGCGGGCGGCGGGTCCGGCGTGGCGGAGGTGACGGCCGGCCAGGCGCAGGGCGCGCTGCTGGAGGGCGGTGTCGGTGTGGCCGAAGACATCACCCAGGGTGGGCAGCAGAACGGGGGCGGTGTCCTTCGGGTCGCGCCGCAGTGCGGCCTCCACCCAGGAGAGCTGGGCGCGGACGAGCTGCTTCTCGGTGCGGAAGAACACCCCGCGGGCGGTCTCGGCGAGCTGGACCGTGGTCAGCCTGCCCGTGTCCCAGAGGTCGCGCAGCACCTCCTGGGCGTATCCGGCGGCCACGGAGGGGGCGTCGGCGGCGATGCGCGTCCAGTCGGCGGTGCGCGCGGCGCGTTCGTCGGCGGTCAGGTCCAGGGCGCGCAGCAGGGCGACGCAGAACCGGACGCCGTTCAGCGGCCAGGTGCCGCGCAGCAGGACCGTGAGGGTGCTCGCGATCAGGCCGGCGCGGTCGAGGACGCCTTCGGCGGCGAGCGCGGCGTAGGTGCCGTGCCAGGTGTCGACCAGGTGCTCCCCCTGCTGGCACGCGGCCCACACCAACTGCCCGGTCAGTTCGGGGGTGTCGATGAGATGGGGCAGCATGCGCGGGGTCAGCGGGTCCTCGCGCAGCGCGGCGAGCAGCCCGCCGCAGGGGGTGCTGAGGTCGGGATGCGGGGCGGCGCTCTCGCCGCGCCGCCGCTGCCGGGGCCGGTGCGCGCAGCGGGTGTAGTGCCGTTCGTACGCCTCGGCCTGCCACTGGGCGCCGGTGGCCTCGGTGAGGGGCAGGGGGTGGTGCGCGAGGTCGGCGAGGGTGCGCAGGAGCTGCCAGTCCCAGCGCCGCATGTCGGTGCGGGCGGCCAGGCGCTCCACCACCGTGGTGAGGAACTCGGCGGGCCTGCCCACGAGTACGGCACTCACCAGGTAGGGGTCCTGCTCATAGGTGAACGAGCGCCTGAGCCAGGTGGCGCAGGCGACGGCACCGGTGTGGCAGCCCGCGGCGGCGAGGTACGCGGCCCGGCGGGTGTCGCTGGTCACGGTGCCGTCCTCGCGCAGCCGCTTCAGCTCGGGCAGCAGCGCGCGGCGGGCCCGGTCGTCGAGGTCGGCGAGGAGGACGGGGACCTCGTTGCGGGCCCCGGCCTCGACGGCCCTGAGGAGCGCGAGGGAGGGGTCCTTCCCGGCCTCGTGGCGGAACCGCTGGATCTTGGCGGGGCTCCCGGCAGGCCCGAAACCGGCGGAACGCGCGGAACGGGCCCTACGGGCCGAGCGGCCGGAGGCGGCTGAGCCACCGGAAGGGCCGGTAGCGGCAGAGCTGCCGGAGGGATCGGAAGCGGCCGAGAGGTCGGTCGGGCGGATCATCGGTGCTCCAGGGAGGCGCTGTCACGGCGGTGGGCGATACGGACGGCGAGGGCGTGCTTGCAGGGGCCCCGCCCGCCCCGGTGGTCGGCCCACCAGGGGCAGGTGCAGCTCAGCGCGGGCCCGCCGGGAACGGGCCGGACCAGATGGACCCGGTCGCCGGAGCGGACGTCGGCGACCGGTCCGCCGGTGCCCGCGGCCCCCTCGCGGAAGGTGACGGCGCCCTCGGCGACCAGCGCGCGGGCGGCGACCAGGCGCGGGTTGTGGCGCTCGGCGCGGTCGGTGTCGTAGGGCAGTTCGCGGTGGAAGTAGGCGGCCTCGGCGGTGTCGTAGCCGACCCGGCCCGCCGTGCCCAGCCGGACGAGGGCGGCCCGGACCCGGTCGCGGGTGAGGCCCGATCGGGCGGCGAGGTCGGCGGGGTCGATGCGCGGCTCCCAGGCGAGGAGGACGGCGACGAGTTCGGCGTCGGCGGCCGTCTCGTCGCCCGCCAGCGCCTCCAGGACCGCGCCCTCGCCGCTGAAGCCGCGGACCACCGCGGGTGAGAGGACGAGGGTGAGCCGCATACCGGGCAGTTGGACCTCCCACCCGGAGGCCAGCGGCGGACTGTCGGCGGCGGCGGGAGGACCGTACAGGCGCAGGCCGGTGGCGTGGCGCAGGACGCGGTGCAGGGTGGCGAGCCGCCAGGGGCCCGGGAGGCAGACGGCACCGGGGGCGGGGCGGCTGGTGGGGCGCAGGGCGCGGCCGGTCGGCAGCAGCCACTGGACAGCGGCGCCGGGGCGCCCGGTGCGGGGCAGGCCGCGCAGGAAGCGGAGGGTGTCGGCGGCGCCCAGTTCGGCCCGCAGATCGAACGCGGCCGAGAAGACCTGGGTCTCGGCGAACCCCCGCAGCCAGCGCTCCGGCAGCGGCACCTTCTTCTCCACCACCGGCCCGTCGAGGGTGGTGACCGCCAACTCCTCCGGCCCGACCCGCAGATGCAGCGGATCACCGCCGCCGATCCGGGCCAGGGCGTCCCGGAGCGGGTTGTTGACGTCGACATTGGTCGTGCCGTGCCGTATCTCGCCGCCGTCGAGACCGTCACCGAGGACGTCGAGGCGGGCGTAGACCCCGCCGCAGCCGGAGAACGACTCGAACCGGAGCCGGTCGCCCTGCGCGGTGACCACCGGGTCGCGCAGGCGGGCGAGTTCGGGCCGGTGGTAGCGCGCGGCCGCCACGTCGGCGATGGCCAGCAGTCCGGCCGCGGCCACCGGGGGCCGGGTCAGGAACCCGGAGTAGAACCGCGGCCGGGCCACGGGTCCGGCGGGCGTCACCCCGCCGGAGGTCTCCAGACCGAGGGCGGTCCCCCGCGCGGTCGTACGCACGGCGGACGGCTGGGCGTAGGCGTACGCCTGGTGATTCGACGTCATGCCCAGAACGCTACGGGCCACCACTGACAATGCCCCCCCGGCGACCGGACCACCGGCCCCTCGGCCCCTTGGATCCCCGCGCCTGCGCCCCCGCACCCGCACCCCCACCGCCACCCCCCAAGGATCACATTGACCCCTCTCACGTACCGCAGATATTTTTCCGGTATCCGAGAGAGGCGGCGCACCCGATGAGCGAGCAGGGACGGCGGTCCATCCTTCCGGCCGGGGCGGGGCACGCGCCGCCCGCGCCCCGGCTCTCGCTCACCGAGCAGGTGTACCGGCGGCTCAAGGACGACATCCTCGAAGCCCGCTGCACCCCCGGCCAGCTCCTCCTGGAACCGGAGCTGGCGGCCCGCTACGGCGTGTCCAAGACGCCGGTCCGGGAGGCGCTGCGGCTGCTGGTACAGGAGGACTGGGTCACGGTGATGCCCCGCAAGGGCTATCTGGTGCGCCCGGTCCATCTGGAGGACATCCGCGAGGTGTTCGAGATCCGGCATCTGCTGGAACCCGCGATGGCGGCCACCGCCGCCACCCGGCGCGGCCCGTCCGATCTCGACCGGCTCACGGCCCTGTACGCCGAGCAGGAGCGCTCCGGCCCGGACCCGGCCGAACCGCTCCGCGCCGCTCGCGCCTTCCACACCCGGCTGGCCGCCGTCACCGGCAACCGGCGGGCCGCCACCATCCTCGGCGGCCAGTTGGACGAGGTACGGCGACTGCACCGGCTGATGCCGGAGGCGGAGCGCCGTCTGACCTCCGGGGTGGAACTGACCGCCCACCACGGGCTGCTGTCCGCCGTCCGCGACGGCGACCCCGACAAGGCGCGCCGCCTCATGAGCGAGCATCTGACGCAGATGGCGGCCACGATGGTCGACGCATTCGTGGGGACGCGGCGCTAGCGGAGCCCACCGGGCTCACCCGCCTCCTCCCCTCTCCCCCTCCCCCCGGACAGCGGTGCGGCACGCCTCCGGCAACCGAAATCACGTTCTGGACCCCGCCCGCGCATACCCGTGACGGCGACGGAAAGCCCCCCGTTGCCCCCTCACGTGTCCGCACCCGGTCCCGATCACCCCCCTGCCCCCTCCGGAGGAGCCAGCATGCACCCCTTACGCCGCTCCGCACCGCCCCGACCCACGTACGCAGCCACCGCCGCCACAGCCGATGCCGATGCCCATGCAACTGCCACCGCAACTGCCCGGGGAGGCGCCCGGTGAAGAGATTCGTCCGGTTCTTCGGCCCGGTGAAGATGGCGGAGCCCCGCGTGTCCGACGCCGAGCGGGAGCTGTTCGGCGGGCCGCTCCGCTACGACCTGGGCTGGTCCCAGCACGAGCACGCGGGACTCGACCTGACGATGATGTCCGCGCTGCGCTCCATGCCCGCGCTCGTCGGCGCGACCCTGCGCCTCGCGTGGCAGGCGGACCGGCGGGCGCTGCTCGCGGTGGTGGTCAGCGAGATCGGCCAGGGCGTCGCCGCGGCGGTCGGCCTGCTCGCCGTCAACGCGGTGATGCACGCCCTGCTCGCCGGTTCCGGCAGCGCCCACGAGCGGCTGCACGCGCTGCTGCCCGGCCTGCTGGCGGCTGCCGCCGTCGGGGTCGCGAACTCCGCCCTGGCCGCCTGGTCGACGTCCCGCGCGGGGCGGCTGGAACCGAAGGTCGAGCGGATCGCCACCACCCAGTACCTGGCCGCCGCCGTCAGTGTCGAGCTGGAGGCCATCGACGACCCCGACTTCCGGCGGCTCCTGGACATCGCCGAGCACGGCCCGGTCTCCGCGCGCCGCATGATCGGTGCCTGCGTCGCCGCCCTGAACGGTCTGATCTCCCTGGTCACCACCGCCGGTGTGCTGGCCGTGCTGCACCCCGCCCTGCTGCCCATGCTGATCCTGATCGCCGCGCCGCGCGGCTGGGGCGCCATGCGCGTCGCCCAGGAGCGGTACGTGTCGGTGATGAGCTGGATCGAGCATGTGCGGGCCAGCCGGCTGATCGGCAATCTGCTCACCGAGCGCACCGCGGCCCAGGAGGTCCGGCTGCACGGCGTCGGCGCCTTCCTCCTGGGCCGCTACCGGCGGATGGCCGAGAGCGCCGAGGCCGAGCAGGAGCGCCTCGCCTCCAGCAAGGCGCTCACCGAGTGGGTCGCCTCCGCGCTGTCGGGCCTGGCGATGGCGGTGACGTACGGGGCGATGCTCTGGCTGATCATGGCCGGGCACATGAGCCTCGCCGTCGCCGGGACCGCCGTCGTCGCCGTGCGGACCGGGTCGGCGAGCCTGGGCGCGCTGGTGATGAACGTCAATCAGCTCCACGAGGAGTCGCTCTACGTCCGTGACCACGGCAGGTTCCTGGACCGGGCCGCGCGGCGCACCCTCCCGGTGGGCGGCGACCCGGTGCCGGAGCGGATCAGCGAAGTCGTCCTCGACCGGGTCACCTACCGCTACCCCGAGCGGGAGTCGGCCGCGCTGGAACAGGTGTCGCTGACCCTGCCGATGGGGTCGGTGACCGCGGTGGTGGGTGAGAACGGCTCCGGCAAGAGCACGCTGATGAAGATCCTGTCGGGTCTGCTGCTGCCCCAGACCGGCACCCTGCGCTGGGGCGAGGCGGACATCCGGGGCCTGGACCGCGCCGGGGTCTTCGAGCGGGTCTCGCTGCTCACCCAGGACTTCCAGCGCTGGCCGGTGACCGCCGCGATGAACATCCGCCTCGGCCGCCCCTCCCGGCCCGCCGCACCGCGGGACCTCCAGCCGTCGGTGGAGTACGCCGGGGCCGGTCCCGTCATCGCCAAGCTCCCCGACGGGCTGCACAGTCTGCTGGCGCGGATGTTCCGCGGGGCGATCGAACTCTCCGGGGGCGAATGGCAGAAGGTGGGTCTCGCCCGCACCCACTGGCGCAGTTCGACCTCACGGGCGGACAGTGTCCTCATCGTGGACGAACCCACCTCGGCGCTCGATCCGGAGGCCGAGATCGAGGCGTTCGACCGCATCCGCCGTCTCGCCGCCCCCGACCGGGCCGTCGTCCTGGTCACCCACCGCATGTCCGGCGTCCGCCACGCCGACCACATCTACGTCCTCAACCAGGGCCGCCTCGCGGAACACGGCACGCACGACGAACTCATCGCGGCGCGGGGGCGGTACGCCGCGATGTTCGACGCGCAGGCGGCCCAGTACGCCCCGACGACCTCGACGACCCGGATGGCCTCGACGACCCAGACAGCCCCGACAGCCCCGACAGCCCCGACAGCCAAAGCGTCCCCGACGATCCCCCACCCCACGCACCCCACCGTCACGGCCGACCCCGCCTGACCCCGACGGGGACGGCCCCGCCCGGCGACCACGGCCGCCGCCGCCCCGCGGCGACCACGGCCCCCGCCCTATGATCGCGCGGTGAAGATATGGACGGATCCGCCGGCCGCGGCCGATGTAGAAGCCCTCATCCACCGCTACTTCGATCTGCTCCGGGCCGGGCAGCTCACCGAGGCCGCACAGCTCGTCGACCACGCGTCGAACCGGCATGTCCTGACCGCCCTGTGGAAGGGCTCGGTGGGCGTGAACGCCGAGGCGGACGGGACGACATGGACTCTCTCCCTCACCGACGACCACGACCACGATCACGACCAGAACCACGACCTCCACCTGTCCTGGCTCCGCGAACTGACACTCGGCCCCTTCCACTGGGGCCACACGGGCCACGACCACGTCTACGTCGAGATCGTCCACGACTCCCGGATCATCGAGGTGTCCCTCGGCTTCTGGGTCAAGCCGGTGGACACCGGCTGGGTCCTGGCGGGACCGTCCACGCTCTGGTGAGCGGGACCGCTACTCACCGCACCCGCTCAGTCGCCCCGCCCGGCCGTCAGATCGAGGGCGATGTCGACGATCATGTCCTCCTGTCCGCCGACCAGTCCCCGGCGTCCGGCCTCCAGGAGGAGGGTGCGGACGTCGGTGCCGTACCGCTCGGCGGCGGTCTCCGCGTGGCGCAGGAAGCTGGAGTAGACGCCTGCGTAGCCGAGGGTGAGGGTCTCGCGGTCGACGCGGACCGGACGGTCCTGGAGCGGCCGGACGAGGTCGTCGGCGGCGTCCTGGAGGGCGAGGACATCGCAGCCGTGCCGCCAGCCCATCAGATCGGCGACCGCGACGAACGCCTCGATGGGGCAGTTCCCCGCCCCGGCGCCGTGCCCGGCGAGGGAGGCGTCGACACGGGTGACCCCGTTCTCGACGGCGACGACGCTGTTGGCGACGGACAGGGAGAGGTTCTCGTGGGCGTGGATGCCGAGTTCGGTCCCGCTGTCCAGGACATCGCGGTAGGCGCGGATCCGGTCGCGGACGTCGTTCATGGTGAGCCGGCCGCCGGAGTCGGTGACGTACACGCAGTGGGCGCCGTAGCTCTCCATGAGCCGGGCCTGTGCGGCGAGGTGGGCGGGCGGGGCCATATGACTCATCATCAGGAAGCCCGATACGTCCATGCCCATTTCGCGGGCGGTGGCGATGTGCTGGGCGGAGACATCGGCCTCGGTGCAGTGGGTGGCGATCCGCACGGACCGCACCCCGAGGTCGTAGGCGCGCACGAGGTCCTGGACGGTGCCGACGCCGGGCAGCAGGAGGGTGGTGAGGCGGGCGTGGGTGAGGTGGGCGGCGGCGGCCTCGATCCACTCCCAGTCGCTGTGCGAGCCGGGGCCGTAGGTGACCGAGCCGCCGGCGAGGCCGTCGCCGTGGGCGACCTCGATGGCGTCGACACCGGCCGCGTCGAGGGCGGCGGCGATCCGGCCCACGTCCCCGGGGCCGATCCGGTGCCGGACGGCGTGCATGCCGTCCCGCAGGGTCACGTCCTGGACGAAGACGGTCGTGGGGCTGGTAGTGGTCGTGGTGTCGGTGTGCTGGCTCATCGCCGGTTCCCTTCGCGCTGGGCGATCCGCTGGGCGATCCGCTCGGCTACCCGGAGCGCGGCGGAGGTCATGATGTCGAGGTTCCCGGCGTAGGCGGGGAGGTAGTGGGCGGCGCCCTCCACCTCCAGGAACACCGAGACCCGGTGGGTGGGCCGGGTGGTGGCGCCGGGGGCGAGGAGGGTGTGCACGGGCTCGCCGGGCGGGACCGGGTCGATCTGCACCGCCTGCTTGAGCCGGTAACCGGGGACGTAGGCCGCCACCTCGTCGACGGCCTTGGCCACCGAGGCGCGGATCCGCTCGCGGACCCCGGGATCGTCGGCGGTGACCAGGCAAAAGACGGTGTCGCGCATGATGAGCGGCGGTTCGGCGGGGTTCAGGATGATGACGGCCTTGCCGCGCTCGGCGCCGCCGACGACGCGGAGGGCGTGCGAGGTGGTCTCGGTGAACTCGTCGATGTTGGCGCGGGTGCCGGGGCCCGCCGAGCGGGAGGAGATCGACGCGACGATCTCCGCGTACGCCACCGGCACGACCCGGGAGACGGCCGCCACGATCGGGAGGGTGGCCTGGCCGCCGCAGGTCACCATGTTCACGTTCGGCGCGTCGAGATGGTCGTCCAGATTGACCGCGGGGACGACGAAGGGGCCGACGGCGGCCGGGGTGAGGTCGATCAGCCGCTTGCCGAGCGGGGCGAGCCGGGCGTGGTGGGCGGCGTGCGCCTTGGCGGAGGTCGCGTCGAAGACGATCCCGATGTCCGCGGCGCCGGGCATCGCGAGCAGGCCCTCGACGCCCTCGTGGGTGAGGGGCACCTTCATCCGGGCGGCCCGTGCGAGGCCGTCCGAGGCCGGGTCGATGCCGACCATCGCGCCCATCTCCAGATGCCGGGAGTGGCGGAGCACCTTGATCATCAGATCGGTGCCGATGTTGCCGGAGCCGATGATGGCCACCTTGGTCCTGTGTGTGTCGGTCATGTCGGTCACGTGTCCCCTCCCTGCCGGGTCCGGCACGGTTGTCCGGGAGACGGGCGCGTCTCCCGAGCCGGCCGCTGTCCCAGTGCACAGGCGGGGCTGTGCCGGGGACCATGGGTGTGGTCCACTGAGCGGACCAGGAGGTGAGCGGGGAGGAGGGAGCGGCACATGCCCGACACGCCAACGCCCCGCGGCCCGGGGAACCGGCTGGACGAGCCGCCGGGGCCGGACGGACCATCGGGGCAGGACGGACCATCGATGCCGGACGAGCGACCGGTACTGGACGAGCGACCGGTGCTGGACGAGAGGTCGGTGCTGGGCCGGTCGATGCGGATCCTGCACGCGTTCGGCGCCGAGGACCGGGGCGTGGGGCTGATGGAGCTGACCCGGCGGACCGGACTGCCGAAGGCCACCGTGCACCGGATGGCACAGGATCTGGTGACCGCCGGACTCCTCGCGGTGGGCGACCGCGGCTACCGGCTGGGCCGGGGTCTGTTCGAACTGGGCATGCTGGCGGCGCCCGAGCGCAGTCTGATCGAGGTCGCGGTGCCGTTCATGCAGGACCTGTTCCTGCGCACCGACGAAACCGTGCACCTGGGCATCCGGGAGGGCACCGAGGTGGTGTACATCTCCAAGGTCGGCGGCCACCGCCAGGCTCCCACCCCGACCCGCCTCGGCGGCCGGATGCCGCTGTACTGCACGGCCATCGGCAAGGCACTGCTCGCCCACGCCCCCCGCTCCACCGTCCGCCAGGTCCTCAGCGGCCCCCTGGAGCGCCGCACCCCGCGCACCCTCGTCCAGCCGGGCCCGCTCGGCAGACAACTGGACCGGATCGTCGCCGAGGGCGTGGCCTACGAGTACGAGGAGTGCCTGCCCGGCATCACCTGTGTCGCCGCGCCGGTACTGGACCCCGACGACCGCCCGCTCGCGGCGATCTCCGTCACCGGCCCGTCCACCCGCTTCCGCCCCGAACGCCACCAGGCGTCCGTACGGGCGGCGGCGGCCGGAACGGCGTCGATCCTGGCCCGCCGGGGAGGGTGAGCCCGCCGGGGGGGCAGGGGCCCGGCGCGGGGCCGCCCTTTCCGTGGTCAGGCGATCGTCGCCGCAAGGAACTTGGCGGTGTCCACGAACTGCTCGAAGCGGACGATGAGCCCGCCGCGCACGACGAAGTGATGGGCGACCCGGACATCGAGCGCCTTGCCGGTCCCCCGGTGGGTGCCGGTGTAGCGGGCCAGCACCACCACGTCCTCCCCCTCCACGACATAGGTGTCGTCGTGGACCGTGAGGCCGCTCCACTCCTTGGCCAGCCGCTCCATGACACCGGAGACGACGGCGTCCGGGGTGCGGTACGTGCCGGCCAGCGGGAAGCCCGCCATCGCCGTCCACTCCACATCGTCGGCGAGAGTGGCCCGCAGGGCGTCGAGGTCGCCGCGGACGGAGGCGAGGTACTGGCGCCGCACCACATCGGCGGGGGCGGCGGAGGTCCCGTGGGCGGTGTTCCCGGTCAAGGCGCGTCCGTCCGTTCGTCGGTACTGCTCGTCGGTGACCGGCTCCAGCCACTCCATGTCGGGCGTGCCGTCGCCACGGCTCTCGAACAGGGCGATGTGCTCCATGAAACGGTCGGGGGCGGCACCGTGCCAGTGGTCCTCACCGGCGGGGCAGGTCACGGTCTCCCCGGGGTGGGCCTCGACGACCGTGCCGTCGCGGATGCCGACGAGCGCGACGCCGGAGACGATGTGCAGGGTCTGGCCCAGGACGTGGCGATGCCATTTCGTCCGGGATCCCGGCGCGAACCGCACCAGGGTGGCGCGCAGCCGGGACGGATCCTCACCGGCATGGATCACGTCCATCCAGACATCGCCGGTGAACCATGCGGCGGGGCCCTTCGTGGTGGCCTGCGGTGTGCGGAGTTCCATGGTGACCCTCCAGGGTGGGGTGAGGTGGTCCGGTGGTTCGTCCGCACGGGAGGGCGGCTACGGGAGCACCGATCGGGCGAAGGCGACGGCCCGGTCGAGCAGCGGTGCCGCGTCGTCCGTACCGGCCCAGAGGTGTCCGCCGCCTTCGACCAGGTGGAGGTCGACAGGGACACCAGCGGCGCGCAGGGCGGTGGCCAGGGTCCGGCTCTGGCTGCTGGGCACCAGCAGGTCGTGGGTGCCGTGGGCGATGTGGAAGGGGGGCGCGGCTGCGGAGACATGGGTCACCGGGCTGGCGAGCCGGGCGAGTTCGGGGACCTGGTCCACCGGGCTCCCCAGGAGCAGTGCCTCGCGCGAGGGCGCCGCGGGGGGAGGCGTCGGCCGGCTCAGGGTGAGGAGGTCGGTGGGGCCGTACCAGTCGATGACGGCGGTGACCTGGCTGGACGGTCCGGTGACGCCGACGGTGCCCTCCAGTGCGGGGTGGCCGGGGGTCAGGCCGAGCAGCGCGGCCAGGTGGCCGCCGGCCGACTCGCCGAAGGCGATGATGTGCTCGGTGTCCAGGCCGAGTTCGTCCCGGCGGTGGCGCAGCCAGCGGACGGCCGCCTTGACGTCGTGCAGTTGCGCGGGGAACGTGGCCTCGCCGGAGAGCCGGTACTCGACCGCCGCCACGGCGAACCCGGCCCGGGTGAGCACCGTCCAGGGGTCGGGGGTGACACCGTCGAAGGCCGGGCCGAACTCACGGCGGCTGCCGAGCCGCCACCCGCCGCCGTGCAGGTGGACGATCACCGGGGCGGGCCCGTGCGCCTCGGGCAGGTAGAGGTCCAGGGTCAGGGGCCGGTGGCCGGGGATCACCGCGTAGACGGCCTCGGGGATCAGCCGGGCGCCGCCGCCGCTGCTGCGGGTGCGGGGCTGCGGGAGGGGGGCCGTCGCCGGGCCGGGGAGCCGGGGTGCGCCGATCATCAGGAGCCGAGGTCGATGTCGGGGCGGTGGGTGTTCCGGAAGCGGCTGCCGGCTTCCCTCAGCACGTCGGGGGAGGCGAAGAACGGCTCGGGAGGGATGCCGCCGCGCAGATCGGTGGGCAGGCCGACCGCGTGGAAGAAGCGCTCGAACCCGCCGGTGGCGACGCCGATGGCCTTCGCCCGCGGGGTGAGGATGTGGTAGTTGTGCACCAGACCAGCCGGTACGAAGGCGAAGTCGCCGGGGGCGAGGACCTTCTTGACCCGCTTGCCCTGCCTGTCGTCCATCCTGACTTCGAGTTCACCCTCCATGACGTAGAAGACCTCGTGGACGTCGTCGTGGCTGTGGGCCGGTACCCATTCCCCGGCCGGGCCCTCCATGACGAAGCAGCCGAACTGCCCGTCGGTCTCGTCGCCGCTGATCAGCACCGTGAACAGTTCGTTCCCCACGACGGACCGCTCGCCGTCGCCCGCTTCGAGGAAGTACGGCTCGGGGCTGCCCGGCAGGGTGGGCCAGGAGGGGTGCCGGGGTGTGGTCGTGGTGTCGGGGGTGTGGTGCGTGCTGTGTTGCGCGCTGTGTTGCGCGCGCAGCTCGTGCAGGGTCATGACCGGCTCGCCTTCGAGTGGGTGGGGATGCCTTCGATCCTGTACCTGCCGTGCGGTGGGGTCCAGTTGGATCTGGGGGCGTGATTGTTAGGCTCGTCCTTGTGAAGCAGGTGGGCGGCCCCGATGTGTCGATCACGACGCTGCGCTACTTCGTGGCGGTGGCGGAGGAACTGCACTTCGGGCGGGCCGCCGAGCGCCTGCACATCACGGTGCCGTCACTGAGCCAGCAGATCAGCCGGCTGGAGCGGCGGCTCGGGGTTCCGCTGCTGGCGCGCACCTCGCGGCAGGTGTCGCTGACCGGTGAGGGGCGGTCCCTGCTGGAGCTGGCCCGGCGTTCTCTCGCCGCGCAGGAGGAGTTGCTGCGGTGGGCGGCGCGGCTGCACACACCGCGTCTGACGGTGGGGCTGATCGCCACGGGGGCCGGGCCCTGGACCACACCGATCCTGACCACGCTGGTCCACCGTGTCCCGGGGCTCCGGCTGGAGTTGCGCCGGCTGGGCCTGGCGGACGCGCTGCCCTCGCTCCGGGAACGGCGGGTGGACGCGGCGTTCGTCCCCTTCCCCCCGCATCTGCTGGACCCGGACATCCGCGCCCTCGCCATCTGGAGCGAGCCCCGGGTGCTCGTCGTCGCCGACAGTCATCCTCTGGCGCGGCGGGAGGCGATCGGCATCGACGAGTCGAACGGACTGGAGTTCATCCACCCCGCCGCGCAGCCGTCGGACCGCAGAAACGCCTGGTGGACCGTCGATCCCCGCCCCGACGGCACCCGGGTCAGACACGCCGCGCCCGCCGAGGACCTGGAGGAGATCCTGGCGCTGTGCGCCACCGGCGCCGGGGCGAACATCGCGGGCGCCTCCGCCGCCGAGTACTTCCCCCGGCCCGGTCTGGCCTTCGTACCCATCACCGACATCGAGCCGATGACCGTGTCCCTGTGCTACCTGGCCGACACCGCCGACCGCACCCTGGCCACGCTGGAACAGATCGTCACGGACCTGATCACCCCACCACCGCCGCCCACGCCCGCTTCCACCATGCCCTAGCCACCCTCCAGCGCCCTCGGCCCACCCCTCGCGCTCCCCCTCCTCGCCCCGGGAAAGCAGGCCCGGTCCCCATCCCCTTCCCCACTACTCGGTGATACCGTATAGTGGTACTCGGTACTACGGAGTACCACCAGGCCGAGGGGACGCGCGTTGGACGACCTGACGGAGATGCTGAAGGGCACACTGGAGGGCTGCGTGCTCGAAATCATCGGCACCGAGGAAACGTACGGGTACGCCATCACCCGCCGGCTCAACGAACTGGGCTTCACCGACGTCGTCGAGGGCACGGTGTACACGATCCTGCTGCGCCTGGAGAGGAACGGCCTCGTCCAGGTGACGAAACGACCGTCCGGGGTCGGCCCACCGCGCAAGTTCTACGCGCTCAATGACGCCGGACGCGAGGAACTCGCGACGTTCTGGAAGAAGTGGCAGTACGTGTCCTCACGCATCGACAGACTCAAGGAGGGCGGGAGATGAACTTCTGGGAGACCGTCACAGGAAGTGATCTCACCAGGGAATGGAAGGCGTTCGAAGCGCGGGCGGCGATCCTGCCGACCGGCCATCGGGCGGCGTGGGAGCAGATCAAGGCCCACCTCTTCCCCTACGGAGACTTCACCGGCCGCAATCTGATGCCGATCCTCGACGCGGCCCTGGCGCTGCTCGAAGAGACGGCGAGGGACGGGCAGAGCATCGAGGAGGTCCTCGGCGACGACATCCAGGGCTTCTGCACCGCACTGGCCGGCGGCGAGGGGGCTCGAACGTATCGCGACCGATGGCGCAGACAACTGAACCAGAACGTCGCCCGCAAGCTGAGCAGGCTGGGAGGCTGAGATGGGCATCCAGGACATCATCGAGGGCAAGAAGCAGTGGCGGGCCCATGTGGCGCGGGTCAAGGCGCTCCCGCCGGACTACCGGATCGTCTATCAGGAGATGCAGAAGTACCTGTTCAAGGTCGGTCCGGTCGAGTTGTCGGACGGACCGCTGCTCCCCGGGATCGTCGACTTCTTCGAGGAGGGCGCCGCCTCGGGCAGGGGGGTTCTGGAACTCATCGGCGACGATGTCGCCGCGTTCTGCGACGATCTGATCAAGGACTCCCGTACCTACGCGGACATCTACCAGGACTCCCTCGGCAAGGACCCCGGCACGGCCGGGAAGTAACATCCCCGGCGCGCTCTTCCCCCAGCAGCCGTGGGCCCCGCCGCCCGCGCACCCGGCTCGCCCGGCGCGGCGCCGCATGAACCCGCGCAGGCGTGAACAGGTGTGAACAGGTGTGAGCCGAAAGCCCGCCTGAAGCCCCCGCGCCCACCGCCCGCGCCCGCTACCCGCATCCGCTACCCGCCCCCACCGCCGCGATGGCCGCCGCGCCCGCCGCGCCCGCCGCCGAGCGGGAACAGGGCCGATGACACCTGCCCCGGTCCGGCGCGCCGACCCGGCCCCGCGCCCTCGCGCACCCATGCCCCCGCGCTCCGAATCTCCGAGTCCCGGCGAAACTCCCGTACCCGAAGGGAATCCCCTATGCCCAAATCTGTCATGCCCACATCCACCCACCAGGGCGACAGCCATGGCGATGTCCATGGCGACGGCCATAGGGACGGCCATAGCGGCGACAGCCCTGGCCACAGCGACAGCCACCCCTCCCCCACCGCCGTCTCCGCCGTCGGGCTGCGCAAGGCGTACGGCGACAAGCAGGTCCTCGACGGTGTCGATCTGCGCATCCCGGCAGGTTCCGTGTTCGCGCTGCTCGGGCCGAACGGCGCCGGCAAGACCACCGTCGTGAAGATCCTCTCCACGCTCATCACCGCCGACGCCGGTGCACTGCACGTCGGCGGGCACGACCTCGCCGCCGAGCCGCAGGCGGTGCGTGCCGCGATCGGTGTCACCGGGCAGTTCTCCGCCGTCGACGGTCTGATCACCGGCGAGGAGAACATGCTGCTCATGGCGGACCTGCACCATCTGCCCAGGAGGGAGGGGCGCCGGGTCGCGGCCGGACTCCTGGAGCGCTTCGACCTCACCGGGGCCGCGAAGAAGCCCGCCTCGACCTACTCGGGCGGCATGCGGCGCCGTCTCGATCTGGCGATGACGCTGGTCGGCAGCCCGCGGATCATCTTCCTCGACGAACCGACCACCGGCCTCGACCCGCGCTCCCGCCACACCATGTGGCAGATCATCCGCGGGCTCGTCGCCGACGGTGTGACCGTCTTCCTCACCACCCAATATCTGGAGGAGGCCGACGAACTCGCCGACCGTATCGCCGTGCTCCACCACGGCACGATCGCCGCCGAGGGCAGCGCCGACGAACTCAAGCGGCTCATCCCGGGCGGGCACGTCCGCCTCCGCTTCACCGACCCCGCCGCCTACCGCGCCGCCGCCACCGCCCTGCGCGAGGTCACCCGCGACGACGAGGCACTGTCCCTGTCCCTCCCCTGCGACGGCAGTCAGCGCGAACTGCGCTCCGTGCTCGACCGGCTCGACTCGGAGGGCGTCGAGGCGGACGAACTGACCGTCCACACCCCCGACCTCGACGATGTCTTCTTCGCCCTGACCGGCCCCGGCCACCCCTCCCACCGGTCGGCCCCGCCCGCCCCGCCCGCTCCGTCCGCCCCGCCCAACCAGTCGTCCAACCCGTCCGAGGAGACCGCCCGATGAGTACCGTCCCGCTCGCTGTGCGCGACTCCGGCACCATGCTGCGCCGCACCCTGCTGCACGCCTGGCGCTATCCGTCCGGGACGCTGAACCTGCTGCTCACGCCGATCATGATGCTGCTGCTCTTCGTCTACATCTTCGGCGATGTGATGAGCGCCGGCATCGCCGGGGGCGGCGCGAACCGCTCCGACTACATCGCCTACATCGTCCCCGGCCTGCTCCTGATGACCGTCGGCAGCACCGTGATCGGGGCGGCGGTCTCCGTCAGCGTCGACATGACCGAGGGCCTCACGGCCCGGTTCCGCACCATGGCGATCTACCGGGGCGCCCTGCTCGTCGGACATGTCGTCGGCGGAGTGGTCCAGTGCGTGCTCAGCGTGGTCCTCGTCGGCGCCGTGGCGGTGGCGATGGGTTTCCGTTCCACGGACGCCACGGCACTGGAGTGGATCGCCGCGTTCGGGCTCGTCACGCTGTTCGCGACGGCGCTGACCTGGATCGCGGTCGGGATGGGCGCGGCGGCCCCGAACCCCGAGGCGGCCGGCAACATGGCCATGCCGCTGATCCTTCTCCCGCTCATCTCCAGCGCGTTCATCCCGGCCGAGACCATGCCGGGCTGGTTCCAGCCGATCGCCGAGTACCAGCCCTTCACCCCCGCCATCGAGACCCTGCGCGGTCTGCTCCTCGGCACCGGGATCGGCGGCAACGGCTGGATCGCCCTCGCGTGGTGCGCGGGTCTGACGGTGCTGGGCTACCGCTGGTCGACGGCACAGTTCAACCGCGAACCGAAGTAGTCCCGAGTAGCCCCGGATCGGCCCGTCCCCATACAGCCCCGCTCAGTCCAGTCCGGCTCAGCCCGGTTCGGACGCGGAACGGCTGCTGCTTCGTCCTCCCGTACTGCTCCAGGTTGCCGGACGGCACATGGTGTGGCGCGATCGGATGGGACCTTGGCGTCATCGGTCACTGTGGCGGGTGATCCGGGTGCCTACTGTCGTCAGCGAAAGGAGCATCGACATGACGCAGACCGTTCTCATCACCGGGACGTCCACCGGGCTCGGACGCGCAATCGCCAAGCTCTTCCGGTCCCGGGGCTGGAATGTCGTGGCGACCATGCGCAACCCCGGCGCGGAGCAGGAGTTCACCGAACTCGACAACATGCTCGTCACCTATCTCGACGTACAGGATCCCGAATCCATCGAGGCCGCTGTCCGGGCGGCGCTGGCCCGCTTCGGCCGTATCGACGCGCTGGTGAACAACGCGGGATACGGCGCCTACGGGCCGCTGGAGGCCACCTCGCTCGACAGGATTCACCGGCAGTTCGATGTGAACGTCTTCGGTCTGCTCGCGACGACGAAGGCGCTGCTGCCGCATTTCCGCGCCAACAGGAGCGGGACGATCGTCAATATCTCGTCCATGGGTGGACGCGTCGCGTTCCCCCTGGGCACCCTGTACCACGGTACGAAATTCGCCGTCGAAGGGATCTCCGAGGCCCTCCAGTACGAAGTGAGTGACATCGGCGTGCGCGTCAAGGTCGTCGAGCCCGGCACCATCAGGACCGACTTCGGCGGACGGTCCTTCGACTTCAGCAAC
Source organism: Streptomyces sp. NPDC093252 (assembly GCF_040683675.1). Lineage (NCBI taxonomy): Bacteria > Bacillati > Actinomycetota > Actinomycetes > Kitasatosporales > Streptomycetaceae > Streptomyces > Streptomyces sp. NPDC093252. The sequence goes on along the minus strand of NZ_JBFBEM010000004.1, from coordinate 356,071 downwards.
GACCCGGCTCTGTCGGAGTACCAGCCGATGGTGGAAGCGGTCTCCAACGCCTTCGGCCCGATGGCCGGGGCAGCGCCGGAGCCCGAGGCCGTTGCCGAGACCGTCCACCGGGCCGTGACCGACGGCACCGGCACCCTGCGGTACGTGGCGGGTGCCGACGCCGAGCAGCTACTGAAGGCTCGTGCCGACGCCGATGACGCCACGTTCTTCGCCGGAGTGCGCGCTCAGTTCGGACTCCGCCCTGCAAGCGAATGACAAAGCAAAGGACAAAGCAAAGGACAGAGCGCAGGACAGAGCGCAGGACAGGGCGCAGGACAGGGCGAAGAACAAAGCGAATGATAAATTGAACGCGGGAATCTATCTCGACTCACGGTAGATGATGCATATGCAGACCTATGCACTGGACGCTACCTGGCGTGCCATTCTGAAGGATCTCGATGTCGTGCCCGCCCATGTGCTACGTCGTGCCGGGCTGGCCGAGGACCTGTTCGTACAGCCGTCGGTGAAGCTCATACCCAGGGACTACTACCGTCTGTGGAACAGCATCGAGGCCGAGACAAGGGATCCCGCATTCCCTGTCCGGCTGTGCGAGATGTTCCGCGCCGAGTTGTTCTCCCCACCGTTGTTCGCGGCTCTGTGCAGTCCCGACTTCGTGGTCGCCGCACAGCGGATCGGGCAGTACAAGAAATTGATCGCACCGATGCGCATGACCGTGCCGGAGAGTGATTCGGCGGTCGCCGTCGAGTTGTCCTGGCCCGGTGGGGAGCCCTCTCCGCCCACTTCGCTGGTGATGATGGAACTGCTGTTCTTCGTCGCCCTCCTGCGGATAGGGACCCGCGAGGAGGTGAGTCCGGTCGCGGTGACCACCACGACCCTGCCCGACGTGATGGAGCCGTACACAGAGTTCCTCGGAGTCCCCCTGCGCGCGGGCTCCACCCACCGGGTCGTGTTCTCCACCGACGACGCGACCCTGCCGTTCCTCACCCAGAATGAGCCGCTGTGGGCCGCATTCGAACCCGAACTGCGTCGGCGGCTCGGCGATCTGGAGGAATCGGCGACCACCGCCGAACGGGTTCGGGCAGCGCTGCTGGAGACATTGCCGAGCGGATCGACATCCATGGACACGATCGCCCGAAAACTGACGCTCAGCAGACGAACGTTGCAGCGCCGCATCGAAGCGGAGGACACCAGTTACCAGCAGATCCTGGACACTACGCGGAACGATCTGGCACGGCATTATCTCCTGAACACCGAATTGTCGGTCGCCGAGGTTTCCTTCCTCCTCGGTTTCAGCGAGCCGAATTCCTTCTACCGGGCGTTCCGTACGTGGACCGGCACGACCCCGGACACAGTGCGACGTACGCGGACCCCACAGGCGTCACCGCGCTGACATCCGGGTTTCCCGGCCCGCGCGGCCCGCCGCGATCCGGTACGACACGTCGGCGCGGCGCCTCCCTCCACACACCTGCGCACGAAGGACACGCCATGCCCATGCCCAGCGGCACCGAACCCCACCCCACCGACGACTGGCCCACCGGCTACGACCCCCGCGCGTACCCGGTCCACGCCTACAACGAGATCCGCACCAGCCTGCCGCCGGAACGGCTCTGGCCCGTCCTGACCGACGCGGCGGCGTGGCCGCACTGGTACGGCAATGCCCGCAAGGTCGCCCTCCAGGGCGGACACGACCGGCTCGCCGACCGGGTGACCTTCACCTGGGTCACCTTCGGCATGGCCATCACCAGCAGGGTGCACGAATGCATCCCCACGCGCCGGCTCGGCTGGATCGCCCAGGGATCCCTCGGCTCCCTCGGCTACCACCGCTGGGACCTCACCCCCACCGCCGATGGCGGAAGCCTTGTCGTCACCGAGGAGGTCCAGAGGATGCCCCTGGCCCGTCTGATCGGCCCGCTGGTGCGCCGCGCGATGGAACGCGAGCACCAGAACTGGCTCGACGGCCTCGTCCGTGTCGCCGCCGAGGCCGCAGAACCCCTTCCATGACTCCCGGCACCATCACCACCCCGGCGGAGGACAACCCCGACGGGGCCCGCTGAACGACCATCCACCCGGAGGCAGAACATGAGCTGGACCGCCGAGGACATCCCCGACCAAGGCGGCCGTACGGCCGTCGTCACCGGCGCCAACGGCGGGCTCGGACTCGTCACCGCCAGAAACCTGGCGTCGAAGGGCGCGCACGTGGTGATGGCCGTGCGCAACCAGGAGAAGGCCGCCGCCGCGGTCGAGGACATCCGGGCCACCACCCCGGACGCCTCACTCGAACTGATCGCCCTCGACCTGTCCTCACAGGCGTCCGTGAAGGAGGCCGCGGCACGGATCCTGGCCGCCCACGACCGCCTCGACCTGCTGGTCAACAACGCGGGCGTCATGGCCATCGCCGAGACCCGCACGGCCGACGGCTACGAGATGCAGTTCGCCGTCGACCATCTGGGCCACTGGACCCTGACCGCGCTCCTGCTCCCCGCGCTCCTGCGTACACCCGGGTCCCGGGTCGTCACCGTGACCAGCACCGCCCACCACCTGGGCCGGGCCGTCAAGGTGGCGAATCCGCATCTGGAGGGCCGCTACGGACCGTGGCGCGCCTACGGTCAGGCGAAGCTGGCCAACTTCCACTTCGGACTCGGGCTCCAGCGCGAACTGGACCGGGCCGGCGCGCGCACGGCCAGCCTGATCGCGCACCCCGGACTGTCCCGCACCGATCTCCAGACGGTCAGCGTGCAGGGTTCGGGCGGCGGCGCCTCCCAGCGCTTCTTCCACGCCATGGCCCAGCGCACCGGCATGTCCCCCGACGACGGCGCGCTGCCGCAACTGCGTGCCGCCACCGACCCGGCGGCCAGGGGCGGCGAGTTCTACGGACCCCGGTTCGTGAACAACGGCGCCCCGGTCCGCAGGCCGGTCCTGCGCAGGGTCGGGATGGACCGGGCCATCGCGAAGCTCTGGGAGGTCTCCGCACGCGAAACCGGCGTCGCGCTCAGCGTGCGCATTCCGGCCGGAGCCTGAGCGGGCCACCACCGCCGTGATCCGCCGCAGCGGAGCGGCCGGCCACGCCCCGTGCGCGCGGCCCCGCACTGAACCGGGCCGGCGCCCCCGCTGCACAACCTCCCGACCAGCGAAGGTGAGAAGCCCATGCCATCTCCGGAGAAGCTTGCCCATGTCGTGCTGTGGACGCACCGGGTACCGCTCATGCGGGACTGGTACGTCGCGGCGCTCGACGCCCGTGTCGTGCACGAGAATCCGTTCGCCGCGTTCATCACCTACGACGACGAGCACCACCGCATCGCCGTGCTCGACCCGACGGGCGCCGAGGAGGCGATGGCCGACCGGGCGGGCACCGCCACCGCCGACCCGTCCCCCTCGGCACCCCGGCCTCCCCTCACCGCCGAGGAACTGGCGACACTCGCGCCGCACGGTCTCGCACACATCGCGTTCACCTACCGGGACCTGGCGGAACTGCTGGCGAACTACGAACGGCTGCGCCGCCTGTCGATCACCCCGCACACGACGATCAACCACGGCCCGACCACGTCGATGTACTACGCCGATCCGGAGGGCAATCAGATCGAGCTCCAGGTCGACAACTTCGCCACGGTCGAGGAAGGGACCCGGTTCATGGAATCCGACGCGTTCCGGGCCAATCCCATCGGCGTCCCCTTCGACCCGGACGAACTGCTCGCGCGGCTGGCCGCCGGAGAAGCCGCCGAAGACCTGGTGAGGCCGTCGTGGTGACAGGGCCGAGCCGGACCGGGTTCCGTCCGCCGACCGACACGGACCTGCCGCCCTTCCTCACCGGCGTCTGCACCCAGGACCAGAGACCGGCGGAGCAACTGAACACCCTCACCTGGTGAGACGAGCCGCACGGCCCTGACACCGCACCACGAGCTGTCCCCCGCCCCGAGCCTACGAGGATCCCCCCCCCCACCCCTCGTTCCCCCGTCACCCGTCACCCGTCACCCGTCGAGGGAACCCCCTGGCCCCTGCGTCCGCTCCCACCGGAAACCACGAGCACCAGAGGTCACCGCACCCGCCCACGCGGCTTCAGCGTCGTCGGTGGCAGCTCGGGGGCGGGCAGCCGCTCCCCCTCGTACCCCTTCACCTCCCCGAACCGCGTCCCGGCCATCCAGTCCTCGCGCGCCCGCACGATCTCCTCCTGGGACCGCCCGATCCAGTTCCAGAACCTAGCCCACTGTGCGCGCTTTCATGCAGGTCAGTGGTGTCTTGGGGTGCTGGCGGTCAGCAAACTGTCAGCATCGGCCGCAAGGGACAGCAGGTCATGGCTTCTGGTTCGTTGGTTCGTGGGATGGGGTCGTTCTTCAAGGAGTGTGGGCATCCGCGGTCGCGGTGGGCGAAGTGTCCGCACCTGTACGAGATCCGGTATCGGTCTGCGGCCGGGGGGCAGGTGGAGGAGTCGGGGTTCGGGACGCAGGACGAAGCGACCGAGGCAGCAGTGTGGGTCCGTCTGGCCGACGTGCAGGACGACACCGCGCTGTCACCTGCGGCTGCCGACGCCGTGAGCATGCTGGACCGCGCCAAAGCGGCATTCACCACCACTCGTTGAGAACTGAGATCAGCGCGGTCGCCTCGTACCGTCGCCTCGTACCGGACGGCCAATTTTTCGTACCTCGTGGCCGCCACGGCACGGTGACGCTGGAGCCGATTGATCCCGCGCTCCAGCTCCACCGCGCATCGTTCGCGATGATCGGTCTTTTCGAACGCTGGCGGCCTCCCGTCTCTGGGTCCGAGTTCGAGGCGATGTCTGCTGGAGCATGGAAACCCATGCACCGTCGCAGCATTGACTGCGACGGACGGCGGGGCGGTCGCCTACAGGAGGTACTGCCATTTGGCCATGCGGCTCTTGAGGTCGATGGTCGGTCCGTCGAGGGTGAAGGTTCCGTCTCCGCGATGGTGGAAGAGCTGCGGCTCGGGGTGTGCGGGGTCGGTCCAGGCCCTGACCGGCTCCAGGAGGAAGAGGTGGTAGGGCGCTACGAGGGTGCTGTCGGCGACCTTGCACTCGATGTTGGCGAAGCATTCGGCCACGAGCGGTGCCCGGACCTTTTCGCCGGGGACTGCGGTCAGGCCGAACCTCTCGAACTTGTCCACGTCGGCGCCGGAGCAGTTGCCGATGTCGACCACGGTGGCGGCCAGGTCCGCCGTCGGGATCGAGATCACGCACTCGCCGGTCTCGGTGAGGGCCCGGTAGCTGTGATCCCAGGGGCCGATGGTGCCCGCGATCAGGGGCGGGACGTGGCGCACCATCATGTTGAAGCCGTTGGTCATGACGTTGGGGATGCCGCGGTGCCGGGTGGTGACCAGGATGACGGGGCCGGGTTCGATCAGCCGGTGGATCTGGTCCAGGGGGTGGGGCCGGAGGTCGTTCACGGTGGTCATGTCTGCTCCCGGTGCTGTGCGAACTGCGCGCTGACGCGGTGGTCGGCGCGGTGCTTGTCACATCGAGTGTCGGGAGACGGAGACACGGTGATGAAGGCCGCGATGTTCCTGGGTGCGGCAGGACCAGCTTCCGCTGGTGTCCGGGTCGTCGTGGCCGTCGTGCTTGTCGTTGCTGCTCGCCTACGCCGGGTCGGCCGCCGGAGCTGTGGCTGTCCGGGGGGTGGTCGGCGGGGTGGCCAGGGCCCTGAGTGTGTCGAAGGCGGTGGCCGTCGGGCTGGCCGGTTCTGCTTGGTAGACGACGAGTTGCTGGTGCGGGGCGCCGTTGACGGTGAACGCGGCGAAGGCGATGTGCAGGTCCCCGACCTGGGGGTGCTTGAGGTGTTTGCCCTCCTGGGACTTGCTCTTCACATCGTGCAGCCGCCAGATCGCGGCGAACTCCTCGCTCCGGTCGGACAGTTCCGCCACGACTTCGGCGATGCGGGCCGATGCGGGGTCGTATCCGTAGGCGGCCCGCAGTTCGGCGACGCAGGAGTGCGCCGCGCGTTCCCATTCCTGGTAGAACTCGCGGCCGGCGGGGTCCACGAACACCATGCGGGCCAGGTTGTCGAACGCGTCGAACCCGCTGTGGAGAGCGGTGGCGAGGGAGTTGCCGGCCATGATGTCGAGGGCCGGGCCGATGACGAAGGCCGGGGTGTGGTCCCATCCGTCCATGAGCTGGAGGAGTTGCGGGCTGATACCGGTCTCGCCCCGGTCGCGTGGCCGCTGCGAGGGGGTGAGGCAGAGGCGGTTGAGGTGATCGGCGGCTTCCGCGTCCAGTTTCAGGGCCTGGGCGACGGCGTCGAGGACCTGGTGGGAGGGGCTGTTCTCGCGTCCCTGTTCCAGCCGGATGTAGTAGTCGGAGCTGACGCCGGCGAGCATGGCGACTTCTTCCCTGCGCAGCCCCCGGACCCGGCGTCGTCCGTGTTCGGGCAGACCGACGTCGTGCGGCTTCAGGGCTTCTCGGCGGGCTCGGAGAAAGTCACCCGGAGGGGTCCCATGGCTCATGCAGTCACACTAGGCGCTTTTCAGCCTGCGAGAGCGGCCGGTCGTGGATTTTGGCCCTTCGTAGCGCGGGCGTCGCGAAGGGTAGTCGCCTGTCCGGGCGGGCGAGGGCCGATCGGCCGTCCGGTTTAGGTGGATTACGCGATGCCGGGGACGTGGCGTGATCCGGCTCGTGTGTTCCCCGGGAGGTGCCCGCGTTCCTGGGTGTAATGCACCCACCGTCGGCGGCGCTGTGCGCGGTGTTCTCGGCCTACCTTGGCAGCATGGACAGAGATACGCGCCCTGGCCCGGGGGGAGGGCTGGGCCAGTTCCTCCGCTCGCGCAGAGAACGCCTCGGCCCCGCCGCTGCGGGGCTGCCCGGGGCGGGCCGCCGCCGGGTGCCGGGCCTGCGGCGCGACGAGGTCGCGGCGCTCTCGGGCGTCAGCCTCAGTTACTACAGCCGACTGGAGCAGGGCCGGGAGACCGGCCCCTCGCACCGGGTGCTGGAGGCTCTCGCCCGCGCGCTGCAACTCGGCGACGAGGACCGGGCCGAGCTGTTCCAACTGGCCCGGCCGGGCACCCGCCGTACGACGTCCCCAGCCCGGGTCGAGCGGGTCCGCCCGCATCTGCGGCGGCTGATCGAGGACTGGACCCGGACACCGGCCTTCATCGTCGGCCACGCCCAGGACCTGCTGGCCACCAACGCGCTGGCCGACGCCCTCTACCGTGAGTTCTCCCTGCACGACAACGTGCTGCGGATGCTCTTCCTGGACCCCGCCGCCAAGTCGTTCTACCGCAGCCCCGAGCGGGCCCGGCACCGTGCGGTGGCCGACCTCCAGCAGACCGCGGCCAGCACCCCCCAAGATCCCCGCACCCTGGAACTCGTCGGTGAACTGTCGGTGCGCAGCGGCGAGTTCCGCACCCTGTGGGCCCGCGAGTACATCCGCGTCCCGCCGTACGAGGTCAAGCAGATCCACCACTCCGTCGTGGGAGACCTGGAGTTGCGGCACGAGGCTCTCGACATCCGCAGCGCGCCGGGGCAGCAGCTCATCATCCTCCAGGCCGAGCCGGGATCCCCGTCCGCCGACGGACTGGCCCTGCTGGGCTCCCTGAGTGCGCCCGGACCGTCTCACCGGCAGCAGCCCCCGCACGGGTCCTGAGCCGGAGGACCGGCCAGGAGGAGCACGGCCGCGTGCCGTGGCCCGGCTTCCGGCACACACTTCGCCGCCCCAGGGTCCTTGCGGGGTATTCCGGTCGGAGGCAGTGAGGAATACCTGAGCCTTCCGGAAGACTCCCTGATGAATTTCTGCTGTTCGACCTTTCCGGTTCGGGGATCAACTGTCCCTGTTGTCCGCGCATTCTTTTCCTCCGGCGCCGGCGCCTTCTCTGATCGTCCGTGCGCGCTTCCGCGTGGGTGTGAGCGCCCCGCGCCTCGTGCGAGGCGCTCCCCGATCTCCCTCTGTCTGGAGGAAGTTGCCGCGCCGACAACCCTGCTCCGGCCCCGGCCCACGCCCACCTGCGCCGCGTCACTTGCCTAGGTGTGGGACACCCAGGAAAAAGACAGCCTTCATAGCCCTGTGGCCGAGGGGCACACTCGAAAACGTCAGCAGGAAAACCCCGGAAACGGGGAATCGAACGAACACCGAAAGAGGTTTTTCCCATGGCTACATGGTTTGTCACCGGCGCTTCCCGTGGAATCGGTGCGGAAATCGCCCGTGCCGCTCTCGCGGGTGGTAACAATGTTGTCGTCGCCGTACGGAATCCGGAGCGGGTGCCGGACGACCTCAAGAACTCGGACACCGTCTTCACGGTCGCCCTGGACGTCACGGACAATGACAGCATCCCGCAGGCGGTCGAGGCGGCCGTGGACCGGTTCGGCGGCATCGACGTCCTGGTCAACAATGCCGGGCGGGGTCTGCTCGGCGCGCTGGAGGAGATCACCGACGCGGAGGCGCGGTCGCTGTTCGACCTCAATGTGTTCGGGCTGATCAATGTCACCCGTGCGGTGCTGCCGGTCATGCGCAAGCAGGGCTCGGGCCGGCTGGTCCACATCGGTTCGCGCTCCGGCTTCGAGGGCGAACCCGGCGTCAGCCTGTACTGCGCCTCGAAGTTCGCGGTCGCCGGGATCAGCGAGGCCCTGTCCGTCGAGATGGCCCCGTTCGGTATCCAGTCGATGGTGGTCGAGCCGGGCGTCTTCCGCACCGACTTCCTCGACTCCAGCTCCCTCTCCGTCGCACAGAACCGCATCCCCGACTACGACGACACCCCCGCCCATGTGACGCTGGACTGGATCGACAAGGCGAACCACGCCCAGCTCGGCGACCCCGTCAAGGGTGCCGCGCTCATCGTCGAGGCCGGCTCCGCCGAATCGCTGCCCACCCATCTCTACCTCGGGCGCGACACCCTGGAGCGGCTGGACGTCAAGTACCGGCAGGTGCAGGCCGATCTCGCCCCCTGGCGGGAGAAGTCCGCCGCGACCGGGCACGACGACGACGCCTGATCCGACCCGCCCAACTCCGGTCACCGGCCGCTGATCACTGGCTGTTGGTCAGCAGCCTCCGGGCCGGTCATCCCCTCCCCCCCCCCGCACTCCCACTCCACAGATCGAGGTTCCGTCATGTCTTCTTCCGCCCTGCTCACCAGCACCCCCCTGTCCGGCCGGGTCGCCGTCGTCTCCGGCGCGTCCAGCGGCATGGGTGCCGTCACCGCCGCACGGCTCGCCGCGCTCGGTGCCATCGTCGTCGTCCTGGCCCGGCGCAAGGAGCGCCTCGACAGCCTGGTCAAGGACATCGAGGCGGCCGGCGGCACCGCCCTCGCGCTGGCCGTCGACGTGACCGACCGGGCCGCCGTCCAGGCCGCCGCCGACGAGGTCGCCGCCCGCTTCGGCAGGGCCGACCTGGTGTTCAACAACGCCGGCGTCCAGCTCGTCTCCGGTATCGAGGAACTCAAGGTCGATGAGTGGCAGCGCCAGATCGACCTCAACATCGGCGGCCTGATGAACGTCATCGCCGCGTTCGTCCCCCACCTGACGCAGGCCGCGGCCCAGGGCGGGCCCGCCGACCTGATCAACACCTCCTCCATCGCCGCCACCCGCATCCTGGAGAAGTTCTCCGTCTATTCCGGCACCAAGGCGTACATCAGCCACCTCACCCGGCTGCTCCGCGTCGAACTCGGCCGCAGGATGGTCCGCGTCGCCACCATCGAGCCCGGCATGGTCGACACCGAACTCCCCGACCACGTCACCGACCCCGACGCCTCCAAGCTGATGGCCGACCTGATCCACGACATCGACGTCCTCCAGTCCGCCGACATCGCCGAGACCGTCGCCTTCATGGCCGCCGTCCCGCGCCACGTCAACCTCACGGAGATCACCATCCTGCCCACGGCCCAGGCCATCTGACGTCACCCCAGGCCATCTAACATCACCTTCCGGCGTGGTGGGGGGGAGAGAGAACAGCTCAGCACTGCTCTCTCCCCCCACCACGCCGCAGTCCGTTCCGGGTGGCCGCGCAGGCGAGCAGTCGACGACCCGGGGACGGGACGGGAGCGGGTGACGGGGGTCATGTCCGCAGCCGTTTGCGCAGTGCCAGGGCGATCGGAACCGTCGCCAGCGCCAGGGTGGCCGCCAGGGCCATGGCCCACCGCCAGCCGGTGACCAGCGCCGCATCGGAGCCGGGGTCGGCCTGGGCGGCGGTGACCTCGGCGGCCAGCGAGGTCATCAGGGCCACGCCCAGGGCGATGCCGAGTTGCTGGCCGGTGTTCATCACGGCCCCGGCGACGGCCTTGTGGTCCGCGGGTACACCGTTGTTCGCGGCGATGCTGGAGATCACCAGGACGATGATGTGGCCGAAGGCGTTGACCGCGGTGGCCACGATGACCAGCCACAGTCCGTTCTTCTCGGGCAGCACGACGAGTGTCAGCAGGCCGGCCGCCGCTATGGCGATGCCGGCCAGCAGCATCTGATCGGGGCGCAGGTGTCGCAGATACCTGCCGGTGAGCACGCTGTTGACGACGCCGACGGCGCCGGAGACCGCGAACACCAGCCCCGTGGCCAACGCGCCGTAGCCCAGTACCTCCTGGAGGTACAGGGTCAGGATGAGGAGCATGCCGCCGTAGGCGGCGACCATCAGCAGGCCGATGGCATTCGCCCCGCCCACGGCCCGGACCGCGAACAGCGACAGCGGCAGGATGGGGCCGGGACTCCGGCGCTCCACCCTCAGGAACGCCAGGACCAGGCCCGCGCCCAGGGCGAGAACGAGTGCCGTGGACATCCACGCGGTGTCCGCGCCGAGTTCTTCGAGCCCGTGGACGATGCAGAACATGGCTCCCGCCGACAGCAGACAGCCCGGAATGTCCAGGCGGCCGTTCCCCTGGACGCGGCTCTCGGGGAGGTACCGCACGGCCAGCGCCACGGCCGTGATCACCACGGGCACATTGATGTACATGGTCCAGCGCCAGTTCAGCAGCTCGGTGAGGACACCGCCTCCGACCATGCCGCTGACGAACCCCGCGGACATGATCGCGCCGAAGATCCCCAGGGCGCGCTCGCGCGCGGGGCCCTCGGGGATGGTCGCGGTCAGCAGGCCCAGGGCGGAGGGGGCGATGAAGCCCGCGGCCAGCCCCTGGAGGACGCGGCCGGTGAGCAGCACGGCCGGATTCCACGCGGCGCCCGCCAGAACCGAAGCGGCCCCCAGCACCAGCAGGCCGGCGACGAAGACCCGTCTGCGGCCGTACAGATCGGCGACCCGGCCACCCGGCAGCAGCGCGGAGGCGAACGCCAGCGCGAAGGTGGAGAGGACAAGGCCGGCCGAGTGGGGCGCGAAGCCCAGTTCGGCGGTCATCCGCGGCATGGCGATGCTGGCGATCGACAGGTCCAGGGCCACCAGGAACTGCGCGGCGCAGATCACCAGCAGCCCGAGCCCGCGTCGGGTGGACCGCGCCGCGGACCGTCCGGCGCCCCCCTCGCTGATCGTGTCCGGCTCTCGGGTCATCGAAGACCGTCCCTCCGGGCGCGCGGCCGCAAGGCGCGGCACCCTCTCCCTCGTCACCTTCAAAAGCATTACGCTGGTGACGCTACGAGGGTGGGGTGTCACCGTCAAGAGAGATACAGTGGTGACGGGTGAAGTACGGCCAAGGAGGCTTCGACGCGATGAACGACCCCGGTAACCCCGCACCCGGCGCTCTGGAAGCGGTCCGTGGATTCGTCGACACCCATGACATCTACAACGGCCGTGACGAACTGGCGGATGTGGAGGCCGCGACCGAGTGGCTGACCGCCGAGGGCCTGTGGGGCAAGGGCCGTTCGATGACCGGGCGCGAACTGTCGGCGCTGCACGAGCTGCGCGACGCCCTGCGCGCGATGGCCGCGGCCAACACCCTGGGCGAGCAGCCGCCGCGCGCGGCCGTCGACTCCTTCAACGACCTCGCCGCACCGCATGCCGCGTCGGTCCGGCTCGATGTACGGAACGGCTCGGGCCCCATGACCGCGTCTTTGCGGCCACATGAGGAAGGCATCGGGGGCGTGGTCGCCGTCCTCGCCGCCGCCGTGCACGAGGCTGTGCTCCTCGGGACGTGGACCCGGCTGAAGTCATGCGACAACCCCGAGTGCCGATGGCTGTTCTACGACGAGTCACGCAACCGCGCGGCCCGCTGGTGCAGCATGCGCGGCTGCGGCAGCATCGTGAAGGCCCGCCGCTACCGCGACAGGCAGCGCCGCAGCGCCGGGCATGCTCCGTGAGGTGATCGGTGATCTGCTGGGTCCCGCTTCGGTGTCCCGACACCGGACCCGTAGCCGCCTCGGATGTCGTCGAGGTTCCCGCGCTCGGCACCCACCACACCCCGCCGGATACGGCGTCCTGGTCACCTTCACCATCGAGCGGCCCGGTCGCCGGTCCGCGCCGCCCTGTCGGGGCGGTGAGAGTACCCGCCTCCGCCCGCAGCGGAGTACCGCGCCTGCGGACAGCGGCGATCCCCCGCCCCGTTCGCCGTCACCACCTTGATGGTCGGCCCGCGCCGACGGTGAGACGCCGCTGCCCGCCCGGCTCTCGTGGCCTCTGCCGGTCCTGCCCGGCCGCGCACAAGGAAGCGGCGGGTGCCCGGGGTAGGTGGTACCCCAGGCACCCGCCGTCCCACTGCCAGGCGCGCCCGGCCTACGCGGCCAAGGACTTGCGCCCCTTCACTGCTGGGTCTCGCTTCGATGCCCCGAGTTCTTCTGCGGCTGCGACTGCGGCGCTGCTCGGGCCGCCGGGGTGGTCGGGCGGACCCGGCCTTCGGGCGGCCGGGATAGTCAGGCCGTTGGGGTGTTCAGGCCGCCGGGGTGTTCAGCACGTACTCCCGCGAGGCGTGCACCTCGTCACGCAGGGCGGTGAGGTCGACGTCGAGAACCTGCCCGCCCCACTTGCGGGGCTCGCCGTCGATGAGGACGGCGCTGATGTTGCGGGCGTCGCAGCCCAGTACGACGGTGCCGATGGGGTCGTTGAGGGGCATGTTGTTGAGGTCCTCGGCACGGATGACGAGAAGGTCGGCCTTCTTGCCGGGGGTGAGGGCGCCGGTGATGACGGAGAGGCCGTTGGTGCGGGCGCCCTGGAGGGTGGCGAAGTCGAGGACGTCGTGGGTGGTGATGCGGGACGGCTGCCGATCGGTGCCGTAGGCGGTGTTGACCGCGCGCATCCGCTGGATGGCGTGCAGGGCCCGCATCTGGGTGAACATGTCGCTGGCCAGCGCGACTTCGACATCGATGCTCAGCCCCGGTCGGATACCGGCGGACAGTGCTTCGTCGACGGCGGGGATCGCGGTCTCCAGGCCGATCTGCGCGTCGGAGGTCGGAGCGAGGGCGACGGTGGTGCCGGACTCTCCCATCGCCCGCCATGCCTGGGAGGTCAGGCCGGTGGAGTGGATCAGGGTGACATCGGGGCCGAGGATGCCGTCCTTGGCCCAGCGCAGCACCGCCTCGGAGCCGGACGCGCCGAAGACGGCGTCCACGCTCACCCCGATGCCCAGATCGGCGGCGGTGCGGGCGAGTTCGGGGCCGTAGGCGAGGGCGGGTCCGGCGATCTCGTCGGTGGCCAGGGTCGCCAGGCGCAGGGTGAGCAACTGGTCGTCGCTGCTGAAGTACTGGCCCTGGAGGCGGGTCAGGTCGGCGGGCCACTGCCGGTCCCAGTCGCCGAAGTGCGGGCCCATGGCGGCGTGCACGCCCCGGATGCCAGTGGAGCGGAGGGCCTCGATCGCGGCGTCGGAGTGCTCGCGGGTGCGGGAGTTGTGGGAGAAGTCGAGCATCGTGGTGATGCCGCTGTCGATCGCGGTGAGGGCGGCGAGCCTGGTGCCGGTGTGCATGTCCTGGGGGCGGTAGACGGTGGCGTACCCGGCGAGGGTGGCCATGACGTAGCCGCCGAGGTCGTCGACGTCCGGCATGATCCGGCGGAGCTGGGCCTCCCAGGCGTGCCGGTGGGTGTCGACGAAGCCGGGGGTGAGGATCGTGCCGGTGGCGTCCACGACCACGGCGTCCCCGGCATCAAGGCTGTGGCCGATGGCGGTGATCGTGTCGCCCTCGACCATCAGATCGGCGCCGTCGAGGACACCCAGGGCGAGGTCCATGGTGACGATCGTCGCGCCGGTGAACAGGATGCGCCGCTGGTCGGCGGGGCGTCGCCGGAGGTCTTCGAGTACGGCCGGGCTGGTGGTGTCGTTGAGGGTGCTCATGAGGGTTCTACTTTCGGGGAGGAGAGGGGGCGGCCGGGAGGGGGGGTCAGCCGAGCTTCATGACGTAGCCCGCGTGGTGGAGTTCGTTGTCCCGGAACTCGCCGTAGGCCCAGAAGCCGAGGTCGTCGAGGTAGTCGATGCGGTCGCCGTCGATCCAGTAGCGGCCCTGGTAGGCGTGCGGGCGTCCGCCGCGGGTCTCGTCGTAGCGGCCGTCGGGGGTCAGCTCCTGGTGCAGGAAGTCGTTCCGGTCGATCCAGACGCCGACGCGCGGGCTGCCGGTCAGGTCCTCGGCGGCCGGGATGCCCGCCTCGGGCGCGGTGGCCCGGCCGGGGACGTCCGCACCGGCCCACAGGACCGGCCGCCCGGCGGCGACCAGCGCACGCACCTGCTCCGGCGCCGTCAGCACCACGGCCACGGCGCTCGCCACATCGGCGGCGAGCGCGTCGGGCACCACCGCGAAGTCAGTGGTAGCGCCCGGGGTCAGCGTCCCGACGCACTCGGAGCGGCGGGCCCGGCCACCGGCCAAGGCGGCGGTGTCCACCACCGCCGGGACGACGGTCAGGCCGGTGCAGTCGACCACGATGGCGTTGTCGTCCCCGGCGGCGGTGATGATGCCGGGGCCGACCCCCACCAGCAGGGGGCCGACGAAGAGCAGGTCGGCGCCGGTCAGGGTCCCGATCAGCGGGTCCGCCGTCAGGATGCGGGCGTTGGTGAACAGCACGGGCCGCCCCTCGTCGTTCGCGAGGATCTCGGCGAGGGCCTCCGCGTTCCAGCCCGCGGCGCCGGCGGCGGTCAGGGTGGTGGTGTCGGTGATGCTCATGGGCGTGCTCCTGGGTGGGGTCGCCTCGCCGGTGGCCGCACTGCGCGAGATGCACGCCGGTGCGAGCGTCGAGGCGGGTCTTCGGCAGCCGCGGCGGCTGCCCGACCACCAGATTCGTGGCGCCGCGGAGCCGGAACCAGGCCGCCGTTATCCCGGGTGCCCCGCACCCACGATCCGCCGCGCCGCGGACAGCCACACCGGTCGCCATACTGGGTGCGCGCCGCCCAGGAAGCCCTCACCTGGGGAGACGGCGGCCTGGTCCCCACTGTCCGGCGAAGCCACCGTAGAGCCATGACCAGCAGCAACGACACACCCCGAGCCCCGCACCCCTACGTCGGTATGTGGGTGACCGCTGACGGACACATCCGCCAGGAACTCCTGCCCGACGGCCGCTACGACGAAGCCCGAGGCAGCCGCCGGAGCGCCTACACCGGCCGCTACACCGTCACCGGCAGCCACATCGACTACGTCGACGACACCGGCTTCACCGCCACCGGAGACATCCGCGACGGCGTCCTCCACCACGAACACCTCGTCCTCTTCCGGGACCTTTGACATATCGACGCCGCCAGACCCGCAGCATGCGGCCGGGGCTGGCAAGCAGGGTGACCGGCAGAAGGTACCACCGGGCGGTGTCTTCACCGAGCCCGGAGATCACGGACCGGGATGCTCGCGCGGCCGGGTTCACCACCAAGGTGCACCTGGCCGTCGAGCAAGGCCAGAAGCCCATGTCGATCGTGATCACGACAGGGCAGCGCGGGGACTCTCCGGAGTTGGAACCCGTGCTGGAGAAGGTCCGCGTGCCCCGCATCAGACCGGGCCGGCCGCGCGTCCGCCCCGGGAGAGTCCGCGCGGACAGGGCGTACGCCTCCCGCAGGAACCGGGGCCACCTGCGCCGCCCGTCGGGGGAACCGTCTCGTTGGAGATCGACAAGCAAGATCCGCAGAACCCCGCGGGAAACGGGCTCACCAGCGAGCGCTACGAGAGGGCTCTGAACGTCACCCTCAACTCAGTCGTGTTCCGTTCGTCGGGCCAGGAACTCACCACGGTCGGCGGCTGCATCGAAAGGGCGTCGTGCTTCACCCAGCCCGTGCTTCCAGGTCTCGCTGTGCGACTTTGTGCAACCGTGTCGAGACGGTGAATTGTCCGCCCCGGCAAATCAGGGCCGCCCACGTCCAGGGCCGGTTCACGGCGCGAGGGCTGTGCGCGTACGCCGGTATGACCCCCGTGACCTGGTCCTCGGGAACGGTGACCCGGACCTCGATGCGGCGCGCGGTCAATGAGAACCTCCGCCAGACCCTGACCCAAGCGGCGTTCACGTCCCTCAGCCACTCCCCCGGGGCCAATGCCTACTACCGGGGCCGCCGCGAGCGGGGAAGCACGTACTTCACCAGCCTGAGAGCGATCGGCGCCCGCATCGCCCGCGCCCTGCACCACTGCGTCGAGCACTGGACCGTGTACGACGAGGCGAGGGCCTGGGACCCGGAGAACCGCCCGCATCCGCTCTGAACGGCGGCACCCCCTGGCGGAGAGGCGGAGGAACCGGCCGGACTCGGCTCCGGCCGGTCCCCCGGTCCCTCGGCCGGGGGCGGAACGGGGACGGACGGCGCGGGTATGCCCGCTACACCTCCCGGGCCACGAGCCCCACCGCGGGAACCGGCGCCCCGCACCGTCCGTCCCAGCCCACACCAAAACATTGGTGGCTACTTTTGGTAGCATTCTCAACCGAAATGAGGGAGTTGGGCTTCCCCTTCGACTTCACTCCTCCGGGCAGGACCCTCCCTGCGCCAACCCGCGCGACGGGCTGGCCGCTCCGCGAGAGCGGAGGTGCTCCCGATCTGTTCACCGTCACCTCACCTGAACAGATTCACCCCCGCGCACACGGGGATGGAAAGCGGGTCCTGCCCGGCCCCGTCTCTCGGGAATCGGCACGCTCGCCCGGCGCGCGCCCCATTCCCCTGCGGCCACACCCATTCGACCTCGCGTGCCAACGACGGGCCGTCAGCTACCGCCAGTGCCCCGACCTGGGCTACTACACCGGGAAAGCGGTCGAAGGGGTCCCGTTCATCTGGTCACCAACCATTTAGGAGAGCATCGAGCGCAAGCCGAGCTGGACGCCTGACCGGGCGGCCCCCTCCGCACACTCCACCCAGTCCCCGCCGCTCTCTCACAGGCAGGCGACAGCTACGTCGATGTGCGCCCGAAGCGGCCTCGACCTCAGTCGCACGGTCGTCCTGCGGCCGGGCGCGAACTGGTCGCGCGGCCCTCTCCCGACCTGGCGCCGATCGCATTCACTGCCGGTGTAGCCGTGGGTCACGGATGAGCCGGGCCCAGGGTCCAGCCCGGTAGCGTGCCAGTTGCTGCTGTGCCGGACAAGACGCCGTTCGCCAGCGGCCGTTCCCTGGGTGCGTGGGCCGCTGACTGCATCTGGATACCGATGGAGAACAGCGCAAGAGGCCCTCACGGGCATGCCTCGCCATTGTCACCATGTCCTAATGAGCGGCTCGCCGGACACCAGCACACCGCCACCCGGGCCCGACGACAAGGCCCGGTTCTACGCCGGCACGAAAAGATGCCTCTGGGTAATGAAACGTCCTCTCCTAGGATTATGCCTTCTGCTCCTCTTTTTCAGCCTGCTCGGATACTTCAACAATTTTCCACTCTCCAATCCAGAGGCGCTCACCCCTGTGGGTATTTTCGCATTCGTCGTCATGACCTGCCTGTCCTCCCCCGGCGGGCAGAGGCGGCTCTGGGTCATGCATCTAATTCCGCTGCTGCGACTCGCCGGTGCCGGGCTCATCCCGCCACTCACTCACCGCGTCGACGATCTCCGCATACACCGGCGAATCCTTAACTATCCCCCTCTCGTTGGGACCGACCATCCGAATAGGGGCCACGATTTCACCCAGCGACCACATCGGACGCAGATTCGGATGATCCATCGAAATGAATTCGTGAGCACGTGACGGGATGAGGGCCTCAAACAGTCCGTCATCCCCTCCCGTACCATTGTGGTAGGGCTTGCTGTAAATCATGTGGGTGGTGATGAACTGAACTCTGGCAGCGAGGTCCGGAGTGCGTGCTATGAACTCCAGAAGTGCTGAACCCGCTTCATCGGGATGAGACAGTCTCTCCAGCGCAGGCGTGATCAGGGTGAAGTGAAGATCGCCGGGGCGGTTAAACATCTCACGTACGAGCGTGGCTGCTATTTTTACAAGAAATGCACGCCCCTCGGTACTGTCGAGCGATATTTTGATATCGTTCTTGATTCCCGGGTTCCATGATCCGCTGGAGTTTATCTCCATCGCCTGGAAATCCGCTCCCAAGTTTATCCGCTCGGCGACGTACGGACCTGTGCGCCACATGACAGAGGAGCGTCTCATGATGGTGTGATCGGTCTGGTCCATTGGTGACTCAAATTCATCCTTATTGAATCTCGACAGGAACAGGCTTCGCTGATCTTGGGTATAGTTGAAACGCACCGTATCGAGATATTGCCGGATTGCCGGATGACGCCGCGGGGCAATATAGAGACTGTTGGCGTTATGGGCTGCTTTGAGCATGGATGACGTGGCGAGCTGATCTGCCATTGTCTTCAGAGGGTCATTTTCCGTGGACAGGCCATCATCACCATCCATATATATTCCGCCGAAGCGTTCGAGTATCTCCAGGCGAAGGATGTCGCTGGCTGCCGCGTATCCCCTGCCCACCTGCCGGATGTGTTCGGTCGCGTACTCGGCGCGCAGCGTCATCGGACTGGCGGCGGTGAAGATCTCGTCGGGGTGGACCAGTTGAATCGAGTGACTGCGCGCCCAGTTCACCATGGACCGGGTGGCGGAGTCCCCTTGCGACGGGTCTGCTGACGCTTCGATCTGACTGCGGGTCACATCGGTGAAGAGGACGGTGGTGACAGAGGGGCCGAACCGGGCTGCCGCGCTCGTCAGGCCGTCGCGGAACTCCTGCATCTTGCCCTGGTCTCTGAGTGGTCCGCCGAGCCAGATCGCGTACCGCACGAGCGGGATACTGCCACCGGAACTCGTGATGACTGTGCCACCGGTGAACTCCACGGGATTCAAGGCGTGGGTGGGTGTCTGGCGTGTCATGCTGATCGTACGGAAGAAGGCGGCGACGCCTTCGGGTGCGAGTTGCCTGGAGTCGAATCGCTGTAGGAATGCAGGTGCTTCGGGGTGTCCGCGGAGACCGAAGATATCCGGTCCCAGATGGCCTGTTTCCTGGGGAAGGTTCGGCCGCACCGCTGCGAAGAGGCGGTCGACGAGTCGGCGTGACCGGTTCTCGATCACGATTTTCACGCCGCTCGCGGCGGGGGCGTTCCCGACACTGATGGGGAAGTCGTACACGGTGAATTGCCGCTGCCATTGGCCATGCGGAGGTATGAGTGAGGCGATGGCCTGGCGCAGTGCAGTACCCACGGTCTTCGCGTGCCGGCCGTCGGCAGGTGGAGCAGACGGGGCAGCGGACCGTGCGTCATAGCCCATGACGTAGATACGGGGAGCGGGCCTGCCGGGTGTGCGGAACGTGTGGGCGGCTATGTGCTGTGCCGCTTGATTGATCGTGGCCGAGGCCGTCCTCGGGAAGTTGGTGGTCCCTTCCGTGAAGACAATCTCGAAAGTGGTCTGGTTCCGGGACTGACCCGCAGTCCGCCCGCTGTCCCCGGTCGCCCGCGAGGAACTGCCTCCCAGACGTTCCTGATGCGGCGCCGGCAGGGGTGTGCCCCCCTGGGGAAGAAGGGGGCGAGGCTGGCTCCAGGAGGGATCGGCCCCGCCCCTGAGCCGCAGGACCCCGTCATCAGTCCCGTCCGACGAGGGATCGCTGCCCTCATCGTCCATCATGTCCATGATCAGGTCGGTGTCCGAGGTCTCGCCTTCACTGCCGCTGCCCTCACGGTCACTATCCTCGTCCATCATGTCCATGATCAGGTCGGTGTCCGAGGTCTCGCCTTCACTGCCACCGCTCTCCTCGTCCTCGGCCTCCCCGTTCCCGGCGTCCGTGTCCATGGCCTGCGTGTCCCCGGCGTCCGGGCGCTGCAACGGAATCCCCTGACGCCAGTCCTCCGCGAGGCTCTCCACTTCCCCATAGGCCACCGAATCCGTGATTCTCTCCGCTCCGTTCCAGGGTCCGCCCATGGTTGCCGGTACGACGATCTCGCCCAGGATCCACCTCGGATTTCCGTGCAGATAGATGAAGCGGTGCGCGAGCGAGGGGATGCGGGCCGCGTCCAGCCGGTCCCACTTGTGTTGTGGGTCGAATTCGTTTCTGGTGCTCAGAAGGTGGGTGGTGATCGTCGTCACCTTGGCCGCCAGCTCCGGGACGCGCGATATGAACTCCAGCACCGCGGCTCCGGCCGCGTCCGGATCGGACAGTTTCTCCAGAGCGGGGGTGATCAGCGTGAAGTGAAGGTCTCCCCAGGACCGGTTGAACAGTTCACGGACCATGGTCGCCGCTATCTTGACGAGGCTTTCCCGTCCCTCCGGGCTGTCGAGTTCGATCACGCTGTCGCCCGCCAGCGTTCTCCGCCACGAAAAGCTGTAGCTGGCGGGGGCGGACGCGAAGACATCGTCTCCGAGGAAGAGGTACCGGGCCGCATACGGTCCGCTGCGCCACATGACGGATGACCGGCGCACCGCGGTGTCCATGTCGTCGTCCATCCGCGACTCCCACTCCCTTTCGGTGAATCCGCGGCGCAGATCGTCGTAGAGGAAGAGGTCCTTCTGGTCCCTGGTGTAGTTCTCGCCGATCAGGTCGAGGACCTCGGCATACTTGGGGTGCTGCCGCGGGGCGATGAGCAGATTGTTGACAGCGCCCGGCGCCTTCAGCATGGTCGCGGACGCGAATCCCGCCGCTATTTCCGCCACCGGGTTGTCCGGCACCCTGTTGTCGCCGTCCATGTAGATCCCGCCGAAACGGTGGACTATCTCCACCCGCAGGATGTCGCTCGCGGCGGCATACCCCCGGCCCACCTGCCGGGTGTGCTCCGTGACGTATTCGTCGCGCAGGTTCAGCGGGCTGCTCTCGTTGAACACCTCGCCGGTATTGACCAACTGGATGTTCTGGGCCTGGGCCCACTCGACCATGCCGCGGACGGCTGGATTCCCTTCGGGTGTGTCCCAAGCCCTCGCGACGTCATCGCGGGTGACATCCGTGAAGAGGACGGTCGTCACCCGGGGCCCGAATTTCCTTGCCGCGTCCAGGACGAACTCACGGAACTCACCCTTCTTCCCCGCGTCCGTGAGCGGTCCGCCGAGCCAGATCGCGTACCGCACCAGAGGGACCCCGCCCGCGGCACTGGGCACGACGGCCCCTCCGCCGAATTCCTCCGGGGTCAGGATCCGGGTCGGTGCGCCACGGGTCAGGCTGATCTCGGTGAAGAACGCGCCGACCCCGCTCGGGTCGAGCCGGTCGTAGTCGAAGTCCTGGAGGAATTCGGGGGTCGGGGCATCGATACGCAGACCGAACAGGTCCGGTCCGAGAGGCCCGGCTTCCTCGGGGATATCGGGGAGCATCGCCGCGAAGAGGTGATCGACAGGCTGCATGGGCGCGTCCTCGACGAGGATGCGGACGTCCCGCTCCCCCGCCGGAGCGGCGTCCAGGGTGATGTGGAAGTCGTCCAGGGCGATCCGGCGCTGCCAGGGCCCACGATCGGGAAGGTACGCGCTCAGCACCTCGTGGAGTGCGCGGAGGACGCTCTGCGAGCGGCCTTCATTCCCCTCGATCCCGATGTGGACCGGGCTGCCGTGCTCGCCGAAGGCGCGGCTGACGATGGCGCGTGCCGCCTCATCGATCCGTGCCTCGGCGGCCGGGCCGGACACGGCCGTGCTGCCCTGCGCGAACGGGATGCGGAAGGATTCCGCCGTCCCCGGACCGGGCTGCGACCCGCCCGGAAGTGACCACTGACCCGTGTTCTGGCTCGCCGCCCCGTAGGTGGTGCCGCGCGGCGGGTCGGTGAGGGCGTCGGTGAGGGTGTGGGCGGGGCGGGTGGTGTCGGTAAGGGCGTCGGGGATGACGCGGCCGTCGGGGCCGATGACCACGGCATGGGTCTGGAAGGGGTGGGCGTCGCGCGCGCCGACCGGGCGGTTTCCCTCGGCGAGGAGGTCCGGGGCGAGGAGGTGCGGCTGGGAGGGCAGGGGCTCGTCGGTGACCAGCGGTCCGTCCGGGCCCTGCATCTCGATCCAGCGCAGGCCCTGGGAGGTGTGGTGGACGGCGTGGGCGTGGCCGGGCAGCGGGCCGTCCGTGCCCTGGGTGAGGAGGAGCGCGGTGCTGCCGGGGGCGCGGTCCAGGGCGTCGGTCAGGGTGTCCCACGAGGTGAGGCGGGCCCAGCCGGGGCCCTTGGCGAGGCGTTGCCGGGTCGGGTCGGTCCCGAGGGCGAGATCGGGGTCGTCCAGGACACCGAGTTCGAGGGCGCGGGCGGTGCGGTCGGTACCGACGCCGATGTCGTCCAGGGTGCGGGCGGGCCGGACGCCGGTGCCGGACACCGGCCGGACCGGGCGGCTTCCGGCATGCAACTGGTCGACGAGGTGCTGGAGCAGGATCACGCAGTTGATCACCCACAGGTCCCGCGCGGCGGTGGAGCGGTCGTCGTCCGAGGACCGGCCGGACTCCCGGCGTACGGCGTCGAACGCGTCGGCCGCGGTGGATGCCGCGCGGTGTGCGGCGTCCCGCAGTCCGCGTTCGTCGAGGAGGGGCGACGGCGGGCGGGCCGGGTTCGGCGGGGGTGTCGTCGTGGCGCTGACGGCGGCGAGGTGACCCGGGTTCGCGATGTCCCGGGAGCCGCCCGGGTCATCGGGCAGGTGCACGTCGGTGACACGGCGGGGGCCGCTCTCGTCCGTGCCGGGGGTGAGGGCGCGGAAGAGGTCGGCGCCGGTGGTCACGGGGCCGGCCGTGCGGCCGGACGCGGGCTGCCTGGGACCGGGAACGGCCCGCGTGGATGCCGGGGTGTTCGCCGTCGGCGTCGGTGTGCGGCCTCCGGTGGATTCTTCCCGTGCCCGCCCCGCCGTCACGAGGGAGCGGTCCGGCAGCGGGGTCACGGTGCCGAGTTGCGCGGCGAGAGCGTGGGCGAGGAGGGTCACCTTGGCCGGGTCGTAGGGGAGGGCGAGGAGTTCCTTGGCGAGGATCCGCTTGATGCCGTCGGTCATCGCCTGCCGGGTGTCGACCCGCATGACGACGGGATTCCTGGCGGCGCCGTGATGGCGGGCGACCTCCTCGGCGATCTGCCGGGAGCGCCCGACGACCCGGCGTTCCGCCTCGGTCTGCCTCGGGTACCGGGCGTTGATGACGGGGGGCTCGGGGCGGGTGGCGTTGTCGTCGCGCCGGACGAGGTTCCTGGACTCCACCAGGACCGGATGGTGGTCGGCCTGGTCCAGGAGGGGCGGCTTGGGCGAGAGCTGGCCCGTGCCCCAGTCGTAGGCGTTGTTGACGCGGTGGTCGCTCTTGGCGTACACGACGAGGTCGACGGTGCCGTTGCCGGTGAGCGCGTACACGTACGCGACGCCGCCGCGGCCACCGTCGAGGTGGGCGTGCAGCGGGTTGTTGACGGTGCGCTGGGTCTTGCGGTCCCGCAGTGACTGGACGCCCTGGGAGAGCGTGGTGACGACGTGCTCCTGGGCCGGTGAGAAGGGGACTCCCCGGGCGCGTCCCGCGTAGTGGATGGTGCCGCTCAGTGCCCAGGTCGAGGGGTTGTTGGCCCGGAAGTCGGTGAAGCGCCGGACCTGTTCCCGCCACTCGTGTGCCAGGGCGAGGCGCCGCTCCTCCACCACCTCGCGCCAGGTGTGCGTCGCCGCGTCCCGGACCGTCCTGTAGTGGTCTCCGGGGGCGGTGAGGTCCGCCGCGGTGAGGAAGGCCGCGAAGTACCGGTTCAGTACGTCCGGCGAGGTCAGATCCTCGCCCCTCCCGGCCAGCGTGGGGGCGGGCAGGCGTTCTGCCAGGAAGTCGCGGAAGAGGTAGTCCTTGAGGCGTTCGGGGTGGGCGTCGAGGCCGTCCGTCCGGACCGGGTTGGCGATGAGCAGCGGCAGCAGTTCGGGGTTGCGGGTCATGGCCTGGGCCACCTGCGGTCCGCGGGGGCCGGTGAGCAGATCGGTGACCTCCACGGGCAGTTCCCTCAGCAGCGGGGGCAGTTGAGGTGCCGGTTCCGGTGCGGTGGCGGGCCGCTGGTCCAGTGCTGTCAGCAGGGCCCGGGGGTCGCGGGTGGTGAGCAGCGCGCGGAAGGCGTGGGCGTCCTGCTCGGCCAGCGCGCGCACCGCGGCGGGGAACCGGGTGTCCTGTCCGGCCCGTTCCTGCCAGGCGGTCCGGGTCACGAACGCGGCGGTGAACTCGGGCCGCTCGGAGAGCAGTGCGGCCACCGGGGTGCGGCGGATGGCGTGGCGGAGTGTCTTCGCCTCGGCCGTGGTGAAGTGGTCGCGTGCGGTGATCCGCGCGGTCAGGTGGGGGTCCGCTTCGAGGACCCGGCGGAGTCTGGGGGTCATGCCCGCGGCCAGTTCGGGGTGACGCTCGGCCAGGGCCCAGACCGGGCTGCCGGGGGAGGCCGTCTCGGCGAGGACCGGGGCGGCGCGGACCGCGGTGACCAGCGCGGGCCGTGCGCGCAGTTCGCCGAGCAGGAAGGGGTTGCCGCGCATCAGGTCGGCCAGGCCGGTGTGGCGGGCGAGGGCGAGCCGCAGGCCCGGGTTCTGTACGAGGTCGGACGCCAGGCCGGGTTCCGCGTCGATCAGGCGCAGCACCGGCGGCGCGCTCAGCGCGGCCCATGACTCGGGCGCTGACAGCTCCAGCACCTTCACCATGTCCGGGGCGGTCAGCATGGCCGGCAGGCGGTCTTCGTGGAGTACCCAGGCGGTGAGTGCGGCGTCGGTGGCGGTCAGGCGGTCCGTCAGATCGCGGGTGTTCAGGAGGTTCGCCCAGTCGGTCGCCGTGGTCACGATGCCGGGCCGGTCCCCCAGGACGTCGGCCAGCGCGGGGGTCCGCGCCAGGCGGGCGACCAGACGCGGGTCCTCGGCGGACGCCCGTATCCGTCCGGGTGCCGCCGTCACCGCGCGGACGACGTTCTCCGGAGCGCCGGCCAGGGCGCGCACCAGGGACCGGGACCCGGTGAAATGACCGAGGCGCAGCACACCGCCGGCCAGTGCCTGCGACGCCGATGGGCTCTGGGCGAGGAAGTCACGCAGCGGTTCCAGGGCGGGAGTGAGGAGCTGGCGCATGTTGGCGTGCAGACGGTAGACCGTCGCGAAGTCCGGGTTGCGCTCCAGTTGGCTCTGGAAGTTGCTTCCTCGCAGGTCCAGCCGGTGTGCGCGGCTGCTGACGAAGAGGTCCAGGACGCTGTCCTGCTCGGTCAGCAGGCGGGTCAGCCGCGGCGACTGTCTGACCTGGCTGACGATGTGCGGCTGGACCAGCAGCGGAAGCATGCTGGGCCGGGTCCGCGCCAGGGTGAGCAGGGCCGGGTCGAACAGCAGGCCCTCGGCGAGATACCGGCTGCCGACGGCGGCCCGGCGCAGCGCCGGGTCCGTGCGCACGGCGTCGTAGGCGTTCAGCACCCGGGTGTCGAGGGCGTCGGAGACGTCCCTCGGGGGCGGGGCGTCATGGGCGAGCGCGGTGACGAGCCGTTCGAGTGCCGGGCGGTGGTCGGGGTCCAGGTCGAAGCCCTGGTAGGTGAAGGTGGCGTCGGTGAACCGGGTGATCGCATCCATGAGTTCGGTCTCGGCCGCCCGGGTCCGGTCGTCTTCGGCCGAGGGGTCGGTGTCCCACTGCGCGAGGACGGCCGCGGCCAGGGTGTCCAGCTCCGCCGCCCGCGACTGCCAGTGCGCGGCGAAGCCGGGACGCATCAGGACCTCCCGGAACGCTTCGGGCAGGGCGGTCAGCACCTGGGCGGTGGGTGAGGTGTGCCGCTGGTGGAGCGCGCTCAGCAGCGGCGCGTCGTTGAGGAGTTGCCTCCAGTGGAGGGCGGGCAGTTCGTCGAAGGCCGCAATCAGTGTGCCCAGGGCGCGGGGAGCCGCGTTGATCCGGTCGGCGACCCGGCGCCACTCCGGCCGGTCACCCACCTCGTACTGGAGCGAGGGGTGCCGGGACAGCAGCCGCAGCAGCGCGGAGTCCGACGCGTAGGCGGCCTCCCGCAGCCCCTCCACGCCGTACAGCAGGGGACTGAAGTGTCTGAGGCGCGGCAGGGTACCGGACAGCCAGGGGTTGCCCAGCAGCTCGCGGAGCGGCACTTCGGCCAGCACCCGTGGGTCGGTCCGGGCGAGGTGGGCGATTCCGGGGTGGATCTGGAGGGCGACCTGGAACTCGCCCGACCTGTCGACCCGGGCGGAGACACTGTCCCGCACGAAGTCCGCGTCGTCGTCGGTGAGCAGCTCGGCGAGCGGCGTGTGCCGTGCGGCGGCGGCCAGTACGGCGGTGGCCTCGGCGGGGTCCCGGGGCAGGCTCAGGGGCGTGTCGCGCATCTGCTCCCCCAGCCGGGCGATCCGGCGCAGTACGTGCGGGGCGCTGATCCCCTCGGGAAGGCTCGCCAGGACGAAGAGGATGTCCGGCAGTTCGGCCAGACGCAGCGCGGTGCGCGCGTTGGCACGGCTGGTGACCCGGTCGTTGAACAGCGTCGCCATGGGGATGCTCAGCTCGGCCAGGTACCCCATCACCTCCTCCCGGCCCCGAGGGGTCTCCACCAGCTCCGCGAGGTCCCCGGGCAGCCGCGCCGCCGGGTTCATGACGGGGCGGAACTCCTCGGGCAGGCGGGTGGCCTGCAACCGCGCCGCCAGTTCGTCGTCGGGGACGCTCTGGTAGTGCTCGGGCTGGTAGGACAGGACGCGGGCCACCTCCGGGTTGGCCACCGCGGCCTCGATGCGGTCCCGGTCCGCCAGCAGGCGGGCGGTGAGACTGGGGATGTCCTCCAGGACGTCCGTCAGTTCGGGGGCCCTGCCAAGGATCTCCAGTGCCTGGGGGTTGCTCCGGACGGCCGCCAGCACGTCCGGCGACGAGAACACCAGGTTCAGCTTGTCCGGGTGCCCGCGCAGCAGGTCCTGGAACGCGTCGTCCGCCAGCACCTGGTAGTAGAACTGGCCGTCATGTCCGCCCCTCAGATGGGGGGCGGTCCACAGCGCCGACGCCAGCGCGGCGTCGTCGGCGAGCCGCCACAGCGTGCGGGTGGGGTCCGGAGTGTTCCGCAGCGCCCCCGCGAAGTCCGGGATCGTCAGGAGGTCCGTCACCTGCTGGCCCGCGCGGCCTGCGGTCCGCAGGAGTCCCAGATCGCCGCCGAGGTTGACCAGGGCCCTGGGGTCGGCGAGCGCGGATTCGCGCAGGATCGGGTCGTTCTCCAGCTCCTCCACGGCACCCGGACGTGCCAGGGCCTCCACCACTCCCGCTCTCGTCTCCTCCGGCCACCCCTCGGCGTCCTCGCTCGTCAGGGCGGACAGCACACCGGGCGAGCGGGCCAGGACGGACACCAGCCCCGGCGCCACATCGGTCAGGTCCCCCACGACCGGTGACTGCATCAAGGGGAGCATCACCGGATGCGCGAGCAGATCCCGACCCATCTGCCCCATTTCCTCTGGCTCGATGACCATACGGCTCACGAAGCCGAGCAGGCCCCTCAGGTCCAGGGTGTCCGGGTAGTCGGGGTTCTCCATGGTCGTGCGGGTGAGATCGATGATGGCACCGATGTACTGCGGGGGGACCTTGCCGCGCAGGATCCCGGTGACGGCATCGGCCAGCTCGTCCCGGATCTCCGGGGCCTCCGGGGCGGGTTGCGGGGTGCTCTCGGCAGGCATGGGTTGTGGGGGTTGTGCGGGCTGTTGGGTCTGCGCGGGCTGCGGGGGCTGCGGGGGCTGCGCATCGGATCGGCTTCCGGGGCCCTGTGCCACAGTCTCCGGGCGCGGGGTGCCGCGTGACCCCGTCGACGGGTTCGGGGCGGAGGAGGTGGAGGTCGAGGGGGTCGGCTGACCGGCCGCCCGCTGCTGCTGCTTCTTCTTCGACGACTTCTTGGTGCCGCCCAGCAACTGGCCCTGGGTGCTGCCCGTGCCGAATGCCCGGCTCAGCTCCCGGGACACCCGCCAGGCCGCCGCCTTCCCGGGCCGGTTGGCCTTGGTGATCCGCGCCTCGGCGACCAGCGCTCTCATGTCACGGAACAGTCGCTCATACTGCCGGGCGCCGGAGGCGGAATCCCTGGGGGCCGTGCCGGGGAGCATGTGGTGGTGCGCCATCACGCCCTGGGCTCGCAGCAGTTCCTTGTCCCGCGCTTCGGGTGACAGCGCGTCCAGCACCGCGTGCGCCCGGTCGAACTGCCCGTGCCACAGCAGGAGTTGTTCCCTGCCGGGGACGGGATAGCGGAGCACCGGGGAGGCGGCGGGCGGAGCCGGGGAGGGATGCGTGCCGGGTCGCTCCGGGACGCTGGTGGAGATCGCCGAGGCGGTGTCCTCGCTGTGGGTGAGGGGGGTGGGGGGCCTGTCGTCGTCCGTGCGTGTCGTGAGGGGCCCGGCGGGGCGGCCCTCGCTGCCGGACCCGTACCCGGAATCGGGGAGGGATTCGGTGTCGGACCCGTACCCGGAATCGGGGAGGGAATCGGTGTCGGACCTGTCCGTGTCGGACGGGCCCGTCTCATCGCGGTAGGCGCCGAGACGATCCGTGTCGCGGCGATCGGTGTCGTAGCGGTCGGATTCGTCGCTGACCGTCTCCGGACGTCCGGGGGTCCGGGCGTCACCCGTGGTGGAGTCGAGGAAGGCCCTGGCGCTGTTGGGACCGACCTGCGCGGACGCGGTACGGCTCCGGCCCTGCGCCGGATCCGGTGACACGAGCTGGCCGGACTTGCGCCCCGGGTCCGCCGTGACAGCCGTATCCCGGCCCGACGCGAACACCCTGCTCGCCGGGTCACCGTCGAACAGTGCCCTGCTGATCCGGGACTGCACGGTGTCGGGGACCCGCGCGTGCTCGGTGACGGGGCGTGAACCCTGGGGGCCGGGGGTCGTCGCCGATGTGCTCTCCGTGGAGGCGGTGGCCGAGGAGCGGGCCAGGGCTGTTGGGGGTGCGGCGTCCGGGAGCCTCGTCGGCGGGGACGGTTGGGTGGCCGAGGACGCGGGGTCCGGGAGGGTGGTGGCAGGATCCTGCGCGAGGGTGTTGAAGAGGCGGTCTGCCGAGTTGGTCGCGGGGAGCCGGGTGCCGGTTTCCGGGCGGCCCGACCCGACCGGGGAACGATCCTGGTCAGTGCGGGGACTGCCGCTCTCGGTCTGGGGGCGGTCTCTTGCGGGGCCGGGGCGGGCTCCTTCCGTGCGGGGGCGGTCGGCCGGAGAGTTATTGCTGTCCGCGGCACGGACGACGTCGGAGGTCCGTGGAACGCCCGTCCGCTGCTCGCCCGCCCTGGGGTCGGCGGTTCTGGAGTCACCAGTCCTGGAGTCGACGGCCCTGGGATCGGCGGCCCTGGGGTCGCCCGCCCTGGGGTCGGCGGTCCTCGGCGTGGTGGTGGAGTCCGCGCCCGCCACCGGAGGCACGGCGACCGGCGGGAGCGGGGGCGGAGGCGGTGTCTGCGTCCGGTGCTCCGGGAGGGCCGAGTCCTGTCCGCTCTCCCCCGGTGTGGTGACCGATGTGGGGCCGGGCGCATCGGAAGCGGGGCGGGGGGCGGCGGTGTGAAGGCCGGAGTCCGAGGACTCGTCGCCGGTCGGCCGGTCGGTCCCGGTCACTCCGTTCCCGGGCAGGTCCCGGTCGCCCGCAGTCAGCCAGGCGTTGGGGTCGGAGCCGTTCAGGTCGAAGACCGGGGCGGGGGCCGGGTCCGGGGTCCCCCCATCGATGAGCGGGATGTCGCGCACGTCGGGTGTCATGACCGGCAGCGCCGGCACATCGAGGGTGTCGGTACTGATCAGCAGATCGTCCATCGAGAGCGGGTTCCACGGCACGGACGCGTTGCCCGTGGTCAGTGTGCTCATGTTGAGGGCGCCGACGTTGCCGCTCCCCGAGTTCACCGATGCCGGAGCCGGACCGGAGGCGGGAGCGGAGGTGGGGGTGGGGGTGGATGTCGAGGCGGGGGCGGGGGTGCGGCCCGGATCGGCCACGGTCCCGTCGTCCGTGCTCACCGTCACCAGCAGCGGAGTCTTCTCCGAAACCGAGTTCATGGTGACGTCGAGCGGCTTGAACTTGTCCGCGAACAGGGTGGCGACGGCGTTGAACCCGTCGGCGGCGCGCTCACTGCTCATGGACCAGAGGAAGCCACCGCCGCTGACGACGAACTGCTTGAGCGTGATCCCGTTGTAGACCATCTCGGAGGTGACGCCCAGGACACCGTCGCCGAGTCCGTGGATCGTGAACGCGGTGAACTTCCGGCCCCAGCCGCCCGGACCGAACCGGTCCGCCACCGCGCCCGACAGGGACCGCACCACATCGTCCCCGAACGACGGGGGCAGTCCCCGCTCCACCACCGTCCGCAGCGCACGCCCCAGGTCGTCGCGGAACATGCCCGCCAGGAACGTCCCCGCCCACTCCCGCCCCAGGCTCCGCGCCGGGCCCTCGCCGCCCAGGTCGTCGGCGAAGCGGCGCGCGAAGATGTCCCCCATGTCGTCCAGGAACAGGGGGCCGATCCTGGTCGGGTCCTCATTGCGTGCCACCCGGTGGGACAGATCCGAGATCCGGTCCGCGAAGTCCCGTGCGAACGCCCGGTCCGCCACCGGCCCGCCACCGCCTCCGACGGTGTTCGGAAGCCCGTCCCCGGCGAAGCCGTCGGCCATCCGGTCCGGCCGGTTGCGCGGCAGCGGTGTCGGCGTGGGGCTGCCCTGGTCCCCCGCGTCATCGGCGGTGTTCCTGACCACGGTCCGGTTCGGCCGGTTCGTGAGCGCGTTGCTGACGCTGCTGAACAGGCTGTCCCCCGCACCCCCCTTCATCCACTTCGTGACCCGCTGCGCCAGCCAGCTCGCGCCGAACTGGATCGGCACCGCCAGCAGCCCGGAGACGGCACCGAATCCGACGGCCTGCGTCAGATAGGTGTTCCCCTTGGTCGTGTGGATGCCCTGCCGGGCCAGCATCCACTGCGCGAGCCGGTCCAGGGCCACCGCGAGGCCGATCTGGAGCACCTGCTGCATCGCGATGGCCGAGACGACCTTGAACACGATGCTGTTGAGGATGGTCCGGTAGGCGGCACGCAGATACGCCTGCCGGATCATGGCACCGACCGGGTTCCAGATCGCCAGGATGAACGTCACCGCGAACTCGACCAGGAACATGAACAACTGAAGCCTGATCATCAGGTTCATGTACTCGACCTGGTACGCCGACTCGTCGGCGTAGTCACCGAGCTGTTGCGCCGCGTCCCTCAGCCCCTCCAGGGCCGCAGTGCCCTCCGGCGACGCCAGTGTCAGCATCGCCTGGTAGTACGCGTCGCTGAACTCCCCGTTCGACTCACCCGAGACGGACTGCGCCACCCGCACCAGCAGTTCCTGGACCCCGGCGAGATGTGCCGTCAGTTCCCGCTGCGGATCGACCAGATGGGCGCGCATCAGATCCACGTCGACACGCGGCATCTCCTGGCCGGTCAGCACCAGGAATAAGCGGTTCAGGTCATCCGAAGGCATTGCGGCGCGTGCTCCCCGTCTCGGCAGTGGTCCGGTCCCACGGCCCCGACAACGCCTGCGCCCCGGCCGCCCCGAGCCGACTCCCCCGGCCCTGCGCGCCAGGCTAGGGGCCGCCGACACACAGAAGCCGCGTTCGACCCACTACAGGACACCAACAGACATGACGCCTACCCCAAAGTGAACGCACAGCGTTGACATAGAAGACGACACGTAAACCACTCGGCGCGACACGAGGCCGGAGGCCATGACCCAAGGGCTCGCGGAGAACTCAACGGATTGGGTGATGTGGAGCAGGTAGGCACCGCCGTCGAGGGGGGCGGCGTGGAGTTCGAACGCCACCTCCGTGGGGGACGGCACAAGTGTGGCGGCGCTGTCGGGGGCGAGCTGGTCGATCAGCTCATCGGTGAGGACGATCCCGCCGGTGCCGTCGAGGGCGGCCTGCTGGACGAGGCGCAGTAGGAGGTCGTCGCGGTCGGACAGGGCAGGGCGTCCCGGTGGGGTGTAAGGGGAGCCGAGGTAGCCGACCGGGAGGCCGAGGCCGCTGTCGGCGACGAGGTCGAGGACCGGCACCGGGGTGCGGGTGCCGTAGCAGGTGCGGAAGCGTCCGCGGTAGTCGCGCCACGCAGGGGACCCGAACGGATACGGGGACAGACGGCACAGCACGGTCACGGCCCGCTCGGCGTCCTGGATCACCCGCATGGGTAGGCGGACATCGCCCTCGACGGTGGTGTCCACCGCACGCCGCACGGACGGGGACAGCCACGCGGGGAAGGAGTCGGCGGTGGCGAGCGTCTCGCGCAGGGTGAGGAGTTCCGTCACCGTCCCGGTGATCCCGTCGATGGCCTCGGCGTCCGCCTTCTCCAGGACGGTGCACACATGGCCGAGGGGGCCGGGGTGGTCCATGGGTGCCCGCAGGCCGGTCAGCATGACGCCCTCGGCGACCAGCCCGGCCAGCATCCCCTCGACCCGGCCCGGACCGGCCGAAGGATAGCGCTGCGTCAGCTCTTCGCGGAGGTCCGCGTACCGGATGGGGCGGGCGGCGAATTCGAGGGCCGCCGCGACCGGCCCGGTGTGGCGCACCGACGTCTCCACCGGTCCGACCTCGCCGCCCGGACCGGGCGGCGCCGGGACCACCCACCGTCCGCCCCGCACGCCCGCGGTGTCCGCCGTGATGACGTCGAGGCGCTCCAGCAGGGCGGGGCAGCGCTCAAGCCCCTCGACGGCTTCAGCGACCCACCCGGCGTCGGCCCGCGTATGCACCCGGAGACCGTCAGGCGGCCACACGGCTCGCGCCGTGTCACCGGCTGAGATCGGCGCCACCCCCGCGAACAGGCCGAAGGGCGTGGCCCGGTGCTCCCAGCGCAGCAGATACGAGGCGACGGCCAGCACCGCCCGTCTGGTCCGGCGCACGTCGTCCG
Organism: Streptomyces sp. NPDC093252; assembly: GCF_040683675.1. Lineage (NCBI taxonomy): Bacteria > Bacillati > Actinomycetota > Actinomycetes > Kitasatosporales > Streptomycetaceae > Streptomyces > Streptomyces sp. NPDC093252. The sequence continues at coordinate 323,174 of NZ_JBFBEM010000004.1, read as the reverse complement.
ACCGGCCGGACACGATCCGCTCGACGGCCTGCGCCAGTACCGGGCTGGCCTCCGTCAACGCACGGCGGAGCTTCTCCTGCGACCAGCACCGAACGAGCCACTCCCGGCCCCGCACAGTGCCGCCGCCGGCGAACAGGTCGAGATCACCCGGAACGTCCGGGCGGTCCGGCGCGGTCGTCACCCGCAGCAGCCCTGCGCCCTGCCATCCGAACCCCACAGCCCCTCCCCTCACGCCCGCCGCACCCATGGGCCGGGCCTACCGCGCCCAGCCCGGCCCGCCCCCGGGTGGCTCAGGCGGGGTCCTCGATGAACGAATCGCAGGCGCTCGAACCGTTCTGGCAGGTGGTGCCGCACCCGTCGTCCGTCGGGCAGTCACCTCCCTGCCCGTGGGGACGGGTCGTCACCACGACCCGCACGTCCAGGGCGAAGTCGTCGAAGTCCTCCTCGGGCAGTACCGCCGGCACGGCAGCGACCGATGACACGGGCATTTCGATCACACTCCTCACGATCCGGTGATGGCCTTCACCTCACCCCGGCCCGCCGACGGCGGGCCAGGACACAGCGACCCGGCTGTGGACCTTGTCGATCACCCGGCCCCCGAGCCTCTCGGGAATCAGGTCATCGGCCGTCCCCTCCGGGTAGACAGTGATCACAGGACCAGGCCCCTCACGGTGGCTCCGGTCCCATTCCCTCAGACGCTCCGCGACCACACCGGCGAAGCCGCCGGCCCCCTCGCCGAGCGCATGAACCCCGTACTCGAAGAAACCCTCAGCCGCCGGACGGGGCGTCACATAGGCGAACGAGCGGCCGTCCGCAGACACCGCGGCCAGCGAGAACCGCTTGTTGTAGGGGGCGACCAGCCCGGAATCAAGGCCGGTACCGACGGCCATGGTGCAGAACCCGGGCAGCACGGTCGCCAGATACATCTGCAGCATGTCCACCGCCACCCCCCCGCCGCACCATCACCCCGCTCCACTCCTCGACCCGCGGACCGTCCAGCACCCCGGGCAGCACCCCTGGCTCGACGGGCAGGCCGTCATCGAACCGCAGCGTCACACCCTCCGTACCAGAAAGCTGCACCACCTGGGAGGCATGGGCACCCGCCCCCCGCATCGGCACAAAACCGCACACCCGCACGGACGAACTGACCAGACGGCCGCCCTCCCGCCGCAGACCGACCGACCGCATCAGCCCCCGCACCCACAGAGGCACCACCAGCCTCCCGCCCCCCGTGAGCTGCTCCCGCGACGCCGGAGGGACATCCCAGGCTCCGACCGTCACCATGATCACGTCATACGGTGCGCCGTCCGGCACACCGTCCACCGCGTCGGCCGTGGCCACCCGGACCCGGTCATAGCCGTTCGCCTTCAGCAGCTCTCCCGCGCGCCCGGTGACCTCGGGATCGATGTCCACAGTGGTGACCGAGCCCTCGTCCCCCACCAGCTCGGCCAGATACGCCCCATTCAGGCCACCGGACCCGATCTCCAGCACCCGCATCCCTCGCCGGACGCCGGCCTGCTCCAGCATGAACGCCTGGATCCGGGGAGCCGAGACCGAACTGACCGCCACCCCCGACACATCCCGCTTCGTGACGAACGCGCTGTAGGTGCTGTACGCCTCCTCCAGCGACGCCCCCGGAGCGAACAGATGCCGCGGAACCCTCCGCATCACCTGGGCCACCCGGTCAGAGTCGATATCACCGGAAGCGACCAGCCCGTCCACAACACGGTCCCGCATCCGCACGGCCCTTGCGTCATGAAAAGGTTCAGCCCTCAAGCGGCAGACTTCCTTTCACTGCACAGCGCTGTCCCGCCCGGAACGTGGACAGCGAGGAGCACAGACGGCCATGTTGCGGTCGAGATAATCCACACCCCACGGCCCGTGCTGTGGCGTCACGGCCATCGGTGTGACCGTCGGCAGCGAGGCTGTGCCCGCCCCGATCGTGCCGTCACCGGCCCGCACGACCTCCATAGACACCCGAACCGGGCCAGCAAGCAGCCCGTACCGCACCCAAGCCTGGCCTGTACCACCGAGTCGGCTCTTCGGCTTCGTCCCGTGCCCAAGGAGCCCGGGGATCGTCAGCCGTGTTGGTCCGGCGCGAGGCCGGCGGGCCGTGTCCATGCGTGCTCTGTGAGCGCCCGTTCTCCCTCCAGGTAGGCGAGGAGTCCTTCCCGGGGGTATTCGATGATGTCCTCGGGAAGTTCGTGGATGCTGAACCATTGCAGGCTGAGGCATTTGGCGGGTTCCCGGTTGACGGGTTCGCCGCTCCATTGGGTGGCTTCGAAGAAGAACCCGATTCGTTCGACGGTGGTGTTCTGGCGGTGGTGCACGACGTGGACCATGCGCAGGTGCCGTGGGTCGGCCGAGACGCCGGTCTCCTCATGCAGTTCCCGGGCGGCGCCGACGCTGAGGGGTTCTCCCTGGTCGAGTTTCCCGGAGGGCATGTGCCAGCGGCCGTGGCCGTAGGGGCCGCCGCGCTGGGAGAGGAGGATCTCGTCGCCGTCGCGGAGGATGACGTGGGTGTCGATGACGGGCTGGGCGGGCTGCGGGTTCATGGTTCCTGGCGGGGTGGGGGATGCGGTCCGGGTGATGACGGTAGCGGGGTACCGGGCAGCGCGTCGGCGATTCGGGCCGCGATCCGGGGTGGCGAGGAGCGGCTCGTGTCGGCGAGGAGTACTTTCACTCCTTTGCTCTTCAGGGTCTGGGCGGCTTCGTCGTAGAGGTCGGTTTCGCGGGCGGGGGTGGCCGGGTCGAGGTGGAACCGGTGCCGGATGCCTCTGTCGGCTATGCGCTGTGCGATGAGGGCGGGCGGGGCGGTGAGGATGACGGCCAGATCGGGTTTCAGGATGTCCGCGTTCAGGGCGAGGAGGAACGGCAGCGGAACGCCGTCGAGTTGCTGGAGGACGAGTGTGGAGGCGATGTAGCGGTCGCAGAGGACGGTGTCGCCCGCACGGAGGTGCGGCTGGATCTCGTGGTCGATGTGGGTGTACCGGTCCGCCGCGACCAGGCAGGCGAGTGCGTGTCCGTGGATGGTGTCGGCGTTGTTCCGGGTGAAGGTGCCGATCGTGCAGGTGGAGGGTTCCGCGGTCTGGTGGACGGGCGCACCGCGCCGGGTCAGCTCCCGGGCGAGGGCGCGGGTGGTGGTGGATTTCCCGATGCCGCTGGGGCCGTCGATGGTGATGAACAGTCCGCGTGGCCGGGTCATGCGGCAGCCTTGTGGGGTGGCTGGTTGCGGTGGTGCTGTTCGCGGGTGAGTGCGGCGAGGGTGGAGCGGATGGTGGTGAGGGGGACGTCTGCGAACTGGATGCCGACGGAGAAGTTGAATTCGTCGCGCCGGCGCATGGATTCGTCGGCGCCGTCCGAGGTGAGGTCGACGTCTGTGCAGTCGAGGAGGGTGTCGGGGTTGTGGCCGGCCTGGATCAGGGTCTGCCAGACGGGGGTGCCCGGGTAGGGGCGGAACTCGAACACGCTGGCGCGGATGTCGCCGGGGTTGCGGTCGGCGATGTCCCACAGGGTGCGGATGTGGCGGACCGTGAGGGCGAGGTCGTCGTGGGTTTCGCCGGGGAAGCCGAGGATGAAGTAGCCCTTGACGCCGATGCCGTGCTCGACGAGGCGGCGGGCGACGCGTTCGGTCATGTCGGCGCTGATGCGTGTGTCCATGGCGGCGAGGATGCGGTCGCTGCCGGATTCGATCCCGAGGGCGACCTCCCGGAGCCCGTTCGCGACGAGGTGGTCGAGCTGGCGGTCGGTGAGCCGGTCGAGGACGTTGATGCGGCCGGTGGCGTCCCACACGTAGCGGTCGCCGATCTGGTGTCGGGTGAACGCGCGCATCTGTTCCTCGATGACTCGGCCCGCGCCGAGGAACAGGTCGTCGACGAAGCGGAACGCGGTCACCCGGTGCTCGGCGTTCAGCGCGTCGAGTTCACCGATGATGTTGTCCGGCGCCGGGACCCTGATCCGAACATCCGGATTCGCGCTGACCGCCGCGCCGCAGAAGGAGCAGTTGTAGGGGCAGCCCCGGCTGCCGACGATGTGCGCCTCCTGGTGCCCCTGCCGGGCGGCCCTCTTCAGCGCCGGGCCTCCGCGGCTTGCGGCCTGGCGCCGGTCCGCGCCCGTGGGCGGGGCGTGGTGGGGGTCCTGCGGCAGGAACGCGCGGTTGACGTAGGGCAGTGCGTTGATGTCCGGGCCGAGGAGTGCGGCGTTGCGCCTCGGGTCCCTCGGGACGCCGCACGCCCGGGTGCCGAGGAGAGGGTCGCGCCAGTACACGCCGGGCAGTTCGGTGCGGCGGTGTCCGTCGTCCAGGAGTGCGGCGACGCGCGGTTCGCCCTCGCCGATGACCAGGGCCCGCAGGCCGACCATGCGGGGGTCGGCGAGGACCCGGTCGGGCATGGCCTTGGCATGGTGTCCACCCGCCATCAGGGCGATGCCCTCGTCGATGCGGGCCGCGATACCGGCGGACATCTCGTAGGTGGGTGCGAGGAGGTTCATCGCCGCCCACCGGGGGCGGGCGTCGTTGACGAGTCGTGCTGTCGCGGCGATACCGAGGCCGTGGGCCTCGGCGTCGAGGACGCCCACGTTGAAACCGGCCTGCTGGGCGTAGGTGGCGATGTAGGCCATGCCCAGGACGGGGAGGGTGTAGTCGTTGGTGCGTGGCCGCCGGTCGTAGTCACGCAGCGGGGCGTTGACGAAGAGCGCGTCGAGGGTGCGGGCCGGGTCGGCCCCGGCGATCAGCGGTAACGGCATTGCTCCTCCGGTCTGTCAGCGGGCGTGGGAGCCCCAGGTGAGGGTGGAGAGTGTCAGCGTGTGCAGGGCGGTGAGGTCGCCGTCGGCCATGGCCGTCCACGCGGGGCCGAACGATCGGTCCTTCTTTCCCGGCCAGGTGTGGTCGGGGGCGATCTGGGCGGCCCAGGTCCGGACGGCGAGGTCGTCGTGGGGGTAGCTGCTGAAGTGCCCGGTGTAGTCGGCCGCGGCGGCGGCTGCGGTCCAGGGACCGATGCGGGGGATCGTGGTGAGGGCGGTGCTCAGCCGGGCGGCATCCATGCGCTGCCAGTCGGCGGCGTGCTGCTGGTACTCGGTGGCGGCTGCCTGGAGGACGGTGCGGTGGAAGCGGGCGCCGACAGCGGCGAACTGCTCCTCGTCCAGGGCCAGGACCCGCTCCGGTGACGGGGCGACGGCGAGCGGGCCGTGGGCGGTGTCCAGAGTGGTGCCGTGCGTCCGGCACCAGGTCCGGTACAGCTTCCGGGCCTGGCCGGCCCGTACGACCTGCCGCAGGACGGCTGTGGTGAGGGCGTCCCACAGCGAGGGGTTGGCCACACGCCTGCTCGGGCCGAGGGCCGCCAGTCCGGCTCTCAGAGCTGCGGGGACGGTCTCCGGCAGGCAGACGGGGTCGGTCGCCACGACGACGGGTTTCACATCCTCGGTACCGCGAACGCACCGCATGTGCAGGCCCTCCGGGTTCCACGACAGGATCCAGAGGCCGGAGCCGGTGGCCACGGCCCGGACACAGTCCCCGTCCCCGTCCCCGTCCCCGTCCCCGTCCCCGTCCCCGTTCCCGTCCCCGGTCTCGGTCCAGGCGGGGTGATCGGTCGTCAGTACAGCGGACATGAACGGCTCCCTGCTCCAGCGGGCTGGTGTCCCCCACAGCCTCTCGCACCGCAGTGCGCGGCGGGCCCGGATGAACTGCTGCGCGCCCGTCGGCAAGTCGGCCTGCCCGAGAGCACCGCCCTGCCGGTGACGGCGGACGGGCAGCGCCGGAAGGTGGATAGTGCCGCACCACCAACGCAACTCCCTGAGATCGGAGACGGCTCGTGGCACCACACCGGTATCGCTCCCCTGGCCGATCCGCCTGTCACCCGCAGTTCAGGACACGCAGAGCCGCTGGCCCCCGCGAGGAGACCAGGCCGGATGCCGCCATTCGACGCCAGCGGCTCGTCAGATGTGGCCGGACCGCCGACGGCATCACGTGGTCGTTGACCGCACCGTGGATGGGCGGGTGGGATGGCGCGTCTTCGGAGCTAGGTCCTGGCTGCGGCTCGTCAGGTTTCGGACCGCGTGCGGTGGGAGGCGCTCCATTCCCGTTCGAGGGTGGCGTGGACGATGGAGTCGCGCCATGCGCCGTTCTTGAGAATGTGTTCGCGGATGCGTCCTTCTTCGAGCATGCCCGCGCGTTCCATGGTGCGTGCGGAGGGCTGGTTGTGGGGGGAGCGGGCGCCCCAGACGCGGTGGAGGCCGAGGTCTTCGAAGGCGAGGGCGAGGAGCAGGCGGACGGTCTCGGTCCCGTATCCGGTGCCCCAGGTTTCGGGGTTGAGGGCGAACCCGATGGTGGCGGCCTGTTGTTGGTGGGGGTCGAGGGCGAGTCGTGCGGAGCCGATGAGCCGGCCGTCCTGGCGGGTGGTGACGGCCAGCGCGTACTCGGTTCGGGGTTCGACGGTGGCCGATGTGATGGACCGGCCGACGAGATCCTCTACTTGCGCCCTTGTTCGTGGGGGGAAGGAGAGGTGTTCGGTTGCGGTGGCGTCGCCGTAGATGGCGAGGATCTCGTCGGTGTCGTCGGGGCTCAGTTCGCGCAGGGTGAGGCGCTGGCTGGTGCGGGTTACCGGGTGCATGTGCGGGGACTCTACCGGCGGTCAGCGGGTCAGGGCGGGCCTGGAGGGGGCGGTGGAGCTGTATGCCTCGATCTCCTGGTGCAGGTCCCTGGCCGTGCGCGCGTCGCGGGCGGGGCTGTGGGTGAGCGCGGTGGCTACGCGGCCGACGGAGACGACGATTCCGAGGTTGCGGCGGGTGGGTTCGAGGTCGAGGACGGGGCGTGCCGCTTCGGCGGCGCCGTCGAGCTGGTCGTTGTGGAGGCGGGTCAGGGCGAGGTTGCACTGGGCGCCGGCCTGGTCTCCGAAGGCCCAGTGCGCGGTCTCGGAGTCGGCGAAGGCGGCGGCGGCTTGTTCGGCGCTGGTGATGACGTCGGTACCGCTGTGGTTGAGCAGGACGCGGGTCTCGACCTCGTAGTAGAGCTGTTTGGCCTCGGGGAAGGTCAGGAGTCCGCCGAGGCGGTCGAGGTCGTCGGGCTGGACGCGCCTGCGCAGGTCGGTGGCGCGGGTGAGGGCGGCGGTCGCGGACTGGCCGTCTCCCAGGAGGGCGGCTGCCCGTGCTTCGAGGGAGGCGAGCCAGACGCTGACGGTGCCGCGGGACTCCGTGCAGTGCGCGGCGCCCTGGCGGGCGTAGTGGAGGGCCTGGCCCGGCTGGTTCGACCAGTAGGAGATCAGGGACTTCAGGCCCAGGGTGAGACCGACGAGTCCGGTGTGCCCGGCCCACTGTGCGGCGACTCCGGCGGCGCGGGCCTGGGTCATGGCCTGCCGCGGCTCGCCCATGTCGTTGGAGCCCTTGGCCATGTGGAAGGAGAGGATGGTGGCGAGGACTCCGAGGTCGCGGCCCTGGGAGGGCTGGATGCGACCGCCGTCGAGCAGGCGGAAGACCTGGTCCTGGGTGGCTGCCATCTCCTGCCAGATCACCGACAGGGGGACGCGGGGATAGTCCTCGACTATCGCCGCGACCTTGTCCGTGACGATGGCGAGTGTCTCGGGGCCGATCAGGCCGTGTTCGGCTCCCATGGCGAAGTCTGCTGCGCGTTGTGCGGCCATCGCTGCCGTCCTTCTCATCTCGTCCAGGACCGCGCCCGTCGTGGCACGGCCGTCCCCGGCGGGGCTCTCGCGTTCGTGCGCGAGGACAGTGTCCGCCGGGCTCCAGAGGGCTTCGACGCTGTATCCGAGCCAGTGCCTGAGCACCCGGCGGGCGTCCCGCTGCGGCTGGCGGTGTCCGTAGTACCAGCCCTCGAACGTCGTCAGGGCCGGATCGAGCCGCCGCAGAGACGGTTCGTCCTCGATCTGTGCCAGCTCGTGCGCGGCTCTGCGGAAGGCGGGCAGGAACGCCCGGTGGTCGCGGAGTTCCCGTTCGTCGAGCAGGTGGCGAAAGAGCTTCTTCATCCGGCTTCGTCCTCCTGTCCGTCTCCCATGCGTCGCGGCGACGGCAGGGCCTCTCGCGGATCAATGTTCCTGCCCAGCCTGCGAGTTAGAGCATCCGGCCGGACTCCGGGGGCGTTCCGGGGAGAGGGCGGGGATGCGCGTCACTCCCGCGCCGTGTTCCGGGGACGGAATGGGGGTGGCCCTGGATTCCCTGCGGCTGCGACGCTTCTCGCCTTCCGTACGGAGCGTTTCCGACTCCCCTCGGGACGTGACGAACTGACGGATCGGGGCGGCACCGGCCTCCCGAGACCTGGCGTGGCAGTCCCCCGCTCTCTCCAGACCGGTCCCAAGGACGTGATGTGGATGACCACGACCAGTTGGCCTCCTCGTTCCAGCGATCCCGCCCCGCTCCCGCCCGGGGAGGACCTCATGCCCACGCTGAAGGACGTCTTGTCCGCGTGGGTTGTGCCCTGGCCGGCAGAGGCCCGTCCTGCCTCTTGGCTGGGGAGGTGCTGTGACCGCCTCTTTCCCGGCCGGGCCGGGCGGCAGCGCCGCGCTTCGGCGCGGGGGGTCCGGCCGGGTGACGGTGGAGGCTCCGCAGGTGGCTGCCGTGTACGGGCCCACGAGTACGCATGGGCTGGCCGACTCGGCGCTGCTGTCGGGCGCGGTGACGCTGCGGCTCGGTGGCCTGCCCGAGGGCGACGGTGCGGGCGGGGGTGGGGAGTTGCTGGCGGTTCCGTCGGGGCCGGGGCGGCTGGGCGGCTTCCTGCCCGTCCCGGATTCCTTCGCCGCGGAGGTGGCGGATGTCCTGGGATCACTGCCGGGTTTCGATGGTGTGCGGCTGGAGGCCGACGGCCGGGGCAGGCTGCTGGTGGTGTGGGGTGCGGTGTGCCCCGCGCGGATCAGCGCCCCTGGGCGCCGCCGGTTCTACGGCGTCGCGGGCAGCATCGGGGGCCTGGAGCTGCGGGACGCGGTGATGCTGGACGCTCTCGCGCACGGAACGCCGGTCGCCGCTTTCGCGGTCTGCCGTCTCGCCACGGAGCGGGAGGTGTTCGAGCGGATGGAGGCGGCGGGTGAGGTGCTCGCCGGCTGGCGGGGGATGACGTGGACGGCGATCGTGCACGAGGCGGTCTGCCAGGGTGTGGTGCCCGTGTGGCCGTCGCAGCCGGCCGGTCTGAGTCCGCTGGGCCTGGGACTGCTGGACGCGTGGGCGGCCGGGGTGCCCTGGGGCCGGGTCGCTGATCTCCTCGGAGTGACCGCGCCCGGTGCGCTGCGGGAGCTGGAGGACACGGTGTGCAGGCGGCTCGGCGCCCACTCGGCGCTGCACGCCGTCCTTCGGGGCCACGAGACCGGCCTGCTGCACGCCCGGCGCACAGCGACCGCGGCGACTGCGGCGGGTGCCCGTGCACTGGGGCGGGGGCCGTGATGCTGCCCGGCCCGTGAAGACGGCCGTCCCGGGGCGAGCGCGCCCCGGTCCCGGAGACTCCCCCCGTGGTCACGGGCCCGGAGAGCCGCCCCGGGGCGGTCCGGCGCCGCTGCTCCTTCCCTGGCAGGCCCGGGAGGGAGGCGGTCGCCGAGAAGTTCCCCGGTTGCGTCTGGATCACAGTCAGGTCCGGCTGCCGGGGTGACGGTGAAGGGGCGGTCGGGCCCCGCCACCGTCCCGGCTGCCGCAGCGGGCCTCGGATCACTCCTGCGGCAGCCGGCCCCAACCTGCCCACAACCCAGCCCTTTTGACACGTTTTCTAGCCTTCTGAGGAGCCATGGTCTCGTCTCGTCGAACGGCCCGGCGCCACTCCGCCCATGGCGGGGCAGGCGGCGGCAGCATCCCTCCGGACCTCCCGGCCCCGGGGCGCGGGCTGCTCGGGAGCAGCCTGGGCGCGGTGCTGGCGGGTGCGGCCCTACCGGCCGGGGCGTGGGCCGCCGGTGCCGCGGGCACGCTGGCGTGGCCGTGGGCGGTGTCGGGTGGGGCAGCCTTGTGGGCCGGGCTCGTGGTGGTGTGCGCCCGCCGTGACCGCTCCAGGACGTCGGCCGGCAGGCCGAACTCGGTGCCCGGCGCGAGAAGGACACCGCGCACAACAGGCTGACGGTGCGGGCCCAGGAGCTGGAGCACTCCCTGGCGAACGCGCGGGCCTGGCTGGAGCGGTACTGGGCCACCCTCGACCGGGCCCGGACGGAGGCGCAGGCGAGGGCCGGTGCCCCGATACCGGCCGCCTCCCAGCGGGGCCACGGCGACATCACGGACCCGTTCGAAGGGTTCGACCGGATGCTGACCGTTGTGCTGGGCGAGGCGGTCGCCGCAGTGGCGAAGGCCCGGGACGGCGACGCCGGGCGGGTCGTGGGCAGTGTCGCTCCGCGCCTGCACGGCACGATCACCCGTCTGCTGGGCGTGCTGGACGACGTGGAGAACAGCATCGAGGACCCGGCGGTCCTGGCGACGCTGTTCAAGGCGGAGTTGCAGGCGTCGCTGGCGCGGCGCTACTGCGAGAGCCTGATGGTGCTGGGCGGCAGCGGCCATTTCGCGCCGAGCCGGGACCCGGTGCCGCTGGGCACGGTGGTGCGGGTGGGGATCGCGGAGACCCTGTATCACCGCCGGGTGGAGACCCGGTTCCCGCTCGGCCAGGACCTGTGGATCGTGGGCTACGCGGGTCCGGCCGTGATCCACATGCTGTCCGCGCTGGTCGACAACGCACTGGGCTACAGCCCGCCGGACGAGCCGGTCGGCGTCCGGGTCGAGCAGCATTCGCGGGGCTTGCGCATCGAGATCGAGGACCACGGGCTGTCCATGCCCGTCCGGGACCTGGCGGAGGCGAACGCGCTGCTCGCCGGACCGTCGCCGGACCTGGTGCTGCCCCGGCTCGCCGAGAGGCGGATCGGCCTGGCCGTGGTCGCGCAGCTCGCTGCCGCCTACAAGATCACCGTCGGTCTGCGGGCCAAGCAAGCACCGGAACAGGGCATCGTCGCCACCGTCGCCCTGCCCGGACAGCTCCTGGTCAGCCGGGGCAACTGCCGCCCGCCGCACGACCCGAACACCCTCTTCCTCTTCCCCTCCTGCCGCCGGTCCGGCCAGGCCGATGGCCCTGCCGGGCCGCGCCGGGACAGCCGACAGCACACCACCGGCCGACCCCCGTGCGGCCTCCGGCCCTACCGCTCCGGTGACCGGTGCCCCGGCACCCTCGGGTCCGCGCCCGCGTGCGGCGTCCGATGGTGCGGGGGACCGGCCGCTGCTGCCGCGCCGAGTCCGGGACACCACCGCCCTCGCCGCACCCGGCGGTGAAGATGACACCGCCACCGGCGGCCCTGCCTCCCCGGTTCCTCCTCACCCTGACGCGGTCCCCTCGCCTGCCTCACCCGACGTCGTGGGCGCGTTCTTCCGTGCCTCGCGCCAGATCCAGGAGGCGGCTTCGGACTCCGGACCGGAGCCGGGCCCCGCCATCACGCCTTCTTCCACCCCTGACACCCCTGACACCCCCCACAGGAGCGATCGATCACCGGCGAGATCTTCGCGACCACCAGGCTTCAGGACATGACGTTGCTGCTGGAGCAGTTCGCGGCCGAGATCGGGCATTCCACCCGCGCGGTCCTCGTGTCACGGGACGGGCTGGCCCGGTGCGCCACGAAACTGCTGGACCAGGACGGGACGGACCGCGTGGCCGCCGCCTCCTCCACCGTGCTGTCCGCGTGCAGGGCGCTCGCCGAATGTTTAGGGAGCGACTCGACGCAGGAGACCCGCCAGATCGTCATCGAGCGCCACGACTGCATGATCTACACCATGGCCGCGGGCCAGGGCAGTCTCCTGACCGTCCTGACCGGCCCCGGAGCCGATCCGGGCATGGTCGCCCACAAGATGACCCTTCTGGTCCAGCAGGTCGGCCGGCACCTCGCCACGCCCGACCGCGCGGAAGGCGAATGAGATGGCGGGCGGCACCTGGGGCGAGGTCACCCCCCGCGTCCCCTACTACGCGATCACCTCCGGCCGTACCGAGGCCGACGTCACCCTCCTCCTGGAGACACAGGTCCGCGCCCTGCCGGAGAACCCCCCGCACGGAGCGACACCCGAGCAGGAGCAGGTGCTGCGCCTGTGTGCGGGCAGGGACCTGTCCGTCGTCGAACTCGCGGGCACCCTGCGCCTGCCGGCCCCTGTCGTCAAGGTGCTCGTCTCCGATCTCTTCCGGGACGGCGCCCTGCGGATCACGGTCCCCCGCTCGGACCGGCCCGGCACCGAGGGCAGCGACCCGGCCGTGCTGACCGCGCTCCTCGCCAATCTCCAGCGCCGCTGGGGGGTGAACCCCCATGCCGCATGACCAGCGGCCCGGTGAGTGGCTGGTGAAGATCCTGGTGACCGGCGGGTTCGGCGTGGGCAAGACGACCCTGGTCGGCGCGGTCAGCGAGATCACCCCGCTGCGCACCGAGGCCGGCCTGACCGCGGCGGGCGTCGGCACGGACGAACTGACCGGCGCCGTCGGCAAGACGACCACCACCACCGCGGTCGACTTCGGCCGGATCACCTTCCCCGACCCGCCGCCGATGAAGGTCTTCCTCTTCGGCACCCCCGGACAGCCCCGCTTCCACTCCATGTGGCAGAAAATCGCCCACGGCGCCCTCGGCACGGTCGTCGTCGACACCGGCCGCCTCGCGGCCTCCTTCCCCGCCCTGGACTTCGCCGAGAAGCTCCGGGTTCCCTTCGTCGTCGCCGTCAACGAGTTCGAGGACGACCCCCGCCGCTACACCCCGGACGAGGTCCGCGAAGCCCTCGACGTGCACGAGCGGGTGCCCGTGATCGCGTTCGACGCCCGCGACGCGAGGTCCGTCGCCACGGTCCTGCACGCCCTGATCACCTCCCTTCCCGCCCCCTCACCACGTGGAGCCCGCCCGTGAACCCTCACGATCCCGACCCCGGGCTACTCCCCGCGCCCGCCGCATCCTCCACCGCCCGCGCCGCCCGCCTGCACGAACTCGGCCTCCGCCGGGAACCGCGCGGCGACCTCGACGAGACGGTCACCCGCCTCGGCCGCGCCGCCGGCGCCGCGTACGCGATGGTCAACCTCCTCATGGACGACGGCCAGTACTTCACCGGCCTGTACCGGGCGGACCGCCCCGACCTGCCCCTCATCCCCCGCACCATGCCCCTCACCCACGGGTTCTGCCCCGCCTTGATCCCCCGCAACGGACTCGCCCTCGTCATCACCGACACCCACAGTCACGCCCGGTTCCGGTCGAACGCGGTCGTCGACATCCTCGGCGTCCGCACCTACGTCGGCGCACCCTTCACCGACCCCGAGTCCGGCCAGACCCTGGCCACGATCTGCTTCATCGACACCGCCGCCCGCCCCCAGGCGGACGCCGACGGCCTCCTCGGCCTCATCAAGTCCGAACGCGACGCCCTGGCGCCAACTCTCCTGCACTCCGCCCACCGCTGACCCCAGAAACGGAGAGCGATGCCCGACCTCCAGGCCCTCCATGCCGTCCCCGGCACCGAAACACCCGACCCCGACCCCGGTTCCGACCCGCACCGGGACCTGCGTGCCAGGGTCCGTGACTTCGCCCGGACCGAGATCGCACCCCGCATACCCGGCATGGAATCCACCGGGGCTGTCGAGGACGGCCTCGTGACCGAGATGGCCCGCATGGGATGGATCGGCATCACCGTCCCCGCCGCCCACGGCGGCATGGACGTCGGCCACACCGCGAAGACCGTCCTCGTCGAGGAACTCTCCTATATGAGCGCGGCGATGGGCGCCGCCGTCCAAGCTTCCGTCCTCGGCACCGCGATGATCCAGCACTTCGGGACGGAAGAGCAGCGGAACACGTGGCTGCCCGCCGTCGCGGACGGATCGGTACTGCCCACGATCGCCGTCACCGAACACGACTCGGGCGGTCACGTCCTCGGTATGACCTCGACCGGCCGCCGCCGGGGCAGGACCTGGGTGCTGAGCGGCCGGAAGGTCTACGTCGGCAACTCCCACGTGGCGCATGTGCACGGCGTGGTGGTCCGCACCGGCAAGGGCAGCCGGGGACTGAGCACGTTCCTGGTCGAGGCGGACCGTGAGGGCGTGCGCCTGGCCCCGCACACTCCCCGGCTCGGCCTGCGCGGCTTCTCCTTCGGGGAACTCGTGCTCGACGGGGTCCGGGTGCCCGATTCCCACCGGATCGGTGAGGTCGGTGACGGGCTCGATGTCGCCTACTCCAGCAGCGTGCTGGTGGGACGGCTGAACCTGGCGGCAGTCGCCCTGGGCATCCTGTCCGCCACCCGCGACCAGGTCACCGCCCACGTCCGCAACAGGCCGCGCCCTTCTCCTCCGTCCGCCTCCCACCACCGCAGCGAGCCCTCCTGTGTCCTCCACCCCCCTGCCCCTCGCACCCCTCCCGGACCGTACTGCTGCTGTGCCGCCGGTCCTCGACGGCACAGCAGCCGCCGCACTGCGCTCGGACCTTGCCCGCGCCTGCCGGACCGGGTCCGGCACCCCCTCCGCCGCAGCCCTGGCCCGGACTGCGACCACGCTCCGCGACTGCCTGGCCCGCTGGACCCCGACCGCCCGCGACTGCCGCGAGGCCGAGGCGGGTTCCCCCTCCGCGACCGCCCGCTGGGACGCCCTCCTGACCGCCGCCGAACAGCCGCCGGACACCCCCGTCACCCCTGAGACCGTCGCCCTCCTCACCACGGCACTGCGTGACCTGCTGCGGGCGATCACCCGCGCCACCGAACCCGGCCCGTCCATCGCCCAGGTGACCGAACACCTCACCGCCGGTATCCGCTCGGGGCAGTACCTGCCCGGGACCGTGCTCTCGCCCTTGCGCCTGAGCGGGCGGCTCGGCTGTTCCCGTGCCCGGATGGACGCCGCCGTCGCCGACCTCGCCACCGTCGGGGCACTGCAACGGCAGGGTGCCCGGCTGTTCGTGCCGGTCACCGGGAACATCCCGCAGATCCGGGCCCGCTACATCGCCGACCGGCTGACCGCGCAGATCGCCGCCGGGCTCCACCCGCCCGGCTCCCCACTCCCGGCCGCCAGCACCCTCGCCCTCCACTTCGTGTGAGATGCCGCGCTGGTCACCGCCGCCTTCCGGCGGCTCGCCGACCAAGGACTCCTCCAGCTCACCGGCAAGCACCCACGGGTACTCGTCACCGCCCGCAGCCTGCCCCGACCGCCGGTGAGCGAGCCACTGCCCCCGCCGTCACCGGCCACGGACACCGACCTTCTCCTGCCCGGCCGCATCCGCAGGCAGTGGAAGCACCGCAGCAGCGTCAGCCTCACCGACATCGCCGAACAGTGGACCCGGCTGCGGAGCCTGGCCAACCGAGCCGGGGCCGGAGCCTCAGGAAAGAGCAGTGACCGGGACGTCCTGCTGCTCCGGGAGCTCGCGTCCGCGCCGCTGCCCGATCCGCCCTGGCTGCGGCCCTGGCACCTGGCAGTCCTCGCCACCGCCCTACGAACCGCGCTGCGAACCGCACCCGGTTCGGTGGACGAGAGTCCCGCCGGGTACCCGCCCGGCCCCCGGCCGCACACCCCTCTCCTTCGCTCCGCCCGCCCGCACAGCGGCGGCCACCGCACGACGAACGGACCCGCCCATGACCGACCCCGCCCCGCCCCTTGAGGCATACGCCCTGATCAGCGGCATGAACACCGCCGCCCTGATCTCCCCCACCGGAAGCATCGACTGGTGGTGCCCGCCACAGTACGACGCGGACGCGGTCTTCGCCCGCCTCCTCGGCGGTGAGGAGCACGGCTGCTGGAGCCTTGCCCCCACAGGACCGGACGGTAGCGGCACCCCGCCCCCCGCCTCGCGGCGCCGCTACCTGGACGGCACCCTGATCCTGGTCACCGAGTGGGACACCCCCGACGGCACGGTGCGAGTCCTGGACCTGATGCCGCCCCACACCCGCGACGACACCCCCGTCCAACTGATACGGACCGTCCAGAGCGTCCGGGGCCGGGTGCGGATGCGTTCCGACCTCGCCGTGCGCCCCGGATACGGCAGCCGCCTGCCGCGCATCCGTGGTTTGGGCGACCGGTTCCGGCTCCACACCGGGCAGGGCAACTTGTGGTTCGACGCCCAGCCGCCGACCCAGCTCGACGGTGCCTCGCTCATCAGCGAGTTCACCGTCACCGCCGGGCAGCCGCCGATGACGTTCACGCTGACCTGGCAGGACGGATTTCCCGTACCGCCCGTCCCCGACACGGACGCAGCGTTCGCCGCCACCCTCGCGCGCTGGCAGGACTTCTCCGCCCAGCACACCCACACCGGTCCCGGCCACGACACCCTGCGGCGCTCCCTGATCACCCTCAAGGCCCTCACCCACGCCCCCACCGGCGCCGTCGTCGCCGCCCCGACCACATCCCTGCCGGAGGAGATCGGCGGCAGCCGCAACTGGGACTACCGCTACTGCTGGCTCCGCGACAGCGCCCTCACCATCGCCGCCCTCGCCCGCAACGGCCACCTCGAAGAAGCACGCGCCTGGCGTTCCTGGCTCGTGCGCACCCTGACCGACGCGCGGCCCATGCAGATCATGTACGGGGTGAGCGGCGAGCGGGACCTGCCCGAGCGGGAACTCGGGCACCTGCCCGGCTATGCGGGCTCGGCACCGGTGCGGGTCGGCAACCGGGCCGCCGGACCGCTCCAGCTCGACGTGTTCGGGGAGGTGAACGACGCCCTGGACACGGCCCGGCGCCACGGTCTGGAACCGGACCCGCGGGCGGACGCCCTCCAGATGGCGCTGGTCCGCAACCTCGCCGAGGTCTGGCAGGAGCCGGACGAGGGGATCTGGGAAGTCCGCGGCGAGCGCCGTCACTTCGTCCACTCCAAGGCGACCCGGTACGCAACACCTTCACCGCTACACCACCACCGGCAGCGACCAGGGCGTCGACGGGCGCCCCGGACACGAGGGCGCCTTCCTCGCCTGCTCGTTCTGGCTCGTCGAAGCCCTCGCACTGACCGGCCGCACCGGCCGGGCCCCACACCCTCTTCGCGCGGCTCCTCACCCTGCGAAGCGACCTCGGCCTGTTCGCCGAGGAATGGGACCCCATCCGCCGGCGCCGGGTCGGCAACTACCCGCAGGGCTTCACCCACTGGGCCCTGTGCGACGCATCCAACCGCCTCCACACCCCCGCCGAACGGCACATCCCCACCCCGCGCACCACACTCCCCAGCCCCACGCGCAGCACCCGCCAGGAGACGGCGCTCTCCGCCCCCGCAGGCGCCCCGGGCGCCCCGGGCTCCCCGTTCCCGGCGTCGTCCGCGTGAACCCGCTCCCCCGCCGACACCCCGCCTCCCGGACCGCACCCTGACCTGATCCGAAAAGGGCGTGGACGCGGAACCCGGTGCAGGTGCTCGTGGGGAACAGCCGCACCGGGCACCGCAAGAGCCCGGCGTGGAGAACACCACCGCCGCACCGCAGACGCGGCGGCCCTCCACGCCGGGTCCGACCCCGACCACCCCGGTCCACACCCCGCACATCCCGCACATCCCGCTGACACCTCTACCTCCGAGGAGACCTCCGTGCTCATCAACGTGGCGACCTGCAACTTCGAGTACAACGGGGGCGGCAATCAAACCCTGTGGCGGCGGATGCACGACCGCCTGGCATCCCTCGACCTGCATCTCCTCCTGCGGCAGGAAATGTGGGGCGCCCAGGACAACGACAACGAACTCGCGGACGCGGCCGAAGCCGTGCTCGGCATGACCGGCCGCATCGCCCGCGAGTGCAGCACCGCCGTCTACCACGACCCGAAGCTGTTCACCCCGGCCGGCGAGTACCCCAAGACCGGCCCCTGGCTGCTCCCGCCGACCGTGCGCCAGTTCCAGCTCACCGGTACGGCCGCCGACGCCGCCCCCCTGTTCGTGGGCTCCTTCCACTACGACTACGCCTCGCCCGCCGCCCGCCTGGCGGAGACCGAATGGCTGACCAGGCTGAACGACAGGTGGGCCCGGCGCGGCGACGGCCGGCGCGTCCACTGCCCGGCGCTCCTCGGCGGCGACACCAACTCCTACCCCGTCGCTGGCACCCCCGGAGACCCCGCCCTGCCCATCCTGGAAAAGATCGGCGACGAACCCCACCGGGCGCACCGCTCCTACATCGGGCCGGACGGCACACGCCTGATGGACGACCGCCCCGACGCCACCCTGCGCACCGCTGGCCTCCAGGACGTCGCCCGCCACCTCACCACCGTCACCGGGGACACCAGCCCGGTCGCCCCCACGGTCGACGCCTGCGACCACGGCCCGGACGCACGCATCGACCGGATCTACGCCAGCAAACAGCTCCTGCCCGCCGTGCGCGCGGTCGAAGTCGTCGACATGACCGGCCTGTCCGACCACCACACGGTCGTGCTCCGCCTCGACCGGGACACCCTCACCGACATCCTCAACCACCCGCTCACCCGCACGCAGTGACCGATACTCACGCCGCCGACGCGGCACCCCCTGTCCACCGCGACGGCACCGGTCCACCCGGGCCGCCGTCCTGTGTCCACTACCCGGAAGGAACAGACCCCCTGAGTACCTCCCCCGCCGCCGACACGGACGACCGGGCAGACCGGGCCCGTGCCGTCCAGGCACTCCTGGCAGCACTGCCCGACCGCCGCATGGGGGGCTGACCGCCCCCGCCTTTTCGCTCTGTCCCGGTCCCTGGTGGCACGGACCGGGACAGCCTTCGCGCCCCCATCCGCCACATCTGGATCGCGGGTCGTCCACGACTGAGCGGATGCGCCTGTAGAGCGCGGTCGTCATCGACACGAAGGGAGCAGAAGGGCTGGCCAATCTCACTCCTTCGACCGGGCGGCCGTCCGCAGGACGGCCACGCCCGCCCAATGCCCGCACGCACCCTCCCGCCTCCCGCCTCCCGCCAGAACTCCGGTCCGACGAGCTGCCGTTCGAGGTCCTCGCCCAACGTCGACCAGCAGGGGCTCAACGCGCAGAGCAACCGACGCGTCATCACATCGCCGCATCGCAAGTCAACGCTCCCGATTGGCACGAGGAGGCGGACGAGCGGCAGCGCAGGGCGGACTCCTGTCGACGTATCCGGGTCAAGCACAGCGTCGCCCACCTGATGAACCGGCAGGCGCTCGCGCGTCACCTCGGCCGCCAGAAACACATGAGTGATGCCGTCCAGACCGTCTCCGGTCTGCTGGTCCCACCAGCAGACCGCGGACCTGACCCCGGCGCACGGCAGATGTGATCCAAGCCCCCCTCTGAGGTCCACAGCGTCTCACCGCCGACCGTTCACGAGCTCGCTGGGGTTCAGCGATGCCGAGCCGTCGAGGTTGCACTGGTCGTGAATCGGTTCCTTGCGCGACGGACCTCAGGGGATCACCGGCAGCCGGTCGAGGTATTTGTCGAGCGTGAGGGGATAGTCGCGGATACGGACACCTGTTGCGTTGTAGATCGCGTTCGCGATCGCGGCGCCGACGCCGCAGAGTCCCAGCTCGCCCACGCCTTTCGCCTTCATAGGCGACGATTTGTCATCGGGATAGTCGAGGAAGATCACCTCTTGGTGTGGAATGTCAGCATGGACCGGCACCTCGTAGCTGGCAAGATCGTGGTTCACGAAGAATCCGGACCGTTTGTCGACCGCCAGTTCTTCTACGAGTGCGGCACCGACACCCATCGTCATCGCGCCGATCACCTGGCTGCGAGCCGATGTGGGATTGATGATGCGTCCTGCATCGCACACAGCGAGCATTCGCCGGATGTGCGTTTCGCCGGTATAGCTGTCCACAGCCACCTCTACAAAATGGCTGGCGAAGGTCGATTGCTGATACTGCATGGCGAGGTCGCCAAACTCGATCTTGTCCTCGACGGAAAGCGGGCCGGCTTCCTTGAGTTCGATGCGGCGACTGCCCGACACCACTTCCCCATCAACAAAATCGACATCGGCAGCGTCCACCCCCAGCTTCTGCGCGACGGCACCGCGCAGTTTCATGCAGGCCGCATAGACCCCGGCCGTCGAGCAGTTGGCGCCCCACTGACCGCCCGATCCCGGCGATGCCGGCAGTGCGGAGTCGCCCAGGATCACACGCACTTTGTCGAGCGGTACGCCCATTACTTCCGCAGCCGTCTGCGCGATGATCGTGTAAGTGCCGGTCCCGATGTCGGTCATGTCGGTGGCCACAGTGATGACTCCGTCGCCATCGAGTCCGACGCGTGCCGCGGAGTTGAGGACCTGGTTGTTGCGAAGGCCCGCTGCCATTCCCATGCCGATCAGCCGATGCCCTTCGCGGATCTGGGCGGGATTGGGGCTGCGTCTCGACCACCCGAACCGTTCCGCCCCAGTGCGCAGGCACTCGATGAGGTGGCGCTGGGAGTAGGGGCGGTTGGGATTTTCCGGATCGACCTGGGTGTCGTTGATGACGCGGAAATCCACCGGGTCCATGCCCAGTTTCTCCGCCATCTCGTCCATCGCTATCTCGAGCGCCATGAGGCCGGGGGCTTCGCCCGGTGCGCGCATGGCGTTGCCCTCGGGAAGGTCGAGCTTTGCAAGCCGCATGTACGTCTCGCGGTTCGGGGCGGCATACATCAGCCTGGTCTGCTCGACCGCTGGCTCGGGCCAGCCGCCTTCGAGATTTCCACTCACGCTGGAGTGCCCGATCGCGGTCAGACGGCCGTCGCGTCCCGCACCGAGACGGACACGCTGGATCGTGGCGGACCGATGCGTTGAATTGTTGGCCATCATCGGCCGGGTGAGCGCGACCTTGACCGGCCGTCCTACCGTCTTCGCCCCGATCGCGGCAAGGACGGCGTCGGCGCACACGAAGAGCTTCCCGCCGAAACCGCCGCCGATGTAGGGGGAATCCACCCGCACCTTCTCCGGCGGAATCGACAGTGCCTGGGCAAGGCTGTACTTTGCCTGGGCCACCAGTTGGTTCGATGTCCAGACCGTCAGTTCGCCGGCCTTCCACGCAGCGATCGATGCGAACGGCTCCATCATCGCGTGGCTCTCGTCAGGCGTCGTGTAAGTCTCGTCGAGCCTGACCGGCGCCGAGTCGAAGGCGGCGGCAAAATCGCCGATCCGGACGGGCGCAGGCGGGGCACCGTAGGCGCCGGCCAATGGCGCTTTGGGCGCCGCCTTGGCCAAGTCGAACTTCCCTGATGTGCGAACATAGCTGACCCGGATCAGGTTGGCAGCAGCCCGAGCCTGCTCGAAGGTCTCGGCGACGACCAAGGCGATGGCCTGATGGTAGTGCCCCACAATGGCCCCGCCGAAAAGATTGGCAGGGTTGCCGATTCCGCGCGGCAGCGGCTTGTGGTCCAGGGTTGTCACGACCGCAAGCACACCGGGCGCCGATTTCGCATATCGGGTGTTGATGCGGTTAATGCGTCCCTTCGCGATGCCCGACCCGAGCACATAGCCGTAAGCCTGGTCCGGGGCGACGTCATGCCGTTCATAGGCATAGGGCGCCGTCCCTGTGGTCTTGAGGGGCCCTTCGATCCGTGAGGACGGTTTGCCGACGACCTTCTTCCTGTCGATCGGGTTGGTGCCGGCGGGCGTGTCGAATTTCATGGCGCCCCCTTCTGCGATCGACTGATGATCGAGGCGAGCGTCCGAGTGGCGAGCGCCAGTTTGAAGGCGTTGTCATGGGTGGGTGTCGCGCCACGGAACGCGCGCTTGGTGACCGCAGCGGCGCCCTGGGGCAGTAGCGCATCGGCTTCCTCGACCCGCCACGGTCGCGGGGCCACGCCACCGAAGGCAACCCGCCCGGTGCCGTCCGGCTGGATGACCGCGGCGACGGATACGAGAGCAAAGGCATAGGATGCGCGATCACGCACCTTTTGATAATAGTGCCGTCCGCCAAGCGGACGGGGGAGCCTTACCGCCGTTATCAGTTCGCCGGTGCGGAGTACCGTCTCACGATGTGGTGTATCGCCCCACAGCCGGTGAAACTCGCCGATCGGGATTGCCCGTGTCCGTCCGTCGGGCATCACTGTCTCGACCTTCGCATCGAGCACGCGCAGGGCGACAGGCATATCGCCGGGGAAGGTGGCGATGCACGCCTTGCTGACTCCGATCACGCCGAGTTGGCGTGAGTAGCCGCCGATCGCGGCACAGCCCGCACCGGGCGTGCGCTTGTTGCAAGCCTGGTGAGTGTCGTAAAAATACGGACACCGTGTCCGCTGTAGAAGATTGCCCGCTGTAGATGCCTTGTTGCGGAGCTGGCCGCTGGCGCCAGCCACGGTCGCACGGGTGATTACCGAATAGTCGCGCCGTATCCTTTCGTCGCTGGCGAGCGCGGTATTGGACACCAACGCACCAATGCGCAGCCCGCCGTCCGGAGTCGGCCGGATCCTGTCCAGCCCCAGATCCTGCACATCGACGAGATGGCTCGGCGTCTCGATTTCCAGTTTCATGAGATCGAGCAAATTGGTTCCGCCCGCGAGGAACTTCGCGCCTGGCCGGTTCGCAACCAGGGCTGCCGCCTCGGCGGGTGTCCGGGCACGCTCATACGTGAATGGCTTCATGCGCTAGATCCCGCCACTTCGGCCATCGCATCGATGATGTTGGAATAGGCGCCGCAGCGGCAGATGTTGCCGCTCATCCGCTCGCGCATCTCGACCGCCGTGATGTCGGGTTTTGCTGCCACGTTGGTCTGTGCATGGCTGGGGACGCCGCGCTTGATTTCGTCGAGCACCGCGACCGCGGAGCAGATCTGGCCGGGTGTGCAGTAGCCGCACTGATAGCCGTCATGTTCGATGAACGCGGCTTGCATGGCGTGGAGCTTGTCGGGTCGACCGAGGCCCTCGATCGTGGTGATCTCGTCGCCCTCGTGCTGAACGGCGAGGGTGAGGCAGGAGTTTATGCGTTCGCCATTCACCAGCACAGTGCATGCTCCGCATTGACCGTGATCGCAGCCCTTCTTCGACCCGGTGAGCTTGACGTGTTCGCGCAGCGCGTCGAGAAGCGTGGTCCGGGTGTCCAGCTCCAGCGACTGCCGAAGACCGTTGACGCTCATCGATACCGGCATGCCAGGAGGCGCAGAGCCGGGAGCCGGCGTCTGCGCGGCCGCGCTGACGGGGAGCGCCGTCAGTGCAACGGCTGCCGCACTGCCCGCAAGAACACCGCGCCGGGAAATCTGAAGTTCCTCTTCGGTCATTTCTCATCCCATCTGTTGGGGCTGTCGGCCGATCAAGGCGCCCGGGTGGAAGGGCAGACGCACAGGAGGGCGGCGCCGGTCGCCATACGCCGGTGAATCGGCCGTGCGGCCAGGGCATACACGAGCGCGCGCACCGGCCCGTCCCGGACAGGACCGACACGGCTCTCGGTTTCACGGTCGTTCGCAGGCGAACTGCATCTGCGGCAAGGAGAACATCTCCGGTGTCATCACCCTGCTCGATGCCTGCATCAGGCGGCCTTGGACGCTACCGGCTGTATGGCTGAACGGCGGCTTCCGCAAGGTGGTGTGGATAGGGAGTCTCCGCGACCGCCCAGGGTCCCGCTCATGCAGAGGACACGGTGGGGACAGGCGCGACGCACTGCGATCAAGGCATGTGCGGGGTGAGACGTGCTAAACCGGTTCGATGTCGAGGCCGACGGTGGCGTCTGATCCCCGCACGTACTTGCTGAAATAGATCATGACGAGGCCGATCAGGCCGTATTTCTTGCCGACAAGGGTGCGGGTGCGGTTGGTGACGACGCCGTCTTGGATGGTGGCGTGGCCGCGGACGATCTCGCCGGTGGTCTTTCTGCCGTAGGTGTCGCAGATCTGCAGGGTGACGTCGGGGTTGCGCCTGATGCGCTTGACCTTCCCCGAGTCGGCCGCGGTCCAGATGACGATCTTCCGACCGTCGGGGGCGAGCCACACCGGCACACCAACCGGAGTGCCGTTCTTTCGGTAGGTGGTGAGCAGGGCGTATCGGGTGGCGGCGACCGCGTCCCACGAGCCGTGGCTCATCGAAGACGCGTTCAAGTCCTGTGTTCCGAGTGCCCGGTCCTTCATGAGTATGACCTCCTTCGCTAACCAAACTGTGTGGAGTGCTGGCCGTGGCGGCCTGATCGCACGTCACCCGGCGTGTCGTTGGTGGGCCGGTAGGCCATGGCCAGCCCCATCTCGCCGTAGCCGACGACCAAGACCGTCGGGCTCGGACTGCCCGGTGTCCGTTACTGCTTGAGCCACCCCTTGACCAAATCAAAGTTTTTGATTTGACGGTAGGCAGCTCCGATGATGCTGTCAAGCGGAACGCTCTACGCCTCCGGCAGGCCACGGCGTGGGGCGCCGCCGGAAGAGTCGCCGGCTCGCTGGCCGGGAATCTTCCCCGCCGGTCGTTCACTGCACGTCGGGACTCCCGGGGCTGCGTGCTGTGCGGCGAGCGCGCCACCCGGGCAGCGGGCCGCGGACCGACGTCACTCGACCGCGGATTCGGTGTACGCCCTGGAGAGGTGGTCACCGATCATGTGGATTGCGGCCCTGGCGGACTCGGTCGGTTTGGTGTGGGTGAACTGATGGTCGACACCGGGGAATTCGCGGTGGGTGACCTCGACTCCGCGGGCGGCGAGGTCGACTGCGAAGTCGTTGCCTTCGTGGCGCAGCGTGTCGTACTCGGCGGTCATGATGAGCGTCGGGGGCAGTTCGCCGCGGCGCGGGTGGTACACAAGGGCGGCGAGCGGGTGGTGCGGGTCGACACCAGCGAAGTAGGTGCGCCGCACCAGCGACATGAGTGAGGGAGAAGCGAGAGGTCGCTTCTTGGCCGAGGTGCGGGCCCCGTCCTCACGGGTCGTGTCGATGAACGGGTACTCGGCAGAAACGGCGGCCGGACGGTGATAGTCGTGGTCGATCGCCATCAGGGCGACGTTCAGAGCAAGTCTGCCGCCGACGCTACCGCCCCCGACGGAGATCCGGTTGCGGTCCCAGCCCGCGTGTGCGGCCTGCTTGTGCACCCAGTGGTAGGCGTCGTAGGACTGCTCCTCGGCCACGGGGAATCGCACCTGCGGAGCTACGCCGTAGTCGGGGAGCACGACGTAGCAGCCGACATCGGAGGCGAGGTAGCGGGCGACGTTGTCCTCCTGCTGAGGCCGCCGGCCGATGAAGGCGCCCGGGTGGAAGGCCAGGTGCACCGGCGGGCGCATCCCTGCCCCCGTGTGCCGTTGCATCTGCCGGGCGGTCGGGGCGTACACCAGCGCGCGCATCTTGCCGTGCCGGGTCGGGATGATCTCCGTCGTCGGTTTCGCGGTCGGTTCGCTCGCGAACTGCAGTTGCCGCGAGGAGAACACCAAAGGCACGAACACATGACTCAGCGCCTGCATCAGGAGGGCCTGGAACGCCGCACTCCGGTCGATGTGGGGGTCACGTAGAGGCACGGGACAGGTCTCGATTCTGATCGAGCGAGGGGCGATGTCGTCGGCGCGCTGATGACGGCGTCGCTGGACGGCGGTTGTGCGGGTTCCCGGTCCCGGCGATGCCTCGGGTGGTGCGCGGGATACCGGCTGGCCGCCGGTCTCGGGCCAATGGGTGGTCGGAGACCAGCGGGTCGGACGTGTCAGTCCCAGGTGGGGACTTCGCCCTCGCGGTAGCGGGCGCCGAAGCCGCCGTACGGGAGGATGTCGCGGATCGCGGCGAGGTCGGAATCGGTGAGCGTGACCTCGGCGGCGGCGCTGTTCTCCTCGATCCGGGCGACGCTGCGGGTGCCGGGGATGGGCACGATGTGCTCGCCCTGGGCCAGCAGCCAGGCCAGGGCGAGCTGGGACACGGTGATCCCCTTGGACTTGGCGAGCCCGGCCAACTGGTCCACGGCGGCCACGTTCTTCTCATAGTTGCCGGGCTGCCAGCGCGGATCGAAGGTGCGCATGTCGGTGGGGTCGTACTCGGCGGCGGGCTTGGCCGCGCCGGTGATGAAGCCGCGGCCCAGCGGTGAGTAGGCGACGAGGCCGATGCCGAGTTCCTCCAGGGCCGGCAGCAGTTGCTCGACGTCCCGCTCGAACAGGGAGTACTCGGTCTGCAGGACCGACACCGGCTGCACGGCGTGCGCGCGGCGGATGGTCTGCGGGCCTGCCTCGCTCAGGCCGAAGTGGCGGACCTTGCCCGCCTCGATCAGTTCCTTGACAGCGCCGGCGACCTCCTCCATCGGCACGTCGGGGTCGACGCGGTGCTGGTAGAGGACATCGATGTGGTCGGTGCCCAGGAAGCGCAGGCTGTTGTCGGCGACCTTGCGGATGTTGTCGGGGCGGCTGTTGAGGCCCAGGCCCTGGGCGGTGCGCTCGAAGCCGAACTTGGTGGCCAGGACCACCTCGTCGCGGAAGTCCTTGACCGCTCGGCCCAGCAGGGCCTCGTTGTTGCGGTCGTCCCAGCCGTAGACCTCGCCCCAGCCGTAGATCTCAGCGGTGTCGAAGAAGGTGACCCCGAGCTCGTGGGCGCGCCGTACGGCGGCGACGCCCTCCTGCTCGTTGGTGGGCCCGTAGGCCATGGTCAGGCCCATGGCGCCGTAGCCGACGGCCGAGACCCTCAGCCCCTGGCTGCCGAGCGTCCTGTAGTGCATGAGCTGCTCCCATCGTCAAAGCAAAACTTTTGTTTTGACCGTACCCCGCACCGTGCGCACTGTCAAAACAGGCGCTTTGGTAAGGTTGCGGAATGACTCCCCGGGCCGCCTCCGACTCCACCCGCGACCGCATCATCGCCGCGGCCAAGGCAGAGTTCTCCCGGTACGGAATCGCCGGAGCGCGCATCGCCCGCATTGCAAAAGAGGCCAAGACCAGCACAGAACGCGTATATGCCTACTTCAGCGGCGGCAAGGAAGAGCTGTACCGGTTCGTCTCCGCCCAGGAGCTCGCGGTGATCGCCGAGGCGACGCGCATGGACCCCACCGACCTGCCCGGCTTCGCGGGCCGCCTGCACGACTACTACACCGCCCACCCCGACCGGTACCGGCTGGTGGTCTGGGGCCGGCTGGAACTGGGCGACGCGGAACGGCCCGCCGACCATCCGATGCGGCAGTCCGCGTCCTACAAACTCGAGCAGACGCGCAAGGCCCAGGAGGCCGGATACCTCGACCCCGCCTGGGACCCGATGGACATCCTGGTCATCGTCAGCCAGATCGCCACCGGCTGGGCCAGCCAGCCCGACCTCCCCATCCTGGCCGGCGTCGATCGCGACACCTTCCTGGCGGCCCGCCGGGCAGCGATCGTCACCGCCGTTGAGCGGCTGTTCCCCGCTGTAGCCGCCCCCAAGCTGGACGGGACGACCTGACCGGCGGGGACGCATCCGGCAGCTCTCCCTCGATGCGGACGAGATCGCCCCGGACAATCCCAGGGACGGCATGAGGGCTCAGACGATCGTCAACGTCTCACTCAGTTGCTTCGAGTCTGCCCTCATGCGCTGCTCCCTCGGCGAAGAGCCCCCGACAGCTCTTCTTGACGAGACATTCGGATACGTACGGGTCACCCGACAGACCTGACGCCTCGGGGACCTGCAATCCACCTGCCCGGACGCAACCTCCCCCCTCTTCCCATCGCCCGCCCGGGATCCATACTGCGAATTGCTGCTCCAGCACTCGAAGTCCTGTGCCAGACAGTCAGCAGGACTCCTTCAAGCTCTCCACCGATCCGCAGTACGTCGAGAAGGTCGTCGACCTCACCAAGGTCAAGACCAGTCATCAAAGGACCGGCCAGGAATACCACCGGGGATCTCTGGCGCATTACACCAGGAGGAGGCCGTCCAGGACGGCCGGGATGAGACACCCGCCGACGACGCCAGGCGCCTTCAGCGACGGTGTCGGTCGAGTCGGTGGTGACGACACGTCGCCTCCGCCACGAATGTGTCGGCACTGGTGCGCCCAGCGGCTGGACACAGATCACCTCAGCTTCGGAAGCCACTGCCTTCAGCACATGGCCCTCGCCGGTGGCCAGCGCCACGCCGCCGAGAGCAATCAGAACGGCGTCGAACGACGGCACGGGGTCCGCCAGTTCCGGGCCGATGGTTGCCGCGCCCTGGCAGGGCGCGATGTCCAGGCTGTCTTCGACCGGCCGGATGCCGTGTCCTCGGGTCTCTGGACAGACGGCCCGGCCGCCGGTGGATGATCGGCGGGTGTCCTGGGCAATGGCTGTTTGTCGGGGGCGCTGGTCACACCCAGGTGTAGTTCTCATCGGTGACGGCTTCGAGTGCGGCGTCCGTGACGGTGGCGCGGGGGTCGGGCAGGGCGGCGAGGGCTTCTCCGAGCGGCGGGAAGATGGGCAGGTCGGCTGCCTTGCGGTAGTCGACCCACTCGATGATGCCGGTTTCGTGGCTGCCGTCGGGGAGTTCGTCCTGCTCGGTCCGGGCGAGGGTGGCGCGGAGTTCGGGGGTGATGTGGAAGCGGTAGATGAGGTGGAGTTTGCGCGGTGGCGGGGTGGGGCCGGGCCGGGTGACACGCTGGTCGACGACCCACAGGAGGTCGCCGCCCTCGGCCTGGCCGGTGTCGAGGTCAAGTTCCTCGGAGAGTTCGCGGCTCAGCGCTTGCTGGAGGTCTTCACCGTGCTCGACGTTGCCGCCCGGCGGGGTGTAGTGGGTGGAGTCGGGGCGGTCGCGCCGGATGAGGGCGACGTCGTTGCCGCAGAAGACGAGGGCCCCGGTTCGGATTCCGACGCGGGAGAACGGGGCCGTGGAGGGGCGGGGGGTGTTCGTCATGGCCATCAGTATCGTGGGCGCGGGTGGTGTCGGGGCGGGTTCGTCCGCTGTTTCACTCACCCGCCCCGGGGCCCGAATGTCAGGTGGCGGGGAGGCCGGGTAAGGCGAATCCGGCGCGGCCCTGGGCCATGCCTGTGTGTTCGATCCAGTGCTCGGGCAGGGCCAGGACGTGGCGGCGCAGGCGGCGGCCGGTGGCGCGTACGACCGGGGAGAGGTGGCGGGGGTCGAGTTCTTCGACGAGGAGGCTCGGTGTGCTGGTGGGTTGGTTCCTCTTTCCGGTGACTGCGGCCGGCAGGCGTCCGGAGGCGGCCAGTGGGAGTGGGGTGATGCACCGGATGGGGCCGCGTACGGCCGGCAGGCTCGCCTCGCCGTAGCCGCGTGCTTCTCGCGGGGTCATGGGTTCGCCGTTGGTGGCGGTCAGACCTCGGAACAGGGCCTGTGCCCGGCCCTGGTTGACGATCTGCCCGGTGTCGATGGTGAAGGTGCGGGAGAAGAACAGGCGCGGTGGGTATCCGGCGCGTTCCAGGGTGGCCGCGTACGCCGTGACCAGCGGTCGGATCTGCCCGCGCAGGTGGCCGGCCGCCGGGCGCGACGTACACAAAGTCGGATTGAGGCACGGGTACGAAAGCCGAAGCCGTGGCGGATCGTGCCGTGGTCGGCCGTTCCTCCCGCCAGCGGAAATGCCGCTCCTCGTCGCGCCACCGCGACTCGTCCAGGTCCATCACCGCAGGACGCGCCCCACTCATCTCCGAGGCCGCATCACTCCCTGAACGCACTTCCACCAGCACACGTATGTGCTCGACCCCGTCGAGCTCCAGGATCAGGGCGGCGACGTCCCCGGGCGTGCCGGCGGCGTGCAGATCAGGCAGCACCACGACCGTACGGCGCCCGTCGCGGGCCAGCGTCCTCACCAGTTCCCCCGGTGTGCCCGCCGCGACCGACAACTGCCCCGACAGCGCCCACGCCACCGTCAGCGCGCTCTGACCGGTCAGCGGGACGAACCCGTGGACACGGCGCACGGGGACGGTGCCGGGCCGCATCCCATGCCCCACCAGCCAGCCGAGCAGCGCGGACTTGCCGCTGCCCGGCCCCCGGTGACCAGACACACAGGTAGCACTCGCCCACCACGTCATCCAAGTCACGTCCGTCTGCGAGGCAGCGCCGCCGTCACCGGGAATCATCCCGATCCCTCTGCTCCATGAGCACCCATTCCGCGCGCAGCACACATGCCACGAGGCCCGGGACACCGGGCGGCCTGCGGGTAGCGGCAAAGTGGACCCCCTGTCGAGCAAACTTCGTCATCCGTCAGAGACGGTCCTACTCGCGGCAGCATCCATGTGCAGCGAAGTCACGCCGCTTGTCCACTCTCGACAAAGCGCCGCTTGCCGACCCGAACGCCCAGGCCCATACGCAACGCACCACCATCGAAGTCAGCATCAGTCCAACCGCAGCCGAACCCGGAAGCCCAGCCACTCACCGCGTGAACTGCATGAAGAGCACAGCAACAATATTTGACAGACCATCACCGAAG
Organism: Streptomyces sp. NPDC093252; assembly: GCF_040683675.1. Taxonomy (NCBI): domain Bacteria; kingdom Bacillati; phylum Actinomycetota; class Actinomycetes; order Kitasatosporales; family Streptomycetaceae; genus Streptomyces; species Streptomyces sp. NPDC093252. The sequence continues at coordinate 293,112 of NZ_JBFBEM010000004.1, read as the reverse complement.
TCAGCATTGGTCAGCAAAGGCTCTGCCACACCCGCCCACAGAAGACCACACCGTGAAATCGCCCACCGCTACGGCACACGTCAGCAGCCCGGTGGGGAACCACAACCAGGAGCGGGCGAGAAGCTGGAGACAGCCCTCGACCGATCCGGCTCAGCGGGCGGCAGAAGTCATGCATTCCCGCAGGTCACCGCACCCGCCCCCGAGGCTTCAGCCGTGCCGTCGGCAGCTCGGGGGCGGGCAGCCGCTCCCCCTCGTACCCCTTCACCTCCCCGAACCGCGTCCCGGCCATCCAGTCCTCGCGCGCCCGCACGATCTCCTCCTGGGACCGCCCGATCCAGTTCCAGAACATGACCAGCTCCTCCTCGAACGGCTCGCCGCCCAGGAGCATCAGGGCCGCGTCCGTGTCCGTGCGCAGGGGGAGTTCGGTACGTCCGCAGCCCAGGTAGAGCATGGAACCGGCGACCACCGGGACGCCGTCCACATGGGCCTCGCCGGACATGGACAGGACCGCGTACTCGAAGTCCCGCTCCAGCGGCAGCCGTACGTCCGCACCGGCGGCCAGGGTGAGATCCGCGCCGATCAGGGGCGTGTAGGTCGTCCCGGGTGAGACCGCCCCGTCGAGGGTGCCGAGGATCAGCCTGGCCGTCAGGCCCGGTGCCGTGACCATCGGCAGCTCGGGGTGGTGCTCGAAGTGCGGGTCGGTGTGGCGGTGGGCGTCGGGCAGGGCCACCCAGAGCTGCGCCCCGTGCAGAAAACGGGCGTGGGAGCGCGGGCTCTCCTCCGAGTGGCTGATCGCCCGGCCCGATGTCATGAGCCCCAGTTCGCGCGGGCGGATCGTCTGGAGGCTGCCCGTCGAGTCACGGTGCAGCACCTCCCCCTCGTGCAGCCAGCTCACCGTCTGCAACCCCATGTGCGGGTGCGGCGGCACCTGCATACCGGGCTGGTCGGCGATGTCGTCGGGACCGTAGTGGTCGACGAAGCACCACGCGCCCACCATTCTGCGGCCCAGGTTGGGCAGCAGCCGGCGGACCTCCGTGGACTCTCCGAGCCGGACGCGACGGGGGCTGAGGAGTTCACGCACCGGCTCCGCGACGACGAACCCACGGCCGCCGCACACCGCGGGCACCGCCTCGCGATCAAGGTTGCTCATGGCCACAACCTAGTCCGGGCGGGCTCCCCACGTCAGTGGGTCGGTACGCCCGTCCCGGCGCACTTGACTCAGTGGCGGCGCACTCCCCCCGCCGGGACGGCCCGCCTCACCCGTTCGGCCCTTGCGCCCGCGGACGGCCCCGGAAACAGCGGGCGGGGAGGAAGATAGTAGCCTTGGATATAGTAGCCATGTACTGTATTTGTCATGAGTTCGATGTCCGAGCGCGCCACCCCCGGCTTCCTGGTCTGGCGGCTCTCCATGAAGTGGCGGGTCGCCGTCGACCGCGCGGTGGCCCCGCTGGGGCTCACCCATGCCCAGTACTCACTGGTCAGCTCGCTGTACGGGATGCAGCGCTCGGGGCTGCGGCCCAGTCAGCGGCAGCTCGCCGACCACACCGGGCTCGAACCCCTCTATGTCTCCAAGCTGGCCCGCGCCCTGGAGTCCGCCGGGCTGCTGGAGCGGACCCGCGACCCCAAGGACCCCCGCGCGGTGCAGCTCGCGCTCACCGACCGGGGCCGCACGGTCACCCGGCAGGCCATCGATGTCGTCCAAGGACTGCTGCGGCAGCTCCTGGAACCCCTCGGCGGCCTGGACAGCGACCGCACCCGGCACCTCGTACAGGAACTGGGCGTGCTTCTCGACACGCCGCTCAAGGAACCGGAACAAGAACAGATCCACGATCAGGAGCAGCAGCCATGACCACCACCCACGCACCCCACTCCACCCCGACCACCCCCACCCACGCACCCGCCCTCGACCCCCGTGTCATCGCGCTCGCCCACTACGCCTCGCGCGGCGTCCTCGAAGCCGTGCTCGGGCGGCACGGGGTCAGCTTCCAGGAGCAGGTGACCATGAGGCCGGTCGCCACCGCCGGCGGACCGGTCGAGCGGGCCGACCTGATCCGGGTGATGACCGACGCCCTCAAGGTCCCGGCGTCGTCGATCGGGGAGACCGTCGACGGACTCATCGGCAAGGGACTGCTCACCGCGGACGGCAGCGGCCCACTGCGGCTCACCGACGCCGGTCAGGCCCTGTACGAGACCACCGGCGCCGAGAGCCGGCCCATCACCACGCGGATCTACGACGGGATCCCGGCCGAGGACCTCGCGGTCGCCGGGCGGGTGCTGACCCTCATCGCCGAGCGGGCCGGCGCCGAACTGGACGGGCTGCGCACTCAGCGCGCCTAGGTGGTGGAATATTCAACGACCCCGCCCTGGTTATGGCCCGGTGAAGGAGGTCGACCAGTGAACACCACGACCACGACCACGTACTCGTACTACGACCGCGGGACTCCGGCGGACCGCTGGGAGCGGGCGCAGAAGTACTTCGAGAGCAAGGACTACACCGCTGCGGCGCGGGTGCTGAGCAACCTGGTCGGGGAGGTGCCCGAGCAGACCGGGCCGCGGCTGCTGCTGGCGCGTGCCTACTACCACTCCGCCCAGCTCCGGCGGGCCGAGCAGGAGCTGCGGGTCATCGTCGAGCGCGACCCGGTCGAGCAGTATGCCCGGCTCATGCTGGGCCGCACGCTCGAACGGCAGGGCCGGCACGACGAGGCGGGACCGCATCTGCGGCTGGCCTCCGCCCTGGGCGGCGACTTCGACGCCCTCTGAGGGGCGGTGACGCCGGGCGTCGTCACCGCCGTGCGGTACGAGCACAGAACACAGCAAGTCGGCGGCGGGTCCCAGTGCGGTCAGTCAGACAGCAGCACAGGGACCCGCCGCCGTATCTCGTCCCGCCCCCATCACCCCCTCCCCCCCTCACCCCCCTCACCTCCTCAGCCCTCACTCCCTGACGCCGCTTTCCGGCGCCCGCGGCGATGGGCGATCGCGCCCAGCGTCACATCCAGCGCCAGGAACGCGGCCAGCGGGATGCCCAGGAGCGGGAGGAAGTAGCCGACGACGGCCACCGCCGCCACCAGGGGGACCAGGAGCAGGGGCGGGACCCGGGCCCAGGCGCCGCGCGGGACGGGACGCCCGAAGGCGTTGCCGCGCCCGCGCTGCCACCACATCCGGTAGCCGAGGACGATCAGCACCATCAGGCCCAGCGTGAGCAGCATCAGCGCGATCTGGTTGGCCAGGCCGAACAGGGTGCCGGAGTGCAGGTCGATGCCCCAGCGGGTGAGCTTGGCCAGCACCGGGTAGTCGGCGAAGCGCAGGACGTCGAGCACCTCCCCGGTGTTCGGGTCCACGGCGACCGAGTCCTGCTTCTCGGGCCAGGTCCGCTGGATCTGCTTGACGACATACGCGGAGGACGGGTCGGCGGGCGGGACGATCTCGACCGGGTCGCCGAGCCCCTCGGCGCGGGCCGCGGCGAGGATGCGGTCGAGGCCGACGCCGTGGTCCGCGTCACCGCCCGCCGCCGCGCCGTGGCCGCCGTGGTCGCCGCCCGCCGACGCGGTGACGGAGGGCGTGGATCCGCCGAGGGAGGTGCGCAGTTCGTCGATGTGGGCGCCCGCGTACTGCGACCAGGTCAGTCCGGTCGCGGAGAGGAACACGAAACCGGCGGCGGCCCAGACCCCGATCGTGCCGTGCAGTCCGAGCACCCGGCGCCGGCCCTTGGTGCCGCGCACCTTGCGCAGGGCGCGGCGACGGCAGAACCAGAGCGCGACGCCGCCGAGCGCGATCACCCACAGCCAGCTCGCGGCGAGTTCGCTGTAGAGGCGGCCGGTCTCGCCCAGGTGCAGATCGCGGTGGAACTCGTCGATCCAGGTGCGCAGCGGGAGCGCCCCGCTCGACCCGTACTGCTCCAGCGCGCCGCGCACCTCGGCGGTGTACGGGTCGACGAACACGGCGAGGGTGCGGTCGGGGTCGACGCCGTCGACCCCGGTGAGCAGGACGCGGGTGGTGGCGTCGGCCACCGGGGAGGGGCGCACGGCGCCGACCGCGCCCTCGGGGTGGGCCTCGCGGGCGGCGGCGACCTGCTGGGATATGGGGAGCTTGGTGTCCCCCGCCGGGACGGTCAGTTCATCGGCGTAGAGGAGCCTCTCGACCTGGAAGGAGCCCGCGTAGAGGAAGCCGGTGAGGGCGGCGATCAGCAGGAAGGGGGCGACGAGGAGCCCCGCGTAGAAGTGCAGACGCAGGACGAGGGGGCGTACGGCGGCCCAGGCGCCGGGGGAAGTCGGCGCCTGGGCCGCGTCTGGGGAGGACGCCTCGTCCGTGCGGTGCGGCGGTGCGGTGGTCATCGGGGGTTCTCCGGGGTCGGTCGGCGGGACGAACGGGGAGGGAGCGGCGAGGCGGATGGGGAGGGAGCGGCGGGGCGATTGGGGAGGGAGCGGCGGGGCTGACGGGGGGGGGAGGGGTGGGTGGGGCTGAGGGGTCGGGTGCGGGTGGTGGGTCGGTGCAGTGGTCGGCCCGTCGTGCCGCCGGGTTCCCGGTCGATGGAGTGACCCCCGTCACAACGAGGGGTCTGGCATGCTGGCGGGATGTCCCACCTGCCCGAGCCGCAGCCCGGCTCCGCACCCCTGTCCCTCGCCGAGCGGGTCGAGGAACTCCTCGCCACCGAAGGGCCGTTGCCGATCGTCGCGGCCGGCGATCCGGTGCTCCGCCGCGGCACCCGGCCGTACGACGGTGAACTGGGGCCCGCGCTGCTGGCCCGGTTCGTGGCCGCGCTGCGGGTGACGATGCGGGCGGCGCCGGGGGTCGGGCTGGCGGCGCCGCAGGTCGGGGTTCCGCTGCGGATCGCGGTGATCGAGGATCCGGCACCGGTACCGCCGGAGGTGGCCCTCGCGCGGGGCCGGGTGCCGCAGCCGTTCCGGGTGCTGGTGAATCCGGTGTACGAACCCCTCGGGCCGGGGCGGGCGGCGTTCTTCGAGGGGTGCCTGAGTGTGCCGGGCTGGCAGGCGGTGGTGGCCCGGCCCGCCGAGGTGCGGCTGACCGGGCTGGACGAGCAGGGGAACACGCTCGACGAGGTGTTCCGGGGATGGCCGGCCCGGATCGTGCAGCACGAGACCGACCATCTCGACGGGACGCTCTATCTCGACCGGGCCGAACCGCGCTCGCTCGCGTCGAACGAGGCGGTGGCCGAGCGCTGGGCCCAGCCGACGCCCCTCATGGCGGCGCGGGAACTGGGGTTCGCCCTGCCGGAGTGAGGGTCAGCAGGCGAAGGTGCCGGCGAACTCCCCGAAGTTCTCCAGCGCGGGGGTGGTCGTGGCGGTGCTGGTGCCGCTGCCGCGGGCACCGGTCAGGTCGCCGGTGCCCGAGCCCGCCACGATCCGCCAGACGCCGCCGTCCATGCTGTGCCCGGTGCCGATCCAGGTGAAGGAGCCGGTACCGCATCCGGTCACCGAGCCGGTCAGCGTCTCCCGGCCGGAGTAGGTGTACTCGTCGGGCGTGTCGGTGGGGTAGAGGCAGAAGTCGTACGACGTGGTGCCGGTCCAGAGGTCGCCGGGCTCGGTGCCGAAGGTGGCGGTGCCCTCTATCGCGGTGCCGCCGGGAGCGCAGACGATATCGGCCGACGGGGCTATCTCCAGGCCCGAGTCGTAGTAGTGGCTCAGGACTTCGGAGGCCGTGGTGGCGGCCTGGGCCGGAGGTCCGGTCAGAGCGGTCAGGGACAGGGACACGGCCAACGGCAGGGACAGCGGGACCAGCAGGGTCGCGCTCCGGCGGGATGTACGCATGAAGGGCAACGGCCTCCTCGAAGATTCCGGACGGGACCTCGATTATGACCGGGCCAATGAACAGGGCCGCCCCAACTGCCCTTGTTCCGGCCAGAGTTGGGGCGACCCCTCGGGGGATCGCGTCAGCCGCGGTACGCCTCCAGCAGCCGCAGCCACACCTCGCTCAGCGTCGGGTACGACGGGACCGCGTGCCACAGGCGGGAGACCGGGACCTCGCCGGCGACGGCGATCGTGGCCGAGTGGATGAGCTCACCGACGCCGGGGCCGACGAAGGTGACCCCGAGCAAGGTCTCCCGGTCCAGGTCGACCACCATCCGGGCGCGGCCCCGGTAGCCGTCGGCGTACAGCCCCGCCCCGGCGACCGACGAGAACTCGACGTCCACGGACCGGACCTGACGGCCCGTCTGCTCGGCCTCCGCGAGGGAGAGCCCGACGGCGGCGGCCTCCGGGTCGGTGAAGACGACCTGCGGTACGGCGGCGTGGTCGGCGGTCGCCGCGTGCGCGCCCCAGGGGTCGGTCTCCAGCAGCGGTACGCCCTGGGCGCGGGCGGCGATGGCGGCGCCCGCGATCCGGGCCTGGTACTTGCCCTGGTGGGTGAGGAGCGCCCGGTGGTTGGCGTCGCCGACGGCGTAGAGCCAGTCACTGCCCTCGACCCGGAGGCTGTCGTCGACCGGCAGCCAGGAGCCCGGGGCGAGGCCGACGGTGTCCAGGCCGATGTCGTCGGTGCGCGGGGCGCGGCCGGTGGCGAAGAGGATCTCGTCGGCCTCGATACGGTCGCCGTGGTCGGTGTCGACCAGGACCGTGCCGCGCTCGCGGGCGACGGCGGTCACGGAGGTGCCGGTGCGCAGGTCCACCCCGGCCTCGACCAGCGCCTCGGCGACCAGTTCCCCGGCGAAGGGTTCCATCCGGGGCAGCAGGCCCTTGCCGCGCACCAGGAGGGTGACCTCGGAGCCCAGCGCCCGGTAGGCGGTGGCCATCTCGGTGGCGACCACTCCCCCGCCGACCACCACCAGCCGGCCCGGCACGGACGGGGAGCTGGTGGCCTCCCGGCTGGTCCAGGGCCGTACGGCGGCGAGGCCCGGCAGGTCGGGGAGCTGGGCGCGGGTGCCGGTGGCCACGGCGACGGCGTGCCGGGCGGTGAGGGTGGTCACCTCGCCGCCGGGGCCGGTCACGGTGACCGTGCGGGGTCCGGCGAGGCGGCCGTGGCCGCGGTACAGCTCGGCGCCGATGCCCTCGATCCAGGCGACCTGGCCGTCGTCCTTCCAGTGGGAGGTCTCGTCGTCGCGGTGGGCGAGGACCGCGGACGCGTCGAGGTCGCCCTGCACGAGATGGCGCAGTCCGGGCACCTTGCGGGCGTCGGCGCGGGCGATGGCCGGGCGCAGCAGGGCCTTGCTGGGCATGCAGGCCCAGTAGGAGCACTCGCCGCCGACCAGTTCGCTCTCCACGATCGCCGTGGAGAGTCCGGCCGCCCGGGTGCGGTCGGCCACGTTCTCCCCCACGGGACCGGCTCCGAGCACCACGACGTCGTACACCTGGGATGTCTGTGACACCTGGGAATCCGTTTCCGTCATGGGGTCAGTCTGGTGGGTGGTGTGCGCGGTGGCCACACGGGTACGCGGCCCGGTACACGCGTGTGCCACAACCGGGGCACGGGCGGACTCACGGGACGGGGTGCCGCAGGGCATCGGTGCGCGTGCCGCAGGGCATCAGGGCGCGTGCCGGTGCGGCATCGAGGCGCGTGCAGGTGCAGCATCGAGGCGCGTGCCCGTGCGGCATCGGGGCGCGTGCCGGTGCGGCACCGGGGCGCGTGCCGGTGCGGCACCGGGGCATGTGCGTACGGAATAACGCGGCCGTCCGGCGGTGTTCCCCGGACGTTTTCCCCGACATCAGGAAGCAGGGATTCAGGTCATGAGCAGCACTGTCGAGCTGACCAAGGAGAACTTCGACCGGACGGTCACCGAGAACGGGTTCGTGCTGATCGACTTCTGGGCGTCGTGGTGCGGGCCGTGCCGCCAGTTCGCGCCGGTCTACGAGCGGGCGGCGCAGGACAACCCCGATCTGGTGTTCGGCAAGGTGGACACCGAGGCGCAGCCGGAGCTGGCCGCGGCGTTCGACATCCGGTCGATCCCGACCCTGATGATCGTCCGGGATCAGGTCGCGGTGTTCGCGCAGCCCGGCGCCCTGCCCGAGGCCGCCCTGAAGGACGTCATCGGGCAGGCCCGGAAGCTGGACATGGACGAGGTCCGCAAGGCGGTGGCGGCGGAGCAGGCCAAGGCGGGGCAGCCGCAGGCCGACCAGTAGTCCGGCAGGGCCCGACGAGCAGTAGTCCGGCAGGGCCGGACGACCAGTGGTCCGGCAGGGCCGGTCGTGGGCCGTCAGGTGGAGTCGCGGGGGACCACCGCGGCTCCCAGGACCTCGCGGATCTCCGGGGGACCTGCGGGGTCCCGGACCGCCCGGTCGACGAGTTCGGCGATGGTCCGGCCGGACGGCAGATCGATGTGGACGGTGCTGAGCCGGGGCCGCAGCAGCCGTCCGAGCATCAGATCGTCGGCGCCGATCAGCGCGGTGTCCTCGGGGATGCGGACGCCCTCGTCCTGGAGGGCGCGCATCAGGAGCATCGCGTACTCGTCGTTGTAGGTGAACACCGCGTCCAGGCCGTGGGCCGGCCAGTCGGCGGCGAGCCGGGCGGCGGACTCCTCGGTGTAGGCGAGGGGCAGCGGTGCCACGGTCGCGCCGCTGCCGTCGAGGGCGCGGCGGACCCCGCCGAGCCGGGGGCGGGAGAAGCCCTCCAGGCCCGGTTCCTCGGGGACGACCACGCCGATCCGGCGCCGGCCGCGGGCCAGCAGATGCGCCCCGGCCGCGCGGCCGACCTCGTCCTGGTCCATCAGCAGCGCGTGGGCGCCCTCGACGGTCTCCGGTCCGAGGGTGACGACGGCGCGGGCGCCGGCCCGTTTCAGGATCGCCACCGCCTCCGGCCCCGTCCCGGTGTCGGGGACCAGTACGGCGACCGGGCGCAGCTCCGCCCAGGCGCGGGCGGCGTCGTCCCCGCTCAGGCCGAGGGTGCCGTACTGGACGACGGTGTAGTCGAGCCGGCTGACCGCCCACTGGAGTTCGCTGAGGAACCGGCTGTGGAGCGGGCCGACCGGGATGGCCGGTGACGGCATGAGGACGATCCGGCTGTGTCCGGCGCGCAGACTGCGCGCGGCGGCGTGCGGGACGTAGCCGAGTTCCTTCGCCGCCTCGTGCACCCGGCGGCGCGTGGGTTCGCTGATGCGGACCGCGCTGGTGTTGTTGAGTACGTACGAGACGGTCGCGCGCGAGACTCCGGCGAGACGAGCGACATCGGCGCTCGTGGGCACGGATCCAGGCGTGGGCGTGTTCGGTATCTGCACCATGACGTACGGCATCTTGGCAGAGGCCGGAGGCCGGGTTTCGCGCGGGTTCCGGTTGTTTTCCCTTGGACTTTCCACGCGCGTAGGTGAGGGGCTGGGGAGGGGCCGCCGGGGGACCATCCGCCGGGAAGGTGAGCTTCGTCCGTTTCGGGACGAGGGGGGCGGGGCGGGGTCCGGATGGATCACGGTTCGGTGGTGAACCGGGGCGGCACTGTGGGGACACTACAGAAGGCCACCTCGGCAGGCGCGGGCCGGTCAGCGGGCCCCGGCGCCGCCCGTCCCCGTCGGGAGGCGCTCCGTGCAAGGGCTCCCGGTCACCGGCTCGCCGCCGATCACCCGGGTCACCAGGTCCTCCCAGCCCGCCTCCAGCCGCTCCATCGGCATTCCGCAGTGCCGGGTCAGATGGTGGACCAGGCCGGGGCTGAGGTGGGCCAGCAGCACATGGGCGAGCAGCTCGGGATCGCCGTCCGGGACGGCCTCGCGCAGCAGCAGCGCGACATGGCCGTGCAGCAGCCGGCGGGGCGGCAGGTCGTAGCGGCGCTCGGCGCTGGCGGGCTCGGCGGCGAGCTGGAGCTCCAGTTCGTCGGGCGAGCGGTGGAGGAGGGCGAGGCCGAAGGCGCGCAGCCGCTCCTCGGGGGGTGCGCCGGGGCCGAGCGGGGGCGGGCCGCCGAGGAACGCGGCCTGGAACTTGCGCTCCGAGTGGTCGAGCAGGGCGGTGAGCAGGCCCGTGCGGTCGCCGAAGCGGCGGAAGACGGTGCCCTTGCCGACCGAGGCCGCCGCGGCGACCGCCTCCATCGTGACCCCGGCGGCGCCGTGCTCGGCCACCAGGGCGGCGGCGGCCTCCAGCAGCCTGGCCCGGTTCCGTGCCGCGTCGGCGCGCAGGCAGGGTTCGTCGTCGGCCGATCCGAGCTGGAGCAGTTCGGCGTCGTCGGCGGTGCGCTCCGGGGGTGCCCCGAAGGGCGGGATGGTGGCGGACATGAAGCCAGCGTAAAGCATCGGGAATGAAACTGGACCGTGGTCCGCTTAGGGTGCTACAACATAAACGGACCCCGGTCCGGATATGACAGCAGTGTGTCCGTCACGTTTCAGCACCCCTGGAGTTCCCCATGTCCGTTCAGTTCCTCGCGCTCGTCGGCAGCCTCCGGGCCGGCTCCCACAACCGCCAGCTCGCCGAGACCGCGGTGAAGCTCGCCCCGGCCGGCAGCGACGTCCAGCTCTTCGAGGGCCTCGCCGAGATCCCGTTCTACAACGAGGACATCGACGTACCGGGCAGTGTCCCCGCCGCCGCCCAGCAGCTCCGGGACGCCGCCGCCGGGGCGGACGCCCTCCTGTTCTTCACGCCGGAGTACAACGGCACCATCCCGGCCGTGCTGAAGAACGCCATCGACTGGCTGTCCCGCCCCTACGGCGCCGGCGCCCTCAGCGACAAGCCGGTGGCCGTGCTCGGCACCGCCTTCGGCCAGTACGGCGGCGCCTGGGCGCAGGACGAGACCCGCAAGTCGGTCGGCATCGCGGGCGGCAAGGTGCTGGCGGACGTGAAGCTGTCCATCCCCGGCTCCGTCACCCGGTTCGCCGAGACCCACCCCGGTGACGACGCCGAGGTCGTCGCCCAGCTCACCGAGTTCATCAAGCTGGTCCACGACCACGCGGGTACGGCCGCCGCCGCGTAACGCGTCCCGCGCGCACCCCTCCCCGAAGAGGGCCGGAGCCCATCGCTCCGGCCCTTTTCCGATGTGCCGACCGCTCCGGCCCTCTCTGACCCACCCCTTGTGACCGACGTCACCTCTGCGGAAGCGAACTCCTCGGGCGCTCCGGCGTCTTGTGGGCGTCCATCTCTCACAGACGCTTAGAAACCACCAGATAATGCCCGAATTGATGAGGCTCACGCCTGCCCTCCGACAGGCGGCCCACCCGGCTCGCCCCACCCTCCGTTCCGCCCCCAACTCCCTTACGGGCGGCGGCAGTCGATCGCTCCGGAAGGGATAGGCGCATGTTCCACCGAGTGGCAGAACTGGCCGTCCGCAGACCCAAGGCCATCCTGATCGTGGCCGCGCTGCTCGTCGCCGCGATGGGGGTCGTCGGTGCGGGTGCGTTCGGCAAACTCGTCGGCGGCGGCTTCGACGACCCCGACTCCCCGTCCACCCGGGCCGCGCAGGTCATCGACGAGAAGTTCGGCGGCGAGACCAATCTGGTCCTGCTGGTCACCGGCCGGGACGGCCCGGTCGGCGACGGGGCCGCCCGCACGGACGGCGAGAAACTCGTCGCCGCCCTGCGCGAGGAGGAGCACCTCGCCAACGTCGTCTCGTACTGGGACACCGGCAGCGGGGCGCTGGTCTCCGAGGACGGCTCCACGGCGCTGGTGGCCGCGCATGTCGAGGGCGACGAGGCGACCCGCGACCAGTACGCCCACGACATCATCGAGACGTACACCGGTCAGCGCGACAGCCTCACCGTCCGCGCGGGCGGCGGTACGGCGGTCAGCGCCGAACTCTCCGACCAGGTGCTGAAGGACCTGCTGGTCGCGGAGATCATCGCGGTGCCGCTGACCCTGCTGTTGCTGCTGATCGTGTTCGGTGGCGTGGTCGCGGCGCTGCTGCCGCTGGTGATCGGGACCATCGCGGTGGCCGGCACCTTCGCCGAACTGGCCCTGCTGGGCGGCGCGACCAATGTCTCGATCTTCGCGGTGAACCTCACCACCGCCCTGGGCCTCGGCCTCGGCATCGACTACGCGCTGCTGATGATCAGCCGGTTCCGGGAGCAGCTCGCCGCCGGGGAGTCGGAGGCGGACGCGGTCCGGGCGACCGTGCACACCGCCGGGCGGACCGTGGTGTTCTCGGCGGCGACCGTGGCCGTGGCGCTGACCGCGCTGCTGGTGTTCCCGCAGTACTTCCTGCGGTCGTTCGCCTACGCCGGGGTCGGGGTCGTGGTGATCGCGGCGGTCGGCACGCTGTTCGTGATGCCGGCGCTGCTGATGCTCCTCGGACACAAGGTCAACAAGGGCCGCATCCCGCTGCCGAAGCGCTCCGGCGGGCACCGGGCGCCGTTCTGGGGCCGACTCGCCGGAGCCGTGATGCGCCGGCCGGTGCTGACCGGGCTGCCGGTGCTGGCCGTGCTGCTGCTGGCCGCCGCCCCGCTGCTCGGGGTCACCTTCGGCACCCCCGACGAACGGGTGCTGCCCGAGGACGCCGAGAGCCGGCAGGTCTCCGCCGCCCTGCGCACCGACTTTGCCGGGGACGACGAGGGCGCGATCCAGGTCGTCGCCGACGGCGAGATCGGCTACGCGGCGCTCGACGCCTACGCCGAGACCCTCGCCGCGCTGCCCGGGGTGAGCCGCGTCGAGGCGGCGACCGGCACCTACACCCCGGACGCCTGGCAGGCGCCCGGCCCGGCCGCGCAGGCCCTGGAGCGGCCGGACGCGATGCGGATCAGCGTGATCGGCACGGCCGCCCCGAAGTCCGGCGACGCCCAGGAACTGGTCGGCACGGTCCGTGCGACGCCCGGCCCCGAGGGCGCGACCCGCACCCTGGTGGGCGGCGGGGACGCCGAACTCGTCGACACCAAGGACTCCATCGCCGACCGGCTGCCGCTGGCGGGCGGGCTGGTCGCGCTGACGACGTTCGTCCTGCTGTTCCTGTTCACCGGCAGCATCGTCCAGCCCGTCCGGGCGCTGCTGCTGAACATCGTCAGCCTGGGCGCCGCGATCGGCGCGATGACCTGGATCTTCCAGGACGGCCATCTCAGCTCCCTGCTCGGCTTCACCCCGCAGCCGATGGACACCTCCATGACGGTGCTGCTGTTCTGCATCGCCTTCGGACTGTCCATGGACTACGAGGTGTTCGTCACCAGCCGGGTCAAGGAGCTGCACGACCAGGGCGAGACCACCCACACCGCCGTCGTCAACAGCCTCGGCCACACCGGGCGGATCGTCAGCGCCGCCGCCTGTCTGCTCGCCGTCGGCTTCTTCGCCTTCGCCACCGCGCAGGTCAGCTTCATGCAGATGTTCGGCCTCGGCAGCGGACTGGCCATCCTCATCGACGCGGTCGCGGTGCGCGGGGTGCTGCTGCCCGCCGCGATGCGGCTGCTGGGCCGCGCGGCCTGGTACGCGCCCGGCCCGCTGCGCCGCTTCCACGACCGGTTCGGCCTCAGCGAGAGCGGCCCGGCGCCGACCGGCACGGGCACCGCACGCACCGACGCCCCGGCCGGGGTCTGAACTCCCCGGCCTCTCACTCCGCTTTCCCTCTTTCGTACGGGGCTTGGATCCCGCACGCCCCGAAACCCCCGAAAACCCCCAAAAACTCTCGAAACTCTCGAAACCCTCGAACGCCCGATCACCCGGAGAACCCACCCCATGCGCACATCCACCCTTGTCACCCTCGCCGGTGCCGGTCTCGGCGCGCTACTGCTGACCGGCTGCGGTGGCGACGACTCCGCCGACGGCGCCGCCTCGTCCTCATCCTCGTCCTCGTCCTCGTCCTCGGCGTCGCCCTCGCCCTCGGTCACGGCCTCCGCCGTGGACACCGCCGCCTCCCCGAGCCCGGGCGGCTCCCCGGCCGCGAGCACGGGCGCCGGCGCGGCGAAGCTGGACGGCGGCTGGCTCGGCGAGTCGGACGTCGACCAGGTGGCCATGATCATCCAGGGCCGGACGGTGATGCTCGCCTTCCAGAGCAACGACGGCACGGCCCGGCACGCCTGCGACGGTCTGCTCAAGGACACCGCGATCACGCTGAGCTGTGTCGACAAGAACAGCACCGACCGGACCAGGGGGACCGTCGAGCTGTCCAGCGGCGACAAGCTCGCCATCGCCTGGGCCTCCGGCAAGAAGGACCTGCTCACCAAGAGCGGTGACGGGGAACTGGACTACGCGCAGTGGGGTCTGCCCTCACCGCCCGCCGCGAACTGACCCGCCCACGGCGGGCCGACCGGTCGGGGCCGGGATCCCAGGGATCACGGCCCCGGCCCTCCGACATGAGGGACCCTCACCGTATGATGTGATGCAGTTCACACAGGCGTAACCGAACTTTCCTTCTCCCCCACCGTCCTGTCGCTGTTCCAGCTCGACCACGACGGGAGGCACCATGTCGTCCCCATCTCCCCCGGCCACGGCGGACGGCCGGTTCGACGACGCCGACGGCAACGCCGTCGAGGGCCCCGGCCTGCCCTCCGCGGGCCGTCTGGTCGGCCGTACGGCGGAGCTGGCGCTGTTCGACGAACTCCTCGGCTCGGACGCCACCCGGGGCACCGCGCTGATGCTGACCGGCGAGGCCGGGGTGGGCAAGAGCGCGCTGCTGGACGAGGCGGCGGCCCGCGCGGAACGGGCCGGTTTCCGGGTGATGCGGGTGGTCGGCTCACAGTTCGAGCAGAGCGTCAGCTTCTCGGCGCTCAATCAGTTGCTCCAGCCCCTGGCGGGTCAGGTCGCCGCGCTCCCCGAACGGCAGGCGCGGATCATCCAGGCCATCCGGGGCCTCTCCGACGAGCAGCCCGCCGAACTCCTCGCGGTCGCCAACGCCGTACAGGTGCTGCTGAACCGGACCACCGCCGAGGGCGGGCCGCTGGCGCTGGTCATCGACGACGTGGCCTGGCTGGACCGGCCCAGCGCGGCCGTGCTGGCGACGGTCGCCCGCTACACCCGCACCAACGCCATGGTGCTGCTGGCCGCGGCCCGCACCGGCGACGAGTCGTTCCTCAGCAGCACTCGCATACCCCGGCACGAGGTCCACCCGCTGGACGAGCACTCCGCGCACGCCCTGGTCGAGGAGCGGTTCCCGGCGATGACCGCCCGGGTCCGGCACCGGCTGGTCACCGAGGCGGGCGGCAACCCGCTCGCCCTGCTGGAGCTGCCGGTCACCCTCAACGAGGCGCAGCAGACCGAACGCGGCCCGCTGCCGGCCGTGCTGCCGCTGACCGAACGGCTCAAGGGCATCTTCGCAGTCCGGGTGGGCGCGCTCCCGGCGGCGACCCGGCGGCTGCTGCTGCTCGCCGTGCTGGACGGCTCCGGTGATCTGCACATCCTCCAGCGGGCGTCGAACGGCGGGGCCGCCGTACTCGGCGAGCTGGGCCCGGCCGAGCGGGCGGGGCTGGTACAGGTGGACGCGGTGACCGGACGGCTGCTCTTCCGGCATCCGCTGACCCGCTCGGCGGTGATGGAGTGGTCGACCAGCGAGGAGCGGCGCTGGGGGCACCTGGCGCTGGCCGGGGAGTTCCCGGAGGGGTCGGAGCACCGGGCCCGGCATCTGGCCGACGCGGCGGTGGGGCCCGACGACGAGGTGGCCGCGCTGCTCCACGAGGTCGCCTACAACACTCTGCGCCGGGGCGACGCGGTCGGCGCCATCACCACCCTGCTGCGCGCGGCCGAACTGTCCAGCACCGGGCCGCTGAAGGGCCGTCGGCTGGCCGAGGCGGCGTGCATGGGCGTCAACATCACCGGCGACCTGCGCAGCGTCCGCGCGCTGCTGGACAACGCGGCGCTCGCCGACCCGGTGGGCGCCGACTCGCTGGCCGCGGCGGTCGCGGCGGCCGGGCAACTGCTCAACGGCGAGGGCGACGCCGACACCGCCCACCGGCTGCTCGTCGGCGCCGTCGACAACCATGTCCAGGGCGGCGGCGGGGTCGACGACATCGTCGGCGACGCCCTGCACATGCTGCTGGTGCTCTGCCACTTCGGCGGGCGCCCGGAGCAGTGGGAGTCCTGGGAGAACGCGGTGGCCCGGATCGGGCAGTTGCCCTCCGACACCCTGCTGCCGGTGGTGTTCGGCGCGTTCGGCGACCCCGCGTACCGGGGGTCGGAGGTGCTGGCCGACCTCGACCGGCTGATCCCCGACCTGTACCGGGAGACCGACCCGCGGCGGATCATCCGTACCGCGATGGCCGCCTCGTACGTCGACCGGCTGCCGGGGTGCCGCAGCGCGCTGCGCCGGGTCATCGACGACGGGCGGGACGGCGGGGCCATCACCTCGGCGATCGAGGCGCTGTTCCTGCTGGGCAACGACGCCTTCTACACCGGTCAGTGGGACGATCTGACGGAGGTCGTGGACGAGGGCCTCCAGTGGTGCACGGCGTACAGCTACCGCATGACGGCCCATGTGGGGCACTTCCTGCGGGGCATGCTGGCCGCCGCGCGGGGCCAGGAGCAGGAGGCGCGGGAGCTGGCCGACCGGCTGGTGTCCTGGGGCAACCCCCGGGGACTGGGCTCGCTGCGGATGTACGGCGCGCACATCGGGGCGCTGTCGGCGCTGGGCGCCGCGGACTTCGAGGCCGCCTACCGTCGGCTGCGGTCGCTGACCACGCCCGGTGAGCTGCCCCGGCATCTGGCGCACTCCCTGTGGCTGTTCTTCGACTTCACCGAGGCCGCGGCCCGCACCGGGCGGCACGCCGAGGCGCTGGCGCACATCGCGGCGGTCAAGGAGGCCGGGGTGCCGTCCCTGTCCCCGCGGCTGGCGATGCTGACCGCGGCGGCGGAGGCCATGGCCCAGCCCGACACCATCGACCACGAGCTGTTCGCGACGGCCATCACCTCGCCCGGCGCCGAACGCTGGCCGTTCGACTGGGCGCGGATCTGCCTCGCGTACGGGGAGCGGCTGCGGCGGGCGAAGGCGGCGGTGGCGGCGCGGACGCATCTCGACGCGGCGCTGAGCACCTTCCAGCGCCTCGGCGCCGAGCCGTGGAGCGCGCGGGCGGCGAGCGAACTGCGGGCCACCGGGGTCGCGGTGCGCACCACGGGTCCCGGGGCGGAGCGGCTCGCGCTGCTCACCCCGCAGGAGCAGCAGGTGGCGCAGCTCGCCGCGACCGGGCTCACCAACAAGCAGATCGCCGCGCAGTTGTTCCTGTCGCCGCGGACGGTGGCGGCGCATCTGCGCAATGTGTTCCCGAAGCTGAATGTGACGTCCCGGGCGGGGCTGCGGGACGCGCTGAGCGGGCAGTCGTAGGGGGGACCGGCCCCCGGGGAGCCGCGCACACGGCCGGGGCGGGAGGCGAAGCGGCCGGTCCGCGGAACGGCCGGCCGCTCTCGGAGGCGGGGCGGGCTCAGGCGGTGGCGGCCTGCTTGATGATCTCGGCGACGGCCTCGGGCCGGGAGACGTAGACCGCGTGGCTGCCCGGGACCTCGGTGACCGTGGCCCCGGCCCGCTCCGCCATGATGCGCTGGGCGGGCGGGGGGATCATCCGGTCGTCGCTCGCCACCAGGTACCAGCTCGGCTTGGTGGCCCAGGACGCCTCGGTGACCGCGCCGTTGAGGGCCTCCAGGCCCCACGGCACCTGCGAGTCGGCGAGGAACTTGGCGTCCTCGGCGTCCAGGTCGGCCGCGAACGACTCGGCGAACTTCTCCCGGTCCAGGAACAGATAGCCGTTCTGCGGGGGCAGGATCGGCGGGACCGGGGCGCCGGGGGGCGGGTCGGCGATCAGGGAGCTGACGGACTCGCCCTTGTCGGGGGCGAACGCCGCGATGTAGACGAGCGCGGCGACCCGGTCGTGCCGGCCGGCCTCGGTGGCGACGACACCGCCGTAGGAGTGGCCGACCAGCACGACGGGGCCGTCCTGGGCCTCGATGACCTGGTGGGTGGCCTTGACGTCCCCGGCGAGGGACTCGGTCGGGTTCTGCACGATGCTGACGTTGAACCCGTCACGGGTGAGGATCCGGTGCACCCCCTGCCAGCCGGAGCCGTCGACGAAGCCCCCATGGACGAGGACGATGTTCTTGACGGTTGGCATGTGATGGCTCCTTTGTGCGGTGTATCTGCAAGGGCAGGAACAAGCTAGGTCCCGCCGAGTACCCCGGCTTCGTTAAAATGACCTAGTTGAGCCCAAGAAACCGCCGGTCGGGCCACCTTTCTGTACAGCGCCTGAACACCTTCTCAAGAGCTGGCAAAAAACTATCGATGAAACCGTCGGTGCACGCTCCATGGGTCCGCTCCACGCGTTCCAGCCGCCGTCGACGTTGAGATCCGTACCGGTGATGCAGGACGCGTCGGAACCGGCCAGGAACCCCACCGCGGCGGCGACCTCCTCGGGGCGCGCATAGCGGTGGAAAGGCGCGAGAGAAAGCAGCACCTTTCCGATCTCACTGTCCTGTGGAATTCCCATGTCGGTGAGCGCGAAGGCGGACACGACCGTGTGCACGGTGATGTCGCGCGGGGCGAGTTCATGGGCCCAGGAGCGCCCGTACGCGCTGATGGCGGCCTTGGTGGCGCCGTAGTCGCCGAATCCGGCGGCGAAGGCGCGCCGGGCGGAGATGGTGCCGATGGAGATGATCCGGCCGCCGTCCGGCATGTGCCGCAGCGCCTCGGTGGTGGTGGTCACCACGCCGTGCACATTGATGTCCCGGAGTCGCCGTGACTCCTCCCGGCTCAGCGATCCCGGGGGTCCGCCGCCGAGGAACACGGCCGCGTTGTTGACCAGGATGTCAATGTGCCCGAAACGCTCGGCGACTCCGGCCACGAGTCCGATCACCTCGTCCCGGTCGCCCTGGTCCGCGCGATAGGCATGGGCCCGTACGCCGAATTCCTCGACTTCTTTCACGACGCCATCGGCTTTGTGCGCGGATTTCTCATAACTGACCGCCACATCCGCTCCGGCCGCCGCCGGCCGCCGGGCCGCTGCGGCGCCGAGCCCCCGGCTCCCGCCGGTCACGAGGGCGGTCTTCCCGCACAGATTCTTCTCCACGAAACACCTCGGCTTTCCGTCTTTCTCACCGGTGCCGTACGACCGCGGAGCCGCTCCGCGGCCCCTCCATGCTCGACGGCGGTCCCGGCGCCGTCCTTCCCCGGCGCGCGGCCCTTGCCGGGCGGCGCGCACCCGGCCGGCGCCAACCCGCCCCCCACCGAACACCCCCTCGATGCAATGAGGTGTGTATTCCTGTGGTGAGACGGTGCCCTGGTCCGACACCCACGCCCTCGCGCTGTGCGAGAGCGGCGAGGAACTGGTCTCCCGGGACGCCCGGCACACCCGCACCGACCCCCGGGGCACCTGCGAACTGCTGGTGCCGCTCACCGGTTCCGCCCGCGTCGAGCAGGGCGGCACCGGCACCGCGCTGGGCCCGGGCTCGATGGTGCTGTGCCCCGTCGACCGGCCGCTGGCCTTCGCCCATGCCGCCGGGTTCCGGTCCGTCTCCCTGATCGTGCCGGGCGACAGCGTCACCCGGCGCAGTCCGGCGGCGGCGCGGGAGCCCCGGCCGCTCTCCGGCGACCGGGGGCTCGGGCGGCCGGTCCGGCAGAGGGTGGCGACGCTCCGGGGGGAGCGGGCGGCGTTCTCGGGGACGACGTTCGGCCTGGCCCGCGACCGGCTGCTGGACCTGGTGTGCCAGGCCGCCGAGGGCGGCACCGACGCGGCACCGGCCGTCCGGCGGACCCTGGTGGAGGCGTCGATCCGGCGCCATGTGCGCGCGCACGCCGACGAGGACGGCCTCGGGGTCGCCTCCCTCGCGCGGGCCCTCGGCCGGTCGACGCGCTCTGCGCAGCAGGTGCTGCACGCCGCCGACACCACCCCCCGGGACCTGATCCGCCGGGAGCGGCTGCGGCCGGCCCGGAGCCGCCGGGCGAACCCGGCGTGGGGCGGCCACTCGATCTCCCGGATCGCCCACTCCCGCGGCTTCGGCAGCCACGCGTCGTTCGCGACGGCGTTCCGCCAGGAGTGCGGCACGACCCCCATGCAGGCCCGCCACGGCACGTGTACCGGCGCACCCACCGGTCCCCGTCCCACCGGCTGACACCCGGCCCGGCCGGTACGATGTCCGAAACCGGACCATCCTCCGGTAAGCGCGGCGGGGAGTCGGCCGGAGGGTCGGCCGGGTCGTCGTCGATGGATCCGGGGAGCCCCGATGCCCGAACAGCCGCGTCCCGTACCGGCGACCGACGCCGCCGCACCGGGCCCCGCCCGGCCCGTCCGCGCCCACGCCCGGCGCAACCGGGAGAAGCTGCTGGCCGCCGCCCTGCACGAGTTCGGCACGATGGGCGACAACGCCTCCCTGGGCGGGATCGCCAAGGCCGCCGGGGTCGGGATCGGCACCCTGTACCGGCACTTCCCCAACCGTGAGTCGCTGGTCCTGGCCACCTATGAGCACGAGGTGGAGCAGCTCTGCTCGGGCGCGGCGGAGCTGCTGGACACCCTGCCCGCGGACGAGGCGTTCCAGGAGTGGATGGGGCGGCTGGCGGGCCTGCTCGTCACCAAGCAGCAGATGTCCGAGGCGCTGCGGGCGTTCGGCCCGCACGACACCTGGGAGTCGGCGACGTACACCAGCGTCTACACCACCATCGGCACCCTGGTCGAGGCGGGTGCCGCGGCGGGACGCATCCGGGACGACCTCGGCACGGCCGATGTGGTGCTCGCCATGAGCGGGCTGCTCCGGCTGGATGTCACCGGCGACTGGCGGGGCCAGGCGGACCGCCTGATCGGGCTGCTGATGGACGGGCTGCGGACGGGGGCGCGGGTGCGGGCCGGACAGGGGTGAAGCCCGACGGGGCTGCACTCGACCGGGCGATGACCGCCGCCTGCCCCTACGCCTGGCCGTGGAACGTGCGGGGTCGGCCGGGGGGTGAACGTCCCTGCCGGGTTCGCGGGCGACGGACTGCCGGTCGGGGCGCAGTTGCTGGGCCCGGCCGGGAGCGAACCGCTGCTGGTGTCGCCGGCGGCCCAGCGGGAGGCGGAGCCGCGCCGGCCCGAGCGGTGGCCTCCGGCCCGGACCACCCCGGAGCCCACGACCGGCGTCGGCCCGGATCCCCCGACCGGCGTCACCCTGGGCTCCCCAACCAGCGACATCCCGGACTCCCCGACCGGCGTCACCCCCGCGTCCGCGACCGGCGCCACCCCGGCCTCCCCCACCGGCGACACCCCCGAGTCCGCGACCGGCGACACCCTCGGCTCCACGACCGGCGTCACCCCGGACTACCCCACCGCCGCCACCCCCGCGTCCGCGACCGGCGACACCCCGGCCTCCCCCACCGCCGCCACCCCGCACCCCCGACCCACCCCACCCCGGATTCCCCGTCCGGCCCGGGGAGTTCGCCCCGTACTCTGTGACCATGGACGATACGTCGATGGTCGGGCTCATGGGACGGGTCACCGGCACGATCGGTCCCGGGCTCGTCGGCGAGGTGATCGTCCGGGTGCGCGGCGGCGCCGAGCACTTTCTCGCCTACCCGGCGACGGGCACCGAACGGATCGAGCGGGGCACGGTGGTGACGGTGGTGGAGTATCTGCCGCCGCGCACGGTGTATGTCTCGGCCATGTACGGGAGCTGACCGCCGGGGGCGTTCGCACCGGGGCGGCCACAGCTCTGTACCGAGCGCGCAACAGCCTCAACCTCCCGCTGGGCAGGGGCTGTTGGGCGGCTTCACACTCCCCTTACATCCGGTGCCCCGTCCTGGGCGCACCACCCGGCACTGGGGGTGCTCTGCCGATGACCGTCGGCTTGGTGGTGGGGGCGGCGTTCGCCGCCGTCCTCGTTCTGATCATCGTCTTCAAACTGATGTGGCGCGTCGCCGAACCCAACGAGGCGCTCATCATCTCCGGCTCCAAGCACGCCCTGGAGGGGCTGGAGGAGGGGATGGGATTCCGTATCGTCACCGGGCGGGGCACGCTGGTGCTGCCCGGGGTGCAGGCGGTGCGCAAGCTCTCCCTCGACCTCAACCAGACCGAACTGCACGTGGACTGTGTCACGCACCAGGGCATCCCGCTGAAGGTGCGGGGTGTCGTCATCTTCAAGGTCGGCGACGACTTCGTGTCGATCGCCAACGCCGCCCGCCGCTTCCTGGACCAGCAGAAGCTGATGGCCGAGCGGGTGCACACCGTGTTCGCCGGTCATCTGCGGGCCATCGTCGGCGGGCTGACCGTCGAGGACATGATCCGCGACCGGGAGAAACTGACCGGTCAGGCGCGGGCGGCCTGCGGTACGGAGATGGAGAAGCTGGGCCTGATCGTGGACTCGCTCCAGATCCATGAGATCGAGGACCCGACCGGGTACATCAAGAACCTCTCCGCCCCGCACACCGCGGCCGTGCACCGGGACGCCCGGATCGCGCAGGCCGAGGCCGACCGGCTGGCCACCGAGGCCGAGCAGCAGGCGTTCGCGCGGATGGCGGAGGCGACCCGGGACAGCGAGATCCTCAAGGCCGGGTACCAGGCGGAGCAGGACAAGGCCGCCGCCAAGGCCCGGCAGGCGGGGCCGCTCGCCGAGGCCGCCGCCAAGCAGGAGGTGGTGGTCCAGGAGACCCGGGTCGCCGAACTGGTCGCGCAGCGGCGCGAGCAGCAGCTCCAGGCGGACATCCGCAAGCCGGCCGACGCCAGGGCGTACGAGCAGCGGACGCTGGCCGAGGCGGAGCGCGACGCGATGATCTCGGTGGCCGAGGCGCGGGCCAAGGAGACCCGGGCGACCGGTGAGGCCGAGGCCGCCGCCGCGCAGGCCAAGGGGCTCGCGGAGGCGGAGGCGATGCGCGCGAAGGGCCTCGCCGAGGCCGAGGCGATCAAGGCGCGGGCCGCCGCCCTCGCCGAGAACCAGGAGGCGGTCGTCGCCCAGCAACTCGCCGAGAACTGGCCGCAGATCGTGGAGGCGGGCGCGTCGGCCTTCGGCAATGTCGACAACATGGTGCTGCTCAACGGCGCCGACGGCATGGGCGAGCTGTTCGCCAAGGCGCTCACCATGGGCGGCACGGGGCTGGGCCTGGCCCGGCAGTTGCTGACCACGATGAACGACAGCCAGAAGGGCCCGCATCTCAACGGGAGTTCACCGGCGGTGCCGCTCGCCGAGAAGGTGGCGGTGGACGACGCCTGACCGCGCGTCGGCCGTCCGGCGCACGGACACGGGGGTGCCCCTTAGGGTGCCCCCGTGACTGCGTACACCGATGAGAACGTCCCGGGCCGGTACGGGCCCTTCGCCACCGTCGAGGCCGACCCCCGGGTCATCGGGCCGGTGCGGACCGAGTACTCGCCCGCGCACGACGGCGACCCCGATCCGGGTGAGGTGGTGTGGACCTGGGTGCCCTTCGAGGAGCGGGACGGGCGCGGCAAGGACCGGCCGGTGCTGGTGGTCGCCCGGGAGCCGGGCGGGAGCTTTCTCGCCGTGCAGCTCTCCAGCAGGCGGCACGAGGGCGAGCGGGACTGGGTGCCGATCGGGAGCGGGCCGTGGGACCGGTCGGGGCGGGAGTCGTGGGTGGACACGGACCGGGTGCTGCGGCTGTTCGAGGCGGGGATGCGGCGGGAGGCGTGCGCGCTGGACCGGATGCGGTTCAACGGGGTGCGGCGGCGGTTGCAGGAGCGGTACGGGTGGCGGTGAGGTCCGCCGCCCGCACACCGAGCCGCCTCCGCAAGGCCGCTCCACGCACGGGCCCGCCTCAGGCAAGCCCCGTGGCCGGGCTCCAATGCCCTTCCCTCAGGCGAACCCGGCACCCCCTCAAGTGAACCCCGCTCAGGCGAACGTCTCCTCGAACGCCCTCAGCGTCGCCCGGTCCTTGGCGCGGTCCAGGATCGCGAAGGTCACCGCCTCGAAGCGGTCCCGGAAGGGGCCGTCCCGGAGCAGGGTGCGGAAGGTGCCCGCGACCGTGGCCGGGTCGTTCTGGAACACCCCGCAGCCCCAGGCGCCCAGCACCACCCGGCGGTAGCCGTGGGCCGCCGCCACCTGGAGGACGCGTTCGGCGCGGGAGCGCAGGGCCTCCGGGATTCCCGCGGCGCGGTCGGGGGCCGTACGGCGGATGACTCCGGTGTTGGGGGCCGGGGAGGTGAGGAAGCCCGCGGTGAACGGGGTGTCCAGGAGGGCGCCGCGGTCGTCGCGGAAGACGGGGACGCCGGGTGAGTGGATGACGCGGTCCGTGTAGAACGGGTCGCGGTGGGTGCGGTGGTGGTCGTAGTACTCCGGGGCGCGCAGCAGACAGGCGTAGAGGGCGGAGGCGCGGCAGAGGGCCTCCTCCTGGGCCTGGGCGCCGTTGAGGTAGCCGCCGCCGGGGTTGCGGGCGGAGGCGAAGTTCAGGACGGCCGTGCCGTCACCCAGACGGCGGGCGGCCCGCAGGCTGCTCTCGGCGGTCACCTCGACGGCGGTGGTGGTGGGAGCGGCGAGTGCGGCCGGGACCGTCACCGGGTCCGGGCCGTACAGCTTGGTGCCGTCGGTGGCGCGGGCGATCAGGGCGGTGAGGTCGTGGTCGCGGCCGGTCGCGGTGCGGTAGCCGCCCGTGGCGACGATCCGCTCGGTCTCCTTGGCGAGGGCGCGCAGCCGGGCGCTCATGGCGCCACCCCCGTGGACGCCATGACCGCGCCGCCCGCGGCCGGACCGTCTCCCCCGCCGAACCCGGCGCGGCTGTCTCCCCCGCCGAACCCGGCACACCTGCCGTACCCGGCGCGGCCGGGTCCCCCGTCGTGCTCACCCGTCGTGCTCATGGACCGATCCTGAGCGATGCTGGTGGAGCGGTGCAACGGAGTTTCCCGCTCGGCGACGGCTGCCCAACGCAGGGTTACCGGGAGGGAACGGCGCAATACGCACCCTTGTGCGAAACGCCGGAAAGGTTTTGGGTGGGACGGGTGCGCTGCCGCGGGCCGGTCGGCCCGGGGTGGCGAGATGGTGGCATCTCAGGAGGATCACCACATGTCCGATTCGGTTAGTGACTGTACGGAAACCCGCACCGCTGTCACGGAAGCCGACGTCGAGGCACTGGTCCGCGGTATCTGTTTCAAGACCGGACCGCCCCGGACCGTCGGCGTCGAAGTGGAATGGCTCGTCCACGAGCTGCGCACCCCGTGGCTCCCCGTGACACCCGAACGACTCGAAGCGGCCTACGCCGCACTGCGGACCCTGCCCCTCAGGTCGGCGCTCACCGTGGAGCCCGGCGGTCAGCTCGAACTCAGCTCACCGCCCGCCGCCTCCCTGATGGAGTGCATCGATACCGTGTCCGCCGATCTCGACGCCGTCCGCGCGGCACTGCGCGAGGACGGCCTGGCCCTGATCGGGTTCGGCAGCGACCCCTGGCACCCCCCTCGGCGCTTTCTGCGCGAGCCGCGCTATGACGCCATGGAGACCTGTCTCGACCGCACCGGCCCGGCCGGCCGGGCCATGATGTGCACCTCGGCCTCGGTCCAGGTCTGCCTGGACGCCGGTTACGAGGAGCCGGGGCCGCTCGGCCTCGGGCGGCGCTGGTGGCTGGCCCATCAGCTCGGCGCGGTCCTGGTGGCCGCGTTCGCGCACTCCCCGATCGCCGGACGCGCCGCCACCGGCTGGCACTCCACCCGGCAGCGGATGTGGATGGAGATCGGGGCCGGCCGGGCGGGCGCACCGCCCCCGGACGGCGATCCGCGCACCGCCTGGGCCCGGCACGTCCTGGACTCCCCGGTGATGTGCGTGCGCCGGGACAGCGGGCCCTGGGAGGTCCCGGAGAGCCTGTCGTTCCGGGAGTGGACCCGGTCGGCGGCACCGCCGACCCGCGGCGACCTCGACTACCACATCTCGACCCTGTTCCCGCCGGTGCGACCGCGCGGCCATCTGGAGCTGCGGATGATCGACGCGCAGCCCGGCGACGACGGCTGGCGGGTGCCGCTGGCGGTGACGACGGCGCTGTTCGACGACCCGGCGGCGGCCGAGACCGCCTACCGGGCGGTGAAGCCGCTGGCGGAACGGGCGCTGGCGCGGCCCGCGCCGCACAATCCGCTGTGGGTCGCCGCGGCCCGCGAGGCGCTCGGCGATCCCGAACTCCACGAGGCGGCCCGGATCTGCTTCGCGGCGGCGGTCGAGGCCCTGCCCCGCCTCGGCGCCACCCCCGAGATCACCGACGCCGTACGGGCGTACCAGGAGCGCTATGTGGTGCCGGGCCGTACTCCGGCCGACGAGCTGCTCGACCAGGTGGGCGGCGCGGCGCACGGCCCGCGCGGGGAGGACCGGTGACCATGACGCACGCATCGACCGGCGCACCCGGCTTCGACGGGGAGGCGCTCCGCGCGCGGGCGCTGGCCTCGCTGCTCGCCGCCCGGGACCGCACCACCCTGCTCACCTCCTGCGTCGAGGAGCCGGAGCTGACCGCGCAGCACTCGCCGCTGATGTCGCCGCTGGTGTGGGACCTGGCGCACATCGGCAACCAGGAGGAGCTGTGGCTGCTGCGGGCGGTGGCCGGGCAGGACGCCCTCCGCCCCGAGATAGACAGCCTGTACGACGCCTTCGAGCATCCCCGGTCGGAGCGGCCGACGCTGCCGCTGCTGGCGCCCGGCGAGGCCCGCCGCTATGCCGCCGAGGTCCGGGGGCGGGCCCTGGACGTGCTGGAGTCGGCGGCGTTCCGGGGCCCGACCCGGCTGACCGAGGCCGGTTTCGCGTTCGGGATGATCGCCCAGCACGAGCAGCAGCACGACGAGACCATGCTGATCACCCATCAGCTCCGCACCGGCCCGCAGGCCCTGACGGCCCCCGATCCGGCGCCCGCCCCACTGCTGACCGGCCCCGCCGAGGTGCTGATCCCCGGCGGCCCGTTCACCATGGGCACCTCCACCGAGCCCTGGGCGCTGGACAACGAACGCCCCGCGCACCGCCGGGACGTGCCCCCCTTCCACCTCGACACCACCCCCGTCACCAACGGCGCCTACCTCCGCTTCATCGAGGACGGCGGCTACGACGAGCCGCGCTGGTGGGCGCCGGAGGGCTGGACCCACATCCGCCGCCACGGCATCCACGCCCCGCAGTTCTGGCGCCGGGACGCCGGGCAGTGGCTGCGCCGCCGCTTCGGCGCCGTCGAGCCGGTGCCGCCCGACGAGCCGGTGCTCCATGTGAGCTGGTACGAGGCCGACGCCTACGCCCGCTGGGCCGGGCGGCGGCTGCCCACCGAGGCCGAGTGGGAGAAGGCCGCCCGGTTCGACCCGGCGACCGGCGCCTCCCGGCGCTACCCGTGGGGCGACGCCGATCCGGCGCCCGGCCACGCCAACCTGGGGCAGCGGCATCTGCGCCCGGCCCCGGCGGGGAGCTATCCGGCGGGCGAGTCGCCGTTCGGGGTGCGGCAGTTGATCGGGGACGTGTGGGAGTGGACGTCCAGCGACTTCCTGCCGTACCCGGGCTTCACCGCGTTCCCGTACAAGGAGTACTCGGAGGTGTTCTTCGGGCCCGGGTACAAGGTGTTGCGGGGCGGTTCGTTCGCGGTGGACGAGGTGGCCTGCCGGGGCACCTTCCGCAACTGGGACCTGCCGGTCCGGCGGCAGATCTTCTCCGGGTTCCGCACCGCCCGTTCGGGGGCCGTCTGATGTGCCGCCATCTGGCCTATCTGGGGCCGCCGGTGCCGCTGCGGGCGCTGCTGACGGAGCCGGCGCACAGTCTGCTGCGCCAGTCCTGGGAGCCGCGCCGCCAGCGGCACGGGACGGTGAACGCCGACGGGTTCGGGGTCGGCTGGTACGCGGCGGGCGACCCGGTGCCGGCCCGCTACCGCCGCGCCGGGCCGATCTGGGGCGATGCCTTTCTGCCGGACCTGGCCCGGGTGGTGCGGACCACCGCGCTGCTCGGCGCGGTCCGGGACGCCACGGTCGCCGGGCCGGACGGGGAGGCGGCGGCGGCCCCGTTCGCCGCCGGGCGCTGGCTGTTCAGCCACAACGGGTCGGTCGCGGGCTGGCCCGACGCGCTCGCCCCGCTGGCCCGTGAGCTGCCGCCGGTGGCGCTGCTGTCCCTGGACGCGCGCAGCGACTCGGCGTTCGTCTGGGCGCTGGTCCTGGACCGACTGCGCGCCGGGCAGGGGCTGGGCGGGGCGCTGGCGGCGACGGTCCGGGCGGTCGCCGCGGCGGCCCCGGCGTCCCGGCTGAACCTGCTGCTCACCGACGGCACGGCCATCGCCGCCACCGCCTGGGGCGACACCCTCTGGTATCTGTCGCGGCCGGGCGAGGGCACCGTCGTCGCCTCCGAACCCCACGACGACGATCCGCGCTGGCAGGAGGTCCCGGACCGGACGCTGCTGGTGGCGCGGCGCGCCGATGTGCTGCTGACCCCGCTGAGGGAGCGGGCCCCGGCGGCGGGGCGCGCCGAGGCGGCGTCCCCACCCCGCAAGGAGTCCCGCACGTGAGCCCGTTCGACGTATCCCGCACCCTGCCCGAGAACGCCACCGGGGCCGCGCTGCGCGCGGATGTCCTGCACGGCCTGACCGCCACCCCGAAGACCCTGCCGCCGAAGTGGTTCTACGACGCCCGGGGCAGTGAGCTGTTCGAGCGGATCACCGAGCTGCCCGAGTACTACCCGACCCGCGCCGAGCGGGAGATCCTGCGCACCCGGGGCGGCGAGATCGCCGCGGCGGCCGGTGCCCGGACCCTGGTGGAGCTGGGCTCGGGCTCCTCGGAGAAGACCCGCCACCTCCTCGACGCGCTCACCGGCGTCGAGGTGTACCTCCCGGTCGATGTCAGTGAGAGCGCCCTCACCGGGGCGGGGCGGGCGCTGGTGGCCGAGCGGCCGGGGCTGCGGGTGCACGCCCTGATCGCCGACTTCACGGCCTCGCTGACGCTGCCCGGGACGCCGGGGCCGCGGCTGGTGGCGTTCCTCGGCGGCACCGTCGGCAATCTGCTGCCGGCCGAGCGCGCGGTGTTCCTGGCGTCGGTCCGCGCGCTGCTCTCCCCCGGCGACGCCCTGCTGCTGGGGACCGACCTGGTGAAGGACGAGGGGGTGCTGGTCCGTGCCTATGACGACACGGCCGGGGTGACGGCCGCGTTCAACAAGAACGTCCTGCTGGTCGTCAACCGGGAGCTGGGCGCCGACTTCGATCCGGACGCCTTCGACCATGTCGCCCTGTGGGACGCGGAGCGGGAGTGGATCGAGATGCGGCTGCGCTCCCGCACCGCGCAGACCGTGAAACTGCCCGCGCTCGACCTCGCCGTGGACTTCGCGGCGGGCGAGGAACTGCGTACGGAGGTGTCGGCGAAGTTCCGGGAGGACGGTGTGCGCGGGGAACTGGCCGCCGCCGGGCTGGATCTGGCGCACTGGTGGACGGACCGGGAGGGCCGGTTCGCCCTGTCCCTGAGCGTGGCGCGGTGAAGGACGGCGGGGAACCCGGTACCGCGTACCCGGTTCCCCGCCGCCATCCGCCGTCCGGTCCGGTCATCCGGGGCTGGACAGCGCCTCGGTGATCTCGTTCGACGCCTGCTCGGCCGCGGTCTGCGGGTCGGTGCCGGTGAGGACCTTGGTCATGTACGTCTTGATCGGGTTGTCCGCCTCGACCTTGGACCACTCGGGTGTGGAGGGGGTGGCCCGGCCCTGGGCGGCGCCCTCGGCCATGGCGGCGGCGCCCTCCTCACCGGAGAGCGCGGAGGCGAGGCTCGCCTTGTTGGGGACGTAGTTCATGGTGCGGGCGAGTTCGGCGTTCCACTTGGCGCCGGACAGCATCTCGATGACCGCGATGGCGCCGTCCCGCTCGTCGGCGTGGCGGGGGATGATCAGGTCGGAGCCGCCGGTGAAGACCGCGCCGGGCTCGTCGGCGGTCTTGCCGGGGACCGGGAAGTAGCCGAGCTTGCCCTTGAGGTCGGGGTTGCTGTCCAGGATGGCCTGGGCGCTGCCGGGCACGGCGATGATCTGGGCGACCTGGCCCTTGGCGAAGACATCGGTCAGCGGCGGGTTCTGCTCGTCGGCGTCGACCGGTCCGGCGCCGAGGCCCTGCAACTCCTGGTAGAACTCCATGCCGTCGAGCGCTTCCGGGGTGTCGAGCGAGCCCTCCCAGACGGCGCCGTTCTCCACCGCGAGGTCGCCCTCCTCGTCCCAGATGAAGCCGGCGAGGGTGTACCAGTCCTGTCCGGCGAGGTAGATGCCCTGGTTGCCGTCGGTGTTGAGTTCCTCGGTGGCGGCGAGCCACTCCTCGCGGTCCTTGGGGACATCGGTGATGCCGGCCTGCTCGAAGAGGTCCTTGCGGTAGATGACCACCCGGTTGGCGGCGTACCAGGGGATGCCGTACTGGTGGGAGCGGAGCTGGCCGGGCTCGGCGAGACCCGGCAGCCAGTCCTTGCTGCCCCAGTCGCGCACCGACTCCAGGGTGAGGTCCAGCAGCCGTCCCCCGTCGACATAGGTCGGGACCTGGGTGTTGCCGACCTCGATGACATCGGGGCCGTCGGCGTTGTCGTTGTCGTCGGTGCCGGGCTTCAGCGCCTCCTCCACCTTGGGGCCGATCCCGGTCCACTGCTGGATCTGGATGTCCAGGGCGAAGTCGGGGTTCTGCTTCTCGAAGTCCTCGGTGAAGCGGTCCAGGAATTCCTGTGACGCGCTGTCCTTCATCAGCCACACGGTCACGGTGCGGCGGTCCGAGTCGGAGCCGGGCAGCAGACCGCAGCCGCTCACCAGAGAGGCGGATACGCACACGATGGCCAGTAGGCGACGTCTCACGAGGGTCGTGTCCTGTTCTTTCTGACGACCAGGGGAAAATGACCCGACGTGGGGGGACGAGCGAGGCTCGTGCGGGTGTGGATGGATTTTGGTATGTACCAATGCCCAGGTCAAGCGCGGTTTGGTATCGATCCGATGTCTCGCGCTCGGCCGCAGCTTGCGGGAGTGTGGAGTGACAAGTGACACATCCCGTCACCGTGTCAACCAGCTCCACGGCGCCGAGAGGAACACCCC
Source organism: Streptomyces sp. NPDC093252 (assembly GCF_040683675.1). NCBI lineage: Bacteria > Bacillati > Actinomycetota > Actinomycetes > Kitasatosporales > Streptomycetaceae > Streptomyces > Streptomyces sp. NPDC093252. The sequence goes on along the minus strand of NZ_JBFBEM010000004.1, from coordinate 262,438 downwards.
ATGTCGGACCACACCTACCGCATCACGGAAATCGTCGGCAGCTCCCCCGAGGGCGTGGACCAGGCTATCCGCAACGGGGTCGGCCGCGCAGCCCGAACGCTGCGTCATCTCGACTGGTTCGAGGTGACCCAGGTCCGGGGGCAGATCGAGGACGGACGCGTCGGGCACTGGCAGGTCGGGCTCAAGCTGGGCTTCCGGCTGGAGGACACGGACTGACCCCGGGACCGGCCAACGGCTCAGGTCCGGCCCTCGCGCTCCTGTGCCTCGCCCAGTGCGGCGGACGGGGCCGCCCAGCGCGCCCGGACGACCCGGAAACCGGCCTGCTCGGCGGCGTCGCAGACCAGTTCGTCGTCGTCCACCAGCATCCGCACCGCGCGGGAACGGGCCAGCCGCCGCAGGGCTTCCAGCTTGGTGACGCGGGCCGGGCGGCGGTCGTCGTTGCGCCGCATGTGGAGGGTGCCCCCGGGCAGTCCGTGCGCGGTCAGCCAGTCCAGGGTGTCGCGGCGGCAGCGCTCCGGCCGTCCCGTCAGATAGACCACCTCGCACTCCCCGGCGCTCGCCACGGCCAGCGCCACGCCCTCGGCGAGCGGCGGATCGTGGGGCGCGGCGGCGAAGAACGCGGCCCAGTCCTTGGGGCGGGACTCCAGGAAGCGCTGGCGGTGGGCGGTGTCGGCGAGGGTGTTGTCCAGGTCGAACACGGCGAGCGGAGGTCGGCTGTCGGCAGTCACCCGCCCAGGGTAGAACCCGGCACCGTGCGCACCCCCGGTGGCCTTCGCCCCCGGGGGCCGGGAATGCCGGGGCGTTCCGGGTGTTGAACCCGATGTGACCTCCGTACTGGCCCGGATCCCGTTCTCCGTCCTCGACCGCTCCCGCACCCGCGAGGGGCGTCCGGCGGCGGAGGCGCTGCGGGACACCGTGGAGTTCGCGCGGCAGGCGGAGCGGCTCGGGTATCACCGGTTCTGGGTGGCGGAGCATCACGGGGTGCCCGGTGTCGCCGGTTCCGCGCCGACCGTGCTCGCGGCGGCGGTGGCGGCGGCCACGGCGACGATCCGGGTCGGGACCGGTGGGGTCATGCTCCCCAACCACCAACCCCTCGTCGTGGCCGAGCAGTTCGGGGTGCTGGAGTCACTGTTCCCCGGGCGGATCGACATGGGCCTCGGCCGGTCCGTCGGGTTCACCCCCGGGGTGCGGCGGGCGCTGGGCCGGGACAAGGACGTGGCGGAGGATTTCGAGGGACAGCTCGCCGAACTGCTCGGCTGGTTCCGGGGCACCTCCCCGACCGGTGTCCGGGCCCGGCCCTCCGACGGGCTCAGCGTGCCGCCGTTCGTGCTGGCGATGGGCGAGGGCGCCCGGATCGCCGCCCGCGCGGGCCTGCCCATGGTCATCGGCGACCTCGGGGACCGGGAGCGGCTGCGGCGGGGCGTCGACCTCTACCGGGCCCTCTTCCGCCCCTCGGAGTGGGCCGCGGCACCCCATGTCGTCGTCTCGGGCACGATCGCCGTCGCGGCGACCCCGGAGCGGGCCCGTGAACTGCTGGTCCCGGAGGCGTGGTCGATGGCGTACTCGCGCACCCACGGCACCTTCCCGCCGCTGCCGCCCGCCGGGCGGGTGGCGGAGCTGCCGATGACGGAGAAGGAGCGCGGCTTCTTCGAGGCCGGGCTGACCGGCCGGCTCGCGGGCACGGAGGAGCAGGTGGCGCACGAACTGGAGACGGTGGTGAAGGAGACGGCGGCGGACGAGGTGCTGGTGACGACCAGCACCTACGACCGGGACGCCCTGCTGGACTCCTACCGGCGGCTGGCGGTCCTCACCGGGCGGGAGCCGTCGCGGTGACGGCCCACGAGCGCGACGACGCCCTCACCGTGACACCGGCTGCTCCGCCCGCACCTCCAGGGCCCCGTCGGCCGCGTCCACCAGGGCCCGGTCGCCCGCGGTGAGCTGACCGGACAGCAGCAGATCGGCGAGGCGGTCGTCCACCTCGCGCTGGATGGTGCGGCGCAGCGGACGGGCGCCGAAGTCGGGCTGGTGGCCGAGGTTGGCGAGGAGGTCGGCCGCCGTGTCGGTGATCTCCAGCTCCACGTCCTGGGCGCGCAGCCGGCGCCGGGTGTGGTCGAGGAGGAGGTCCACGATCTGGCGCAACTGGGTGCGGTCCAGGCCGCGGAAGAGGATGATCTCGTCGATGCGGTTGAGGAACTCGGGGCGGAAGTAGTCGTTCAGGACCGGCAGGACCTGCTCGCGCATGATGTCGTAGTCCTCGACCCCGGCGGCCAGGATCCGGTCGGCGCCGATGTTCGACGTCATGATGACGACGGTGTTCTTGAAGTCGACGGTGCGGCCCTGGGAGTCGGTGAGGCGGCCGTCGTCCAGGATCTGGAGCAGGGCGTTGAAGACGTCCGGGTGCGCCTTCTCGACCTCGTCGAAGAGCACCACGGAGTACGGCTGGCGGCGGACCGCCTCGGTGAGCTGTCCGGCCTCGTCGTGGCCGATGTATCCGGGCGGGGCGCCGACCAGGCGGGAGACGGTGTGCCGCTCCTGGAACTCGCTCATGTCGAGGCGGATCATGCGGTGTTCGTCGCCGAACAGGGCGGCGGCCAGGGCCCGTGCCAGTTCGGTCTTGCCGACACCGGTCGGGCCGAGGAAGAGGAAGCTGCCGACGGGGCGGTCGGGGTCGCTCATCCCGGCGCGGGCGCGGCGGACGGCGCGGGAGACGGCGGTGATGGCCTCGTCCTGGCCGACGACCCGTTCGTGGAGATGGTCCTCCAGCCTCATCAGCCGCTCGCGCTCCTCCTCGGTGAGCTGGGCGACGGGGATGCCGGTGGTGCGGGCGACGACCTCGGCGATGTCGTCGGCGGTGACCTCGGGGGTCTGTTCGGCGGCCGTCTCCTCGGTGCCGGCGAGGCGGTCCTCGGCCTCCTTGATGCGGTCGCGCAGGTCCTTGGCGCGTTCGTACTCCTCGTCGGCGACGGCCTGGTCCTTCTCGCGGTTGAGGGCGGCGAGGGTGTCCTCGATCTCGCGGGTGTCGGCGAGGGGGGTGCGGGAGCGCAGCCGGACCCGGGCGGCGGCCTGGTCCATGAGGTCGATCGCCTTGTCGGGCAGGAACCGGGAGGTGATGTACCGGTCGGACAGCTCGGCGGCGGCGACCACCGCCTCGTCGGTGATCCGGACCTGGTGGTGGGCCTCGTAGCGGTCGCGCAGGCCGCGCAGGATCTCGATGGTGTCGTCCACGGACGGCTCGCCGACCAGGATGGGGGCGAAGCGGCGCTCCAGGGCGGCGTCCTTCTCGATGTGCTTGCGGTACTCGTCGATGGTGGTGGCGCCGATGAGGTGGAGTTCACCGCGGGCGAGAGAGGGTTTGAGCATGTTCCCGGCGTCCAGGGCGCCCTCGCCGCCCCCGCCCGCGCCGACAACGGTGTGGAGTTCGTCGAGGAAGAGGATGAGTTCCTCGCCGTGCTCGCGGACCTCTTCGAGGAGCTTCTTGACCCGTTCCTCGAACTCGCCGCGGTACTTGGTGCCGGCCACCATGCCGGGCAGGTCCAGGGAGACCAGCCGCTTCCCGGCGAGGGTGCGGGGCACCTCCCCGGCGACGATCCGCTGGGCGATGCCCTCCACGATGGCGGTCTTGCCGACGCCGGGGTCGCCGATCAGGACGGGGTTGTTCTTGCTGCGCCGGGAGAGCACCTCGATGGTCTGCTCCACCTCGTCGTCCCGGCCGATCACCGGGTCCAGGCGTCCGGCGCGCGCGTCCTCGGTGAGATCGCGGCCGTACTCGTCGATGGTGGGGGTGGTGCTGGGCCGCTGCCGGTCGGCGTGCCCGCTCTCCGCCGACGGCGTCCGGGCGGGCTCCCAGCCGCTGTCGGCGAGGGCCTGCCCGGCGGCCGACTCGGGGTTCGCGGCGAGGGCCCGCAGGAGGTGTCCGGGGCCGATGTAGGAGACGCCGTCGGCGCGGGATATCCGGTAGGCGTCGAGCAGGGCGCGCTTGGCGGCGGGGGTGAGGGTGGTGGGCTCGGTCGGCTCGCCGGTGGCGGGGTGGGCGGTGAGCCGGGCGCGGATCCGGTCCGGGTCGGCGCCCGCCTCGGTCAGCAGCCGGCGGGTGGAGTCCTGCTCGGTGGCGGCGGCCAGCAGATGCCGGGCGTCGAGGTCGTGGCTGCCGTCGGCGGCGGCGATGTCCCGGGCGCGTGCCACCAGTTCCCGGGCCCGTTCCGAGAGCAGACCGCCGATGTCGACGCTCTGCGGTCGGCGGGCGGCGGGGGCCGCGCCCGTCCCGCCGAAGAAGCGGGACATCAGCTCGTCGAACTCCTCGAAGGGACTGCGTCCGCCGAATCCGAAACCGGGAGTAGTCATGATGGACGGGCCCTCCGTACGTCGCGTCGCGCGGTGCTCCCCCGCCTACCAACGTCGCACAGGGCGCCGTGGCCCGCACCCGCGCGGGGTCACCCCGGGCCGGGCGCGGTCGGGGCGGTGTGCGGCCGGTGCGGGGCGTCGGCCCGGCCGGGTTGCGCGGCGCGGGCCAGGGTCCGGCGGTCGGGGTGGGTGCCGGGCGCGATGAGGGGGCGGACGTCGACCTCGGCGATCAGGCCCCGGGTGGTCACCACCCGCCAGAGGGAGGCGGCCAGGGAGTCCTCGCCGATGTAGGCGGGGGCGGTGGTGGCGGGGCCGCCGGTGACGCGGTAGTGGAGCCGGACGGGCTGGACGGCGGCCCCGGCGTCCAGGGCCGCCTGGAACACGGCCCGGCGGAAGGTGCCCTGGGCCCGCCCGCACCAGGTGCTGCCCTCCGGGAAGACCCCGACGGCGGCGCCGCCGCGCAGGGCGTCGGCGAGGTCCGCCACGGTCCGGGGCAGGGCGCTGAGGCGGTCGCGGTCGATGAACAGGGTGCCGCCCCGGGCGGCCAGCGCGCCCGCGACGGGCCAGTGCCGGATCTCGGCCTTGGCCAGCATCCGGGCGGGGCGGACGGCGGCCAGCAGGGGGATGTCCAGCCAGGAGATGTGGTTGGCGACGAGCAGCAGACCGCCGGTGGCGGGCGCGGCGCCGGTGACGGCGGTGCGGACCCCGGCGGCGCGGACCAGGGTCCGGCACCACCAGCGGATGGCGTCGGCGGGGATCCGGCGGCCCAGCGGCAGGGCGAGGGCGGCCAGGAGCACCAGGGCCGCCACCGCCGTCAGGCGCAGGACGGCCCGGGGCAGGGCCGCCGCCCGGCCCGCCGCGTCGATGCACGCCGTGGGGGTGCACGGCGCGCTCGGCTGCCAGGCGCCCATCACGCCGGGACGAGGGAGAGGAAGTGCTTGAGGTAGCGCGGGTTGACCCGGCGCATGGACAGCAGCACATAGAGGTCGGCGACCCCGAAGTCCGGGTCGTGGGCGGGCTCGCCGCAGACCTGGGCGCCGAGCCGGAGGTAGCCGCGCAGCAGCGGCGGCAGCTCGGTGCGGCCCTCGGGGCGGGTGACGCCGTCGGCGCTCCAGGGCAGCAGCGGGCGGACCCGGTACTCCTCGGGGGCGAGGTGCCGGGCCCGGACCCGGTCCCAGGTGGCGGCGGCGAGGGCGCCGCCGTCGGCCAGCGGGACGGAGCAGCATCCGGCGAGCCACTCGTGGCCGCCGTCGACCATGTAGCGGGCGATACCGGCCCAGATCAGGCCGATGACGGTGCCGTCGCGGTGGCCGGGGTGGACGCAGGAGCGGCCGACCTCGACCAGGGAGGGCCGGATCGGGCCGAGCCCGGCGAGGTCGAACTCGCCCTCGGAGTAGAGGCGTCCGGCGATGGCGGCCCGGTCGGGCGGGAGCAGCCGGTAGGTGCCGACGACCTCGCCGCTGAGGGTGTCGCGGACCAGCAGATGGTCGCAGTGGGCGTCGAAGGGGTCGATGTCGAGGCCGGGCTGCGGGGTGGACAGCAGGGCGCCCATCTCCCCGGCGAAGACATCGTGGCGCAGCTTCTGGGCGGCGCGGACATCGGCCTCGTCACGGGCGAGGGTGACGGTGTACCGCGTGGGGGCCGCCGGCTGCGGCGGTCGGTCGAGCGTGGTGACGCCGGTCATGGCTCTCTCCTGGTCACGGGCCCGGTCGCGGGACCCGGTCACGGGCCTGGGCACGGGCGCAGGCGCGGTCGCGGGGGTGGTCGCGGGCCGGGTTCGGCGGGTGGCGCGTCGGACGGGGCCGGTGCCGTACGTCCGGCCGCCACAGTTCTTCCGACGCCGGCTGACCGGCGCGTGACCCGGGGGAGGAGAGCGGGTGTGGGGTGGCTGAATGCCCGGGGTGGACCGGGCGGGGCGGGGATCCACCCTGCCCGGAGTGGACCGGGCTAGGGGGTATGCCTGGCGGGACCGGGGAGAGCACCCCTCCCGGTCCCGCCCGTCCGCACCTTTACGGCGAACGTCTGTGAGCTGCGGCGGCCTACCGCCCCGCCGCCTTGCGGGTCGCCCGCAGCCACTCCTTGTTCATCCCTGTGATCGAGACCAGGGGGATGCCCTTGGGGCAGGCCGTGGCGCACTCCCCGGCGAGGGTGCAGCCGCCGAAGCCCTCCTCGTCCATCTGCGCCACCATGTCCAGGACGCGGGTCTCGCGCTCGGGGGCGCCCTGCGGGAGGACGTTGAGGTGGTTGATCTTGGCGGAGGTGAAGAGCATCGCGGCGCCGTTGGGGCAGGCGGCGACGCAGGCGCCGCAGCCGATGCACTCGGCGTGCTCGAAGGCGAAGTCGGCGTCGGGCTTGGGCACCGGGGTGGCGTGCGCCTCGGGGGCGGCGCCGGTGGGGACGCTGACATAGCCGCCGGCCTGGATGATCCGGTCGAAGGCGGAGCGGTCGACGACGAGGTCCTTCACCACCGGGAAGGCGGCGGCCCGCCAGGGCTCGATGTCGATGGTGTCGCCGTCGGCGAAGGAGCGCATGTGCAACTGGCAGGTGGTGGTGCGCTCGGGGCCGTGCGCGTCGCCGTTGATGACCAGGCTGCACGCGCCGCAGATGCCCTCGCGGCAGTCGTGGTCGAAGGCCACCGGGTCCTCGCCCTTGAGGATGAGTTCCTCGTTGAGGGTGTCCAGCATCTCCAGGAAGGACATGTCGGACGAGATCCCGTCCACCTCGTAGGTGGACATGGCGCCGTCGACGCCGGCGTTCTTCTGCCGCCAGACGCGCAGGGTGAGCCTCATGCGTAGCTCCGCTGGGTGGGGTGGACGTACTCGAAGACGAGGTCCTCGCGGTGCAGGACGGGGGCCTCGCCGGTGGCGGTGAACTCCCAGGCGGCGGCGTAGGAGAAGTCGTCGTCGCGGCGGGCGGCCTCGCCGTCGGGGGTCTGGGACTCCTCGCGGAAGTGGCCGCCGCAGGACTCCTCGCGGTGCAGCGCGTCGAGGCACATCAGCTCGGCGAGTTCGAGGTAGTCGACGATCCGGTTGGCCTTCTCCAGCGACTGGTTGAACTCCTCGCCGGTGCCGGGGACCTTGATGCGGCGCCAGAACTCCTCGCGGATCTGCGGGATGCGCTCCAGGGCCTTGCGCAGTCCGGCGTCGCTGCGGGCCATGCCGCAGAACTCCCACATCAGTTCGCCGAGTTCGCGGTGGAAGGAGTCGGGGGTGCGGTCGCCGTCGACGGAGAGCAGCAGGTTCAGCCGGTCCTCGGTCTCGGCGATCACCTCCTGCACCACCGGGTGCTCATCGGTGACGGGCTCGCTGTGCGGGTTGCGGGCGAGGTAGTCGTTGATGGTGGCGGGGAGCACGAAGTAGCCGTCGGCGAGGCCCTGCATCAGGGCGGACGCGCCGAGCCGGTTGGCGCCGTGGTCGGAGAAGTTGGCCTCGCCGATCGCGAACAGTCCCGGGACGGTGGTCTGGAGGTCGTAGTCGACCCAGAGTCCGCCCATCGTGTAGTGCACGGCGGGGTAGATCCGCATCGGCACCTCGTACGGGTCCTCGTCGGTGATCCGCTGGTACATGTCGAAGAGGTTGCCGTACTTCGCCTCCACGGCCTTGCGGCCCATGCGCTTGATGGCGTCGGCGAAGTCCAGGTAGACGCCCTGTCCGCCGGGTCCGACGCCGCGGCCCTCGTCGCAGACGTTCTTGGCGGCGCGGGAGGCGATGTCACGCGGGACGAGGTTGCCGAAGGCGGGGTAGATCCGCTCCAGGTAGTAGTCCCGCTCGTCCTCGGGGATCCGGTCGGCGGGGCGGGTGTCGCCCTTGGCCTTCGGCACCCAGATCCGGCCGTCGTTGCGCAGCGACTCGCTCATCAGGGTCAGCTTGGACTGGTGGTCGCCGGTGCGCGGGATGCAGGTGGGGTGGATCTGGGTGAAGCAGGGGTTGCCGAAGTACGCGCCGCGCCGGTGCGCCCGCCAGACGGCGGTGGCGTTGGAGTTCATGGCGTTGGTCGACAGATAGAAGACGTTGCCGTAGCCGCCGGAGGCAAGGACGACGGCGTCCGCGTAGTGGGTGTCGATCTTCCCCGTGATCAGGTCCCGGGCGACGATCCCGCGCGCCTTGCCGTCGACGATGATCAGGTCGAGCATCTCGGTGCGGGCGTGCATCTCGACGTTCCCGGCGGCGATCTGCCGGGACAGCGCCTGGTAGGCGCCCAGCAGGAGCTGCTGACCGGTCTGGCCGCGGGCGTAGAAGGTGCGGGAGACCTGGACGCCGCCGAAGGAGCGGGTGTCGAGGAGGCCGCCGTACTCGCGGGCGAAGGGGACGCCCTGGGCCACGCACTGGTCGATGATCTCGACGGAGATCTGCGCGAGCCGGTGGACGTTGGACTCCCGGGCGCGGAAGTCACCGCCCTTGACGGTGTCGTAGAACAGCCGGTGCACGGAGTCGCCGTCGTTGCGGTAGTTCTTCGCCGCGTTGATGCCGCCCTGGGCGGCGATGGAGTGGGCGCGGCGCGGGGAGTCCTGGTAGCAGAACTGGACGACGTGGTAGCCCTGCTCGGCGAGGGTGGCCCCGGCGGAGCCGCCCGCGAGACCGGTGCCGACGACGATCACGGTGTGCTTGCGCCGGTTGGCCGGGTTGACGAGTTTCGCCTCGAAGCGGCGGGTGTCCCAGCGCTGCTCGACCGGCCCGGCGGGGGCCTTGGTGTCGGCGACCGGGTCGCCGGTGCGGTAGTCGGAGTAGCTCATCTCAGCTCACCAATCCGGTCATGACGCCCACGGGCACGGCGATGAACCCGAGCGTGAGCACTGCGGCGAGAACGTTGGCGGTGGCCTTCAGGGCCCGGTCGCGGCTGCGGCTGCCGGCCCCGAGGGTCTGGGCGGCGCTCCAGAAGCCGTGCCGGATGTGCAGGCCCAGCGCCAGCATCGCGACGAGATAGATGGCGTTCCCGTACCAGGTCGAGAACGTGTCGATGATGTTCTGGTACGGCTTGAGGTGCTCGTAGCCGCCCGGGTGCACGGTGCCGGTGGTCAGGTCCAGGATGTGCCAGACGATGAACAGGCCGAGGATGATCCCGCCCCAGCGCATGGTGCGCGTGGCGTAACTGGCACGGGCCTTCTGGTGGACGTACTTGCTCGGCCGGGCCCTGAGGTCGCGGCGGCTGAGCTGGTAGGCGCAGACCGCGTGCGCCACCACGGCGACGACCAGGGCGATCCGGACCAGCCACAGCGCCCACTCGTAGTGCAGCACCGGCTCGCCCAGGGTGCGCAGCCAGTGGGCGTAGTCGTTGATCTCCTCGGGGCCGAAGAAGACCTTCAGATTCCCGATCATGTGGGCGATCAGATAGAGCAGCATGACCAGACCGCTGACGGCCATGACGGTCTTCTTGCCGACGGAGCTGTCCCACATCGTGCGCGCCATGGACGGCCGTTTGTCCGTCCGCGTTGCCAGAGCCATGTCAGGCACGCTAGGGCCGGTCGGCCCCATCGGTCCAAGACATGGTCCGGCTTGATTCGATAGGTGGCGCCTATAGTGGCTGGATGCAGTTCCAGCAGCTCCAGTACTTCGTGGCCGTCGCCGAGACCCGGCACTTCACCCGCGCCGCCGAGCTGGTCCATGTGGCCCAGCCGTCGCTGTCCCAGCAGATCAAGGCGCTGGAGCGGGAGCTGGGCGCGGATCTCTTCCTGCGCGCCCGGGGCAACATCTCGCTCACCGACGCCGGGGAGGCGCTGCTGCCGCTGGCCCGCCGGATCCTCGCCGACGCGGACACCGCCCGCATCGAGGTGCAGGAACTGGTCCAGCTCCGGCGCGGCCGGGTCCGTCTGGGCGCCACCCCCAGCCTGTGCACGGGGCTCCTCCCGGACGTCCTGCGCGCCTTCCACGACCGCTACCCCGGCATCCAGCTCCTGATCGAGGAGGGCGGCTCCCACGACCTGGTCCGGCTGCTGGCGCGCGGCGCGCTGGACCTCGCCCTGGTGGTGCTGCCGCTCCCGGCGGCGTCCCCGGCGCTGACCACGGTGGAGCTGCTGCGCGAGGACCTGGTGGTGGTCTCGGCGCCGGACGCGCCCCGCCCCGGCGGGGACCGGCGCAGCGTCCGGATCTCCGATCTGGAGGGCGAACGGCTGGTGATGTTCCGGCACGGCTACGACCTGCGGGAACTGACCGTCGCCGCGTGCCGCTCCGCGGGGTTCGAGCCGGGGTTCGCGGTGGAGGGCGGGGAGATGGACGCGGTGCTGGGGTTCGTGCGGGCGGGGCTGGGAGTGGCGGTGGTGCCGCGGATGGTGGCGGCGCGGTCGGGGCGGGGGCTGCGGGTCACGCCGCTGGCCCGTCCCGGGCTGTACCGGACGATCGCGCTGGCGCACCGCAGTGACGTGGCGCCGCCGCGGGCCGCGCGGGAGCTTCAGCGGATGCTGTTGGAGCGGTAACGGTGGGGGTGTGATGCCGGGTGCGGGTGGGTGGGGGCTGGTCGCGCAGTTCCCCGCGCCCCTGAAAAGATCGGGCACGGCGGGCTTTTAGGGGCGCTGGGGGTACCCCCTCTGGGGGAGGAACTGCGCGACCGGCCACACACGACCCGCACCCGGCATCACACCGCAACCCGGCAGACGCTCCCCGGTGCTCAGCCCGTCGCGTCGACCAGGGCCAGTTCGTGCAGGCGGTCGGGCGGACCCGGTCTCGCGTAGTACCAGCCCTGTGCCGTGTCGCACCCCAGTATCCGGAGCTGCTCCGCCTGCGCCCCCGTCTCCACCCCCTCCACCGTGACCGCGAGGTCCAGGCTGTGGGCGAGGGAGACGATCCCCTCGACGATCTTCAGATCCACCGGGTCCGCCGGGAACTGCTGCATGCTCTGCGTGAACGACCGGTCCAGCTTGAGCACGCTCACCGGGAGCCGGCGCAGGTTGGCGAGATTGGAGTAGCCCGTGCCGAAGTCGTCCAGGGCGATGTCGACCCCCATCTCGGCGAGCCTGCGCAGCGGCTTGAGGAGATCGTCGTCGGCGCCGATCAGCGCGGACTCGGTGACCTCCAGGCAGAGCGCGTCCGGCGCGACACCCGCCGACTCCAGGATGTCCACCGTGTCCTGGACCAGCCCGGGATGCGTGAGCTGGCACGGCGACAGATTGACGTTGATCCGCAGCGGGCCGGAGGCCGAGCCGTACCGCTCCCGCCACTCGTACGCCTGGCGGACCGACTCCTGAAGGACCCAGCGGCCCAGCGGGACGATCAGTCCGGTGTGCTCGGCGAGCGGGATGAACCGGTCGGGGCCGAGGACGCCGTGCTGCGGATGCAGCCAGCGGACCAGGGCCTCGGCGCCGCGGACACTGCCGTCGCCGAGGTGGACCAGCGGCTGGTACTCGATGAAGAACTCGCCGCGCTCCAGGGCCGCCGGAAGGGCGGTGGTCAGTCCGTGCCGGGTGATCGCGCGGGCGTCGGCCTCCGGGTCGGCCAGCTCGAAGCGGTTGCCGCCCGCGCTCTTCGCCCGGTACATCGTGATGTCGGCGCTGCGCAGCACCTCCGCCGCGCTGCGCTCCCCCGAGGGTCCCTCCACGATGCCGATGGAGCCCCGCACGGTCAGCTCCCGGCCGTCGATGCGGACCGGGGCGAGCAGCGCGTTCATGATGCGGCCGGCGAGTTCGTCCACCTCGCGCTGGGTGTGCGGGCCGGTGGTGAGGGCCACGAACTCGTCGCCGCCGAGCCGGGCCACCATCTCGCCGGGCGCGGTGGCGCAGGACTGGAGCCGGTCGGCGATCTCCACCAGCAGCCGGTCCCCGGCGGCGTGGCCGAGGCTGTCGTTGATGGTCTTGAAGCCGTCCAGGTCCAGGTAGCACAGGCCGAAGCGCTGGCCCGGCCCGGCGTTCATCGCCTTCTCCAGGCGTTCGAAGAACAGGGTGCGGTTGGGCAGGCCGGTGAGCGCGTCGTGGGTGGCCTCGTAGCGCAGCCGGAGGTTGAGCAGCCGGCGCTCGGTGGTGTCCTCCATCAGCGCGAGCTGGTACTGCGGGTTGCCGTCGGGGTCGCGCAGCAGGGAGACGGTGAGGTTGGTCCACAGGACCGTGCCGTCGGGGCGGTAGAACGCCTTCTCGACGTGGTAGTGCTCGCGTTCGCCGCGCACGAGTTCGTCGTAGAGCCGCCACACCTGGGGGGCGTCCTCGACATGGGTCCAGTCGCGGACGTTGCGACTGCGCACATTGTTCTCGCCGCCGCCGAACATCCGTTGCAGCGCCCCGTTGATCTCCAGGACGTTGCCGTCGAGGTCGGCGATGCCGATGCCTATGGCGGCACCCTCGAACACCGCGCGGAAGCGGGCCTCGCTGGCGTGCAGGGCCTGGGCGACCACGCCCTGGGCGCGCAGCGCGGCCTGCGCGATGGACTCCTGCTCGGCGAGGGTGCGGGCGCGCAGCGCCTGGGCGAACCCGGCGGCCATGGCGTGCTGGATGCGGGAGGAGCGGGCGCGCAGATCGTCCTGGGGGCCGTCGTCGCCGCAGTAGAGGACGAGATAGGCGTCGACGCAGTCGAGGGTGCGGCTGAGGGCCTCGGGGTCGGTGCAGTGCGCGTCGACCAGGGCGGCGCCGAGGGCCCGGCCCTCGGCCGCGTCGAACGACCGGGCGCGCAGGGCCTCGCTCATCCGGCGGGCCAGGGGCAGCAGCCGGTCCTCGAACTCGGGCCGGGTCAGCGAGGTCGGCGAGACCGGGAACACCGCCCGGCTCCAGATCGTCGCGAACCGCCGCAGACGGTCCTCCGGCCCGTCCGGCTCCGCGCTCACGCCGTACGTCCCACGCCGGCGAATCCGGCGAAGGCGTAGGGATCCTCCTCCTCCGGTGCGGTGTCCGGGCGCCAGGAGGCCGTCGGCACCAATCCGGGTTCCACCATGTCGTACCCCTCGAAGAACCGCGCGATCTCCTCGCGCGAGCGCATGATCAGCGGGTTGCGGATGTCTTTGTACACGTCGACCACGCCACCGGCCCGCTCCGGAGGCACCGGGATTCCCTCGTACGAGGCATGGGTGACGACCAGCATGCTGCCCGGCGGCAGCGCGTCGCGCAGCTCGGCGACCACCGCGTACGGGTCGTCGGCGTCCTCGATGAAGTGCAGGATGGCGACGAGCATCAGGGCCACCGGGCGGTCCGGGTCGAGCAGCCGCTCCACCTGGGGACTGCGCAGGATGTCCAGCGGCTTGCGCAGATCGCCGCCGACCACGTCCGCGCCGGGGTTGCCGTCCAGCACCTGCTGGCTGTGCGCGACGGCCACCGGATCGTGGTCGACGTACACCACCCGGGCGTCGGGACAGGCGTCCTGGGCGACCTCGTGGACATTGCCGAACGTGGGAATGCCGGAGCCGATGTCGAGGAACTGGGTGACCCCGCAGGCGACGGCGTGGCGGACGGCCCGGCGCATGAACGCGCGGTTCGCCTGCATGATCTTCGGCAGTCCCGGCATGAACTCCATCGCCTTGCGGGCCGCCTCCCGGTCGACCTCGAAGTTGTGCGAACCGCCCAGGTAGTAGTCGTAGATACGCGAAACGCTCGGCACCGAGATGTCGATGCTCCGTGGTGCCCAGGCGGGACGTTCCATGTATCTCTCCAGGCGTTGGCGATCCGGTGTTCGAGCTGAGGCTACTGATCGCCCGCCAAAGGAGCGAGCCGAAACGGAAATTGACCATCCGTTCCCGGTCACTGCCGTTGGCACGTGCCCAATCCGTGCGGTGTCGCGGTCTCCTGAAAAGTATCGGAAAGTATCGGCGGGATTTCGCTGCGTGCGCTCCGGTGTTACTCGTCGTCACATCTCGGCGCGCACACGGAAGCAGTCCGTCACCGCGCCCGGAGTTCCGGGGAACACGCGGTGACGGACTGCCGGGGAAACCGTCCCTACTCCTTGTCGGGGGCGCCGATCGGCTTTCCGTCGGGGGCCACCGCGTACCAGGTGCCGCCCACACCCTGGCCGTTGGTGTCGCCGGGCGCCTTGTCACCGGCGAAGGTGTAGATGGGCCAGCAGTTGACCGTCTGCTGCTTGGTGCCGTCGGGGCGGGTGAAGCTCATCAGGCCCTTCTTCTGCACCCCTTCGGTGTCGTCGTTGGCGACCGGGGCGACCACGGGCCACTTCGCCAGGCACTCCCCGGTGCAGGCGGAGACCGGCTCGGGCCACGCCTCGTCCTTCAGGAAGCGGTAGACGGTCATTCCGTTCTTGTCGACGACGTGTTCGCCCAGCTCGGCGTCCTCGCGGGTGGACAGCCCCGGCAGGGCGGCCAGTTCGGCCTTCTTGCCGTCGGGCGCCAGGGCGAACCAGGTGCCGTTGACGCCCTGCCCCTCGATGTCACCGGCGTTGACGTCCTTGGCGAAGCGGTAGGCGGGCCAGCCGCCGACGGTGAGCTGCTTGGTGCCGTCGGGGCGGGTGATCTCGCCGAGGAGTTCGGCGTCGACGCCGTCACCGGCGCTGGCGTCGTTCGCGGGGACGGGCGGCCAGGCGGTGGCGCAGTCGCCCTCGCAGTTGGTCTTGGGCGGCTCGGCGGTGTCCTCGTCGAAGCGGTAGAGGGTCCGGCCGTCGGCGTCGGTGAGGACACTGCCGAGTTCGGCGTTGGCCGCGACCGTGAGCTGTCCGGCGGGGGTGTTGGGGGCGGCGGCCTGCTGGCCGCCGGCCTGGGCGTCGGTACCGGTGCCGGTGCCCGGTGAGGCATAGCCGGGGGCGGGGGCCGTGGCTCCCACGTTCTGGCTGGCCGACTGGCCGCCGCTGTCCTGACCGCACGCCGTGGTCAGCACCAGTACGGCCGCGGCGCTCGCCACGAGAGAGGCGCTCCGCCAGGTGTTCATCGTCCCCACTCCCCATCATCACCAACATCGCTCAGCGCCCTGCTGCGCCGCTCGACCAGGGGTACGCGGGGCGGGGTGCGGGTGTTCAGGCCCGGCCGGGATTTCTTTCCGCAACGGGTGAAGGGGGCGCCGCTCGCGCGGGGACGGGGCACGGGTGGCGCGGGGACGGGGCTCGTGCGGCGCGGCGGGACGCGTGGGGCGGGACGCGTCGGAACGCCGCGCGGCGCGGCCCCAAACCTCGCGCCCCCGAAATCCCCCTTTCGAGGCAATCCCCGGGTACCCGGGCGTGCCGTCCGGCGGGGGCCCTCATGATCTGCGTCGTGCATGCACCCGAACGGACCCGATCCGCCGTCGCCCCCAGGGCGCTGGCCGTGCTGTCGCTGGCGTGGGCCCTGGCCGGCGCACCCGCCGGGACGGCCACCGCGGACGCCTGCGCGTGGGTGTCGACCGGCCCCGGCGGCACCGCGGTGGTGGCGGTCGCCGGGGGAGGTGAGGGAGCCGGGGGCGCGGTGGTCGCCGGAGGTGGCGGAGGAGGCGGAGGGGGCGAGGAAGGCGGGGGTGGCGTGGTCGCCGTCGCCGGAGGAGGCGGGGGCGCGGTGGCGGTCGCTCGCTCTGCGAGCGGAGGCACAGGGGGGATGACCTGGCCGACGCCGCCGACCTGTCCTCCTCCCCCGCCCTGCCCCCCGGAACCGACACCCACCCCTACCCCCACGCCCACGCCGACCCCCACACCGACCCCGACTCCCACCCTCAAGCCCACCCCCACCCCCACCCCCACCCCCACCCCGACCCCTACTCCCACCCCGAAGCCCACACCCACGCCCACCCCCACACCGGAGCCACCACCGCCCCCACCTCCAGAGCCCGCTCCCGCGCCACCTCCCCCGGCGCCGACCCCGACACCCACCCCGCCCCGTACACCCACCCCGGAGCCCACACCAACCCCCACCCCCTCCCCCACTCCCACACCCACCCCCTCACCGACGCAGGTGAGCTATCCGCCGTACCGGCCCGCGAATCAGCAGCGGGTCACCCATGGCGGTACGTCGCCGGTCACCTTCGTCCTGCTCATCACCGCGCCCGCAGTGATCGCCGTTGCCGCGCTGCGACCGCGCTGATTCTGGAGGCTTGTCTTGCCGGAATGGCTTGTTCTCACTCTCGCGATGCTGGCCGCCTGTGCGGTGGTGGTCATCATCACGCTCATCCGCAATCGCGCCGCCTCCGATGACGAGGACCCCTCCGAGACGCCCGACGTCATCGAGTACATGACGATGTGGATCGGTGTCGTCTACGCCATCGTGCTGGGCCTGGCCATCGCGGGGGTCTGGGAGGCGCGCAGCATCGCCCAGGACCATGTCCAGGCCGAGGCGCAGGCGCTGCACGAGATCTCCGAGCGGGTGCGGGTCTATCCGGAGGAGGTACGAAACCGGATCCGGGACGATGTCAACACCTATGTCGGACACGTCGTCAGCACCGAGTGGAAGACGATGGCCGACGAGGGGCGGATCACCGAGCGGGGCACCGAGCTGATGGACCGTATCCGCACCGATGTCACCGACTACCGGCCGCGGGACGACTTCGAGGCGCAGGCGTATCAGCCGCTGCTCGACCAGGTGACCGCCGCCGACCAGGCGCGCAACTCCCGGGCCGACTCGCTGGGGGCGACCATGCCCGGGGTGGTGTGGTTCGGGCTGCTGGGCGGGGCGGTGGTCACCATCGGCATGGTGCTGGCGCTCCAGATCCGGCGGACCGTGCGGGAGCTGGTCCTCGCCGGGCTGTTCTCCGCCCTGATCGCCTTCCTGCTCTTCCTCATCTGGGACTTCGACGCGCCCTACAGCCGGGGGGTGACGGCGTCGGTCGAGCCGTTCCTGAACCTGTTCCCCGGCATCGAGGGCTGACGACGCGCCCCCTGTCGCGGGCCCGCCCGGTGCGCACCGCCACGCCGGGCCGGTCCCCCGGCCGTACGCACGGTGTCCCTCCAGCGGCCCACATCCATGCCCCATTCGCCCGACTGTGATCGCGCGCCTGTGCGGATCTCCCTAGCGTTTCGGTCATCGAGGTGCATTTCTGGCGCCGGCGGAACAGGTCCGCGGCTGCTCCTCGGGGACCCGGAGGATTCACCATGCGCGCGATACGCGTCGGCTCGGCCGCCCTGCTGGCGGTCGGCGCCCTCAGCCTCACCGCTCCCGTCGCGCAGGCGCGCGGCGAGGAGGAGTCCCGTCTGCGGGTGTCGGTGGCCCCGCAGACCATCGCCGCCGGCGGCCGGGTCACCCTGCGCGCCGAGGGCTGCGAGCGCTCGGTCCGGGTCTCGTCGGGCGTCTTCGACGACGTCCACATCGAACGCGACCGGGGCACGGCCGTGGCCACCATCGACCGGGAGGCCCGCAAGGGCGCGGTCTACGAGGTCTCGTTCCACTGCGGGAACTTCCGCGAACGGGCCCAGCTCACCATCGCCGAGGGCCGCGGCTCCTCGTACGAGGACGGCTACGACGACGGGGGCGGCGGCTATGACAGCGGGTACGACAGAGAGAGCGAGGACTCCTACGGGGACTATCCGCAGCGCGGGGTGCACGCCGGTGAGGGCGGCAGCTTCGGCGGGTTCGACCTCAAGGAGATCGGCCTCGGGGCCGCGCTGATCGCCGGGTCGGTCGGGGTGGCGTACCACCTGTCCCGGCGGCGCTCGGCCGAACAGGGCGGCTGAACCCGTACACAGGGCTTCGCCCCGGATTCCCGTCGAGGGGTCCGGGGCGAAGCCCTGTGTCCGTGCGATGCGTGCGGGTCTCTCCGGGGGCGGTGGTCACCGCGTCCGGTCAGTACCGCTTCTCGGCGCGGCGGCGCATCCAGAAGACACCGCCGCCGAGCAGCGCGGCCCCGACCAGGCCGCCGCCGATCGCCATGTCGGTCGGGGTGGCCCCGTCGGAGGTGGACCCGCCGAGGCCGCCGCGCACCCCGCCGATGACGGTGAAGGCGCGCGGCCGGGTCAGGGTGCGGCCGTCGCAGTTGACCCGGACCTCGTAGGTGCCGGGCCGGGCGTCGTGGTGGACGGTGGCGTGGGCGCGGGAGGTGTCGTTGGCGCCCCGCACCGGGGTGAGGGTGGTGGTGCGGAAGGCGTTCGAGGAGGCGGCACCGCCGTTGCGGCAGCCGTCGACCGTGATGGTCAACTGACCGCCGCGGGCGATGACTCCGGGCCGGACGAGGATGTTGCGGGGGCCGCCCCGGTCGCCGACACCGCCCCGGTCGCCGAGCCCCTCGCCCCGGTCGGACAGCACCTCGCCCCGGTCCGTGAGGGCGCCCCCGCGGTCCGTCAGGGCATCGCCCCGCTCGGACAGGACATCGCCGCCCCGGTCGCCGAGACCGTCGCCGCCTCCCCCGCCTCCCTCGCCTCCGCCGCCGATCCCGCTGCGGTCCTCCAGTTCGGCTGTGTCCCCTTGGCCCGGGTTCTCCCAGGCGACGGCCGCGGGGGCGGCGAGCCCCACGACGGCGACCGCGGCGACCGAGGCCGCCAGGGTTCTGGCAGTACGCATATGCTCCTCCGCGGAAGGCGCCCCGGGGATCCGTCCCCGGTCTTTGAGCGAGAAAGCACCTCCCAGAAAGACCCTCAGTTGCGGTCCGCGCACGCGCATTTCGGCGATGGTCCGTACCGGTGAGAACGGGTGCGGCAACACGCCGGGGGAAATCCGCGCAATCGGATATTGCCGCAGGTCACGGACCGTCAGAAAATTCCTGTCCGCGGCGACTCGGATGGCGCACCGGACAGGAATCGAATGGCGCACCGGGAATGCGGCGGAACCACCCGTTCGCAGCCGTCCCCGTGCCGGTTCGCGCCCCGCCCTTTAGCGTTTCATCATGCGCGACTGACGTGGCGACGGCCACGTCGAGAGGGGATGGCGAATGTCTGCTGCCGAGCTGGCCGAGCTGGCGGAAGAGGAGGAGCGGCGCAAGCGGCGCGCCCCCTGGGGCGTGATAGCGCTCGTGCTGCTGACCGGTCTCGCGCTCATCCGCAACGGTTCGGGAGAGTTCGACGTGGGTCCGCCGCAGCCCGCGTCCGCCGCAGCCAACAGCCAGGCCCCGACGCCCGGCACCACCTTCGGGTCGGGGGTGTCGCCGCTGCCGTACTCGATCCCGGACCGGGTGCGGATCCCGGGGATCCAGGTGAACGCGCCGATGATGCCGGTGGGGCTGGACGCGGCCGGGTGGGTCGACGCGCCGCCGCCGGAGGACCCGAATCTCGCGGGCTGGTTCACCGGGGCGGTCTCGCCCGGCGAGAAGGGCACCGCGGTGATCGTCGGCCATGTCGACAACAGCCGCGGCCCGGCCGTTTTCTACGGCCTCGGGGCGCTGAAACAGGGAAATCATGTGGAGGTGACCCGCAAGGACGGAAAGACCGCGGTGTTCGAGATCTACGGCGTCGAGGTCTTCGCGAAGAACAATTTCCCCGGCGACCGGGTCTACGCCTCCAAGGGAACCGCCGAACTGCGGGTCATCACCTGCGGCGGGGGCTTTTCCCAGCAGAACGGGTACGACGGGAATGTCGTCGTCTTCGCCCGCCTGGTGGAGGTCCGCTGAGGGGCCCCGGCCAGGGGTGGGCCGTCCGGCCGGGGGTGAGGTCGTCCGGCCGGGGGCCGGGTGTGGAGGCCGGTGGGGTCGGGCCGGGGGTGGCGGGGGTCAGGTGGGGTGGTGGCGGGGGACGGTGAGGTGGTAGCCCGCGTCGAGGAGCTGGGGCAGATAGTCGCGCAGGGCGCTCACGCTCTGCGAGCGGTCGCCGCCGGCGTCGTGGGAGAGCACCACGACACCGGGTCCGGCGCCCTCGTGGACCCGGTCGATGATGGTGCGGGTGCCGGGGGTGGTCCAGTCGAGGGTGTCGACCGTCCAGGCCAGCGGCTCCATCCCGAACTCCGCGCCGAGTTGGAACGCGGCCCGGTTCCAGGCGCCGTAGGGGGCGCGGAACCAGCGCGGCCACTCGCCGACCGCCTTCTCCACCACCTCGCACGTGCTCTCCATCTCGCTGCGGATGGCGTCCCGGCCGAGCCGGGTCAGCAGCGGATGCGACCAGGTGTGGTTGCCGATGACATGACCGGCGTCCGCCATCCGCTCCAGCAGTTCCCGGTGCTCGACGACCATCTCCCCGCACACGAAGAACATCGCGGGGACGTCGTAGGCGGCGAGGGTGTCGAGGATGTCGGGGGTGTAGCGGGGGTCGGGGCCGTCGTCGAAGGTCAGCACCATGGTGTGGCCCAGTTCGTCCATGCTCAGGAGCGGTTCGGTTCGGACCGGGAGGCGGGCGGGGGCGGTGCGCGGGGCGGTGTGGCCGGTGATCGGCTGGAGGCGGTAGGCGGACGGCTTCTGCGGGAGCCGTGCGGGGGCGCCGGGGGCGCCGGGGGCACGCGGTGCGGAGGAGGCGGGGGTGGGGGTGGGGCCGGGGGTGGGGGTGGGGGCGGAGCCGGGGCGCAGGGAGAGCAGGCCCGCGGTACCGGCTGCGCCGAGCGCGGCGAGGCCGCCGAGCAGGGCGCGGCGGCGGGTGAGGTGGTCCTTCGTCTCCTTGGTCATGTGTCATGGGTCGCCCAGGAGGGGGGTGGGGCTGCGCAGCGACACCGGGGTGGGGGTGGATTTGCACCCGGGCGGCTCAGTGGGGGTGGTGTGGGGAGGGGGTGGGGGCGGCGGCGTGGGGGCTTGGCGCGCAGTTCCCCGCGCCCCTGGGAGATGGGGGCCGCTGTCCGTTGGAGGGTGCGGGAGCGTGGGAGCTAGGTGCGCAGTTCCCCGCGCCCCCGGGAGGTGGGGGGCACTGTCCATTGGAGGGTGCGGGAGCGTGGGAGCTAGGTGCGCAGTTCCCCGCGCCCCCGGGAGGTGGGGGGCACTGTCCATTGGTGGGTGCGGGAGCGTGGGGGCTTGGTGCGCGGTTTCTCGCGGCCCTGGGAGGTGGGGGCTCTGTTCGTTACTTGGTGCGGGTGAAGGGGAACAGGAGGGTTTCCCGGATCGGGAGGCCCGTCAGGAGCATGATCAGGCGGTCCACTCCGATGCCCAGGCCGCCTGTGGGGGGCATGGCGTATTCGAGGGCGGTCAGGAAGTCCTCGTCGAGTTCCATCGCCTCCGGGTCGCCGCCCGCCGCACGGAGGGACTGGGCGGTGAGGCGGCGGCGCTGTTCCAGGGGGTCGGTGAGTTCGGTGTAGGCGGTGGCGAGTTCGGTGCCGAAGGCGACCAGGTCCCAGCGTTCGGCGAGCCGCGGGTCGGTGCGGTGCTGCCGGGTGAGCGGGGAGACGTCGGTCGGGAAGTCCTTGTAGAAGGTGGGCAGCCGGGTGGGGGCCTCGACCAGCCGTTCGTACATCTCCAGGACGATGTCTCCCCGGCCGTCGCCGGTGGTGTACGGGATGTGCGCGCGGTCGCAGAGGCGACGCAGGACGGGGAGGGGGGTGTCCGGGGTGATCTCCTCGCCCAGGGCGTCCGAGAGGGCGCCGTGGACGGTTCTGACCGGCCAGGGTCCGGAGATGTCGTGCTCCTCGCCGTCCCGGTGGACGACGGGGCGGCCGAGGGCGGCGGTGGCGGCGCTCTGCACGAGGTGGCGGGTGAGGTCGAGCATCACGTCGTAGTCGGCGTACGCCTGGTACGCCTCCAGCAGGGTGAACTCGGGGTTGTGCCGGGGGGAGACGCCTTCGTTGCGGAAGGCGCGGCCGAGTTCGAAGACCTTCTCCAGGCCGCCGACGCAGAGCCGTTTCAGATACAGCTCGGGCGCGATGCGGAGGGGGAGGTCGAGGTCGTAGGCGTTGCTGTGGGTGGTGAAGGGGCGGGCGTTCGCGCCGCCGTGGGTGCGCTGGAGGATCGGCGTCTCGACCTCCAGGAAGCCCCGCTCCAGCAGCCCCTGGCGCAGCGCCTGGACGGCGGCGGAGCGGGCCCGGACCACCGCGCGGGCGCCGGGGCGCACGGCCAGGTCGAGGGCGCGCATCCGGACCCTGCCCTCCGGGTCGGTCAGGCCCCGGCGTTTGTCGGGCAGGGGGCGCAGGCACTTGGCGGTGAGGCGCCAGGAGGTGACGAAGACGGTGGGTTCGCCGTGGCCGCTGCGCCCGGCGCGGCCGGTGGCGGTGATCTGGTCGCCGAGGTCGGTGTCCGCGCGGAAGGCGGCGAGGGCGGGGCCGGAGGTGTCCCGGGTGAGGGCGAGCTGGCCGTCGCCGGAGCCGTCGCGCAGGGTGAGGAAGAGGATCCCGCCGAAGTCGCGGACGCGCAGGATCCGGCCGGCGACGGTGACCTCGCCGTCGGCGGGGAGCGCGGCGAGGGCGTGGGTGCGGGGCGGGACGCCGACCGGATAGGGGTCGATGCCCTCGGCGCGCAGCCGCTCCAGGGTGCGGCGGCGCAGCCGCATCTGCTCGGGGAGCCCGGCGAAGGGGTCGGCGGGCCCGGCAAGGGAGGGGGCGGGTGACCGGGGTGGCGGCTGGGACGGGGCGGCGGGCCGGTCGAGGTCGCGGGGGCGGCCCCCGCGCCGGAGCCTGCGCAGGGACGGTACGGGGACGAAGCCCTCGGCGATGCCGGAGGCCAGGCCGATCCGGGCGAGCGAGGCGGCCTCGCCCCAGCACAGGAAGCGCGGGTACCACTCGGGGTGGTACTTGGCGTTGGACCGGTACAGGGCCTCCAACTGCCACCAGCGCGAGAAGAACAGCAGCAGCCTGCGCCAGAGTCTGAGCACCGGCCCGGCACCGATCCGGGCGCCCTCCTCGAACACCGACCGGAACACCGCGAAGTTCAGCGAGATCCGCCGCACCCCCAGCCCGGGGGCGGCGCCGCACAGCTCGGCCACCATGAACTCCATGACCCCGTTGGGCGCGGAGCGGTCCCGGCGCATCAGGTCCAGGGAGACCCCGTCCCGGCCCCAGGGCACGAAGGACAGCAGCGCCAGCGGCTCACCGTCCGCACCGAGCGCCTCCACCAGGAGGCAGTCGCCGTCGGCCGGGTCGCCGAGCCGGTCCAGGGCCATGGAGAAGCCGCGCTCGGTCTCGGTGTCGCGCCAGGCGTCCGCCCGGCCGACGACCCCGCGCATCTCCTCGCCGGTGAGAGCGGAGTGCCGGCGGATCCGGCTGGTGGCGCCGGTACGGCGGACCCGGTGGACGGCCTGCCGGGTGACCCGCATGTCCCGGCCGCCCAGGTCGAAGGCGGCGACCTGGAGGACGGCCTCGTCACCGAGTTGGAGGGCGCCGAGCCCGGCGCGGGCGTAGGCCCTGGCCCCGTCCTCGGAGGCGCCCATCACGGCGGGCGCCCAGGCGTGCCGGCGGGCCAGGTCCAGCCAGGCGGCGATGGCGTGCGGCCATGCCTCGCGGTCGCCGACCGGGTCCCCGCCTGCCAGGCAGACGCCGGTCTCGACCCGGTAGGCGACGGCGGCCTTGCCGCTGGGCGAGAAGACGACGGCCTTGTCGCGGCGGGTGGCGAAGTAGCCGAGGGAGTCCTGGCCGCCGTGGACCGCGAGCAGGGCGCGGATACGGTCCTCCTCATCGCCGTGCAGGGCGGCTTCCAGACGCTGGGAGCGGAACAGGGCGGCGGCGGCGTTCAGCAGGGCGAGCGCGCCGAAGAGGCCCAGCAGGAAGGCGAGCTGACGGGGCGGACGGCCGTCGAAGGCGCCGCCGGTGACGAGTCCGCCGCAGACCCGGTCGGCGGCCCAGGCCAGCCGCTGGCTCTCCGGCAGGTTCCCCGGGAACAGCTCCACCAGCCCCCAGCCGGCCAGGATCGCCAGCACGAGCCCCGCGGCCAGCACGGCGAGCGCCCGCCACACCGCGCCGCGCCGGGAGGCGGCGTAGAACTCGTCGCGGGCGACGATCAGCAGGATCAGGGCGAGGCCGCAGACGATCAGCGAGGCGAGGGAGCCGGCGTAGGGCCCGAGCGCCACGCCGAGGGCGTCGACCAGGACCAGCAGCCCGAGATAGACGACGACCAGCCACCAGGCGACCCGCTTGCGGGCGGCGGTGGCGGCGGCCAGCAGGAAGAGGAAGACGGCGTAGGCGAGGTTGGCGCTGACCGGGACGATGACGGTGTCCAGGGCATGGACGACCGGGCGGAGCGCGACCCGCAGCGGCGGGATCAGCGCGAGCAGGGCGCAGAGCAGACCGAGTGCGCCGAAGAACAGGGCGAAGCCCTCCGGGACCCTGCCGAGGCCCCGGTCAGGGCGAGGGCCGGAGCCGGGGCCTCGGCCACGGTCTCGGTCCCGGCCTGTGTCCCGGCCTGTGTCGCGGTCGCCGTCTCGGGCGCCGTCGCCGTGGATGTCGCCGTGGCTGTCGCGGTCGCGGCGGCGGGGCGGTGGGGTCCGGGGCCCTGGGGGACCGTCCTCGGGGGCGCTCATGCCTCGACTGTAGGAAGGGCGGGCCCGCGTCGCCCGTCGGCGGCGGCCTTCGGCAGGGCGGCCGGGGCGGTTGCTTCCGATAGCCTCGGGGCGTGACGGAACGGGAATCCAGACGGTTCGAACGGGGCACCGACGGCCCGAAGGTCATCGTCGTCGGCGTGGACGGCTCCGACTCCTCGCTGCGGGCCGCCGCGTACGCCGGAGGGCTGGCGCGCCGGCAAGGGGCGCTGCTGGCCGTGGTGTACGTGCAGCCGATGATCGCGGCGGGCGCGGCGCTGGGGGCGCCGGTCGCCGACACCACCGGGGAGATCGCGGAGGAACTGATCGCCCAGATCCGGGAGGCGACCGAGCGGGCGCGCGGGATATTCGATGTGCGCTGGGAGTTCCACACCTTTCGCGGGGACGCCTACAGCGGGCTGGTGAAGGCGGCGGACGAGCTGACGGCGGACGCGGTGGTGGTGGGGGCGTCGGAGCAGGCGGGGCACCGGATCGTGGGGTCGGTGGCGGTCCGGCTGGTGAAGGCGGGACGGTGGCCCGTGACGGTGGTTCCCTGAGCGCGGTGCTCTGAGCGCGGCTCCCTGAGTATGTGCTCTGAGCGCGGCTCCCTGAGGCGGATCCCTGACACGGATCCCCGACGCGGTTCCCTGACACGGATCCCTGACGCGGATCCCTGACGCGGATCCCTGACGCGGGCGCTACTCCCCCATCACCAGCCCGTCCTGTGCCGCCCCCCGGCTGAGGACCACGTCCCGGATGCCGTCCCGGACGGAGACCAGTTCGGCGCCCTGTTCCAGGGCGCGGTTGAGGTTGAGCACCCGGCCCGCGTCGATGTCGTAGAGCTGGGGGATGTACTCGGCCTTGGTGACCTGCCAGCGGGTGCCCTCGCGGGCGGGCGGGGCGAAGGTGAAGCGGCCCAGCGTGGACTGGTTGCCGCGCGGGTCGAAGGCGCCGTCCGGGTCGAACATCTCGCCCGCGACCTGGTCGCCCATTCCGTAGATCACCCAGGTGCCGTTGACCTTCTGGTACGCCTGGGGGACATGGGCGTGGGTGCCGATGATGAGGTCGATGTCGGGGCGGCTGCCGGTGCGGGCGGCGGTGAGGCGGTCGGCGAGCAGGAGTTGCTCCTCGTCCGGGGCGTCCTGCCACTCGGTGCCCCAGTGCGTGGACACCACCACCACATCGGCACCGGCCCGGCGGGCGGCACGGGCGTCGGCCACGATCCGCCGCTCGTCGGTGAGGGAGACCGCCCAGGGCCGGTCCGGGGGCAGCGGGATGCCGTTGGTGCCGTAGGTGTAGGCGAGATGGGCGACCTTGGCCATGCCCGCCGCGTAGAGGGTGGCGGTGGCGGACTCGGCCTCGGTGCGGGCGGTGCCGGAGTGACGCAGCCCGGCCCGGTCCATGGCGTCCAGGGTGCGGCCGATTCCGGCGGCGCCGTCGTCCAGGCTGTGGTTGGAGGCGGTGGAGCAGCCGTCGTAGCCGGTGCGGGCGAGACCGGAGGCGACCTCGGGCGGGGATTTGAAGCTGGGGTAGCCGGTGTAGACACCGTCCTCGCCGTAGACCGTCTCCATATGACACAGGGCCAGATCGGCGCGCTCGACGACCGGTCGGACCCCGGCGAACATCGGCGCGAAGTCATGGCCGCCGTCACCGGCGTCGTAGCGGGCCCGTGCGATGACGGACTCGTGCGGGAGGACGTCGCCGGAGGCGACGAGGGTGAAGCCGCGGGGGGCGGCGGAGGGCGCCGGCTGCCCCGACCGGTCGCCCGGATCCCGCTGCTGGGCCTGGCATGCGGCTCCGGCGGCGAGTACGACCGTCAGGGCGAGGGCCACCTGCCGGCTGCGTGCGATCATCTCTGGTCACCTCTCTGGTCACCCCGGGCCGCCTCAGCGGAGTCCTATTTTCATATGAATAGGTACGAAAGCAGCCACCTTCCCAAACGGCCCCGGCCGGTCCGTTAACCGTTCGTCGTACCGTTCGCCGACGCGTTCGACCGTCCGCCGCAGGACCGTGCGCCTCCTCTGGGCGGATCGGAACCGCTGCGATGCCATACGCGCATGACGGCCGCAACCACCCTGATGACCGGGACCCACGGGACGACGACCGCCGAGCACGAACTCGCCGAGGTGCAGCGCGAGCACGGCCGGTCCCTCTTCGCACTGCTGCTCCGGCTCTGCGACGGCGACCGGCAGCGGGCCGAGGACCTCGTCCAGGAGACCCTGGTCCGCGCCTGGCAGCACCCCGAGGCGCTGCGCGCCGACGCCTTCGACTCCGTACGGCCCTGGCTGCTGACGGTGGGCCGGCGGCTCGCCATCGACGCGCGGCGGGCCCGGCAGGCCCGGCCGCCCGAGGTCGGTGACGCGATCCTGGAGAACGCCCGGGTGAGCGCCGACCACGCCGAGCGGTCCGCCGCGGCGGTCGATGTGCGCGCGGCGGTGAAGAAGCTCACGCCGGAGCACCGGGACGTCCTGGTGCTGGTGTATCTCCGTGGGGCGAGTGTGGCGGAGGCCGCCGCGGCGCTGGGCATCCCGCCCGGTACCGTGAAGTCCCGCGCCTACTACGGGCTACGGGCCCTGCGCAGGGTGCTTCCGGGATATGCGACTGACCTGCGCTGAAACCGACTGCTGGGTCAAGCCTTCGCAAAGTGCCTTGCTGAGTACCCCGGTTGAGTAATCGGCTGTCCTTGTCCGTGTTCCGGATCGGGGGGCCGACCGCCCGACCGGGCCCGGCATTCGTGGCGACGCGCACGCGCGGAGGAAGGCAGGAAGGGATGCGGCACAGAGGGCATCAGAGCACGGACGGTACCGACGGCGGAGAACTCACCGTCCCCATGGCCTGGTTGTACGCCGAATACATCGCCGACGAGCTGCTGCGGACCGGCGATCTCATGCCGCCGACCTCGTTCGAGTTCCGGGCCGGGCGGGACGCGCTCGCGCTCACCGTCTTCCTCTCGGACACCGACGGCGAACTCTCCGGGATCCGGGTGGTCACCCAACTGGAGACCTGGCTGTCGCTGACGGCGTACGACCAGCCGTGGCAGGACTGGGTGCGGGAGCGGATGGAGGAGATGGCCGCCGAGTGGGCCGCCGAGACGGCCGGCTCGGGGCGGCACTCACCCGATCTGGAGCTGGCCGAGGCCGCCTGGCGCTGGCTCCAGGAGACCGAACTCCTCGCCCCCGACCTCAACGCCGTGCCCGGCGGGGCGGCGCCGGTCGGCGAGGACGAGGGCCCCAAGGTGTGGACACCGGCCTGGCGGCTGGGGCTGCCGCTGGGGCACCTGGCGATCCATCTGTTCTGAGCCGTCCGTTCCGGTCCGGCTCCTCCGGTCCGTTCGTTCGGTTCGTTCGTTGCGGTTCGTTCGTTGCGGTCCGTTCATTCCGCTCTGTTCGTTCCGGTCCGGCTGTTCCGGTCCGTCTCTTCCGGTCAGGCTGTTCCGGGTCCGCCTGCTCCGGTCCGGCTGCCCGGGTCCGGTTGTTCCGGCCGTCCGCCGCGATCCGGTGGTTCCGGGGAAGTGCCACCCATCCGCCCGGTCCGCCGCTCCGAATCCCGGGGTTGGGGTGGGGGATTCCGCAGTGCCTTGAGTGATTCGGCGGTGCGGTGCGTACCGGTGGGGGAGCACGGAGTGACCCGCACGGAGTGATCCCGCACGGAGTGACCCCCACCCGCACCCCCAACGGCACGAGGATTCGCATGAGGTCCCTGGAACGGCATCGTGACGTCGCCGCCTACGCGCTCGGCGTGCTGAACGAGGCGGATGCTTTCCGCTTCGAGGACCACCTCATGGAGTGCCCCATGTGCACGGCCCGGGTGACGGAGTTCGGGCCGGTCTCCCGGCAGCTCATGCTCTACCGCCGGGCCACCCCGCGAGCCGTCCACCCCCTGGCCGGACCCGGCCCCCGGCTGCTGGACCGGCTGCTCGCCGAGGTCGCCGTGCGGCGCCGCGCCGGACGGCGGCGGATGCTGTACGCGGTGGCCGCGTCGGTGGTGTTCGCGGTGGCCGGTCCCGCGCTGGCCGTGCTGGCGGGCGGCGGCGAGCAGAAGGTACGGGTGGAGGCGACGGATCCGCGCTCAGGGGTCTGGGCGCGGGTCACCGCCGAGGACGAGATGTGGGGCAGCGAGGTGGAGCTGACGGTCAAGGACGCGGCGGGCCCCCGCCCCTGCCGGCTGGTCGCCGTCAGCCGCGACGGCACCGAGGAGACGGTCACCAACTGGACCACGCCCCGCCACGACGCCCGCCCGAACACCCTGCGCGGCGGCGCGGCCCTGCACCCCGACGAGATCCTCCGCTACGAGGTGCGCGCGGCGGACGGCGAGACCCTGGTGACCCTGCCCGGCCGCTGACACCGGGCGCCCGCCGCGTCAGCGGCTACTTCAGCAGCCGGGACATCCTGCGGTCGGCGAGCGGCTTGCCGCCGGTCTGGCAGGTGGGGCAGTACTGGAGCGAGGAGTCGCTGAAGGAGACCTCGCGGATGGTGTCCCCGCACACCGGACAGGGCTGCCCGGTCCGGCCGTGGACGCGCAGCCCGCTCTTCTTCTCGGCCTTGAGCCGCCCGGCCGCCACTCCTCGGGAGCGCTCGACGGCCTCGGTGAGGGTCGCGCGCAGGGCGGAGTGGAGGCGGGCGGTCTCCTCGGGGGTGAGGGACGCGGCCAGCTTGAACGGGGACATCTTCGCGGCGTGCAGGATCTCGTCGCTGTAGGCGTTGCCGACCCCGGCGATCAGGCTCTGGTCGCGCAGGGCGCCCTTGAGCTGCCGCCGCTCACCGGCCAGCAGCGCGGCGAGGGCGGCCTCGTCGAAGTCGTCGGCCAGCGGGTCGGGGCCGAGCCGGGCGATACCGGGGACCTCCTGCGGATCGCTCACGACATACACCGCGAGCCGCTTCTGCGTGCCCGCCTCGGTGAGGTCGAAGCCCTCGCCGGTCTCCAGGGCGACCCGCAGGGCGAGGGGGCCCTTGCCGGGCTTGGGCGGGCCGTCCGGCAGCCGGTCCCGCCAGTGCAGCCAGCCCGCGCGGGCCAGATGGGTGATCAGCCGGGGCCCGCCGCCGGTCGCCAGGTCGAGGAACTTGCCGTGCCGCCCGACCGCCACGACCTCCCGGCCCTCCAGCGCGGAGAGCGGCGGGTCGTAGGTCTTCAGCACGCTGATGGCGACCGGCAGGACGCGGACGATCTCATGGCCGACCAGGTGCTCGGTCAGAAAGTCCTTGAGGGCCTCTACCTCGGGAAGCTCGGGCATACGTTCCAGGGTGCCACCCGTGTGCCAGGGGCACCGGGCGGGGCGCTGCCGGGTGCCCCTCCGCCGTGCCCCCACGGATGGCGTGCCCCCACTGGTGCCGAGCCGCCACGGGTGCCGTGCCCCCCCAGTGCCGTGCCGCCACAGGCACCGTGTCCCCCGTGCCCCGGCTCAGTGGCGCAGCGGCACCGCGAACTCGCACCACACGCACTTCCCGCCGCCCCGCGCCTCCACCCCCCACACGTCCGCCATCAGGTCGACCAGCATCAGACCGCGCCCGGAGACCCCGGACGTCCCGGCCTCGCGGCGCCGGGGCAGGGCGCTGGAGGTGTCCTCGACCTCGACGCGCAGCCGCCGCTCGGCGCCGCCGAGCACCCGCAGGGTGACGATCGCGGCGCCCTCGGTGTGCATCAGGGCGTTGGTGATCAGCTCGTCGGCGACCAGTTCGACGTCGTCGGCCCGGTCCACCGCGCCCCAGGCCCGTACCGCCGCCCGGATCAGATGGCGGGCCTCGGCCAGCGCCTCCGGGTCGCCCGGGGCCACATGCTGCTGGAGCCGTCCGCCGGTCTGGGGGGCGTCCAGGCCCCGGCGGCGCAGCACCAGCAGCGCCACATCGTCGTCGCCGCCGCGCTCGTCGGCCTCGTCGATCAGCAGATCGGCGAGTTGGCGCACATCCTGCGGGCCGCCGGCGATGAGGGCGGTGAGGGTCTGCATCCCGTCGTCGAGGTCGGTGCCGGGCTGTTCGACCAGGCCGTCGGTGCACAGCAGCAGGGTGTGCCCGGGGTCCAGCTCTATCGTGCCCACCGGGTACTCCAGCCGCCCGAACTCCGCCGACAGCCCGAGCGGCAGCCCGCCCTCGACCGGGACGCGGCGGCAGCTTCCGTCGCTGCTGCGGACCAGGGGGTCGATGTGCCCGGCGCGGACCACCTGGACGACCCCGGTGGCGAGATCGGCCTCCGCGTAGAGGCAGGTCGCGAAGCGGTCGGTGTCCAGTTCGTGGAGGAAGACGGAGGCGCGGGCCATCACGGTGGCCGGATTGTGGCCCTCGGCGGCGTAGGCGCGCAGCACGATCCGGAGCTGGCCCATGACGGCGGCGGCATGGGTGTCGTGGCCCTGGACATCGCCGATGACCGCGCCGACCCGGCCGCCGGGCAGCGGGATCAGGTCGTACCAGTCGCCGCCGATGTCCCGGCCCTTGGCCCCGCCGATCGCGGCGGCCCGGTAGCGGACGGCGACATCGGCGCCGGGCACGCTGGGGATGGTGCGCGGCAGCATGGCCTGCTGGAGGCCCTCGGCGATGTCCTTCTCCTGCTCGTAGAACATGGCCCGCTGGAGGCTCTGGGCGATGCTGCTGCCGAGGGCGACCAGGATGTCCCGCTCCTCGTCCGTGAAGCCCCGCCGGTCGCTGTAGAGCAGGCCCATGGCGCCGATCGGGCGGGCCTGCACGATCAGCGGGAGATAGGCGGCGGCGGTGATGTCGAGGTCGGTGATGTGCGGCCAGAGGATCGGGTAGCCCTGGGCGAACTCGTCCGGCGACTCGATGAAGCGGGGGCTGAGGGTGCGCACCACCTCGCTCATGGGGTACGGCTCGTCTATCCGGGTGACCCGGGTGCCGGGTACGAAGCTGCCCTCGGGGCCCTCGGCGATCAGCCGGATGCGGCCGGCCTCCACCAGGCCCATCACCAGGCTGGTGGCGCCCAGATGGGTGACGCCGTGGGTGTCCTTGAGGACGTCGATGACGTCCTGGACGGTCCGGGCGTGGGCGAGGGCGGCGGTGGTCACCTGGACGACGTTGCCCTGGCGGGGGCGGATCTCCTCCTGCGCCGGGGTGGCCCGGCCGTCGCGGGAGGCCAGCTCGCGCAGTTCCTCGGTGGCGTCCCGGACGATGCCGACGATCCGGTTGGGGCGCCCGCCGTTCCCGTCCCGGCGGATGTAGCCCTGGGTGTGGGTCCAGCGCAGGGTGCCGTCGCGGCGGCGGACGCGGAAGTAGGCGCCGTAGTTCTCGCGGCCGTCCTTGATGGCCTGCGCCACCAGGGCGTCCAGGCGCAGGCCCTCGGTCTGCGGGACGCGGTCGGCGAGGGACTCCGGGTCGCCGTCGAACTCGCCGGGCCGGAGGTCGAAGATCTCGTGCGCCCGCGCGTCCATGTGGAAGAGCCCGGCGTCCAGGTCCCAGTCGAAACTGCCCATGCGGTTGAGCGCCAGGATCGGTTCCGGGTGGGCGGGCCAGTCGTCCGGGAGTGACAGGGCGCTCGCTCCCCGATCAACCATGGGCCCTACCTTGTCAGGATTTGACCGATTCTTCGACTTGTCCGGACAGGCGGGTCGGCCTCCGGCCGCTCCGGCGGGTCACTCGTCCACCAGCCCGTCGGGGTCGTCGGGGACGAGTCCGCCGCCGTCCCGGACGTCGGGGATCTCGGGGACGCGGTCGGGACCGATCTCGTCGCCGAGGGGCGATTCACCCCCTCCGTCCGCCCCGGTCACCTCGTCCGCCCCGCTCGCCTCGCCCGGCTCGTCCACGCCGTCCGGCCCGTCCAGCCCTTCGGGGGCCGTCGCCTCCCCCTCTTCCAGCACGCACACCGGTGCCTGCGGGGCCGGGGGCTCCGGGTCGGCCGCGTCCGCCGAGGTCGCCCCGTATCCGGCGACCATCAGGGCCGCCAGGGTCACCGACAGGGCCCCGGCGAGCCGGGCCCCGCCCTTCGGTATGCCAACGTCGTCACGCACCGTGCTCTCCCGACTCCCGAGGGTCGATTCCTCCCCATTGTCTGCTTCACCCGCTCGGGTCACGCAAATGGAAGACCCGGACGACAGGGAGGACCCGGCCCGCGCCGGACGGCAGAATGCGGGCGGCGGGAGAGCCCGCGCTCTGCGGACGGCAGCGGGAGAACCGCAGCAGACTGGGAGAGCGGGGAGAGGAGGCGCGCGCGGTCGTGGACTGGTTCACCGCACCCGGGTACGAGCTGAGCCGGCTGGTCTTCCAGCGGGCGCTGGCCGCCGTGTACCTCGTGGCGTTCCTGACCGCGGCGCTCCAGTTCCGGGCGCTGATCGGGCGGCGGGGCATGCTGCCGGTCCCCCGGTATGTCGCCCGGGTGCCGTTCCGGATGGCGCCCAGCGTCTTCCAGCTCCACTACTCCGACCGGTTCTTCGCGGGGTGGGCGTGGTCCGGGGCGGCGGTGTCGGGGGCGCTGCTCGCGGGGGCGGACTCCCTCGTACCGCTGTGGGCGGGGCTGCTGCTGTGGCTGCTGCCCTGGCTGATGTACCTGTCGATCGTGAACGTCGGCCAGACCTGGTACGCGTTCGGGTGGGAGTCACTGCTGCTGGAGGTCGGGTTCCTCGCGGTGTTCCTGGGCAACGGCGAGGTGGGGCCGCCGGTCGTCGTGCTGTTCCTGCTGCGCTGGGTGCTGTTCCGGGTGGAGTTCGGCGCGGGACTGATCAAACTGCGCGGCGACCGCTGCTGGCGGAATCTGACCTGTCTCTTCCACCATCACGAGACCCAGCCGATGCCGGGCCCGCTGAGCTGGTTCTTCCACCGGCTGCCGAAGCCCCTGCACCGGGTGGAGGCGGCGGCGAACCATGTCACCCAACTGGTCGTCCCGGTGCTGCTCTTCACTCCGCAGCCGGTCGCCTCGGCCGCCGCCGCGCTGATGATCCTCACCCAACTGTGGCTGGTGCTCTCCGGGAACTTCTCCTGGCTGAACTGGATCACGATCGTGCTGGCCCTCTCCGCGATCCGCTTCCCGGGCTCCGCCGCCGCCACGGCTCCCGCCACCCCGCTCTGGTACACCGTCCTGGTGCTCGCCGTGTCCGCGCTGCTGCTGGCGCTGAGCTACCGGCCGGTGGCCAACATGGTCTCCCGCCGCCAGGTCATGAACCGCTCCTTCGACCCGCTCCACCTGGTCAACACCTACGGTGCCTTCGGCAGCGTCAGCCGGGTGCGGCACGAGGTGGTCATCGAGGGCACCGCCGACCCGGTGCCGGGGCCGGACGCGGAGTGGCGGGAGTACGAGTTCCGGGGCAAGCCCGGCGATCCCCGGCGCTGGCCACGCCAGTTCGCGCCCTACCATCTGCGGCTGGACTGGCTGATGTGGTTCGCGGCGCTGTCGCCGGGCTATGCCGGGGAGTGGTTCGGGGCGCTGGTGGAACGGCTGCTGGCGGACGACCGGGACACCCTGCGCCTGCTGCGCCGCTCGCCGTTCCCGCCCGGCGCCCCGCCCCGCTTCGTCCGCGCCCGCCTCTACCGCTACCGCTTCACCACCTGGCGGGAGCTGCGGGAGACGGGCGCCTGCTGGGAGCGGAGTTATGTCCGGGAGTATCTGCCGCCGACGCGGCTGGGGTAGGCGGGGCGGAGGTCGGCGGGTTCCGAGGCTGTACCCCCGGGGTCAGAGGCCGTACCCGCCCCCGGAATCAGAGGCCCCCGGAATCAGGGCCCCTGGAGTCAGAGGCCGTACACCCGGGTCGCCGTGCCCGTGAAGACGGCGTCCCGCTCCCCCGCGCTCAGGCCCGCCGTCAGTTCCCCGGCCGTCGACATGACCCGGCCGTAGGAGGCGGCAAGCGTGCACACCGGCCAGTCCGAGCCGAACATCAACCGGTCCGGGCCGAACGCCTCCAGCACGGTCTCGGCGTAGGGGCGCAGGTCGGCGACCGTCCAGGACGCGGGGTCGGCCTCGGTGACCAAGCCGGAGAGCTTGCACACGGTGTGGGGCAGGGCCGCCAGCGCGCGGATCCCGGTCGCCCAGGGTTCCAACTCCCCGGCGGCGATGGGGGGTTTGCCGAGATGGTCGAGGACGAAGGTGAGCCCGGGGTGGGCGGCGGCGGCCCGGACGGCGGCGGGAAGCTGGTGCGGGACGACCAGCAGGTCGTAGACCAGCCCGGCGTCCGCGACGGCGTCCAGGCCCCGGTGGACGTCGGGGCGCAGCAGCCACTCGGGGTCGGGTTCGCCCTGGACCTGGTGGCGGATGCCCTTGAGGCGGTCGCCGCCGGGCAGGGCGCGCAGCGCGGCGAGGGTGTCGGCGGCGCCGGGCGCGGTGAGGTCGGTCCAGCCGACGACCCCGGCGATCAGTTCGTGTCCGTCGGCCAGGGCGAGGAACTCGGGGGTCTCCTCGGCGACGGTGACCGTCTGGACCAGCACCGTGCGGTCGACCCCGGCGGCGCGGGCCTCGGGGGCGAGGTCGTCGGCGGTGAAGTCCTGGCGCAGCGGCGCGAGCGCGGGCCCGGTGATCCAGTCCTGGTCGCGGACGGTGAGGTCCCAGACGTGGTGATGGGCGTCGACGGTCATGGCAGCTCCCGGGGAAAGGGCGGGCATGGCGGCTCCCGGAGAAGGGGCGCGGTCGGGCCAGCTTCCGGGGAAAGGGGCCGTCGGGGCGGACCCGGTGTGCGGGGGATCCTCATTCCGGGACGCCCTGGACGCCGTCCTCGGCGAGTTCGCGCCAGAAGGCGGCGGGGACGGGGGTGCGGAACTGGGTGGCGCAGTCGTCGGCCTCGGCGGCGGAGCGGGCGCCGACCAGGACGCCGGTGACGGCCGGGTGGGCGGCGCAGAAGGCGAGGGCGGCGGCGCGCAGGGTGATGCCGTGGCGTTCGGCGGTGGCCTTGAGGCGCAGGGCGCGGTCGAGGAGGGCGGGGGGTGCGGCGGTGTAGTCGTAGGTGCGGCCGGGGCGGGGGTCGGCGAGGAGGCCGGAGTTGAAGGCGCCGCCGATCACGACCGCGACGCCGCGTTCCCGGGCGGCGGGGAGGAGGTCGGTCAGGGCGCTCTGGTCGAGGAGGGTGTAGCGGCCGGCGCAGAGCACGACATCGACGTCGGTGTCGCGGACGAAGCGGGTGAGCAGGGCGGACTGGTTCATCCCGGCGCCGATCGCACCGACGACGCCCTCGGCGCGGAGTTTCTCCAGGGCGGGGTAGCCCTCGCGGAACGCCTGCTCGGCGTGGTCGTCGGCGTCATGGAGGTAGACGGTGTCGACGCGGTCGAGGCCGAGGCGTTCGAGGCTGGCGTCGAGGGTGCGGCGGATGCCGTCGGCGCTGAAGTCCCAGACGCGGCGGTGGGTGGCGGGGACGGCGAAGCCGTGGGCGAGGTCGTCGCCGGTGCCGTCGGCCGGTGCCAGGCGCCGCCCGACCTTGGTGGAGACGGTGAACGCGGTGCGGGGACGGCCGCGCAGGGCGGCGCCGAGGCGGGTCTCGGCGAGGCCGAGGCCGTAGTGCGGGGCGGTGTCGAAGGCGCGGACGCCCCGGTGCCAGGCGGCGGTGACGGTGTCGTGCGCCTGCTGGTCGGTGACCTCGGTGAAGAGGTTGCCGAGGGGGGCGGTGCCGAGGGCGAGGGCGGCGGTCACCGGGTCGCTGCCGGGCGGAGCCGCAGGCCCTGCATCCCGCCGTCGACGGCGAGGGAGGTGCCGGTGGTGGCGCCGGACAGGGGGCTGGCGAGGTAGGCGATGGCCCCGGCGACCTCGGCGGCCGTGACCAGCCGTCCGGTGGGCTGACGGGCCTGGAGGGCGGTGCGTTCGGCGGCGGGGTCGGCGGCGGAGTCCAGCAGCCGGCCGACCCACGGGGTGTCCACGGTGCCGGGGTTGACGCAGTTGACGCGCACGCCCTCACGGACGTGGTCGGCGGCCATGGCGAGGGTGAGGGAGTACACCGCGCCCTTGGTGGCGCTGTAGAGGGCGCGCTGGGGCAGCCCGGCGGTGGCGGCGATGGAGCAGGTGTGGACGATCGCCGCGTGCGCGGAGTTGCGCAGATGCGGGAGGCAGGCGCGGGCGGCGCGGACCATGCCGAGGACGTTGACGTCCATGACCCGGTGCCATTCGGCGTCGTCGTTGTCCTCGACCGTGCCCTGGGCGCCGATGCCCGCGTTGCTGACCAGGATGTCCAGCCCGCCGAGACCGGCGACGGCCGCCGCGACCGCCGTCCGCACGGAGGTGTCGTCGGTGACATCGGCGCGGTGGCCGGTCAGGGGCTCCTCGACGGTCGACGGGTCCAGGTCGAGGACGGCGACCCGGGCGCCGCGGGCCGCCATCAGTTCGGCGGTGGCCCGGCCGATGCCGGAGGCGCCGCCGGTCACCAGGGCCTTGAGTCCCTCGAAGTCGTTCATGCCGCCCGCCCTTTCCCGCTGCTCCCGGTGGTCAGGTCGGCGGCCCAGAAGGAACCGCCGGGGTAGGTGTAGCGCTCGATGGACTCGGGCCGCATCTCGGCCGAGAACCCGGGCGCGGTGGGTGCCCGGTAGTGACCCTCGCCGATCACCACCGGGTCGCGGAAGTGCTCGTGCAGATGGTCGACGTACTCGATGACCCGGTCGTCGGTGGTGCCGGAGAGGGCGAGGTAGTCGAACATCGACAGATGCTGGACGAGTTCGCACAGGCCGACGCCGCCCGCGTGCGGGCAGACCGGGACGCCGAACTTGGCGGCCAGCAGCAGGATCGCGAGGTTCTCGTTGACGCCGCCGACCCGGGCTGCGTCCAGTTGGAGGACGTCGATGGCCCCGGCCTGGAGGAGCTGCTTGAAGACGATGCGGTTCTGGACGTGTTCACCGGTGGCGACCTTGACGGGGGCGACCGCCCCGCGGATCGCGGCGTGGCCGAGGACGTCGTCGGGGCTGGTGGGCTCCTCGATCCAGTACGGGTCGAACGGGGCGAGCGCCTCGGTCCAGCGGATCGCCTCGGCCACGTCCCAGCGCTGGTTGGCGTCGATGGCCAGCCGGATGTCCGGGCCGATCACCGAGCGGGCGACCCGGCAGCGCCGGATGTCGTCGGCGAGGTCGGCGCCGACCTTCAGTTTGATCTGCCGGTAGCCGTCGGCGACCGCCTCGGCGGCGAGCCGGGTGAGTTTGGCGTCGTCGTAGCCGAGCCAGCCGGGGGACGTGGTGTAGGCGGGGTAACCGCGCTCCAGGAGGCGGGCGCGGCGCTCCTCGCCGCCCTCGCGGCCCCGGCGCAGCAGGTCGAGGGCGTCGTCGGGGGTGAGGGCGTCGGAGAGGTAGCGGAAGTCGATCTGGCGGACCAGCCACTCGGGTTCGGCGTCGGCGAGGAGTTGCCAGAGGGGTTTCGCGGCGCGTTTGGCGGCGAGGTCCCAGACGGCGTTGACGACCGCGCCGATCGCCATGTGCATCACGCCCTTCTCGGGCCCCAGCCAGCGCAGTTGGCTGTCCCCGACGAGGTCCCGGAAGAGCGAGCCGGGGTCCGCGCACAGCTCGGCCACGGGCCGTCCGACGACATGGTGGCGCAGGGCGTGGATGGCGGCGACCTGGACGTCGTTGCCCCGTCCGATGGTGAAGCAGAAGCCGTGCCCCTCCGGCTCCCCGTCGCCGTCGGTGCGCAGTACGACATACGCGGCCGAGTAGTCGGGGTCCGGGTTCATGGCGTCGGAGCCGTCCAGCTCGCGCGAGGTGGGGAACCGGATGTCGTGGGTGTCGACCGCGGTGATGCGGGCGGGCGTCGGGCTCACGGAGGGCCTTTCGGACGGCGACGGGGGCGGGGGGTGTTGCTTTTCGGGGTGGGGGTCGGTCCCCGGGGGGAGCGGGGAGGCGAGGTCGGTCCCGGGCCGGGCTGGTCGGAGGGGGCGGGGTCAGTCCTGGGCCCGGCCGATCGGGAGAGGCAGGGTCAGTCCTGGGCCCGGCCGGTGGTCACGCGGGCGATCATCAGGGCGACCAGGATGATGCCGCCGTAGATGGCCTGGATCCAGAAGGAGGGCACCTGGGCCAGGGTGAGCAGGTTCTGCACCACGCCGAGGAGGAGGACGCCGGTCAGGGCGCCGAACATGGTGCCCCGGCCGCCGTCGAGGCTGATGCCGCCGATGACGGCCGCCGCGAACACGGTGAAGATCATGTTGTTGCCCTGGTTGGCGCTGATCGCGCCGACGTACCCGGTCTGCATGATCCCGCCGATCGCGGCGAGGACCCCGGCGACGACGAACACCCCGAGCATCACCCGCTCGACCCGGATCCCGGCGGCGCGGGCGGCCTCCGGGTTGCCGCCGATGGCGTACAGCGCGCGGCCGACGCGGTGGTACTTGAGGACCAGTCCGGCCACCGCGAAGGCGGTCCCGGCGAGCCACACCGACAGCGGGATGGTGAGGAAGGTGGTGGTGGCCAGCGAGTAGAACGCGTCGGGCATGCCGAACAGGGTCTTGCCCTCGGTGGCGCCGACCAGCAGTCCGCGCAGCACGATCAGCATGGCCAGGGTCACGATGAACGCGTTGAGCCCGAACCGGACGACGAGGACGCCGTTGAAGGCGCCGACCGCCGCGCCCGCGACCAGGACGGCGAGCAGGGCGATCCCGGCGGGGAGTTCGGTGCCCCAGCCGGAGGCGGCGGCGGGCAGCACCAGCAGCGCGCCGACGGCGGGGGCGACCCCGACGACGGACTCCAGCGACAGATCGAACTTGCCGGTGATCAGCACCAGGGACTCGGCGAGCACCACCATGGCGAGGGCGGCGGAGGCACCCAGGACGGAGACGAGGTTGCGTTCGGTCAGGAACGAGTCGTTGACCAGCGCGCCCAGGATCAGCAGCAGGACGAGGGCGGGCAGCAGGGCGAGTTCCCGGGCCCTGCGCAGCAGTACCGTCCTGGCTGCGGGGGCGGGGGCGGGGGTGCCGGCGGGCACTCCCGTCAGCGCCTTGGTGTCAGCCATGGTGGTCCACTCCTTCGATGGAGGCGATCAGCTCGTGGTCGTGCCAGCCCGCCGGGTGCTCGGCGGTGATCCGGCCGTGGAAGAGGACGAGGACCCGGTCGCAGCGGCGCAGGTCGTCGAGTTCGTCGGAGACGACGAGGACGGCGGTGCCGTCGTCGCGGGCGCTGTCCATCCGGGACAGCAGGGACTCCTTGGACTTCACGTCCACTCCGGCGGTGGGATTGATCAGCACCAGCAGCCGGGGGTCGGAGGCGAGGGCACGGGCCATGACGACCTTCTGGGCGTTGCCGCCGGAGAGGTCGGAGACGGGCTGGCCGGGACCCTCGGTGTGAATGTCGAGGCGGTCGATCAGCTCGGCGGCGACCGCGCGGCGCCGCTCACCGCCGACGAACCCGAACCGGCCGAGCCGGTCCAGCACGCTCAGGGTGGCGTTGTCGCCGACGGTCATCGCGGGCACCAGGCCCTGCTCGTGCCGGTCGCGCGGCACCCAGCCGACGCCGGTGTCCAGGGCGGCCCGGACATCGCCGAAGGGCAGCGGCGTCCCGCCGACCGTCGCGGTCCCGGCGGTCGGGGTGCGCAGTCCCGCGAGGGTCTCGGCCAGTTCGGTCTTCCCGCTGCCGCTGATCCCGGCGAGCCCGACGACCTCGCCCTCCCGCACGGTGAGGTCGATGCCGTCGTACGCGGGTGAGGTGAGGCCCCGGACGGCGAGCAGGACGGGGGTGTCCCCGGGGGTGGGGGTGGTGCGGTGCCGGTCGGCGCTGTCCTCGACGCTCTCGCCGGCCATGGCCTCCACCAGGGCCCGGCGCGGGAGGTCGGTGACGGGGGCGGTGGTGATCCAGCGGGCGTCGCGGAGCACGGTGACGGTCTGGCAGACCTCGTAGACCTCCTGGAGGTGGTGGGAGATGAACAGGAAGGTCACCCCGGAGTCCTGGAGGGCCCGCATCCGGCCGAACAGGCGCTCGATCTCCCGTTTGTCGAGCTGGGCGGTGGGTTCGTCGAGGATGATGAAGCGGGCGCCGAAGGAGAGGGCGCGGGCGATCTCCACCAACTGCCGGTCCTCGACCCTGAGGTCGGCGGTGCGGGCCCCGGGGTCGACCCGGACGTCCCAGGCGGCGAGAAGGTCGGCGGCCTCGGCGCGCAGGGTGCGCCAGGCGATGAGGCCCCGGCGCAGCGGCTGCCGATTGATGAAGAGGTTCTCGGCGACGGTGAGTTCGGGGACGACGGTCGGCTTCTGGTACACGCAGGCCACCCGGCGGCGCCAGGCGTCGCGGTCGGTGAGCGGGGGTGCCGGTTCGCCGTCGAAGCGGACCGTGCCCTCGTCGGCGGCCTGGAGGCCGGTGAGGATCGAGACCAGGGTGGACTTGCCGGCGCCGTTGCGGCCGACCAGGGCGTGGGACTCACCGGGCAGGACGGTGAGCCGGCCGTCGCGCAGGGCGGTGGTGGGGCCGTAGCGCTTGACGATGTCCCGGGCCTCCACCAGCGGCCGGGGTGCGGGCTGCTCGCTCATCCGACGGTGTTGCCCCACAGCTCGGGGTCGTCCACGTTCTCCCGGGTGACCAGCGGGGCGGGCAGTTGGTCCTCCAGGATGCCGCTGGGCAGCTTCACGATCTCGGAGCCGTGGTCGGTGGGGCCGGGCTCGAACGTCTTCCCCCGCATCGCCGCCTTGATGTAGTACATGCCGTACCGGGCGTACAGGTCGGCGGGCTGGGAGACGGTGGCGTCGATCTCGCCGTTGCGGATGGCCTCGTACTCCTGGGGGATGCCGTCGTTGGAGACGATGGTGATGTGGCCGTCCTCGCCGGTCTTCTTCAGCAGGCCCTTGGACTTGAGGGTCTGGAGGGTGGGTGCGAGGTAGACGCCCCCGGCCTGCATGTAGATGCCCTTGAGGTCGGGGTGGGCGTTGAGGAGGGTGTCCAGTTTGGAGGCGGCGGTGTCGGACTCCCACTTGGCCGGGATCTCCAGGACCTCCAGCTTCGGGAACTTCTCCCGGACGCAGGTGCGGAACGCCTCCGAGCGCTCGCGGCCGTTGACCGAGGCGAGGTCGCCCATGATCTGCACGACCTTGCCGGACGGGATCTGCCCGCCGAGGTACGCGCACGCCTTCTCGCCGTACGCCACGTTGTTGGCGCGGACCACCATGGCGACCTTGCCCCGGTCGGGCGCCACGTCGACGGCGACCACGGGGACACCCTTGCGGGCGGCCTGGTCGAGTCCGGCCTCGATGGCGGCGCTGTCCAGCGGGGCCACGACCAGGCCCTTCACACCCTGGTTGAGCTGGTTGTTGATGTCGGTGATCTGCTGGGAGGGGTCGCTGTTGGAGTTGACGGTCTTCAGCGCGTCGACCCCCTCCGCGTCGGCCATCTTCGGCACGTAGTCGTTGTACGACTGCCAGAACGGTGAGGTCAGCAGGGGCAGGATCACCCCGACCCGCCCCTCCCCGCCGGCGCCCGCGGCGCCCGGGCCGCCGGTGTCCTCGGTGCTGCCGCACGCCGTGAGCGCGAGGGCGGCGCAGACCGCCACCGCCAGGGCGCGCGACGCGCGTGCGGGAGCGAAACGCCCAGTTCCGTCGGCCATCTGCCAGCTCCTCAAGAAGCGTGATCGAGCAGTTGCCCGCATATTTATCAGACCACTTCGCACCGTCAACACCCTGCGGACGCCAAATTCCGCGATTTCTGGGGGCCTTGACGCCCGAGTGGTCCGACCACATCCGAAGTGGTCCGACCACTTCCCGGCCTTCCCGGCTAGACTGCGGCGCACCCGGCGACTGGAGGAGTGGCGTGAACGAGACGGCGACGACGGAGGGGGCCGCCGAGGCCGGTGGCGCGCCCGCGCCCATGCCCGCTCAGAAGGGGACGGTCACCCAGCGGGCCATCGAGCGGATCAAGGCGATGATCACCGAGGGGCTGCTGGAGCCGGGGCAGCGGCTGCCCACCGAGCGCGATCTCGCCGCCCAGCTCGGCATCTCCCGCAGCTCGATGCGCGAGGCGATCCGCGCGCTGACCGTACTCGGCGTACTGGAGGCCCGGCACGGCTCCGGCATCTACGTCACCCAGCTCCAGGCCGGTGATCTGCTGGAGACGTTCGGGGTCGTCGCCGACCTCTCGCGCGGGCCCCGGCTGGTGGAACTCCTGGAGGTGCGCCGGGTCCTGGAGTCCACGGCGACCGCGCTGGCCGCGGCCCGGATCACCCCGGCGGCCCTGGCCGAGGTGGAGCGGCATCTCGCGGCGATGAACGCCACCGAGGACCCCGAGCAGATCCTCGCCCACGATCTCGCCTTCCACCGCGAGATCGCCGCCGCCGCGGGCAACGCCACCATGGCGGCGATCCTGGAGGGCCTGTCCTCGCGCACCTTCCGGGCCCGGGTCTGGCGCGGCTACCAGGAGGAAGGTGCCTTCGACCGCACCCGGCGCGAGCACGCCGCGATCCACCGCGCCCTGGCGGCCCGGGACCCGGAGGCGGCACGGGCGGCTGCGGCGGCGCATGTGGGGGAGGTGGAGGAGTGGTTGCGGGCGCAGGTCCGGGTGTAGGTCGGGGCCCGGTCCGGGCGTGGTGTTTCGGGGGCCGCCAGGGGCGCGACTACGTGGCCGACCCCGCTGACGGGGGGATGTCCGGATCCGAGGGTCGTATGTCCGTACGGACACCTGTGGGCCCCTGCCCCCCTGCGGTTGATTGGTGGTGAGCACACCGCCAACAGGAGGCACCCCCGATGACCACCACCTCACCCCACGAGATCGCCGGCGTCACCGTGCCGGACAGCGCGCTGGTCCGCGAGGCCACCGAACTGGTCCGCGACGCGGCCTCCGACGTGGTCTACCACCACTCCCGCCGGGTCTTCTTCTGGGGTTCCCTGCGCGGCCGGGCGCGCGGTCTGGCCGCCGACCCCGAACTGCTCTACGTCGGCGCCCTCTTCCACGACCTGGGCCTGACCGAGCGCTACCGCACCGCCGACCAGCGCTTCGAGATCGACGCGGCCGACGAGGCCCGCGCGTTCCTGCTCCGGCACGGGATCCCCGCCGGGTCGGCCGATCTGGTCTGGCAGGGCATCGCGCTGCACACCACCCCGGAGATCCCCTGGCACATGGCCCCCGAGGTCGCCCTGGTGACGGCCGGTGTGGAGGTGGACGTACTGGGCCTGGGTCTGGCGGAGGTGGGTGACGAGGCGCTGAAGCAGGTCGTGGCGGAGCATCCGCGTCCGGACTTCAAGCGGCGGATCCTCGCGGAGTTCACCGACGGCCTCGCGCACCGCCCGGCGACGACGTTCGGCAATGTCAAGGCCGATGTCCTGGAGCGGTACGCGCCGGGCTACCGGCGGGAGAACTTCGTCGACATCATCCTGAACTCCGACTGGTCCGAGTGAGCCACCCGTCGGCCGGCGACGCCCGCCCCGCCGCCGGGAATCCGGCGGGGCCCCGGCCGACGGGTTCCCCCGCGTGCGGCCGGCCGGTCACTCCCCACCGGCCGACCGGCCGCACGCCATGACGCCTCCTCCGCGCCGGTCACCTCCGCCCTCCGTCGCCGTCCCGCCCGGTGGAGCGGAACCGCTCCCGGTACGCCCCCGGCGTGATCCCCAGCAGTCGGCGGAACGCCCGCCGCAGGGTCTCCACCGAACCGAAGCCGCTCGCCCGTGCCACCGCGTCGAGCCCGTCGCCGCCGCTCTCCAGCAGCGCCTGCGCCGCCTCCAGCCGGACCCGCTCCACGAACTCCGCGCCGGTCCCGCCGGTCTCCGCCCGGAACAGCCGGGACAGATGCCGTTCGCTGACCCCGGCCGTCCGCGCCATGGAGGCGAGGGTGTGGTCCGCGCGGGGGTCGGCGGTCACCGCGTCCAGGACCCGCCGCACCACCGAGTCCGGCGGGTACTTCGCGTTCTGCCGCACCGAGAACTGCGACTGCCCGCCGGGCCGGGCCATGAACACCACCAACTGCCGGGCCGCCGCGCGGGCCACCTCCGGGCCGAGATCGCCCTCGACCAGCGACAGCGTGAGATCGATGCCCGCGGTGATCCCGGCCGACGTGATGAACCGGCCGTCCCGGACGAAGATGGCGTCGCTGTCGACCTCGACCTCCCGGTAGCGGGCGGCGAGGTCGGCGGCCAGCCGCCAGTGCGTGGCCGCCCGGCGTCCGTCGAGCAGTCCGGCGGCGGCCAGCGGAAAGGCCCCGGCGCAGATCCCGGCGACCGTGGCGGCGCCCTCCGCCAGCCGCCGTACGCCGTCCAGGAGCGGGGTGTCGGCGACCGCCGCCCACCAGTCGGGGCGGCCCGGCACCATCAGGGTGTCGACGGGGAAATCGACGTCCTTGAACGCGAGGTCGGGGACCAGGCGCAGCCCGGCGGTCGCGGTGACCGGCGCCCCGTCCACCGAGGCGGTGGTGATGCGGTAGGCGCCACCGTGCTCGTTGGCCGCCGCGTACACCTCCAGCGGTCCCGTGACATCGAGGATCTGCACGCCCTCGAAGACGACCATCAGGACCTGGTGGGGTGGTGTTGCCGTACGC
Organism: Streptomyces sp. NPDC093252; assembly: GCF_040683675.1. Taxonomy (NCBI): domain Bacteria; kingdom Bacillati; phylum Actinomycetota; class Actinomycetes; order Kitasatosporales; family Streptomycetaceae; genus Streptomyces; species Streptomyces sp. NPDC093252. The sequence continues at coordinate 217,688 of NZ_JBFBEM010000004.1, read as the reverse complement.
ATCTCCCGATCCTCGCGGGCGGGGGCGGGCCGGGGCAAGCGGAGCCCGCCCGCCCCGACCCCTCCCCCTGAGCCCGCCCCGAGCCCTCCCTCTACGGCCGCCCCGACCCCTCCCCCTACGCCCGCCCCGGCCAGTCGCCCTACGCCCGCCGCAGCCGCAGCGTGACCAGTTCGAACGGCCGCAGCCGTACGGGGATCCGGGTGCCGTCCGCCTCGGGGGCGGGGGTGTCCGCGAGGGGGCGTTCCAGCAGGTCGGTCACCTGCACCCCGGCGATCTCGAACCCGGCGGTGAGCGTGGCGCGGGCCCGGCCGCCGTGCGCCTCGTGGAAGCGGACCACGACATCGCCGCTGCCGTCGTCGGCCAGCTTGACGGCGGTGACCACGACCGCGTCCCGGTCGACCGACACCAGCGGGGCCACCTCCCCCGCGCCGGTCGTCTCCCGCTCCGGCTGGTTGATCCGCCAGCCCTCGCGGACCGCGTCCCCGATGGAGGCGCCCGGCACCAGGGCGTGCCGGAAGCGGTGGACGCCCTGGTCGGTCTCGGGGTCGGGGAAGCGCGGGGCGCGCAGCAGGGAGACCCGGACCGTGGTCGTCGTACCGAGATCGCCGTCGGTGCGGACGGTGCGGGTGATGTCGTGGCCGTAGGTGGAGTCGTTGACGACGGCGACGCCGAAGCCGGGCTCCTCCAGATGGACGAAGCGGTGGTTGCACGCCTCGAACTTGGCTGCCTCCCAGGAGGTGTTGGTGTGGGTGGGCCGGTGGAAGTGCCCGAACTGGGTCTCGGACGCGTACCGCTCGGCGTGCACATCGAGGGGGAAGGACAGCTTGAGGAACTTCTCCGTCTCGTGCCAGTCGACCTCGGTGTCGATCAGCAGCCGCCGCTCCCCCGGCGGCAGGGCCAGCACCTGGACCACCCGGGAGTCGCCGAAGGTGCGGGTGACGCGTACCGAGTCGCCGTCGGGGCCGGGGGCGACCTCGTCGGCGGTGGTGAGGTCGGTGACGGTGTTGCGGTAGAACGCGTCGACGTCCCAGGCGTCCCACATGTTGGGGAAGTCGGGGTGCAGTTGGAGGAGGCTGGCGGCGCGGCCGGGGGCGATGGCCTCGCGTCCGGCATCGATGTCATGGGCGGAGACGACGAGGCCGGACGCGTCGATCCCGATGCGGAGCAGGCCGTTGTCGAGGGTGTGGCCGCCGCCGTCGCGGGGGGTGAGGGTGGTGGCCCCGGCCGGGGTGGCGGGGGCGGCGCCGCCTGCGGGGACGCCGTGGCGGGCGTGCGGGGCGGCGTTGAAGACGAGGGGGGTGGTGCCCTCACCGGCGAGCGCGGTCTGCGCGGCGGTGATGATCGTCTCCAGTTCGGCGGCGATCCGGTCGTAGGTGGCGCGGGCCTCGCGGTGCACCCAGGCGATGGACGACCCGGGCAGGATGTCGTGGAACTGGTGCAGCAGCACCGTCTTCCAGATGCGGTCCAGGTCCTCGTAGGGGTAGGGCGCCCCGGTGCGGACGGCGGCGGTGGCCGCCCACAGTTCCGCCTCGCGCAGCAGGTGTTCGCTGCGGCGGTTGCCCTGCTTGGTCTTCGCCTGGCTGGTGAGGGTGGCGCGGTGGAGTTCGAGGTACAGCTCACCGACCCAGACGGGCGGTTCGGGGTACTCGGCGACGGCCTTGGCGAAGAAGTCGGCGGGGGTCTCCCAGGTGACGGTCGCGGAGCCTTCGAGGTCGCGCAGCCGGGCCGCCTTGGCGACCATCTCGCGGGTGGTGCCGCCGCCCCCGTCGCCCCAGCCGGTGGGGGCGAGGGAGTGCCGGGCGCGGCCCTTGTCCTTGAAGTTGCGGGCCGCGTGGGCGATCTCGCTGCCCTTCATGGAGCAGTTGTAGGTGTCGACGGGCGGGAAGTGGGTGAAGATCCGGGTGCCGTCGATGCCCTCCCAGCGGAAGGTGTGGTGGGGGAACTTGTTGGTCTGCGACCAGGAGATCTTCTGGGTGAGCAGATACTTGGCCCCGGCCGCCTTGATGATCTGCGGGAGCCCGGCGGCGAAGCCGAAGGTGTCCGGCAGCCACGCCTCGTCGTTCTCGATGCCGAACTCGTCCAGGAAGAACCGCTTGCCGTGCACGAACTGGCGGGCCATGGCCTCCGAGCCGGGCATGTTGGTGTCCGACTCGACCCACATCCCGCCGGTCGGCACGAACCGTCCCTCGGCCACCGCCTCCTTCACCCGCGCCCACACCTCCGGCCGGTGGTCCCTGATCCACGCCCACTGCTGCGCCTGGGACATGGCGAAGACGAACTCGGGCTCGTCCGCCAGGAGGGCGGTCATGTTGGAGGTGGTGCGGGCGACCTTGCGGACCGTCTCGCGCAGCGGCCACAGCCACGCCGAGTCGATATGGGCGTGGCCGACGGCGCTGACGCGGTGCGCGGAGGGCGCGGCGGGCGTGGCGAGGACGCCTTCGAGGCGGGCGCGGGCCGCTGCCGCGGTGCGGTTGACGTCCTGGAGGTCGACGGCGTCCAGCGCCCGGTCGACGGCGCGCAGGATCTCGTGGCGGCGGGCGGAGTCGGCGGGCAGCTCGGCCATCAGCTCGCCGAGCACCTCCAGATCGATGACGAGGTGCCACACGGTCTCGTCGAAGACGGCGAGATCCATGCGGGTGAGGGTGTACTGGGGGTCGGTGCCGGCGGTCTCCTTGTCGCCGAGTTGGGTGGGGAGGAAGGGGTGGTAGTCGAGGATGACGGGGTTGGAGGCGGCCTCGATGTGCAGGGTCACGGTCTCGCCGCCCGCCACCGGGGCGCCGATCCGGACCCACTGGTTGCGCGGGTTGAGGCCCTTCACCGGGGTGCCGTCGGGCCGGTAGACCAGGCCCTCGCACTGGAAGCCGGGCATGTTCTCGTCGAAGCCGAGGTCGAGGACCGCCTCGACGGTCCGCCCGGCCCAGCCCTCGGGGACGGTGCCGGTGACCCGGAACCAGCTCGTGCCCCACGGAGCACCCCACCGGTCGCCGACCGCGATCGGCGCGGGTTCGGCCGCGAGCCCCTCGGCGACCGGGACCGGTTCGTCGGGGGCGTGCCACACCGCCACGTCGAGCGGCACGGACTCGGGGTGGACGGCGGGGCGGATGCGTTCGTCGAGGACACGCTTGAGACGCCCTTCGACGAGGCTGCGGTCGTCATGCATACGGGGTGCTCCGTAGATCGGTTCGTGGTGCGGGGGGATTTGTCAGGGGGCGGGGTGGGGGGCTTGTCGGGGTGGGCGTGGTTGAGGTGGGGGGCCTGGTCGGGGCGGGGCGTGGTCGGGGGTGACCTACCAGGTGGTGGTCCTACTAGGTGGTGGTCCCACCAGGTGGTGGTCCTACCAGGTGTGGGTCACGACGGCGGGGGCCGACGACGAGTACAGCTCCCCCACCGCGCGCACTTCGAACCGTGCCGCCGCCTCCCCCTGTTCCGGCACGAGCCCGCCCGCGAACCAGGCGAGCTGGCCCGTGCCGCCGAGGAACCGCCTGCTCCCGTCGGGCAGCACCCGGTGCACGGAGTAGTGGCGGACGGTGCCGGGGGCCGCCGCCCAGCCCAGGCGCAGATCGCCGCCGGAGGAGGCGGTGACGCGGGCGTCGGTGGGGGCGGCGGGGGCGCCGGGGGTGGTGGAGGTGGCGCGGACGGCGAGGTGGCCGAGGCGCCAGCGGACGGTGCCGGTGCCGGTGGGGGTGAGCCGGACGCCGAGGGCGCGGACGGTACCGCCGAGCCCGGTGAGCCGGGCCGTCACCGTCTGCCAGGTGTTGACCGAGTTCACAGGGAAGTAGGTGTACGGGGGTGTCGCACCCGGGGTGCTGGGTTCGGCGGTGGCCACGGCCAGTTCGACGTTCACACCGCCGGTGTCCGTGCGGGGTGTCAGGTCGACAACCGAGTCAACACCGATCGCGAGCTGTGTCGCGTAGAGATCGATGATCACGGGAGCGGTGAGTTCACCCTCGACCAGGAGGCTGCTGCCGCCACGCCAGGCGTCGGCGAAGTCGAAGGTCACGGCCGGCCGCGTCCCCGAGGTCCGGACGACCCACTGTCGGGAGGGCAGTTGGTCCTGGAGCCCGAGATGGTTCCACGGCCGGTCCGAGGTGACCCGCCCGTCCTCGTACCAGCGCAGCCCGTGCCCGGTGTTGAACACACTCGCGAACGGCAGGGACGTCACCGTCGAGCGGTCGGCCACCACCACGGCCGGGGCCCGCCAGGGGTCTGCGGTGTCGGGGCGCGCGGGGTCCAGGGAGCGCCCGCTCCAGAACCGGTTGTCGGCGGCGTGGAAGTCCTTGGGCGCACGGGCGGTCGCGGGCAGGTGGTTACGGGTCCACTCGGGCCGGTAGAAGCCGAGCGAGACGACATGGGCGGAGGTGCGCGGGACGATCGCGTCCCAGTTCACGGAGGAGTTGGAGCCGTTGGACTCGACGTCCACCCCGGCCCACAGCTCGTAGCGGCTGCGGCCGAGCTGCTGGGCCCGGTTCCCGGAGGAGACCAGACTGCTCGCCGTCCAGCGGAAGTCGAGGAACATGTCGTCGGCGGCCTGGAAGAACGGCTCGTTGCGGGCGTTGAGCGCCCCCTGCCAGCTCACCGCGCCACTGGTGGTCATGGAGTCGTACCAGGTCACCCGCTGTCCCTGGGCGGCGGCGAGGGTCTTCAGCTCGCGCAGGAAGCCCTGCGTGGCGGTGGCGAGGGCCGCGTCCCCGCCGCCGGTCTCGGCGTTGACGAACCAGCCGTCGAAGCCGTACGCCGTCGCGACCGCGACCAGTTGCGCGGCGAGCGGGTAGCGGCCCGCGCTGTCCCGCTGGACCAGGTCCCGGGTCCATTGGAGCTGGCCGCCGTAGGCGGCGGGCGGCAGGAAGACATTGCCGAGGACCCGGACGCCGTGCCGGTGCGCGGCGTCCACGACGGGCGCGTTGGGGGCGAGGATCAGGCCCTCGCCGGAGGAGCCGCCCCAGAAGACCAGTTCGTCGATGTAGGACCAGTGGGTGGGGGCGTAGTAGTCGGCGGTGGCGGAACCCTGGGAGGGGTTGCCCGCGGTCGGTCCGAAGGACACCAGGGACTGGATACGGGCCTGGCCGGTGCGGGCGGTGGCGTTGGCGGGGGTGGGGGTGAAGCGGGCGGCGAGCGGGACGCGCGAGGCGTTGAAGGCGAGGTCGGTGTCGTCGGCGGCGCGCCAGGTCTTGAGACTGCGCCAGGTGATGCCGGTACCCGGGGTCCCGGCGGGCAGCGAGTCGGGGTACCAGTACGAGGCGTACGGCTGGAGGGGGGTGGCGAGGGTGTCGGCGGTGCCGGGCCCGGTGGCCGGGGTCGCGACGGCCGGGAGGACGGGGAGCGCCGGGAGCAGGGCGGCGGTCGCTCCGGCGAGCAGCACGGTGCGTCTGGTGGGGTTCACGAGCGGGTGCCTCCTTGTGGGGTGGGGAGTACCTGGTCGGACGTGACGACCTCGGTGATGCCGCGCGCCGCCAGGTGCTGCGGGTCGGTGGCGCGGGTGTCGAGGACGGTGGTGGGGCGGGCGCCGTCGGCGGTCAGCCGGAAGAAGGCGTCGTAGACGGGGCCGCCGGGGGCACAGCGGGAACGGGTGGCCGGGTCGGCCGGGACGACGAGGGCGGTGGTGCGGGGGGCGGGGATGGGGGGCGGTGCGGTGGGGGTGGGGGGCGTGGTGGGCGTGGGGATCGGGGGCGTGGGGGTTGCGGCCTGCTGGGTGCGGGTGGCTTCGGGCGCTCGGGCGGCCTCGGCGGCGCGGGCCGCCTGGGCCGCTCGGGTGGCTTGGGCCGCGCGGGCGGCCTCGGCGGCGCGGGTAGCTTGGGCCGCTCGGGCCAGGACCCGTGCCGTGTCCTTGGGGGTTCGGTCGTTGGTCAACAGCCCCAGACCGTATTCCAGTTCGGGGAAGTCGGCGAGATCGCGTGAGACGTCGTGGGAGCACCACCAGGTGATCCCGAAAAGATCCGGACAGTCGAGGGCGTGCTCGATCGTGGCCTCGGTGAACGCGGCGGCGTCCTCGGGCGGGATCAGCGGGGCGGGGGCACCGACCTCCTGGAGCCAGACCGGGCGGTGGGGCTCGTCCGCCCACGCCTTGCTCAGTTCGATCAGATACGCGGCGTGGTGCTCGGTGGGTACGGAGCGGCGGCCGTGGCGCTGGGCGGTGCCGTTGAACACCCAGGAGTGGACGGCGGTCATGGTGCCGTGCCGGGCGGCCTGGGCGGGGGTGAAGGGCTGGTCGTCCTGGTACCAGGTGGCGTCGTACTCGGCGTGCAGATGCAGCTTGCCGGGGGCGCCCTCCTCGCAGGCGGCGAGCATCCGGGTGAGCCAGGCGTCGATCTCGTCGGCGGTCGCCCGGTCGGGGTCGGGGTGGGGTCCGGCGGAGAACTGGTTGATCTCGTTGCCGAGGGTCATGCCGAGGAAGTTGGGCCGGTCGGCGAGGGCGGCGGCGAGGGTCCGCAGCAGATGCGCCTGGCCGTCGAGGACCTTCGGGTCGGTGAACAGATTGCGGCGGTGCCAGGTGCGGGTCCAGGCGGGCAGGAAGTCGAAGCTGCTGAGATGCCCCTGGAGGCCGTCCACGTTGACGTCCAGGCCGCGTTCACCGGCCGCGTCCACGAGGGTCACGAGCTGTTCGACCGCGCGCGGGCGGACCAGTGACCGGTTCGGCTGGAAGTACGGCCACAGCGGGAAGACCCGGATGTGATCGAGTCCGAGCGCCGCGATCGAGTCGAGGTCGGCGCGCACGGAATCGGCGTCGAAGTCGAGCCAGTGGTGGAACCACCCTTCGCTGGGGGTGTAGTTGACGCCGAAGCGCACGGCAGCAGCAGACATGAAGGTCCCGGTTCGGTTGTGCGGGGGGGGGCTGTTCGGGTGGGGGTGGGTGTTCGGGTAGGGGTGGGTCGTGTTCGGGTGAGGGCGCGTTCGTGATCGAGCGATCAGACGATCAGGTGATCGCTCGGTCACCCCTTCACCGCCCCCTCCCCCACCCCCCGGAAGAAGTACCGCTGGAGGCAGGCGAACAGCAGGATCAGGGGCGCCACGGCGATGATCGTTCCGGCGGCGACGAGGCGTTCGTCGTTGGCGAAGGTGCCGTGCAGATAGTTCAGTCCGATGGTGAGCGTGAACTTGGACGGATCGCTCAGCACGATCAACGGCCACAGGAAGTCGTCCCAGGCGCCCATGAAGGCGAAGATGGCGACGACGGCCAGGGTGCCCTTGACGGACGGGAGCGCGATGCGCAGGAACCGCTGCCAGACGTTGGCGCCGTCCACGAAGGCCGCTTCCTCGATCTCGTAGGGCACGTTCAGGAACGCGTTGCGCATGAGCAGGACGTTGAGCGAGGCGACACAGCCGGGCAGCAGCACACCGAGCAGGGTGTTGTTCAGTCCCAGCTCCCGCATGGTGGTGAACTGGGCGATGATGATGCCCTCCACGGGCACGAGCATCGCCAGCACGAACGCCAGGGTGGCGGCGCGCCGACCCCGGTAGCGCAGCCGGGCCAGGGCGTATCCGGCGAGGGCGGCGCCGACGCAGTTGGTGACGACGTTGGCGACGGCGACCTTCAGGGAGTTGAAGGCGTAGTCCCAGACGGGGATGGTGTCGGCGACGCGCGCGTAGTTGTGCAGGGTCGGTTCGCCGGGCAGGAACTTGGGCGGGGAGCTGAAGATGTCCTCGGTCGGCCCCTTGAGCGAGGTGGAGAGCTGCCACAGGAACGGGCCGATCATCAGCGCGAGCACGGCGAGCAGCAGGGTGTAGCGCAGGGCGAGTTCCCAGCCGGGGATGCGGCGGCCGTTCTCGTCGGTGAGCCGCAGCCGGGGTGCGCGCCGGGGCGGGGCGGGCGGGGCGGCCTCGGCGGGACGGGTCCCGTCGGTCACGCTCATCGGTCCTCCTTCCGGTCGGCGCGCAGCACGAGCAGCATCAGGATCACGGTGACCACGAACACGACCACGCTGATCGCGGAGGCGTAGCCGACCCGGCCGGTGAGTCCGGTGCCGGTGCGCTGGACGAGCATGACGAGCGTGGTGTCCTCACCGGCCGGTCCGCCGGTGGGTCCGGCCATCAGATAGACCTCGGAGAACACCTTGAAGGCGGCGACCGAGGAGAGCGCGCCGACCAGGACCATGGTGGAGCGGACGGCGGGCACGGTGACGGTCAGGAAGCGGCGGACCGCCCCGGCACCGTCGACGGAGGCGGCCTCGTGGAGTTCGCGCGGGACGTTCCCGAGCGCCGCCAGATAGATGATCATGTAGTAGCCGAGGCCCTTCCAGACCGTGACGGTCATGGCGCTGAGCAGCAGCAGCCACTGGTCGCTGAGGAAGCCGATCCGGCCGACGCCGATGGTCTCCAGGACCGCGTTGACCAGGCCGCGGTCGTCGAGCAGCCAGACCCAGATCAGTCCGACGACGACGATCGAGGCGACGACCGGGGTGTAGAAGGCGGACCGGAAGAAGGTGATCCCGGGAAGGGTCTTCTGCACCAGCAGGGCGAGCAGCAGCGGCAGGATCACCAGGGCGGGGACCACGCCGAGGACGTAGAGCGAGCTGTTGCGCAGGCCGATCCAGAACATGTCGTCCTGGAGCATCTCGCGGTAGTTCGCGAGGCCGACGAACTCGCCCGGGATGAGGGTGCGGCGATCGGTCAGGGAGTTGATCAGTGTCGAGATGAACGGATAAAGAACAAACGCGCCGATGATGAGCAGTCCCGGTGCTGCGAACAGCCAGGGGCTGGCCGGGAGCTGACGCCGCACCCGGGAGACGGGGGGCACGGGACGCCGCTCCCGGGGGGACCGGGGAGCCCGGGGAGCGGGGGGCGCCGGACGCCGCCCCGGGGTGGCGGGGCCCTTGGCCCCGGGGATCGCGGGACTCGCCATGGTGACTCAGCCCTGCTGCTGAAGAAGCCGGTCACACGCCTTGACAGCGTTGTCAAGAGCGTCCTGGGGGCTCTCCTTGCCCTGGAGCGCGCGGGCGACGGCGTTGCGCAGTTCGACCTTCATCTGCTCGCTGAACAGCACCGGCGTGTAGTTGACCGCCTTCTTGAGCGACTGGGCGGCGGCCACCCGGACCCGGGTCTCGTCGGTGCCGTCCTCCTCGGTGAAGTACGGGTCGTCGAGCGAACCGGCGGTGCTCGGGAAGATGGCGACCTGCTGCGCGAAGGACATCTGGCGGGTGGCGTCGGTGACGTAGTGGGCGAACGCGACCGCGGCGGGCTTCTTCTGGGTCTGCGCGTTCACCATCACCCCCATCACGTACATGTTCACCTGACCGGTGCTGGTGATCTGATCGGTGATGCCGATGTTCTCGTACAGGTTCGGTGCCTGCTTCTTGAAGTTCTCCAGGTCGAGCGCGCTGCCGGGGTTCATGGCGACGGCCTCGGTGAGGAACTTCTTCCCGGCGGCCTCGGGGGTGGCGGTGAGCGCCTGCGGGTCGAGCGCCTTGGCGTCGTACAGCTCCTTGTACCGGGTGAGGAGTTCCACGCCCTTGGCGTCGTTGAAGGCGAAGCCGGTGCCGTCGTCGTTCATCAGCGGGACGCCGTAGCGGCCGAAGTCCTCGATGGTGGGGACGTTGGCGAGGGTGGCGACCTCGCCGTCGGTCTCCTCGGCGATCCGCAGCGCGTCGGCGAAGAGTTCGTCGTAGGTCTTCGGCGGCTGTTCGGGGTCGAGTCCGGCCTTCTCGAAGAGCGACTTGTTGTAGAAGAGCGGGCCGGTGTTGAGGTACCAGGGGAAGGCGTAGGTGCCGGTCAGGCCGAGTATCCGGTGGCTGGCCCAGGCGCCCTCCAGGTACTCCTTCTTGTACTGGGGCGCGGCCTGGTCCAGGTCGAGGGCGAGTCCGGCCTTGGCGAGGGGGGCGGCCAGGTCCGGGGAGACGTTCACGACATCGGGCAGGGTGCCGCCGGCCGCGTCCGCGCTGATCTTGTCGGCGTAGCCCTCGGCGGGCTGGTCGACCCACTTCACCTCGGTGCCCGGGTACTCCTTCTCGAAGTCCGCGATCACGCCCTCGAAGTAGTCCTTGAAGTTGGCGCGGAGGTTCCAGGTCTGGAAGGTGATGGCGCCCTCGACCTTGCCCGAGGCGTCGGTGGAGCCGCCGCCGTCGCCCCCGGAGCCGCAGGCACTGAGCGGCACGAGGACGACTGCGACAGCAGCGGCGGCGAAGGTCCGGCGGGAAATGCGCACGACGATGTGCTCCTTTGCGGCGGTGAGGTCCGGTGACGGCCGGGGTGAACCGGAGGTGTCGGCCAGACCTTGCACTCGGTTCCGGGGAAAAGTCAATGCATTTCGTCGCGCTAAAGCATCGAGTGGAACGAACTCGCAGCTCAGGATGGGTAGTTGGGAAATCTTGCGGGAGATCACTAATGCGCTTTAGGATGCTCCCACTCAAGCGCATTAGTGCACCGCCTCCCGCATCCCGCCGGGCGGCTGTCTTTCGAGTGGGGATTCACGTGGGGAGCAGCATGTGACGGGCAGGCGGTCGCCCGCGCGCCGGCCGACGATGAAGGACATCGCACGGCGCGCCGGGGTCTCCGAGAGCGCGGTCTCGTTCGCGCTGAACGGGCGTCCGGGGGTCTCGGAGGTGACCCGGGACCGGGTGCGCCGGGTCGCCGAGCAGCTCGGCTGGCGGCCGAGCACCGCGGCCCGCGCGCTCTCCGGGGAGGGCGCGGCGACGGTCGGCTTCGTCCTGGCCCGCCCCGCCGACACGCTCGGCGTCGACTCCTTCTTCCTCCAGCTCGTCTCCGGCATCCAGGAGGTGCTGGCGGAGCGCCATCTCGGGCTGCTGTTCCAGATCGCCCGGGACATCGCCGACGAGTGCGAGGTCTACCGGCGCTGGTGGGCCGAGCACCGGGTGGACGGCGTCCTGGTGGTCGACCCGCGCACCGACGACCCGCGCCCGGCCCTGCTGGACGAACTGGGCCTGCCCGGCGTGGTGATCGGCGGCCCGCCCGACGCGGGGCACCCGGTCCTGTCCACGGTCTGGGCGGACGACGCCGGGGCCATGGCCGCGGTCGTGGACGAGCTGTACACCCTCGGGCACCGCCGGATCGTGCACATCGCCGGGCTCGCCGGACTCGCGCACACCGAGCGCCGGATCCGGGCCCTGCGCGCGGAGGCCGGGCGGCGCGGCCTCACCGAGGTGCGGTCGGTGACGACCGACTACTCGGACGCGGAGGGCGCGGCGGTGACCCGCCGGGTGCTGTCGGGGCCCACTCCCCCGACGGCCCTGGTCTACGACAACGACGTGATGGCGGTCGCCGGGGTCGCCGCCGCCTCGGGGCTGGGCTTCTCGGTGCCGGGCGAGGTGTCGGTGGTGGCCTGGGAGGACTCGGCGCTGTGCCGGATGGTCCGGCCCTGGCTCTCCGCGCTGTCCCGGGACACGGTCGAGTTCGGCCGTACGGCGGCCCGGGAGCTGACCGCGCTGCTGGACGGCGGCCCGGCCCGGACCGTCCAGGTACCGGTGCCCCAACTGATCGAACGGGACAGCACGGGGCCGGTACGGGGCGACCGGGGAGCGGCTGGGAGCGGATAGCGCGGTTCATGCGGTTCGCGCGGGTGATCAGGCACCTCGCAGGGTCCCGCACGGGTCGCTCCAGGGTCACTCACGGACCCTGATCACTCACACGCCAAACAATTTTGCAGGGCATGCACTTTTGCATACCATGCAAGCCATGCCGGAGAAGAGTGCCGCCGCGGGCGGTGGACTGCGGGAGCGGAAGAAGCGGGCCACCCGTGCCGCGCTCGCGGAGGCGGCGGTGCGACTCGCCGCCGAACACGGAGTCGAACAGGTCACCGTCGAAGCGATCAGCGCGGCGGCGGGTGTCTCCGTGCGCACGTTCTTCAACTACTTCGAGACCCGGGACGACGCTTTCGTGGTGGTCGACTCGGAGCTGAGCACCCGGGTGCGCGACGCGGTCCTGCACGCCCCGCCCGCCGTCCCGCCGCTCGACGCGGTCCGGGACGCCATCGCGGCCGAACTCGCCGGGGCCGAGGAGCAGCACGAAGTGTGGGAACTGCACGCCACGGTGCTGCGCGCCGCCCCGCATCTGCTGGTGCGCGCCCTCGGCGCGCACACGGCGGAGGAGACCGGTCTCGCGCTGGTCGTCGCCGAGCGCCTGCGCGGCGGCACGGGAGGCGTCCCCAGGCCGGTCGGCGCCTGCGGCGAGGAGCGCCGCGACCTGGAGCTGTATCCCCGGCTGCTGGCCGCCGTCGCCGGTACGGCGGTCCGGGTCGCTGTCGAGCACTGGAGCGCCCGCCCCGAGGAGCGCCGCTTCGCGGAGGTGTTCCGGGAGACGTTCACCCTCCTCACGGCGGGACTTCCGGCCCCGCCGGACTGACCCGGCCGACGCCCCCCGCACCCTCATCCCCCCATCCCCACCACCATCCCCATCCCCACCCCCGCCCTCCCCGCGCGCCGCCCGAGCGGGTCCTCCCCGCACCGAACCCGCCCCCTCGCGCGATCACCTGATCGTTCGATCGTCAGATCACCAAACGATCATCACCATGGAAAGAGCTGTCGTGACCGCACCACCGGAGACGCTCGAACAGGCGTCGCCCACCGCCATGACCCACCGGCAGATACTCCAGGCCATGTCCGGTCTGATGGCCGGCATGTTCGTCGCGATCCTGGCGGGCACCGTCGTGTCGAACGCGCTGCCCCGCATCATCGCCGACCTGAACGCCAGCCAGTCCTCGTACACCTGGGTCGTCACCTCCGAACTGCTGGCGATGACCGCCACCGTGCCCCTGTGGGGCAAGCTGTCCGACCTCTACAACAAGAAGCTGCTGCTCCAGCTCTCGCTGGCGATGTTCGTCGTCGGTTCGCTGCTCGCCGGGTTCTCGCAGAACGTCGATCTGCTGATCTTCAGCCGGGTGATCCAGGGCATCGGCGCCGGTGGTCTGACCGCGCTGGCCCAGGTCGTCATGGCCGCCATCATCCCGCCGCGCGAACTCGGCCGGTACGCGGGCATCTTCGGTGCGGTGTTCGCCGTGGGCACGGTGGCCGGGCCGCTGGTCGGCGGGGTACTGGTGGACACCGAGTGGCTGGGCTGGCGCTGGTGCTTCTTCATCGGGGTGCCGTTCGCCCTGTTCGGCATCGCCCTGCTCCAGCGGACCCTGCGGCTGCCGACCGTGCGGCGCACCGTACGGATCGACTGGCTCGGCGCGTTCCTGATCGTGGCCGGGGTCTGCGCGCTGCTGATCTGGGTGTCGCTCGCGGGCAACCGGTTCGACTGGGCGTCCTGGCAGACCGCCGCGCTCACCGTGGGTGGCGCCGTGCTGCTCCTGGGCGCGGTGTTCGTGGAGGCCCGCACCCCCGAGCCGGTCATCCCGCTCGACATCTTCCGTAACCGCACGGTCACCCTGACCACCGTGGCCAGCCTGTTCGTCGGTGTCGCCATGTTCGGCGGCACGGTGTTCCTCTCCCAGTACTTCCAGGTGGCGCTGGGCAAGTCGCCGACCGTCGCCGGGCTGATGAGCCTGCCGATGATCCTCGGTCTGCTGGTCTCCTCGACCGTCGCCGGGCAGGTGATCAGCAGGACCGGCCGATGGAAGCGGTATCTGGTCGCGGGCGCGGTCATCATGACCGCGGGTCTCGCGCTGCTCGCCACGATCGGCGCCGACACCCACTTCGCCCTGCTCAGCCTCTACATGGCCGTCCTTGGCATCGGCGTCGGCATGCTGATGCAGAACCTGGTGCTGGCCGCCCAGAACGACGTCCCCGCCGCCGAACTGGGCGCGGCGACCTCCGTACTGTCCTTCTTCCGCAGCATGGGCGGCACGATCGGTACGAGTGTGCTCGGCGCGATCCTGGCCAACCGGGTCGCCAGTGAGATGGCCGAGGGCCTGCGGGAGACCGGCGCGTCCGGCGCGGCGGCGGGCGGCTCGGGCGGCGCGGAGTCCTCGCACGCGGTCCCCGACATGACGACGCTGCCCGAACCGATGCGCGGGATCGTGGAGCACGCCTACGGGGTCGCCACCGCCGATCTGTTCCTGATCGCCACGCCGTTCGCCCTGCTGGCGCTGATCGCCGTGGTGTTCATCAAGGAGAAGCCGTTGAAGACGACCAGCGGCATGGAACGCCTCGCCGAGGAGTCGGCGGCGGAACGGGTCGGCTGAGGGCACCGGCCCACCGATCCACCGGCCCGGACCGTATACGACGCCGGGAAGGCGCTGCGGAACGGGGGGCCCGGCCGACAGGGCCGGGGCGGATGCGCACCGGTGGGGAGGGGGAACACCGGAGTCCGCATGGACGTGATGGACATGACGCAGGTGATGGCCGCACGTCCATGCGGGCGTCGATCGGTCGGTCAGTCCACGCTGGGCAGGATGTGCGGCTCGGCGAGGTCGTCCTCGTAGCCCGCCAGGCGGATGGGGGCGGACCTGGCCCAGACGTCGAGGCTGCCGATCTCGCCCGGCCTGCGGCCCGCGCTCTGCGGGCGTTCCTTGGGGCGCTGATCGCGATCTGTCTTCTCCGGTGTCACCGCGCACTCCTTATGTGTCGGGTCACCCTCGGGGCGTCACCGGTCACGTTGCGCTCCGGCGCCTGACGCCCGTTCGGGTCTGTCTTGAACGGTCGGACGCGGTGGCGCCGGCAACTGTGAGAGAGAGGGCCGTGATGAACCGGCTTGTCCCGGGACGGACCATGGGTGTGGGTGGGACCCCTTGATGCGGTCCGTCGCCCTCAGACTAACCAAATGAGCGGGCCTCCGCTCGATAGGGCTGAAAACAATGGGTAACTATCGGACATCGGCGCGTGGCCGCTCTATCCATTTCTACACCCGTTTGTTACATAATGCGTCATTTTGGAGTCACCCGTTCGGCGGAGCGTGACGAACGGAACCGCGCGGCGCGCGAATGGCAGCCCCAGGGTCCCGATGCGATCGTGGAGGGAGCGTTCGCCGGCAGGCACACCCCGGCGCATCGACCGGGACGCTCCGGTGGACGGTCGCGGAAGGTGGACCCGAACATGAGCGACAGCACCCCGCCGCCTCCCACACATGAGGCGCCCGTACCGCCGCCCCCGCCGCCCTCCTCCCCGCCCGCCCGGGGCTCCGCCCAGCACCACCGGGACCTCTCCCGGACCGTGCTCTTCTACGCGCTCGCCCTCGCCGCCCTGCTGGTCGGTGTGGCCGCACTGCTGATCGGCATCGCCTGGTCGGACCTCGCGGACACGGCCGACAACAGCCGCCCCTTCTGGTGAGGACACAAGCGCCGAGACCGGCGGGCCGCCCCTACCACTTGCCGGGCGCGTAGTCCTTCAGGAAGACGCCGTACAGATCCTCGCCGGCCTCGCCGCGCACGATCGGGTCGTAGACCCGGGCCGCGCCGTCGACCAGGTCGAGCGGGGCGTGGAAGCCCTCGTCGGCGAGGCGCAGTTTGTCGTAGTGGGGGCGCTCGTCGGTGATCCAGCCAGTGTCGACCGAGGTCATCAGGATGCCGTCGGTCTGGAACATCTCGGCGGCGCTGGTGCGGGTCACCATGTTCATCGCGGCCTTGGCGGCGTTGGTGTTGGGGTGTCCGGCGCCCTTGTAGCCGCGGCTGAAGACACCCTCCATCGCCGAGACGTTGACGACATGGGCGCGCTTGCTGTCCGCCTTGCGTGCGGCGTCGGCCATCACCGGACGGAGCTTGCTGATCAGGATGAACGGGGCGGTGTAGTTGCAGAGCTGGGTCTCCAGCAGCTCGACCGGCGAGATCTGGTCGATGCTCTGCACCCAGGTGTTGGAGTCCACGACGTCCGGCACCAGGCCGCCCGCGTCGATGGCGGTGCCCGCGCGGTGCCGCTCCACACTGGCGTTGCCCGCGACCAGGGCGAGATCGGCGACCTGCTGGGCGTCCAGACCGGAGGTGCCGAGCGGCAGGGCGGCGAGTCCGTCGACCGCGCCGGAGTTGAAGGCGCCGATCACGTGCTGGGCGGGCAGTTCCCCGGCGGGCAGCGGGGCGCTCTCGCCGTCGACCAGGGCGGCGTAGGCGGACGGCAGCCGTCGTACGGTCTGGGTGGCGTTGTTGATCAGGATGTCGAGGGGGCCCTGGGCGGAGACCCGGTCGGCGAGGGCGACGACCTGGGCGGGGTCGCGCAGATCGATGCCGACGACCTCCAGGCGGTGCAGCCAGTCGGCGGAGTCGTCCATGGCCTTGAAACGGCGGACGGCGTCCTTGGGGAATCGGGTGGTGACGGTGGTGTGGGCGCCGTCGCGCAGCAGCCGCAGGGCGATGTACATACCGATCTTGGCCCGGCCGCCGGTGAGCAGAGCGCGCTTGCCGGTCAGGTCGGCGCGGGCGTCGCGCTTGGCGCGGTTCTCGGCGGCGCAGTCCTGGCAGAGCTGGTGGTAGAAGTAGTCGACCTCGGTGTAGCGGGTCTTGCAGACGTAGCAGGAGCGGGGGCGCTGGAGTATTCCGGCGATACGTCCCTGCTCGGTGCGGGAGGAGGGCAGCAGGCCCTCGGTCTCGTCGTCGATACGGTCGGCGGAGCCGGTCGCGGTGGCCTCGGTGACGGCCTTGTCGTTGGCGGTCTTGGCGGCCCGGCGCTCCTGGCGGCGGCGCTGCTTCACGGTGCGGTAGATCCCGGCGGTGGCGCGGCGTACGGCGATGGCGTCGGGGTGGTCGACCTCCAGCCGGTCGAGTTCGGCCAGCACGGCGAGGCAGACGGCGAGCCGCTCGGGGTCGATCCCGGGGCCGTCCGACGCCGCGTCCGGGGCCGCAGCCGCTTGCGGAACGGCTGCCGTCGCCGCGTGCGGAACCGCTGCCGTGTCCGGGGCCGTCGTCGCGTGCGGGAGCGTCACCTCGTCCGGGGTCGCCGAGCCGTCCTGTGTCACCGTCATCGCCGCTGCCGTTTCCCTGCTGCCCGCGCGGCGCTCCGTCCGCGTCCGCTGTCCGAACCGCGAATTTTACGGAGCGCCGGGCCCGGGTCCAAACCCGTCGGCGGGGGGTGAGGCCGGGCTCGCGGGGCGTGACGGACGCCCCGGGCGCTCAGGGCACGGACGCCCCGGGCGTTCAGGACCCGGACGGCCCGGGTGCCGGGGCCGCGACGGGGACCCTGGCCCGCCCCTCCCCCGCCTCCCGCACCCCCTCCGGCGCGCAGGCCACGGCCGGCGTCCTCACCCGCGTCCCGCGCCCGGGGGCCGCGTCCGCCGCGATCCGCCCCGCGTCCGCTGCCCTCCGCCCCGCGTCCGGCCGCTCCGGCTCGCATGCCGTGACCAGGGCAGCCACCTCCGCGCGCACCGCGGCCGCGAGACGGTCCAGGTCCGGGACCGCCCGCGCGTCGGCGACCAGGCCGAAGTGGACCTGACCGCGATAGGTCGACATGGCGACGGCGAGCGACTGGCCGCGGGCGAGCGGGGCGTAGGGGTGGACGGCGGTGAGCGGGTGGCCGCCGAGCCGCAGGCAGAGACCGGGCAGGGGCACGCTGGTGACCAGGATGTCGAACCAGAGCCGGGCGGCCTGCGCGGCCAGCGGCCCGCCCAGCCGGTGGCCCAGCGGCGGGACATGGTCGGCGAGCAGCGCGACCGCGCCCGCGCCCCGCCCGGGTCCGGCGTCCTTGTTGCGGTCCATGGCGGCCCGTACGGTGCCGAGCCGGGTGAGCGGGTCGGGGTCGTCGACCGGGAGCCGTATCAGGTACCCGGAGAGACGGTTGCCCCGCGGGTGGGCGGTGCGGGGGCGGCGTGTGGAGACCGGGATCAGGGCGCGCGGGCGGACGCCCTCGGTGCGGTCCCCGCGCGCGTCGAGCCAGCGCCGCAGGGCCCCGGCGACGACGGCGATCAGGACGTCGTTGACGGTGCCGCCGACGGTCTTGCGGACGCGGTGGACGTCGTCGAGGTCGATGACGACCCCGGCGGTGCGGCGGGTGCCGCTGGGCTCGGCGGTGAAGCCGGGTACGGGGCGGGCGGTGAGGGTGGAGAAGGCGACGGAGGCGCCGATGTCGACGGCGCGGCCGACGTCGGTGACGGCGTCGCTGAGGGCGTCGCGGACCAGGCCGGGCAGGCGGCGCACGTCGGGCAGCCGGGAGCGGCGGGGTGCGGGGCGGCGCGGGCGCGGCGGGGGCAGGTCCATGGGGTCGAGGATCGCGGCGGCCAGAGTGAGGGCGCGCAGTCCGTCGGCGAGAGCGTGGTGGAACTTGAACAGGACGGCGAAGCCGGTGCCGTCGGCGCCGGGCAGCACATGGGCCTCCCAGGGCGGGCGGCCCCGGCGCAGCGGGCGTTCCATGAGGCGGCCCGCCTCGCCCTGGAAGTCGGCGGTGGGGGCGTGCAGCTCGATGTGCTCCAGGGGGTCGAAGTCCGGGTCGGGCTCGCGGGTGGCGCCGCCGACGGCGAGCGGGCGGAGCGGTCCGGGCGGCTGCCAGACGTCCCGGATCCGCATGCGCAGTCCCGGGACGCCGGCGGCGCGTGCGGCGAGCAGGTCGGCCGCGTGGGCACCGGCGGTGGGTGAGTGCGCGGCGAAGACGCCGAGCGCGCCCAGGTGCATGGGGTGCCGGTCGGTCTCGATGTTCCAGAACGCCAGATCGAGGGGTGCGAGCGGGTCAGGGGTCACGGCTTGCCTCGCGTAGAGGACGGGTGGGCAAGCAGTGAACAACGCCCGGACGATTACGGTCAAGTACGATCAGGCTACGCTCAGTTAACAACGGATTAAGTCAGGGAGTGTTCGGCCTCCGTGATCACGCAGGTCACAGCGGTCACCTGACCCGTTCGGCGGTGCCGCCCCGGCCACGCGCCGGGGGCGTACGCGGGCGCGGCGCGGGGCGCGACACGGGTGAATTTCAGCCACCCGCAGCCCTCGCGCCCCCCGGGGGGACCGCCCCCGCACCGCCGCGCACCGCCCCGGCCGCGCGTCCCGGCCGCCTCCTACGACACCCGCTGGCCCTTGCCCAGCGCGATCACACCGCTCTTGGAGACGGTGTACAACTCGCCGTCCCGGTGCGGGTTGACGCCGATCGTCGCGCCCGGCGGCACCTCCACGTTCTTGTCCAGCACCGCCCCGCGCACCACCGCGCCCCGCCCGATGTGCACGTTGTCGTGCAGCACCGAGCCCTGCACCACCGCGCCCGGATCGACGACCACCCCGGGCGACAGGACCGACCGGGTGACCTGCCCCCGGATCAGGCACCCCGCGCTGATGATCGACTCGCTGGCCATCCCGCCCGCGTTGAACCGGGCCGGGGAGAGCTGGTTGGAGTGGGTGTAGACGGGCCACTGCCGGTTGAACAGGTTGAACGCCGGGCGCTCGGCGATCAGGTCCATATGGGCGTCGTAGTAGGCGTCGAGCGTGCCCACGTCCCGCCAGTAGCCCTGGTCCCGGCTGGTCTCGCCGGGGACGTGGTTCTCGTGGAAGTCGTAGAGCTGGGCCTCGCCGCGGTCGGTGAGCTGGGGCAGGATCGAGCCGCCCATGTCATGCACCGAACGGGGGTCCTCGGCGTCCCGCTGGAGCGCCTCGATCAGCACCTTGGTGGTGAAGACGTAGTTGCCCATGGAGGCGAACACCCGCTCGGGGTCGTCGGGCAGCCCCGGCGGGTCGGCCGGCTTCTCCAGGAAGCGGTCCACCGTCAGCCCGTCCGAGGCGGGCGAGATCACCCCGAACGCCGACGACTCCGCGCGCGGGACCCGCATCCCGGCCACGGTGACGCCCGCGCCGCTCTCGATGTGCTGGGCGATCATCTGGCGCGGGTCCATCCGGTACACATGGTCCGCCCCGAACACCGCCACGTACTCGGGCTGTTCGTCGTAGATCAGATTCAGGGACTGGAGGATGGCGTCGGCGCTGCCCAGGTACCAGCGCGGGCCGAGCCGCTGCTGGGCCGGGACCGGGGTGATGTAGTTGCCGAGCAGGCTGGACATCCGCCAGGTGGTGGTGATGTGCCGGTCCAGCGAGTGCGACTTGTACTGCGTGAGCACGCAGATCCGCAGGATGTCGCCGTTGACGAGATTCGACAGGACGAAGTCGACGAGCCGGTAGGTGCCGCCGAAGGTGACCGCGGGTTTCGCGCGGTCGGCGGTCAGCGGCATCAGGCGCTTGCCCTCGCCGCCCGCCAGTACGATCCCGAGTACGGAAGGCCCTCCACGACGCATGGCCGCTCCCCTCACCCCTGGTTGTGAACCATCCATGCCCCCGCCCCAGGCGCACTACGCCTGTTCGAGGACCTCCTGGTAGAGCCGGACGGTCCGGCGCGCTATCGCGTCCCAGCCGAACTCCTCGACCGCCCGCGCGCGTCCCGCCCCGCCCATCCGGCGCGCGGCGGCGGGATCGGCGAGCAGGGTGTCCAGCGCGGTCGCGAGGCCCGTCTCGAAGTCCCCGTCGACGTCCACCAGCAGGCCCGTCCCGCCGTGCGCCACGACTTCCGGGATGCCGCCGACCCGCGACGCCACCACGGGCGTCCCGCAGGCCATGGCCTCCAGGTTGACGATACCCAGCGGTTCGTACACGGACGGGCAGACGAAGACGGCCGCATGGGTGAGCAGTTGGATCACCTCGCCGCGCGGCAGCATCTGCGGGATCCAGTGCAGTCCCGCGCGGACCCGGCTCAGTTCCTGGAACAGCTCACGGAACTCGCGGTCGATCTCGGGCGTGTCGGGGGCACCGGCGCACAGCACCACCTGCGCGGCCGGGTCGATACCGCGCACCGCGCGCAGCAGATGGTCCACGCCCTTCTGGCGGGTGATCCGGCCGACGAACAGCACATAGGGCCGCTCCCGGTCCAGGCCGATCCGGTCCAGGACGTCGGTGGCGGGGTCGGGGCGGTACAGGGTGGTGTCGATGCCGTTGTGCACGACATGGACCCTGCTCTTGTCCAGCGCCGGGTAGCAGCCGAGGATGTCGTCGCGCATGGCGGCGGACACGGCGATCACCGCGTCGGCGGCCTCCACCGCGGTGCGCTCGGCCCAGCCGGACAGGACGTATCCGCCGCCCAGTTGCTCGGCCTTCCAGGGGCGCAGCGGCTCCAGCGAGTGCGCGGTCACCACATGGGGGACGCCGTAGAGCAGCTTGGCGAGATGGCCGGCGAGATTGGCGTACCAGGTGTGGGAGTGGACCAGTTCGCGGTCCTCCAGACCGGCGGTCATCGCCAGGTCCACGGAGAAGGTGCGCAGGGCGTCGTTGGCGCCGTCGAGCGCGGACCACGGGCGGTGGCGCTGGACGCCGTCGCTGCGGCCCTCGCCCCAGGAGTGCACGTCCAGATCGACCAGGGCGCTCAACTCCCGCGCCAGGAACTCGACATGGACACCCGCACCGCCGTACACGTCCGGGGGGTACTCCCGGCTCAGCAGTCCCACTCGCACCCGGAACCCCCTGTCACCTTGGCCGGTTCACCATGGTCACCCACAAGGGGCCCGTGGGGAAGAGCACACGGGGCGCGTGAGACGACGGTCACCGCGCGGGGGCGATACGGGCCGGAGAGGGTGCCCGAACGGGCGGCGCCGGTGGTCGTCATCTGCGCGCGGGTGCCCGGTGCGGGGTACGGGGCTCAATGGGGCCCTTGTACGGGGTGCCCGGTGCGTACGGGGCTCAAGGGCGGCCGTCGTACGGAGAGGTGCCCGGCGCGCCCCTCACCCCCTTCCCGGTACCCGGCTCAGGCCGCAGTCGCCGCACAGTCCGCCGCCCGGCACCCGGTAGTACAGGCAGCAACTGCGGCGCCGGAAGGCGGTGTCCCGGAAGGTGCCGGTACCGGCCAGCGGCGGGTGGGTGAACAGGGCTCGGGTCAGCGCGTGGGAGCGGGCGGCGACGTCGTCGCGGCCGTGGGCGCGGGCCCAGCGGTCGAGTTCCCGGGCGGCCCCGGCGAGCGCGGAGGCGGCGTTGCCCCACAGCAGTCCGTCGGCGAGCGCGACCCGGGCGCGCAGGGCGCTGTGCAGGGGCGCGAGATGGCCGCGCAGCACGGTGTCGGCGACGGTGGCGGGGTCGGCGGGGCGGGGGCGCACCTCGGTGAGCAGGAGATCGTCGGGGGCGCTCGCGTCGGGGTCCCAGCGCAGCAGTTGGGGGTCCAGATCGGGGACGCGCTCGTACAGGGCCGCGCAGGCCAGGGTGACCGACCAGAGGCGGGCGGCCAGGCCGAGCTGGGCGATGGAGGCCGCGACACGGAGTTCGGGGGCGCGGAGCGACCGGGCGACCTTCCGGATCCGGAAAGTCAGCGAAATCGGGTAAACATCCGATCTCGAACTTTCGTATGCTTGTGCGAGCGTCGGTGAGGACGCGAGGGGGGCCCGCTCCGGATCCACGGTCGTGCGCAGTACGAAGAAGCCGCCGAGCGGCCGGAGCGCGCCGAGTGCCGGGTCGAGTTCCACGAACAGCAGTAGTACCAGGGCGCGCGGGCCGGCGTCCCGGGCCGCGATGCCCGGCACACCGGCCGTACCCCGGAGGTCGCCCCCCTCTGGGATGACGGGGCGCGCAGAGTACTCCATCGGCAGTAGGACGCATTGAGTGCTCAGGTACGACGACGGGAAGCGATCGAGGGGGCATCGTGTTGGGTATGAAAGACGATCGTTCGCCGCGCCGGGTTGCACGCCCCGGCCTGACGCAGAGGAGCCGCCCATGAGCGCCCTCGCGTTCTCCGTGCTGCTGTCGCTGGTGTCCGCCGTGGCGTACGCGGGCGGGGCCATCGTGCAGGAGCGCGTGGCGGAGTCGTCGTCCGCCACGGCCGGTGAGCAGTTCGCGCCGCTGCGCCACCCGGCGTGGTGGTTCGCGGTCGCGCTGAACGGCCTCGGCGGGCTGCTGCACGTGGTCGCGCTGGCCTTCGGCCCGCTGAGCGTGGTCCAGCCGCTGGGGGCGCTCACCATAGTCTTCGCGCTCCCGATGGCGGCCATGTTCGTCGGCCGCGGGGCGGGGGCGACGGCCTGGCGGGGCGCCGTGATGGCGACGCTGGGCCTGGCGGGCCTGCTGTCCCTGGTCGGGAGCACGGGCTCGCGGTCGCTGAGCGACAGCCAGCAGATCACTGCGTTCGCGGTCACGGCCCTCGGGGTGGCCGTCCTGATGGCGGCGGCCCGCGCGGTGGGGCGCAACCCGGTGGCGCGCAGTGTGCTGCTGGCGCTGGGCTCCGGTATCGCCTTCGGTATGTCCTCGGTGTTCACCAAGACGGTGGCCGTCGAGTGGACCGGCGGACCGTCCCTCACCGAACTGCCCGCGCTGCTCGCGATCGGGGTGCTGGCCATCGCCGGACTGCTGCTGTCCCAGGCGTCCTACCGGGGCGCCGGACTGGCCGCGCCGCTGGCCACCCTGACCGTGGTGAACCCGGTCGTCGCCGCCGCCGTCGGGATCACGATGTTCGGCGAGACCTTCCGCTACGGCACGACGGGTGCCGCCCTCGCGCTGAGCGCCGGGGTGGTCGCGGCGGGCGGGCTGATCCTGCTGACCACCGAGCGCATCCACCGCACCTCGCCCCGGCCCCCCGGCGCGTCCGAGCAGGCCGCTCCCCAGGGGCCGGACACGCAGGGCGCCCAGCGGGTCGCCGTCCGCGCGGGAGAGGCCCTGGAGGAGGCGCTGGACGCCTTCGTGCCGGGCCCCGCGGCCGACGGCGACGGACGGACCGACGGAATCGGCGGCCCGCTCCGGGCGAGCCGTACGGCGGTGCCGGGCGCCGCGCGCGAGCCGGTCGGCTCGTCGTCGGTACCGGCGGCCGTGCCGGACAGCCCGGCGAGCCTGATGAACCGCCCCTATCCGGTGTACGGGGGCCCGTTCGTGCCGCTGCCCCTGCTGGACCGGCACCGCACCAGGGTCAGATCCTGACCCCGCCGGACGCCTCCGCCCGGCGGGGACGCGTCAGACCTTGACGCCGCCCGCCCGCAGATAGGCCAGAGGGTCGATGTCCGTACCGAAGCCGGGCCCCGTCCGCACCTCGAAGTGCAGATGCGGGCCCGTGCTGTTGCCGGTGTTGCCGGAGCGGCCGATGCGCTGCCCGGCCGTCACCGACTGCCCGTCCTTCACACTGATCGCCGAGAGATGCGCGTACTGGCTGTAGCGGCCGTCGGAGTGGCGGATGACCACCTCGTAGCCGAACGAGCCGGACCAGCCCGCGCTGACCACCGTGCCCGCCCCGACCGCCTTCACGGAGGTGCCGGTGGGCACGGGGAAGTCGACGCCGGTGTGGTAGCCCTTCGACCAGGAGGAGCCGGTGGCCCGGTAGCGGGTGCCGGAGGCGGCGGCCACGGGGGCGACCCGGGTGGGCTGGCTGCTCTTGGTGCTGCTCGGCTTCTTCTCGGCCTCGGTGTCGGCCTTGGGCTTCGGTTCGGCGGTGTCCTTCTTGGCGGGTGCCGGGGCCGTTGCGGTGGCCTTGCCGGACAGGGTCAGGCGCTGGCCGGGCAGGATCAGGTCCGGGTCGGTTCCTATGGTGGAGCGGTTGGCGGAGTACAGGCCCTGCCAGCCGCCGCCCACCTTGCGCTCCCCGGCGATCCCGGACAGCGTGTCGCCGCGCACCACCGTGTACATCTCGGCCTTGCCCGCCCGCGACTGCGGGGTGGTCTGCGGCTGGACGTCGGGCGTGGCGGCCGGTTTGGCCTTCTGCTGCGCCGGGCGGGGCGTGTTCCCGCCGTCCGGGTCGATGTCCGGCTCGGCGCCGTCGCGGGTCAGTCCGGCGCGCTGGGAGCAGACCGGCCAGGCGCCCGGCCCCTGTCCGTCCAGGACCTTCTCGGCGACGGCGATCTGCTGGTCCTTGGTGGCGAGGTCCGCGCGCGGCGCGTAGCGGGTGCCGCCGTACGCCTCCCAGGTGGACTGGCTGAACTGGAGGCCGCCGAAGTAGCCGTTGCCGGTGTTGATGCTCCAGTTGCTCGTCGACTCACAGGCGGCGACCTTGTTCCAGGTCTCCACGTCCGCGGCGTGCGCGACGCCGGTGCCGATGAGCGGGAGGGCCATACCGGCGCCACCCGCGGTGACGGTCAGTGAGGCACGGTTGATCCTGTTCGGCTGGTACCGGCGGTGCCGGCCGCGTACGGCCATGAAGTAGCCCCCTCGACATATGTCAGCGGCCCAAAAGTAGGGGGGAAGAACAGGCCATGACAAGACGGCAATCGGTTGCCTGCCGGGTCAAATGGCGTGGAACAGCCGTTGGTTGACCGGTTTCCACGCACGGGAGCTGAGGCGGAGGGGGGCTGTGCCACGTTCTGAGACGTGCGGGGCTCCGAAGGTGCGGCCGGGGTGGGCGGACGTCAGGATGGCGGGGAGAGGTACCTTCGCAGGGTTCGGCTTATTTATTCAGGATCGGCGCATTCGATCGGATCGATGTCCGGGATCACTTTCCGGACTGTCCGTGATGGATTGATCGATCGACTGATCGGATGGTCACCGACCGGATGGTTGAGGAGCAGGCGGACATGAGCAACACAGCCCAGATCGGCGTCACGGGACTCGCGGTCATGGGCCGCAATATCGCCCGCAACTTCGCCCGGAACGGCTACACCGTCGCGGTGCACAACCGGACCGCGGCGAAGACGCACGCCCTGGTGGAGGAGTTCGGCGACGAGGGCGCGTTCATCGCGGCGGAGACGGCGAAGGATTTCGTGGCGGCGCTGGAGCGGCCCCGGCGGCTGGTCGTCATGGTGAAGGCGGGCGGGCCCACGGACGCGGTGATCGAGGAGTTCGCGCCGCTGCTCGAACCCGGTGACATGATCATCGACGGCGGGAACGCGCACTTCGCGGACACCCGGCGCCGGGAGCGCGAGCTGCGCGAGAAGGGCATCCACTTCGTCGGCATGGGCGTCTCCGGCGGCGAGGAGGGCGCGCTGCACGGCCCGAGCATCATGCCGGGCGGGCCGAAGGAGTCGTACGACTCGCTGGGGCCGATGCTGGAGAAGATCTCCGCGAAGGCGGCCGACGGGGCGCCCTGTGTCACCCATGTCGGCCCCGACGGCGCCGGGCACTTCGTGAAGATGGTCCACAACGGCATCGAGTACGCCGACATGCAGTTGATCGGCGAGGCGTACCAGTTGCTGCGCGATGTCGCCGGGTACGAGCCGGCCCGGATCGCGGAGATCTTCCGCACCTGGAACCAGGGGCGGCTGGACTCCTACCTCATCGAGATCACCGCCGAGGTGCTGTCCCATGTGGACGCGGCCACCGGCAAGCCGTTCGTGGACGTG
Organism: Streptomyces sp. NPDC093252; assembly: GCF_040683675.1. Classification (NCBI taxonomy): domain Bacteria; kingdom Bacillati; phylum Actinomycetota; class Actinomycetes; order Kitasatosporales; family Streptomycetaceae; genus Streptomyces; species Streptomyces sp. NPDC093252. The sequence continues at coordinate 191,690 of NZ_JBFBEM010000004.1, read as the reverse complement.
GTGGTCGACCAGGCCGAGCAGAAGGGCACCGGCCGCTGGACCGTGCAGATCGCGCTCGACCTGGGGGTTCCGGTCTCCGGGATCGCCGAGGCGGTCTTCGCGCGCTCGCTGTCCGGGCACGCGGCCCTGCGGGACGCGTCCCGCGGGCTGGCCGGGCCGAAGGCGACGCCGCTGGGGGAGGCGGAGGCGGCGGCCTTCGCCGACCGGGTCGAGCAGGCGCTGTACGCGTCGAAGATCGTGTCGTACACCCAGGGCTTCCACGAGATCGCCGCGGGGAGCGACGAGTACGGCTGGGATGTCGATCTGGGCGCGGTGTCCTCGATCTGGCGGGGTGGGTGCATCATCCGGGCGGCGTTCCTGGACCGCATCCGGGCCGCGTACGACGCCCGGCCCGATCTGCCGAGCCTGCTGTCGGACGGGACGTTCGCGCGGGAGATCGCCGACGCGCAGGACGACTGGCGGGAAGTGCTGATCGCGGCGACGCGTGAGGGGGTTCCGACGCCGGGGTTCGGGGCGGCGCTGGCGTATTACGACGCGCTGCGTGCCGAGAGGTTGCCTGCGGCGCTCACGCAGGGGCAGCGGGACTTCTTTGGGGCGCACACGTATCGGAGGGTGGATCGGGACGGGGCGTTCCACACGTTGTGGGGTGGGGATCGGGCGGAGGTTTCCGCTTAGCGCGTGCGGTTCGCTGTGGGGTGCGGTGCGGGTGCGTGGGGTTGTGTGCGCAGTTCCCCGCGCCCCTATCCGGCGTGCGTGTCAAGGGTGATTGGACGGGGGCCCGGGTGGATGTACCCGGACCGTGCGGGTGCGTGGGGGCTGAGCGCGCAGTTCCCCGCGCCCCTTTTGCAGCGTGCGTGTGAGGGGTGATGGGCCGCGGGCCCGGGTGGTTGTACCGGGGGCGTGCGGGTGCGTGGGGGTTGAGCGCGCAGTTCCCCGCGCCCCTACCCGGCGTGCGTGTCAAGGGTGATTAGACAGGGGCCCGGGGGGTTGTACCGGGGGCGTGCGGGGCTGGGCGGGCAGCGCCCCTTTGCGGCGTTGGGGTGCGGGTTTTTTGCGGTCAGGGGGCGGTCCGGGTCTGGGGGTGGGGTGGGGATCGGGGGGATTGGGGAGGGGGGTGGGGTCGGGAGTGGGGGTGTGGGTGTGGGGGGTGGGACGGGGGTGGGGTATGGGTCCGGTGGGGGGTGGGTCATGGGGGGCCTCCGGAGGGGGGTGTCTGGTGGTGGTGGCTTCTCCTTCGGGTACCCGGGCCTCGTGGGCTCAGTCGGGTGGGCGGAGGTGGGCCGCCGCTGCCAGGCCCGGTCGGGGGCTGGACAGGACCGGTACGGGCGTCGTGGTGAGGAGCGCCGCGGGAGCCATGGACGCCTGGGCCAGGACGATGCTGTCGGTGGCGGTGACCGCGTCCGCCGCCGACGCCACCAGCCGCGCGGCTCCCTCCCCGTCACCGGCCTCGAAGCGGTCCCAGGCGCCCTCGACCAGCCGTACGTCGAGCCGGACCGGGCGGGCGGCGCGGCGGGCCTCCTCCTCGATCAGCGCGGCCGTGGGCGCGAGCGTGCTCGCCACGGTGGCGAGGACGGTCACCCGGGGCCCCGCGGCGACCGCGGCGGCGGCCATCGGCCGGTCCACGCGCAGCACGGGCACCGCCACCGGCAGGGACTCGGCGACCGCCCCGATCGTCGAGCAGGTGCACAGCACCGCCCAGGCCCCGTCGGCGACAGCCCCCTCCACGGCCGCCCGCACCTCGCCCGCCACCGCCTGCGGACCGCTGCGGCGGGCCCGGTCGAGGAGGCTCTCGTCCACGAGGTGTCGCAGCGCGAGGGCGGGGTGGTAGCGGTCGCGCAAGGCGTCGAAGACGGGGATGTGGACGGGGGAGGTGTGGAGGAGGGCGAGCGGCGTGGGGCCTGCGGCGGGCCGGGGCTCAGAAGCGGCCGGGGTGCGCACGCAGCCACTCCGTCGCCGCCCGCAGCAGCTCGGGGTCGGCGGCCGGGGCCTCGTCGGGGTGGCGCGCGGCCCACTTGACGACGTACGGGCACAGCGGGGCCACGGGGATGCCCTCGCGGGCGGCGATCGTGTACAGCTCGCGGGCCAGCGATCCGGCGATGCCCTGGCCCTCGTAGGCGGGCTCGACGGTGGTGTGCACGGGGACCAGGGCGGGTGACGGGGAGGTGAGGACGAAGTAGGCGATCCGGCCCGCGACCTCGTCGCCCCGTACCGCCTCCAGTCGTCCGGCGGCCCGGTTGTCGCGGATCTGGATCTCGCTCTCGGTCTCGCTCATGGGACTCCTTTTCGTTGTCGGCACGGCTCCGTCAGCGCGTCGCCGCCGCCGTCCTCGGGCCGCGCCGCTGGTCCGTGCCCGGCATCGGCTCGGCCGGGTCCGCGCCGAGTGTCACGATCCGGTTCGCGCCGTCCACGTGCACCACCTTCGGGCCCAGCGTCCGCGCCTCGACATCGGTCAGTTGAGCGTAACTGATGATGATCACAAGGTCCCCCGGGTGGACGAGGTGCGCGGCGGCGCCGTTGATCCCGGTCGCTCCGGAGCCGCGCGCTCGCCCTCGGTGACGTAGGTCTCCAGCCGGGCGCCGCTGGTGATGTCGCCGATGTGCACCGGCTCCCCCGGCAGCAGGTCGGCGGCGTCGAGCAGGTCGACGTCGACGGTCACCGATCCCACGTAGCTTTGTGCAGGTCAGGGGCTCGTCTACGGTGCATCGACCTGTCTTCGGGCTCGACGACTTCCCAGGACGTCGTGCGCCGTGGCGGGCAGGCTTCCCGCCTGCGCGATCCGTGCGCAGCACGGCTGCCGCGAAGCCGTCGGCCGGGAGCAGGTGCGCACGACTGCCCGGTCCCAGGGAGACGTGCGGCAGGTCGAGAGCCACGGAGGGCGTTGCGAACCGGATCACACGACCGAGCGCCACCCGCGTCTTCTCCCCTTCTCGCCTTCTCGCCTTCTCGCCTTCTCGCCATCTGGGCTCACCGGCCCCCTGGGGTACGGGTCGGGCACCCCCGCACCTGGTCAGGTGTGCGGGTCCAGCGAGCGCACCAGATACGCCCATGCGTCGGCGAGCTGACGGGGGCCGTAGCAACGGTCGCGTTTGGCCAGCGCCTCATCCGGATCGAAGTGGTCGGCCTCGGGGGCGTACGGGGCGTGGGTGGCGGTGGCCGCGACCGTGAGCTGCATGCGGCACGCCTTCTCCAGGAAGATCGCCGTCAGTACCGCCGTGGGCACATCGGGCCCGACCGTCACCAGTCCGTGCCGGTGCAGCAGCAGGGCGTTGCGGTCGCCGAGCGCCGTGGCGACGGACTCGCCCCGTTCGGGGGTATGGATGAGATCTCCCGTCAGGGTGAAACGCGCGATGTCGGGCGGCCAGAAGAGGGTTCCCTCGTGGCCGACCGGCCGGAGCGGCAGACCCGTGGCCGCGAACGCCACGGCCGACTCCCCGTGGCTGTGGACGACCGCCCCCACATCGGGGCGGGCGGCCATGATCGCGGTGTGGATGGGGTACTCCAGATGGACCCGGCCGCTGCCGCCCGTCCGGCGTCCGCCGTGGTCGACGCGGACCACCCGGTCTGCGGTGATCTCCTCCATCCCGTACCCGGCCGCCTTCAGCCACACGTCGCTCCCGCCCGGATCACGCCGGGACAGATGCCCCCACACCAGATCGGCGTTGCCGTGCGCGGCCAGGACCCGGCAGCCGAGGGCGACCTCCTCGGCGGGGGTCATCCCCGGTCTCCGGCGAGGAAGTCCCCGACGATCCGGTTGAACTGTCCGGGCTGCTCGAACATCGGCCAGTGACCGGCGTCGGTGATCATCTCGAAGCGGGCGTTCGGCAGGATCTCGGACGCCCTGCGCCCGACCTCGGGGGGTGTGGTCGGATTGTGGTCGGTCCACACCACGAGCGACTCGGCCTTGATCCGGGCCAGTTCCGCCTCGCCCAGCAGGTACGCCCGGTTCCCCTCACCGGGCTGCTCGGCGACCAGCTTGGCCTGGGCCTTCTCGGCGCCGGGAAGGGTGTAGTAGCGGTAGCGGCATTCCACCAGTTCATCGGTCACCACGCCCGGATCGGCCATGAGCCATTCCAGACGGGCCCGCACGCTCTCCCGGGTCGGCGCCGCCGCGGCCTTGGCCGTGACCGACTTGACCTGGGCGTGGACCCGCTCGCTCTCCTCCTTGCGGCCCTCCTCCGACAGCAGCAGGCCGGCGCCGGTGACAGAGACGATCCGGCCGACCCGGCCGGGGTGGTGGAGCGCGGTGTGGAGTGCGGTCCAGCCGCCCAGCGACTGGCCCACGAGATGGGCGCGTTCGGCGCCGATGGCATCGAGGAGCCCGATGAGGTGCTCGGTGAAGAGCGGCGCGTGATAGGTGACATCGGTGGGCCTGGCGCTCAGGCCGTGCCCGATGGCGTCGATGGCGTACACCCTCAGCCCGCGCTCGGCGAGGGGGATGACATTGCGGAGGAACCCCTCCGCGTGACCGGTCAGCCCGCCCATCAGGATGACGGGATGTCCCTCGCCGGCCTCGATGGAACGGGTCCGCCAGCCGGCCGCCGCACGGAAGCGGACCTCGGCGCCGAGTGAATCAGTCCAGAACGACATCGGTCTTTCCTTCTTCCAGTTCTGCCGGTTCTTCCGGTTCTGTCAGTTCTTGCGGTTCTGTCAGTTCTTGCGGTTCTGTCAGTTCTTGCGGTTCTTGCGGTTCTTCCAGGAATCGATTGAGGAGTGCGTTGACCTGCCGGGGCCGCTCGAACTGGGGCCACTGTTTGGCGCCCGGCACGGTGACGACCGTGGCGTCGGGCATGGCCCGGGCGGCGGCCTCGACGACGTCCGGTGGGGTGTGGCCCCGTTCCCCGCGGAGGAACAGGGTGGGGACGCTCAGTTCCGCGAGCCGGTCCGGGGTGAGCAGCCAGGGCGTGTTGTCCGCCGCGCGGACCCGGCGATGCACGTCCCGGGCCTCGGACGGTGCGTAGAGCCGGGTCCGTACCTCGACCAGTTCGTCGTCGGCGCTCCCCGGATCCGCGAGCAGACCGGCGAGCCGGGTGCGGACGGCCTCGGCGGTCGGCTCCTCGTAGGCCCGGCCGCCCCGCCGGTACGCGGCTCGCACGGTGCTGTCCGCGAGGCGTTCGGCCTCCGACTGGAGCCCGGCGGGCTCGATCAGGACGAGTCTGCGGACGCGCCGCGGAGCGTCCAGCGCGGTCAGGGCGGCGGCCCAGCCCCCGAGCGACTGGCCGACCAGGTCGGCCTCGGCGAGGTCGAGGGCGTCCAGCACGGTCTGCACATGGTCGGCGAGTTCACGGATCGTGTACCCACTGCCGGAGGCGCGGCCGGTCAGGCCGTGTCCGAGCAGATCGCAGGCGATGGCCCGGCGTCCGGCGGCGGCGACCGCGGTCAGATTGCGGGCGAACGTCTCCAGGTGCCCGCCGCGTCCGTGCAGGAGCAGCACGGCGGGCCCCGACCCCAGGGACACCGTGCGGGTGGGGACGCCGCCCGCGTCGACGTAGCTGATCTCCGCGCCCAGCAGGTCGGTCCACAGGGTCACAGGTGTTCCCGCAGGAAGGCCCGGGTCCGCTCCCAGGTGAGCCGGGCGGCCTCCGGGAGGTGGTTGGGGTGGGTGTCGTCGTGGTAGGCGTGTCCCGCACCCTCGTACACATGGACCTCGGTCGGCCGGTCGCTGCGGCCCAGGGCGTCGGTGAGGCGGGTGACCTGGTCGAGCGGGATGACCGCGTCGGCCCCTCCGAAGTGGGCCTGGACCGGGCAGCGCACCCGGTCGGCGATGTCGATGCGGGAGCGGACCGCGTGGGTCGGGCTGTAGGCGGCGGGCAGTTCGGGGATGCCGTACAGGGATATCGCGCAGGACAGCCGGTCCGACTCCGTGGCCCAGACGAGGGCGAGGCCGCCCCCGAGGCAGAAGCCGATGACCGCGGCGCGGCCGGCGTCGACGTAGGCGCGGGTGGCGAGATAGTCGAGTCCCGCGTCCAGGTCGGGGACCGCCTGCTCGTCGCGGGCGGCCAGGAACGCCTTGGCCCGGCGTTCCTCCTGGGTCGTGTGGTCCTGGGGCGGCCTGCCGCCGATCCGGCTGAACAGATCGACGGTCAGGACGGCATAGCCTTCGGCGGCGAGTTCCTCGGTGACGCGCTGCCGGTGGGGTATGACGCCGAGGTTCTCGTGCGCCATGATCACGGCGGGGGCGCGCTCGGCGCCGTCCGTGGGCAGCGCCAGATAGCCGCGGATCTCGTCGTCGCCACTGGGGAAGGTCACCCAGTGCGCGGTGACAGCAGTCATGGTCTCTCCTTGAACGGTCAGGATCCGGTCCGGGGCGGGACCGGAGGGTGGGCGGCGCGGCCTCGCAGCTCCTGGATCAGGGCGGCGATGCTTTCGAGGCGCCTACGGGGCATCCGGACGGTGGGACCGCAGACCGCGACGGCACCCGCGGGGCGTCCTGCGACGAGGACGGGGACCGCCACGCCCGCGATGCCCTCGATGAACTGGTCCTTCTCCATCGCGTAGCCCCTGGCGCGGCTCGCGTCGATCTCCTGGAGGAGTGCTCCGGGGTCGGTGATGCTGAGGGGCGTGCGCTGGGCCAGCCGCAACTGCGGGACGACCCTCTTCACTTCGTCCGGGGGCAGGGCGCTGAGGATCGCGCCGCTGATGCAGCCGTTGGCGAGGACGGAACGACGGCCGATCGAGGACAGCGCGTCGGGGCTCTGCCCCGATTCGCGGCGGCCGGTGATGATCAGCGAGCGGTCCCGCCAGTCGACCTCGGCGATGAGTACGGTCTCCCCGGTGGCACGGACCAGTTCCTCGGCGACGCCCTGCGCGAGGTGGGCGAGAGCGGTGGTGGTCGACACCAGGCTGCCCAGTTCGAGCAGCCTGGTGCCCAGCACATAGGCGCCGTCCTCCTCCTGGCGCAGGAAGCCGCGCTCGACCAGGGTCACCGCGATCCGGTGGGTGCTGGTCTTGGGCAGTCCGGCGACCTCGGCCAGCTCGGAGAGTTGCAGGCGCGGGTAGGACGCGCTCAGCGCGCTGAGGATGTCCAGCGCCCGGTCGACCGATTGCACGCCCCGCCGCCGCGGGCCTCCGCTGTGCTGTGCCATGGGGATCTCCGCCTTACGCGCAGTAGGGGGGTGCCTCGCCGACGTTCGTCTTGGTGATCAGCAGATTCGGCACGGTGGAGATCTTTTGTACCCCTTCCTCCTGGCGCATGAGCCCCACCACGTTGTCGATCGCCATCTCGCCGACGGATCTCGGGGTGTTGCTGACGGTCGCGGCGATCTCGTCGTTGCGGATGCCCTCGATGCCTTCGGGGCTGCCGCCGTTGGTGACGACCTTGATGTCGTGGCGGTCGGCCGCCTTGAGCGCGGCGAGGACCCCGATCGCCATGTCCTCGTTGTGGACGAAGATGTACTGGACGTCCGGGCTGGCCTGGAGCAGGTTCTCGGCGACGTCCTGCGCCTTGGCCCGCTGCCAGAACGCGGGCTGGTCGAAGACGACCTCGGCCTGCTCCGGCAGCGCCTTCTTGAACGCGGCGTCCATCAGGTCGGCCGCCGCGCCCGGCGCTCCGCCGATGACGCCCACCTCGACCGGCTGCCCGGCGCTGTCCTTGCCGAGCCATTCGCCGAGTTGTCTGCCCACGCCCGTGACATCGGTGACGACGGCGCCGAGGATCTTCGACTGGTCCACGGACGCGACCGAGGTGAGGAAGATGGGGATGTTCGCCCGGTTGGCGCGGGTGATGCCCCCTTCCAGGGCGTCCATGTTGACCGTCTGGACGATGATCACATCGACCTGCTTGGCGATCATGTCGTCGATGTTGGAGAGTTCCTTGGCCGGGTCCATCGCGGAGTTGGCGGTGAGCAGTTCGACGTTGTCCTGCTCGGCGCGCGCCTGCATCGATCTGAGCAGACAGGTGTGGAACTCGATGTTGTTGCCATTGACGAAACCGACGGTGAGCTTCTCGTCGCGGTCGGCCGGGGCGGGGTCCGCGGCCGTGCCCTGGTCCACGGAGCAGGCTCCGGCCAGCAGGGCGACGGCTGCGGTGAGGGCGAGGGGTGCGGTGAGGCGTCTGGTGGTGGTGCGGCTCATGACGTTTCCTTTCACCGGAATGGGAGGCTCAGATACGCCGGCGGCGCTGATGGTTGACGATCGCGGCGATCATCAGGACGGTGCCGACGGCGATGTCCTGGTAGACGGGATCGATCTGGAGGAGATTGAGCGAGTTGGCGACCAGGCCGAGCAGCAGGACACCCAGGGCCGTCCCGGCCAGGGTTCCGCTGCCGCCGTGCAGGGAGGTGCCGCCGATGACGACCGCGGCGACGACGGTGAGTTCCAGCGGCAGCCCGCCCGTGCCGGGGCTGGCCGCGCCGAGCCGGGCGACGAGCATCACGCCGCCGAGCGCCGCCAGAAACCCGCCGAGCGCGTAGAGCAGCAGCTTGGTGCGGACGACGGGGATGCCGGACAGGCGCGCCGCGCTCTCGTTGCCGCCGATGGCGAAGGCATTGCGGCCGAACGCGGACCAGCGCATGAGCAGCCCCACCACCACGCACACCACCACGGCGAGCACGACCAGTGACGGAACGGCACCGAACAACTCGCCGAAGCCGAGGACGGAGAGATGGTCACCGATGCTGACGCTCATGCCGTCCAGCAGGAGCAGGGCGAACCCGGTGAGGATGGTGGAGGACGCCAGGGTCGCCACGAACGGAGCGACGGAGAAGAAGGTGACGACGCCCCCGTTGACCAGGCCGATGGCGGTGCCCAGCACGAGCGCGGTCAGGACCGCGGCCCATTCGTTCATCCCGCCCTGGATGAGCTTGGCGACGACGGCGTGGGAGACGGCCGCGATCGCCCCGAGGGAGAAGTCGATACCTCCGGCCGTCATCAGCAGGGTGAGCCCGGCGGCCAGTACGGCGACCACCGCGATCTGCTGGGAGACATTGACCAGATTGGCCGTGGTCAGGAAGACATCGCTGTTGAGCGAGGTGAACAACCCGATCAGCACAAGGACGCCGAGCAGTCCGACGTGACGGGCGACACCGGGCGGCAGGGTGAGACCGGCCCGGTCGCGGAGGGCGGATACGGCGCTCATGAGATGTGTCCTCCTACGGTGAGCGAGACAAGGTCGTCCCGGGACACGTCGTCGCGGTGCAGTTCGGCCACCGCGCGCCCGCCTCGGACCACGACCACACGGTCGGCCAGCCTTCTGACCTCGTCGACGTCCGCCGAGGTCAGGAGCACGGCGGCGCCCCGGTCGGCGAGTTCGTCGACCATCCGGTGGATATCGGCCTTGGCCGCCACGTCCACTCCGCCGGTGGGCTCCTCCAGCAGGCACACGGTCGTCTCGGTGTCGAGCCACTTCGCCAGCAGCACCTTCTGCTGGTTGCCGCCGGACAGTGAGTCGACAGCCGGGTCGGCCGACAGGGTGATGACGCCGTAGCGCCGGCGGGTGTCGGCGGCCCTGCGGTGCAGCGGCACCCACCGCACCAGCCAGGGCCTCTTCATGCCCCGGTCGGCCAGCGCCAGGTTCTCGTCGACGCTCAGGCCGGGAACGAGTCCGTGCGCCAGCCGGTCGCCGGTGACGCAGCGCAGTCCCGCCGACAGCGACGCGCGGACGCTGCCGGACCGGAGCCGGGCCCCGCCGACGTGGACCGTTCCGGACGAGGGCTGCCGCACCCCGGCGAGCAGCGGGAAGAGTTCGCGCTGCGCGTCCCCGGCCGGGCCGAGCACCGCCACGATCTCGCCGGTCCTGATGGTGAGGTCGAAGTCCCGGAGCCGGTCCCCGCCGAGTTTGTTGAGTTCGAGGGCCGGCGGGCCGGCGGTCCGGTTCCGTCCGGCCGGTTCGGTGACCGGACGGTCGCCGGTCATGGCCCGGACGAGGACGGGGAGGTCCACGTTGCCGATCTCTTCGGTCAGCGCGGTCCGGCCGTCCCGCATCACCGTGATCCGGTCGGCGAGTGCCAGCACCTCGTCCAGGTGGTGGGAGATGTAGACGACGGCTGTGCCGCGGGATCGCAGTTCCCGGACCAGGTCGTGGATTCGGGAGGCGTCGGCGCCGCCGAGCGCGGCGGTGGGCTCGTCCAGGATGAGGATGCGCCCGCCGACGTGCACCTCCCGCGCGATCTCGACCAGCGTCTGCTGCGCGGGGGTGAGGTCACCGACGACGGCCCCCACGGGGACCTCGATCCCCAAGTCGCCCAGGGCCTGCGCCGCCTCGGCCCGCACGGTGGACCAGTCGACCCGGCCCGCCCTGCGGGGCAGCCGGCCGAGCAGGATGTTCTCCGCCACCGTCAGATCGGGCACCAGCGTGCGCTTCTGGTGGACGATGCTCACGCCGAGGGCGCGCGCCCGCCGGGGGGTGAGCGCGGGGCAGCTCCCACCGCCCATGAGGATCTCGCCGCCGTCGGGCACCAGCGCCCCGCAGACGATCTCGACCAGTGTCGACTTGCCCGCGCCGTTCATGCCGGCCAGGGCGTGCACCTCGCCGGGGAGCAGGACGAAGTCCACCTCCCGCAGGGCGTGGGCGCCGCCGAAGGACTTGCTGACCTTGCGCAGTTCGAGCGCGGGCGCGTTAGCCGCTCCCTCGTACACGGTCGGCATCTCAGTCCTCCGTCCGCCGCGAGGGGTACATCGCGTGGTGGGCGATGCCCAGGACGACCATGAGGTTGCGCAGGGCCACCGGGTTCATCCCGTGGGCGAGCAGCCAGGTGGCGTCCGTGCTGCTCACCGCCCGCTTCTCGTCCTCGCTCAGGTCGTAGGTGCGGAGCACGGGCTGCGGAGCTTCGCGGAACCGGTCGAGGAGCCCCGGGACGTGCTCCAGGTCGCGGGCGAGCCGGTTGAGGCCGACGATGCTCATGGCGCCTGCCCGATGGCGAATCCGCTGATGCCGATGCCGACGGTCCAGGACGGCATGGGCTCGTAGGCGAGGACCCGGGCCGGACCGCCTGCGGCGCCTGCGGCGATCAGCCAGGTCCGCACTTCCAGCGCTCCGTTGCCGGCCTCGTTCTGGATCCGCTCGTCGCTCCAGGAAGTCACGTCGTCCGTCCGTCCCTCGGCGAGGAGGGCGAGGAACTCACGGTCGAAGTCCTCGTTGATCTCGCCGAAGCGCGGCAGGCCCACCCAGTGGGAGAGCCCGCCGGTGCCGATGACGCCGATCCGGGCATCGCCGGGCAGGTCCCCGGCCGCCGCCGCGATCGCCTTGCCCAGCTCCAGGCAGCGTCCGAGGGTCGGCAGCGGCTCGGTGTTGCAGTTGACGAAGAGCGGGACGACGCCGGCGGCCGTGGCGGAGGGGAGCTTGGCCAGCGGGACCATGAAGCTGTGGTCCAGGCGCATGGTGTGGGAGCGGGACATCTCGAAGCCCCGCTCGGTGAGCCCCTTCAGGAGGTACTCGGCCAGCAGCGGCCTGCCGGGTACCGTTCCGCCGGGATTGCCGAACTCGGCCCAGCCCTGGTGCTCCGCGGCCAGCCCGATGCAGAACGCCGGGTAGTTCTCCAGGCCGAACGTCTCGTAGTGATCGGTGGCCACGACGACGACCGCGTCGAGTTCCGCCGCGGCGATCTCGCCGTCGAGCCGTTCCCAGGCGGCGTGCAGCACCGAGGAGCGCCGCGGATCGGCGTCCCCGTTCTTCACGATCGCGCCGACGTGGGACGTGGCGGCTGCGAGTGCGACGCGCCCCATCACCGCGCCCCTGCGGCGTCGGCGGTGAGCCGGATGTCGTCGGGGTGCGCGGCGCCCCGCCGTACGACATCGGTGGAGTGCAGCAGTCCGCAGCCGGGGCAGGCGTACTGGCGCAGTTCCAGGCCCTCGCCCAGGCGGGTGGCGTGGCTCAGTTCGTGGATGTCGGTGGTGGTCCGGGCCCCGGCGTACAGCCGCCAGGCTTCGCCGGCCGGTGCGAGGACGCGTGAGCAGGCGCAGGCGGTGAACCGGCGGCCGTCGATCTCCACGACGCGCAGGACGTCACCGAGGGGGTGGACGCGGGTGACGGGTCCGTCCGGGACCTCCGGCTGGGGGCGGGCGGCGGGCCAGGCTCTGCGCTCCGCCCGGGTCTCCTCGCGCCGCCGCGCCGTGGCCCCGGGGTCCACCCGGCCGTCGTCGTCGAGCACCGCGCGGTAGAGCCGCTGTGCGGCGTCGGGGGTGACCGCCCCGAAGTCGAGGTCGGTCTGCACGTCCTCGGCGGGGCGCTCCAGGGGGTCGCCCCAGCCGCCGCCCGCCTGGGGGACGGTGGCGAGGATGTCGTGGTCGTCCAGGTGGTAGAGGCCCTGCCGGCCGCGCATGGCGGGCCGGTCGCCCGACAGTTCACCGACGGTGGGAATCCGGCCCGCGGCGAACCTGTCGGCCAGATCGCTGTGGTGCAGGACGGTCCGGGTGTTCTGGGCGCCCGGGTAGCCGCCGAAGATCCCGGTGGAGTTGGGTACCTCCCAGCCGTGTGCCGAGTTCAGCGCGGTGACGTCCCGTCCGCCGCGTACGGTGTAGACGGCGCCCATGCTCATGCCGCCGCGGTGGCGTCCGGCTCCGCCGGAGTCGGCGACCAGGCCACGCCACACGTACAGCAGTGGCGAGTCCATCTCCACCGCCTCGACGTTGGAGATCCGCTGCCGCTCGATGTTGTGCTGGCCCTGGGTCCAGGCCCCGTCGCGGTGCGCGTAGGCGCCTCCGCCGGTGGCGAGGCAGTCCATGATCACGTAGGTCTGGCGGGCCCCGTTCTCGCCCGCCCCGGTGAGGACGAACTTGTCGGGTCCCCCGGCCGGTACGGCCTGGGCCTCGCCGAGCAGTTCGTCGGAGCAGGCCGCGAGCTTGGACAGGCATTCGATGGCCGTCATCTCCACCAGCCAGCCCGCCTCCAGCGCGCCGCCGCTGACGGCGGCCGGGCGGACCGCGTTGCAGATCAGGCCCTCGGGGCAGGTCACCTCGACGGGCTTGAACAGGCCCTCGTTCCAGGGCGCGTCGAACGCCAGGGTCGGCAGCAGGGCCGCCGCGATGCCGGCCATCATTCCCGAGTAGGCGCAGTTGATGTAGCCCTTGGCCTGCGGCGACGAGGCGGAGAAGTCGAAGTCCAGGGTCTCGCCGCGCTTGGTGAGGACGAGGTCGACCTCGTAGGTGGCGTTCTCGGCGGACTGGGCCAGACCGCCGTCGTTGTCGAGGAAGGCCCGGGAGTGCACGCGGGCGTCCGGCAGTTTGGCCAGCCGGTTGCGCAGCCTGCGCTCCGACAGTGTGATGAGGTTGCTCATCACGGTGCGGACGGTGTCGGCCCCGTACTTCTCGGCGAGCGCGGTCATGGCACGGATCGCCGTGTTGTTGGCGCCGATCAGGGCCCGTAGATCGAGGTTGACCGTGGGTGCCATCCGGGTGTGGGCCAGGATCAGGTTCCACACATCGGTGCGGACCCGCCCGCCGTCGACCAGTTTGGTCGGCGGCATCTGGAGACCCTCCTGGTAGGAGTCGGTCGCGTCGATGCAGAAGCTGCCGGGGGTCATGCCGCCGACGTCGACCATGTGGCACATGGCGCCGGTCCACGCGAGGAGTGCGCCGTCGTGGAAGATCGGCGCGATGAGCCCGACGTCCTGGGCGTGGACCGTGCCCTTCCAGGGGTCGTTGACGATGAACATGTCCCCGGGGTTGATGCCGGGGTCCTCGGTGCAGTCCTCGATGACGGACCGGGTGATGGCGGCCATGGACGAGGAGTGCGAGAGGATCGTGCGGCCCATCGCCGCGACGGACCCGTCGGGCAGATAGAGGCCGACGTTGTAGTCGCTGGCCTCGACGACATGGGTGGAGCCGGAGATCGCGGCCAGGGTCGCGCCCTGCTCGTCGGTGATGGCCAGCAGCCGGTGGCGGATGACCTCGAAGGTGACGGGGTCGATGGGCGTGGTGGGTGTGCCGGTGGCGGTCACGCGTCCCCCTTGCAGTCGATGACGAGATTGCTGTGACGGTCGACGGTGAGCGACTGGGAGGGGCCGATCACCACGGTGGTACCGGCGAACTCCAGGATCGCCGGGCCGCGCAGGGCCGCTCCGGGGCCCAGGTCCTCGCCCCGGTGGACACCGGTGGAGACCCGCCCGGTGCCGGGGAAGTGGACATCGCGCTCACCGAGCCGGGCCGCCCCGGTGTCCTGGGTGCCGGGGTAGTCGCCCTCGGAGACGTCGGTGACACCGACCCGGCCTTCGACCCGCAGGGTGTGGATCTCGACGCCCGCTCCCAGCAGGGCCGTTCCGGCGCCGTAGATGCGCTCGTAGACGGTGCGGAACTCGGTGATCAGACCGCGCAGCACCTCGGTGGTGACCTCGCCGTCGGGCACGGCGACGGGCAGTTCGTGCGACTGCCGGCGGAACTTCAGGTACGCGATGCGGCTGAGCCGGATACGCGGGTCGCCGTCGAGGTCCTCGCGGCACCGGGCGGCCAGTTCGTCCAGGGTGGCGTTGATCCGTTCGGCGTCCAGATGGGCCGCGGGGTCGGCGGCGCCGGGCGGGGTGCGGTGGACCTCCGTGGTCTGCACCGCGCGGTACCGGTCCGAGGTGACGGTGCCGTAGGCGGAGTGGACGGTGGAGGTGGGCGGCACGACCAGCGTCGCGATGCCGGCGGCCTCGGTGTAGGCGTACGCGTGCGTCGGACCGGCGCCGCCGTAGGCGTAGACGACGAAGTCGCGGGGGTCGTGTCCCTGTTCCACGGTGACCTTGCGCAGCAGGTCGGCCATCTGGTTGTCGGCGACCCGCTGAATGCCGGCGGCTGCCTCCTCGACGGTGAGGCCGAGGGGATCGGCGACGTGCTCGCGGATGGCCTTCTCCGCCAGCGACCGGTCCAGCGGCATCCGGCCGCCGAGGAAGCGGGCGGGGTCGATGATGCCGAGCACCACATCGGCGTCGGTGACCGTGGGGCGGTCGCCGCCCCTGGCGTAGCAGGCGGGTCCCGGCACCGATCCGGCGCTCTCGGGGCCGACGACGAGGACGCCGGACTCGTCGACCCCGGCGATCGAACCGCCGCCCGCGCCGATCGCGGTGACCTTGATCCGGGGGAGGGCCAGATGCAGACCGCCGACCTCGCTGACGCGCTCGACGACCGGTTCCCCGTCGATGATCAGGCCGACGTCGAAGCTGGTCCCGCCCATGTCGGAGGTGATCACATGGGAGTGGCCCAGGCGGCGGGAGAGCGCGGTCGATGCCAGCACCCCACCGGCCGGGCCGGAGGTGAGCATGGACGCGGAGCGCCGCGCGGCGTCCTCCGCGCGCATGACACCACCACCGGAGTCCATGATCGAGAAGTCCCCGGCGAAACCGGCGCTGCGCAGCCGGTTCTCCAGGTTGGCGACATAGTCGCGGATCACCGGACCCAGGTAGCTGTTGACCACGGTCGTCGCCGAGCGCTCGTACTCACCGATGACGGGGGCGACTTCGTGCGACAGCGTCAGATACACCTCGGGCCACTCCTCCCGGACGATCCGGGCCACCGCCGCCTCGTGGTCCCCGTTGACGAAGGACCACAGGAACGACACCGCGAGTGCTCCGACGCCGTCCTCCCGCAGCAGGCGCAGCGTGTCCCGCACCTCCTGCTCGTCGAGCGCGACGACCTCGGCGCCCGAGGCGTCGATGCGCTCGGTGATGCCCACGAGGCGGGCCCGGGGGACGATCTGCCCGGCGTTGCGGCGGCGGCTGTAGTGGCCCGTCGCGGCCCCCATGCCGACCCAGGAGGTCATCGAGCGCTGGATCAGCATCGTGTCGGTGAATCCGCGGGTGGTGAGCAGGGCGGTCGGGGCCCCCTTGCGCTCGATCAGCGCGTTCGTCGCCGCCGTGGTGCCGTGGGCGAAGTAGACGATGTCCTCGCAGAAGGACGGCAGATCCCGGCCGTAGGACCCGGCGGCCAGTCCGAGGGCGGCGATGACCCCCTCCGAGCGGTCGTGCGGGGTGGTCGGTGACTTGAAGAGCCGTGGGGTGTGCTGGTCCTGAAGGACGACAAGGTCGGTGAAGGTGCCACCGACGTCCGTGCCCACGAAGAATCCTGTGGCGGCGCTGATTTTTCGTTCCACACTGTCCTCACAAGAAATGGAAATATGACGCGAGAACTCCTGAGAAGTCGGGTAAGCAACCGAGTTCGACCTATGCGCTGCGTCCCGGGGCCACTGTGGGACGACGGCCAGATCGGATCAATACCCTGGTCCGCATCGCGGAACGTCGCAGGTAGATCCTTGATCAATATGCGCGATGTGAGGCAGGACACGCACAATCCGGCCACGGGGCCGCGGTGAACGCCGTGGTGGAGGGGCCGCTCGGGACGTTGCCGGCGAGCGCCGCGGACCGATGCGGGCAGCCGCCCAGCGGGTCTCCGGAGAGCTGTGCGGGTCGGCTGCCCACGCCCGCTCGCACCGGTCCCCTCGTGCGGGACGGGCGACGACGGCCTCCCTGTCGGCGGGAATTCCGCCGCGGCGCGAGCGCACGTCGGGCGGGCCGTGTTCCCGCACCCGACGGGCCGGTCGCGCGGTCGTGACACCCCCGCCCCGGGCCCGTCCGCATCCTCCACCGCGACAGCGTGCTCTCCCACGGCCCCTCGACGAACCGGTGACGAACCGGTCCTGGGCGGACCGCAGTTCGACGCCCGGGAAGCCGGTGGCACCCTCCTGGCGTCCGGCGAAGCCGTCACCATCCGGCCGGGACCGGGCCGGACATCGTCGGGCGGGAGTCCCCGCGCTCACCTGTCCGGCTCTCGCAGCGGGGCGGACCCCCGGGGGCACGGACGAGCGTCATCGAGTGGCCCGGTACGCCTCCGCCAGGGACCGCTACGGCCGCGAGCAGGCGCGGTGACGGCCGCGGCGGGCCGGTGCCGACCAGCGTTCCCGGGGTCGGGCCGGGTCGTGCGCGGGGCGGAGGGCCACCGGTGCGGCCCACCACCCCGGCCCGGGTCAGCCCCGGGGGCGGGTGACCAGGCGCCCGCGCACCTGGCCCTTGCGGATGCGGTCCAGACCCTCGTTGAGGTCGGCGAAGTCGATCTCCTCCACGGCCGGGATGATCCGCCCCCGCTCGATGAAGCCGAGCACCTGCCGCAGTTCGTCCTTGCTCGCCCCGTACGAGCCGCGCAGTTCCACGCTCTTGCGGAGCAGGGCGGCGTAGGAGAGCGTCGTGGTCGGCGCGCCGATCCCCACCACGACGACCCGGCCGAGCCGCCGTACGACGTCCACGGCGTCGGAGGTCGTGACGCCGACGCCCGCGAAGTCGATGACGACCTCGGGCTGGAGGTCGGCGAGGTCGGCGAGCCGGGTGAAGCAGTCGCGGGCACCGGCCTCGCGGGCGGCCCCGAAGGTGTCGGGGTTGACATCGACGCCGTAGACCTCGGCGCCCGCGATGACGGCCGAGCGGACCCCGTTGAGGCCGAGACCGCCCAGGCCGACGACGGCGACCACCTCACCCGGCCTGACCCTGCCCTCCGTGCGGACGGCGTGGTAGGCGGAGACGACGGAGTCCGTGGCGACGGCCGCGTGGACGGTGGAGACGGTGGCGGGCAGCGGCACCAGGGTGGAGGCGTGGGCCGCCAGCCGCTCGGCGTAGCCCCCGTCGACACCGATGCCCGGCGCGTACGGGAGCTGCACCTCGGGGTGCGCGACGAGCGCCACCGCCACCCGGTCGCCCACCGCGTGACCGGTCACCCCCTCACCGAGGGCGGAGATCGTGCCCGCGACCTCGTGCCCGAGGGTGAAGGGCGCGGGGCGGGACGGCTCGATCATGCCGTCGATGAGATGGATGTCGGTGTGGCACAGGCCGACGGCCTCCACATCGACCACGACCCAGCCGGGCTCGGCCACCGGGTCAGGGACGTCGGCCGGTTCGAGGGGGGCGCCCTTCGCCACGTACCGGAAAGCCTTCATCGTTCACTCCAAGCCGCTTCGACCCGACAGATGCTCGAACCACCCCATCACGCGTCAAGTCCCTTTCCCGGTAGGGCGGTTGAAGTCGGTACGGATGGGCAGTCCCCGGCGCCCGACCGTCCCCCGTCCGGTGCGGCGGCGTTCAGGCTCGCGAGGCGGCGGACCGCGTCGGCCTCGGGGGTACCGGGGCGGGGGGTGTAGACACAGAGGACCTGGCTGGAGCGGGCCTCGATGCGGAGGGTCTCGTAGGGCAGGGTGAGGACTCCGACGAGGGGGTGCCGGAAGGTCTTCGCGCCGGTGCGGTGGACCCGTGCGTCCTGGGTCGCCCAGCGGGTGCGGAATGCCTCGCTGCGGGCGGTGAGCTGGCCGATCAGCTCGGTCAGCTCGGGGTCGTCGGGATGGCGGCCGGCCTCGATGCGCAGCATGGCCACGGAGTCGGCGGTGATCCGGTCCCACTCGGGGAACAGGTCCCGCGCCCGGGGCTCGTCCAGGAAGAGGAAGCGGGCGCTGTTGGGGCGGCCGGGCATGTCGAGGATCGGGGCGAGGAGCGCGCGGCCCAGCGCGTTGACCGCCAGGATGTCGAAACGGCCGTTGAGGACCATGGCGGGGAGGTGGTCCAGCGCGTCGAGCATGATGCGGATGCCGGGGGCGACCTGGTCCCCCGCCGTGGCACGGGGGCGTTCGCGGGTGGCGGCGGGGGTGGGGGTGAGGGCGGCGAGCAGCCGGTCGAGGTGGACGCGTTCGTCGTCGTCCAGGCGCAGGACGTCGGCGACGGCGCCCACGACCCCGGTGGAGGGGCCGGTCGCCCGGCCGCGTTCGAGCCGGATGTAGTACTCCGGGCTGACCCCGGCGAGCAGGGCGACCTCCTCCCGGCGCAGTCCCTTCACCCGGCGGCGGGTGCTCTGCGCGGGGAGACCGGCATCGGCCGGGGTGACCCGGGCGCGGCGGGAGGTGAGGAACTCGCGGACCGCCGCCCGCGCGGTCTCCTTCTCGTCCATGCGAGCGAGGGTAGCCCCGGCCGACGGCTGGGAAGGGGGCCCTGTGAGTACCCCTCTTCGCCGTGCCTGCCGGAGGTGCGGGGCGGCGCTGTTGGCTGGGTCCCGGCCGCTCGCGGTGCCATCGCCGCGGCCGTCGGCGGACTCCCGGCCACGGGAGCGCCTTCACTCCGGAGGAGGAGCAAGCACACCATGACCGCAGCCAGTTCGCTCACCGAGCGGAACCGCCAGGTCGTCCTCGCCATGTTCGCGGCGGCGAGCAGCGGCGATATGGAGGGGGTTCTGTCGTATCTGTCCGAGGATGTCGTCGTCGCCGAGCCGCTCTTCCTGCCCTTCGGGCGGGTCTACCGGGGCAGGGACGAGTTCTTGGCCCTCGCCGGGGAGTTGGGGAAGTATCTCGACCTCTCCGCGATCACGGTGCACTACACCCTCGCCGACGGTGACCGGGTCGCCGCGTGCGTCGGCGTCCCGGACCTCGCGACCGGGAAGCCGACGCACTTCATCGAGCAGTACACCGTCAGGGACGGGAAGATCGTCGAGAACCGGCTGTTCTACCACGACGCCGGGACCCTGGCCGGTCGGCCGGACGCCGGCCAGCCGTTTGTCAGCGGGTCGTAGGTCAGGGGGAGGCGTAGGCCCGGGGGGCATCGGCCGGGGGGCATCGGCCGGGGGGCATCGGCCGGTGGCATTGGCTGGTGGGCATTGGCTGGTGGGCATGGCCCGAGGGGCCTCCGCCGCAGCCCCCCGGCCGCACACCACCGGTGGTCAGGTCGCCGCGCGCACCGCCGCCGCAGCCGCCGCAGTCGGCGGAGCCGCCAACCGTCCGGCGCGGTGGAGCCCGTGGAGCGCCGCCGCGCAGGCCAGGCCGAGCGCGGCGAGCACGGCCCAGGGCAGTGCGGGCATCCCCGCCGAGCGGGCCGCGTCGAGCGCCGCGCCCGTACCCAGATTCCCGACGGTGATGCCGATGCCGCAGATCGTGTTGTAGAGCCCGTAGTGCGTGGCGACGAGGCGGTCGCCGGAGAGCCGGACGATGGTGTCCATCTCGAACGGGTAGGCGATCATCGTGCCGATGGCCAGCAGCAGGGCGGCGAGCGTCGGCGGCACCGCCGCCAGCAGCCACAGTCCAGCCCCGGCGGCGGGCACGGGCACGGCTGTGGCGGCCAGCAGGGGGACGAACGCCAGCGCCATCACCGCCAGCCCCCGCACGAGCGCCTGTCCGGGCTCGTACCGCGCCCTGCACCGGGCCGTCACCCGGGTCTGGCCGAGGATCGTGCTCAGCCCCGAGACGGCGAACAGCAGCGCCACCGCCGTCGTGCCGAACTCCCCGTCGCCGCCCAGGCGGCGCACCTCCAGCGGCAGCGCCAGATACACCTGGAAGGTCAGCACGTACGACCCGGTCATGGCGGCGGCGAAGAGCAGGAACGGCCGGTTGGCGAGGAGGCCCCGCCACTGGGTGAGCACCCGCTCGCCGCCGGGGGGTCGCTCCCCGGCCCGCCGGGCGGGCAGCGCGCGGATCTGTACGACGCTCAGCAGCGCGAAGATCCCGGCCGCCACCAGGCAGGTGACACGGAAGTCCACCCCGGTCAGCACCATGCCCACCAGCGGGCCCAGCAGGATCCCGGCCTGGTAGAAGACGTTGAACAGGGCGAACGCCTCCACCCTGCGCTCCCCCGCGTCGGCCGCCAGATAGGCCCGTACGGCGGGGTTGAACAGGGCGCCGGCCAGCCCGGTGGCGGCCGAGGCGGCGAGCAGCGCGGGGAGCGAGCCGACCAGCCCGAGTGTGGCGAAGCCGACGGTCCGCAGGACGCACCCGGCGATGATCAGCGGCTTGTAGCCGAACCGGTCGGCCAGCGTCCCGCCGACCAGGAACATGCCCTGCTGGCTGAAGTTCCGTACGCCGAGCACCAGTCCGACGACCCAGCCGGCCAGGCCGAGGGTGCCGGAGAGATGGGCGGCGAGGTAGGGCATCAGCATGTAGAAGCCGAGGTTGATGGTGAACTGGTTCAGCATCAGCAACTGGACGCTGCGCTCGTAGGAGCGGACCTGCGTGAACAGCCCTTTCATCGGGCCTCCCCCGATGCGTCCCCGTCCCCGTTTTTATGCGCCTGCGCGTGCGCGTGCGGGCTGGTGGCGGCGCGCAGGGTGAGGGGGTCGACCACGGTGGTGCACCGGGTCCAGCGGGTGACCTCCTTCTCGTCGAGGCGGCCGAGCAGGTCGGGTTCGGGGGCGGGCGGGGCGTCCAGCAGTCCGTGGGCGGCGCAGTAGTCGTCGTCGTAGACCGTGCCGAGGTAGCGCTCGGGGCCGTCGGGGAAGACGGCGGCGATCCGGGTGCCGGCGGGGTGGGTGCGGGTCAGCCAGCCGGCCACGAGGGCGACCGCGCCCACGCTCCAGCCGCCGGTGGCGTAGTGGGAGGCGGCGAGGCGGCGGCAGGTCCAGACCGCTTCGGCCGGGGCGACCCAGTGCACCTCGGAGAAGTTCTCGTAGGCCACATTGCGGGGGTGGATGCTGGAGCCGAGGCCGCGCATGAGGCGGGGCCGGGCGGGCTGGCCGAAGATCGTGGAGCCGGTGGTGTCCACGCCGACGACGGTCACCTCCGGGTAGAGCTGCCGCAGCACCCGGGAGACCCCGGCCGAGTGCCCTCCGGTGCCGACACTGCACACCAGGACGTCGACATGGCCGAGTTCGGCGGCGAGTTCCAGGGCCAGCGGGGTGTAGGCGGCCACATTGTCGGGGTTGCCGTACTGGTCCGGGCACCAGGAGCCGGGGTGCTGCTCCAGCAGCCGCTGGACGCGGTCGCGGCGGGCCTGCTGCCAGCCGCCGGTGGGGTGGGGCTCGGCGACGACGTTGACCTGGGCGCCGTACGCGGTCAGCAGGCGGGTCATGGACCGTTCCAGCCCGGGGTCGGTGACCAGGGTCACCGGGTGGCCGTGGACCATCCCGGCCAGCGCCAGGCCCAGGCCCAGGGTGCCGCTGGTGGACTCGATGATCCTCGCGCCGGGGCGCAGGTCCCCGCGGGCCCGGGCCCGCTCCACCATGTGCAGCGCCGGACGGTCCTTGATGCCACCGGGGTTGAAGCCCTCCAGCTTCGCCCAGAAGCCGCGTCCGGCGGGGGCCAGCGGCTCGGACACGTGCAGGAGGGGGGTGTTGCCCACGAGGCCGGAGAGGGCGGGGGAAGGGGTGGAGGGGGTGGAGGGGGTGCCGGGCTTCGTCGGGGGCCGGGTCGATGATGACTGCATGTCCGTGGGTGTTCGCTCTCGTTCGATGACTGGGGAGGGATGCGCTGTGCGGGGACGCACGCACGGTGCGGAATGCACTGCGGAGGGGGGACCGGCGCGGCGCGCGTTCAACTCGCGCCCGTTCCTGACGGCATGACGGCGTGACGGCGTGACGGCGTGACCGCATGGCTGTCCGACGGCATGGCGGATCGCGGATCCGCGGTCAGGTGGTGCGGGTCCCGGAGGGTTCGGCAGCCGAAGGGCTGGGCGGCGGGCGGGTCGTCGGGCGGGGCGTCGGGCGGTCTAGATCCGCCACCGGGACGTTCGGACCAGCGCCGCGCGCCCGGTGCGCGCGGCGCGAGGTCTGCGGATCTCCCGTGGTACGAGGGGCCCGGACGTCGCCGCGGCGGCGGACAGGGCGGCGAGGACGACGAGGGCAGGTACGGCGAGGGAAAGGTCCCCGGCGGAGAGCGCCGTCTGGGCCTCGGGGCGGATCAGCGCCTGTGGCGCGCAGCCCTCGGGAGCGTGGTGGCCATGGCCGCCGTCGACGCCGCTCGTGGCGAGGGTCGTCGGGGCGGTGGGAGGCGGCGCCGATCGGTGCGCGGCCTCCGCGGGCACGCCGTGCAGGACGGCGCACAGCACCAGGGCCATGACGACGGCGCAGCGGAGCAGCGGGGCGAGGCGGTGCCGGTGGGGTGGGCCGCAGGGAGTTCCCGGGGCGGGTGGGAGGGGGGTGAGGGGGTGGGGGTGGGGAAGCACGGGTTCGGTCCTCCGTGCCGCGACCGCCTCCGGCAGTGCCGGGGAAGGCCGTGGACATGGGTGGGGGCAGGACGGGGCCGACGAACAGGGCCGGACCGGGGGAAAGGGGTACGGCAAGGGAGTTCGTCGGGTGTGATCGGCCGGGAGCGGGGAGACCGATGGCCGGTGAGGGTGGCGGAAGCCGTGCTTTCTAGGTCCGGCGGACCACGGAGGCCGCTCTCAGCGCTGCGGGTGACGTCCCGTCAGCGGGCGCCCCTGCGGCGGATGCGGGGTCGGCCGAGGGGTCCCCGGCGCCGTGCGCGGCACGGACCGACGCCGCGAAGGAGGGGGCGGCGGAGGCGGAGTTCTGCTGGGGCTGGCCGGACGCGCAGTGGTCGCCGGGGTGGGTCGGTTCGTGACCGCCGTGGCGGTCGCCTGCGTCGGTGGCGTACGGCCGGGCCGGGTCGGCGACGGTGTCCCGGTGCTGCGCGGCCGGGGCCGCGACGGGGGCCGTGGCGCTGGCGGGGAGGTGCCTCTCGGCGCCCTCCATGGACGCGCCGTGCGTCACCAGAACGCCGAACAGGAGCAGCGCCAGCGCCATCACGCGCAGCAGCGGACCCGCACCGCAGCGGGGTCCGCCGACACACCAGGGCGACCGGGCCGTAACCATGCCGTGATCCTAACCGCCCGCCGACGGTGATCGACCGCCGTTCCGGGGGCATCCGGTCAACTCGTCCGGCAGATGGCCGGTTTGCTGCGGCGATGACACGGAAACGGACGCGGGCCGGGGCGTGTCGGGGCGAGGGCGGGCGCCCCGGACCGGCGACCGACATCCCCGCCCCCCAATACCGGAACCTCCCACCCCCGATCCCACTCCCGCCCCCACTCCGCAACTTTCTACCCCCCGTAGTAGATTTATTTCTACAGCCCGTAGTAATTTGAGGACGTGGACGCCGACCTTCGCGCCGCTGCGCTGCCGAGTACTGCCCCCACCCCCTCCGAGCAGGATCACCCCGCCCCCTCCGAGCCGGATCACCCCACCGCCGAACTGCGGGTCACCGCCCTCCGCGACGGCCCCTCGCCGGGTGCCGGGGAACCCGGCGGCGGGCTGGTCACCGTACGGTTCATGGACACCCAGCATCTGGCGTACGTCGTCGGCGAGCATCTGCGGCACTTTCCCGGCGGGTTCTTCGCCCGCCTCGGGCGCGGTTTCCTCACCGCGTACACCCGCACCCACCTCACCAGCCCGCACGCCACCGGGTTCGTCGCCGAGCTGGACGGCGAACCGGTCGGTTATCTGGTCGGCGTCATCGACCCGGCGCTGCACCGCCGTCATCTGCTGCGCGACCACGGGCTCGGGCTGGCCCTGCGCGGCCTGGCCGCGCTCGCCCTGCGCCCCGCCGTCGCCGCCCGCTTCCTCCGCACCCGCCTGCCCCGCTACCTCCGCACACTGCTGCCCGGCCGGCTCCGCGCACTGCTGCCGGCTCCGCCCGCGCCGGAACCGGTGCCGGAGCAGGACCCCGGCGCCGCGCGCACCCGCCCCGCCCGGAGCGGGGTCCTCTCCCATGTCGCCGTCTCCGAGCGGGCCCGCTCGCTCGGTATCGGGAGTGTGCTGATCGAGCGGTTCACCGACTTCGCCGTCCTGGCCGGCTGCGACCGGATCTCCCTGGTCACCGCGGCCGGTCCCGGCGGCGCCGGGCCCTACTACGAGCGGCGCGGCTGGCACCCCGACGGCGAGACCCGCACCCCGGACGGCGTCCGCTTCCTGCTGTACGCCAAGACCCTGCCCGGCCCCGCACTGCCCGCGCCCCGCCGCCCCCCGACGCCCTGACATCGGGGGGCGGGTGCCGGGTGCCGCTCACGGCGCCGGCGCGCCCCCTTCACCCTCGTCCTCCCCCTCCGTCGCCGTCGGCCGCGCGCCAGGGCCCTCGTACGGCTTCGACGGGTACCCGGTGTCGAAGTGCATGTAGTCGGGCACGTCGATGTTCTGCCAGATCCAGCCCTCGTCACGGAACGTCCGCCAGACCGGGCCGCCCTCGAGGATCTTGCCCCGGCCCTCGACGCGCTCGCGGTACTCGGCGGTCGGCTGCCAGCATGTGCAGCGCAGGTCCTTCCAGGGGTTTTCGAGGGGGTTGATGTCGATGGCGCGGCCGTTGGCGTGCGGGGACTCCTGGGCGGGGGCGTTGATCTGGTCCTCGCGGCGGCAGTTGAAGGCGGCGGTATTGTCCGCCGCCAGGCTGGCGGTGCTGTCCCCGCCGTACTCCTCCAGCGGTCGCATCCGCCGGATCGGGAACTCGGCGTCGAACAGCGCGGTGAACGCCCGGACCACGGTGTCGGCGGTGTCGGCGTTGACGACCAGCACCCCCCGCCGGACCTTCCCCTCGAAGTCGTAGTGGTTGATCTCCACGCGGCGCAGTTGGTCCGGGGAGGTGATCGGGCAGCCCGCGCGGATCATTCCGGTGTCCCGCATCCGCTGCCACTGCTCGTCGGGGACGGCCCGTACGGCGGCGTCGGCCGAGGGCGGGGACGGAGACGGGGGTGCGGGTAGGGAGACGGTGGTGGTCTCGTTCGGGGTGGCGGGGGTGTCCGGCGCGGCCGTGCAGGCCGTGGCGAACAGGAGCACCGCCGTCGTCAACGGCGGCCCTGTGCGGGCGAAACGGGTCACTGCGCTGATCCTCGGGATATGGGGCGGAATACGGGTCGGGATACGGGTCGGGATACGGGGGTGGTCGTCGCGCGAATGAAACTACTACACTCGATAGAACTTCTATAGCAGGTAGGAATTGCCGTGGGGGCGGTGGGCGACGGCGGGTAGAGTTCCCCGGCGGGCGTGGGACGGCCTCAGCGCCCGGCGGTGGCACCGAGAAGGGGCGGTACGAGGACGATGCGGCCATTCGGCGAGCTGGAAGCCGATGTCATGCGGGTGCTGTGGGCGGCGGCGGACGACGGGCCGGTCACCATCCACACCATCACCGACGCCCTCAACACCGAGGGCCGGAATCTGGCGTACACCACCGTCATGACGGTGACCGAACGGCTGCGCGCCAAGGGCTGGCTGACCCGGGAGAAGGTGAGCCGCTCGTTCCGCTACAGCGCGCTGCGCACCGCCGACGACTACTCCGCCCAGCTCATGACCGAGGCCCTGGACTCGTCCGCCGACCGCGCCGGGGCGCTGCTGCGGTTCGCCGGACGGCTCGACGCCGCCGAGGCCGCCGCGCTGCGCCAGGCGCTGGACGCGCTGCCCGGGGACGACGCGGCGGAGCGTCCCGGGGCGGGGAGCTGAGGGGCGCGCCGTGCTGGTCATCGCCGCCCTGCTCGGCCACACCCTGCTGATCGGCGGCCCCGCCGCCCGGCTCCTCGCCCGTGCCCGCTGGACGACCCGCTTCCCGCAGGCGGCGCTGCGCGTCTGGCACGCCTGCGCGGCCGGGCTGCTGGTGTCGCTGACCGCGGCCCTCGCCCTGACCGCGCACGATCTGTGGGAGCACATCATGGTGTGGGTCTTCCACGCCGATATGCACCGGGTGCACGCCGCCTACGGGGGTGCCTGGCAGGCCGCCGGGATCGCCGAGGCCGCCCTGCTCGCCCTGGCGCTCGGCACCGGCGTCCTGTCCGGCCTCACCGTGCGCCGCACCCTGCGGCTGCGGCAGGCCCGCGACCGGCACCGGCTGACCGCCGACGCCCGGTCGGACGGCGATCCGCGTGCCGTGCCCGCCGCGGCCGGTGAGCCACCGGTCCGGGTGCTGCGCCACCACTCCCCCGCCGTCTTCTGCATCCCCGGCTCGCGCCGGGCGGCGCGGATCGTCGTCACCAGCGCCGCCCTCGATCTGCTCACGGACGACGAACTCGCCGCCACCCTGGAACACGAGCGGGCCCATCTGCGGCTGCGCCACCACCGCTCGATCCTGGCCGCCGACATCCTCACGGCCGCGTTCCACCGCACCGGCCTGCTGCGCGGGTACGCCGGTCAGGTCCGCCAGCTCGCCGAGATGGCCGCCGACGACCAGGCGGCCCACCGCCACGGCCGCCGTACGGTCGCCAGGGCGCTGCTGGAGCTGTCCTCGGCGGCGCCGGACGCCTGTTCCGGCGCCGTCGGCCTGTCCGCGATGACGGGGCCCGACCCGGCCGCCCGCATCCGCCGGCTGATCGGGGCGGCGCCCCGCCGGGCGAGCCGTCCGGTGGCGGCGCTGATGCTGGCCGGGGCACTCACCGCGACCGCGCTGCCGCTGGCGCTGGCCATGGCGCCCGCAGCCCTGCTCGCGGACACCGCGCACCCCGTCTCCGTCTCCACCGGCCACTGACGCCCGCCACCGGCGGCCGAGGCGCCGACGACGAGGGCACCGACCGCGAAGGCGCCGACGACGAAGGCGGATTTCACTTCCGCAACCGAGTTGCCGAAGTGAAATCCGCCTAGGTCCGCCGCGGTCGGCCGACCGGGGGTCAGCCCAGTGCCCGCACCGCCCGGACCAGCGCCGCGTTGTCGGGGGCCGTTGTGCCGTCGGGGAGTTCGGTGCCGTCCTCGAAGCCAATCCGGGCCTGGTGGCCGTCCTCGGCGGCGGCGCGGACCAGCGGCCAGACGGTGGCGCCCTCGCCGTGGTAGAGGATCGGGCAGGTGACCCCGGCCGCGAGGATCCGCGCGGCCATCGCGCGGGCCGCCGCGACCGCCTCGTCCGGGTCCTCCTCCACCGGCTCGATCAGGATGCGGACGTTGACGTGCAGGGTGGGCGAGGCCAGCAGCGCGGGGACGTCGTCCATCGTCCACACGGCGCTCTCCAGCACCATCCCGCGCTCCACGACCAGTTCGGCGGTCTCGGCCGCGCCCTCCTCGCAGAAGGCGACGGACGCGAAGTCGGGCAGCACCTCCCACGCCTTGACCAGCGCGTAGCGCTCCTCGGGTCCGGAGCAGGTCCACAGGCCCGTGGTGGTGCCGACCACCGCGTCGGGGGCGGTGGCCCGGATCGCGGCCAGCACCTCGGCGAGCGCGTCGGGGCGGATGGTCTGCCCGCCGTCCTCGGTGCGGACATGGAAGTGGACGACGTCCGCTCCGGCGGCGAGCACCGCCGCGGTGTCGGCGGCGATCTGCTCCGCGGTGACCGGGACGGTGGGGTGCTCGGTCCGGGAGCGCCCGCCGTTGACGGCGGCTTTCAGAAACACGGTGGTCCTTACGGGGTAGAGGGATGGGTGGATCAGATGAGGGCGCCCAGGGCGCGGAGGGTCTCCGTGGCGCCGGTGAGCGAGCCGAGCGGCTTGCCCTCGTTGACCTCGGCGATCAGCGCGGGTTCCTCGGCGTCGTCCGCGAGGGCCTCGTCCAGGACGGCGGCCAGCCGGGCGGCGGGGGCGACGAGCAGGCCGTTGGCGTCGCCGAGCACCAGGTCACCGGCGTGCACGGGGACCCCGCCGCAGGTGATCGGCGCGCACATCGAGCCGTCGGCGATGCCGTGCAGCTTGGTGGTGAGCGGGGTGCGGCCGTACGCGTACACGGGCAGGCCCACCTCGCGCAGCGCGTCGATGTCGGTGCACAGGCCGTCGACGACGGCTCCGGCCGCGCCGCGCGCGGCGAGGGCGTTGGCGACGACCTCGCCGAGCGGGGCGTGGCGGCGGTCGCCGCCGGTGTTGATGACGACCACGTCGCCGGGGCCGACGAGTCCGACGGCGTGGTGCAGGACGGTGGAGTCGGTCGCGGTGATCCGGACCGTCACCGCCCGGCCGACGAGCTTGCCGGTGCCGGCCTGGCGCTGGAGGGCGGGGTCGCAGAAGCCCTCCTCCAGATAGTGGCCGAGGGTGGGGAAGTCGACGGTGTGCAGGCGGCCGACGAGGGCGGGGTCCGCCGGGGCGGGGAGGTCGCGGATGTCCAGGGGCATGGGGTGGGTCACCTCGGTCCGATGATGATGCGGCGGTTGCGGAGCACGGGCAGGACCGTGCGGGCCCGGTCGATGCGGTCCTTGTCGGCGTCGGTGACGAGCAGGGAGCGCTCCTCCTCGCCGAGCGCGGCGCGCACCACGCCGAGCGGGTCGACGGCCATCGACATACCGATGCAGTCGGGGGTGGTGAGCGAGGACGCGACGACCCAGCAGGTGTTCTCGATGGCGCGGGTGCGCAGCAGGGTCTGCCAGTGGTCCTCCTTGAGGGGGCCCTTGACCCAGGCCGCCGACACCGCGAGCAGATCGGCGCCCATCTCGACCAGGGAGCGGGTGAACTCGGGGAAGCGGATGTCGTAGCAGTTGACGAGGCCGACGTTGAAGTCGCCGATGCGGACCACGACCGGGCCGGTGTCACCGCGCTGGATGCGGCGTGACTCCTTGTAGGAGAAGGCGTCGTAGAGATGCATCTTGCGGTAGAGGCCGAGGACCTCGCCGTCGGCGTCGACGGCGGCCATGGTGTTGTAGGGGAGGGCGGTGCCGCTGTCCTCGTAGCCTGCGGCGATGAGGGCGGCGCCATGGGTGCGGGCGATCCGGGCGAGACCCTCCAGGAAGGGGTCCCAGTGGGCGATGGCGAGGTCCCTGAGCTGGATGTCGGTCTCGTCGCTGAAGTCGGACGGGAGCATCGACTCCTCGGGGAAGACGACCAGTTCGGCGCCGGCGGCGACGGCCTCGGCGGTCATCTCCTCGATGACGGCGAGGTTGGCCGCCGCGTCGGCGGTCGGGGCGAATTGGGCTGCGGCGACCTTCACGGTCGTATCTCCTTGATGGGGGGTGCGGGGCGGGGGGCGAGGGGTGCGGGGCTCATTCGGCGAGCAGCCGGGAGCGTTCCGGGGCCCACCCCGCGCGGACCGGCGCGCCCGCGGTGAGTCCGCTGCGGTCGGCGCCGCGGGACTCGGCGATCAGTTCGGTGCCGTCGGCGAGGGTGAGGTGGTGGCGGGTGGCGTTGCCCAGGTAGACGATCTGCTGGAGGGTGCCGTCGAGGACGGTCCCGCAGTCCGGGAGGTCGGTGCCGGGGGCGGCCAGGCGGATGTTCTCGGGGCGGACCGCGAGATGGGCGGCGGTGCGGTCGGTGAGTCCGTGGCCGTCGGGGAGGGCGAGGCGGCCGAGGCCGGGGACGTCGAGGAAGCCGCCGTCCAGGGTGCCGGTGAGGAAGTTCGACGTACCGATGAAGTCGGCGACGAACCGGGTGGCGGGGCGTTCGTAGATGGCCTCGGGGGTGTCGACCTGGAGGACCCGGCCGCCGTCCATGACCGCGATGCGGTCGGACATGGTGAGTGCCTCCTCCTGGTCGTGGGTGACGGTCACGAAGGTCACCCCGACCTCGCGCTGGATCTTCTTCAGCTCCAGTTGCATCTCGGCGCGCAGCTTCTGGTCGAGGGCGCCGAGGGGTTCGTCGAGCAGCAGCAGGGAGGGGCGGCCGATCAGGGCGCGGGCGATGGCGACGCGCTGGCGCTGGCCGCCGGAGAGCTGGGCGATGGAGCGCTCGCCGTAGCCCTCCAGGCGGACCAGGGCCAGGGCCTCGCGGACGGCGTCGGCGATCTCCGCCTTGGGGCGGGACCTGCGGACCTTCAGTTCGAAGGCCACGTTGTCGGCGACCGACAGATGCGGGAAGAGGGCGTAGCTCTGGAAGAGCATGTTGAGGTCGCGCTTGTGCGGGGGGACGGAGTTGGCGGGGGCGCCGCCGAGTGCGACGGTGCCCTCGGTGGGGGTCTCGAAGCCGGTGATCATCCGCATGAGGGTGGTCTTGCCGCAGCCGGACGGGCCGAGGATGGAGAAGAACTCGTTGCGCCGGATGTCGAGGGTGACACCCGTGACGGCGACGGTGGTGCCGAAGCTCTTGCCGACGCCGGTGAGGCGGACGGCAGGGGCGTCGGGATCGTGGCGGGCCGGGTTCGGCGCCCGGTGCGCGGTCTTCGTGATGCTCATGGTCAGGACGCCTTCACCTTGGTCCAGCCCTGCTGGAAGTGGGTCATCGCCTTGCCCGGGTCGAGCAGGAAGTCCGCCTTGGCGATGGCCTCGTCGGAGGCGTAGACGGCCGGGTTCTCCAGGGCCTTCTTGTCCTTGACGAAGTCGCGGGCCTTGGCGTTGGTGCTGGCGCTGCCGCCGTCGTCGGTGGCCATGGCGGCGATCTCGGGCTGGAGCAGGTAGTTGATGAACTGATAGGCGGCGTCGGTGTTCTTGGCGCCCTTGGGGATGGAGAGGCCGTCGGTCCAGATCGAGCCGCCCTCCTCGGGCAGGACATAGTGGACGTTCGGGTTGGCGGCGACCACCTTGGCCATCGCGGTGCCGCTCCACGCCTGGGCGGCGCAGGCCTGGCCGGTCGACAGGAGCTGCGGGTAGTTGGTGGAGTTGTAGCCGGCCAGGATCTTCTTCTGGTCGGTGAGGGCGTCGGTGGCGGCCTTGATCTCGCCCTCGTCGGTGCTGGTGGCGCGGGAGCCGGTCACCTGGAGCCCGGCGATGTACGCGGCGAGCATGTTGTCCAGCATGTACACCTTGCCCTTGTACTGGGCGTCGAAGAGGGTCTTCCAACTGGTCGCCGACGGGATGCACGTGTCGTTGTAGGCGAAGCCGGTGGTGCCCCAGATCCAGGGGATGGAGTACTTGTTGCCGGGGTCGTAGGACGGGTCGCGGAACTTGTCGGCGAGGTTGTCCAGGCCCTTGATGCGGGAGTGGTCGAGCGGCTCGATCAACTGCTGCCCGATGAGCTGCTGCACGCTGTACTGGCTGGGCTCCACCAGGTCGTAACCGGCCGAGCCGGAGCTGAGCTTGGCGGTCATCGTCTCGTTGCTGTCGAAGGTGTCGAGGGTGACCTTGATGCCGGTCTCCTGCTCGAACTTCTTCACCACGGTGTCCGGGATCTCCCCGGCCCAGGCGTAGATGTTGAGTTCCTTGCCGCCGCCGGAGGACGCGGAGCCGGAGTCCGAGCCGCCGCAGCCGGTGGCGAGCAGCCCGGTGACGGTGGTGACGGCGATGGCGAGGGTGGCCCGGGAGACACTTCTTGCGCGCATGGGAGTGGTGCCTTTCATGAAATGAAGTACCGGAGAGGAGAGGGGCAGCGGGGGATCAGGCGCGGTCGGCGCCGAGCAGGACCCGGCGCATCTGCCGCAGGCCCACGCCGACGATGATCAGCAGGGTGAAGAGCACGAGCAGCGTGCCCAGCGCGTTGATCTCGGGGGTCAGTCCGCCCTTGAGCATCGAGTACACGCGCAGCGGGAGGGTGGTGCTGCCGACGCCGTTGGTGAAGGTCGACATCACGATGTTGCCGAACGAGATGGTGAAGCTGAGCAGCCAGGCGGCCAGCAGGGGCTGGCGCAGCAGCGGCAGCGTGATCCGCCGGAACGACTGCCACGGGTTGCACCCGAGGTCGGTGGCGGCCTCGCCGAGGGAGGGGTCGAGGGCGGCGTGCGCGCCGAGCACGATGAGGCTGGCGTAGGGCAGGGTCACCACGACATGGCCGAGGACGAGGGTGGTCAGGCCCAGGTCGGCGTGCAGGGCGCCGAACACGGACAGCAGGGCCACGCCGAGCACGATCTCGGGGATGATCAGCGGCAGGAACAGCCCGCCGGAGAAGAGGGCCTTGCCACGGGAGCGCAGCCGGGCCATGCCCATGGCGGCGAGGAGTCCGCACAGGGTGGCGAGGGTGGCCGAGATCAGCGCGGTCTCGGCGCTGATGCGCAGCGCGGCGAGGAGTTCGGTGTTCTCCGCGAGGGTGCCGTACCAGCGGGTGGAGAAACCGGCCCACTTGTAGGTGACCTCGGAGTCGTTGAAGGAGAGCACGACCACGACGACGATCGGGACGTAGAGGAAGGCGATGACGCCGCGGGCCAGCCAGGCGGTGACGGTGTCGAGGGCGTGCTTCATGCCGACTTCCTCCTCAGCCGCCGGGCGGCCAGTCCGAACACCGCCATCGACGCGACCATCAGCAGCAGCAGGACGACCGAGGCGGCGGCGCCCATGGGCTGGTTACGGAACTCGGTGTAGAGGGTGACGATGAGATTGCCGACCAGTTGGTCGCGTCCGCCGCCGAGCAGGACGGGGATGACGAAGACACCGAGGGTCGGGATGAAGGTGAGCAGGGCGGCGGCGAGCATGCCGGGCCGGGCGATGGGCAGCAGGACCCGGGTGTGGACCCGCCACCAGCCGCAGCCGAGGTCACGGGCGGCCTCGCCGAGGGAGCCGTCGACGCCGCGCAGGGAGGCGTAGATCGGGAAGATCGCGGTGGGCAGGAAGGCGTAGACCAGGCCGATGAAGGAGGCGCCCTGGCTGGGGAT
The DNA here is from genome assembly GCF_040683675.1 of Streptomyces sp. NPDC093252. Classification (NCBI taxonomy): domain Bacteria; kingdom Bacillati; phylum Actinomycetota; class Actinomycetes; order Kitasatosporales; family Streptomycetaceae; genus Streptomyces; species Streptomyces sp. NPDC093252. The sequence continues at coordinate 158,726 of NZ_JBFBEM010000004.1, read as the reverse complement.
CCACTGGGTGCTGCCGTCGGTGAGGCCGAGGGCGTTGGTGAGGCTGTTGACGGGGCCGCCGGGGCTGAGGAGGTTGATCCAGGCGAACGTCCGGACCAGGAAGTCGGTCCAGAACGGCACGATGATCAGCAGGAGCAGCAGCATCTGCCGCTGCGGCGAGCGGCTGGCGAGGTAGTACGAGACGACATAGCCGAGCACCAGACAGACCGCGGTGTTCAGGGCGGCCATGCCGAGGCTGTAGCCGAAGACCTTGAGATAGACGGGGTCCATCAGGTCCTGGTAGTTGGACAGGGTCCAGCCGCCCTCGATGCCGCCGTAGGCGTCGGAGGAGGCGAAGCTGTTGCGCACCACCAGCAGCAGCGGCACCAGGACCAGTCCGAGGACGGTGATCCCGGCGGGCGCGAGGAGCAGTGTGGTGACCGCGGCGCGGCGGGCGCGCGGCGGTGCGGCGGGGGCGGCGGGGCCGCCGGACGGGGACTGCGCACCGGACCGGCCCGCGCCCGCCCGCCCGGTGCCGGCCGTGGTGACCGTCACCGCCGGACCCGCCGGGGAGTCGGGGCGCGGGGAGGGGTCTTGTGCATGTGCGGAACTCCTTGTCCGGTGCGGTACGAGGCGGATGCGGGCGCTACCGCGATGCCGAGGCGGGGGCGGTACGGGCCCGGGGCGCGCGCCTCGCCGTGGGGGCGGAGGTGGCGAATGGGAAAAGAGTGCGGGAACGGACGAGGAGCCGAAAGACGGGTCGGCAACGAATCCCGTGGAAAACGGTCCCGGTTTCCACGCGTATCGCAGGAGGCCGGGGATGTGACCGGCGACCTTGACACCCGAAGGGTCGGCCGCATATAGGTGCATACAGCAAGCACTGCCCCTTCGGCCCACAGCGCTGTGGGCCCGCCACCCTTCTGGAGACCCCGGTGATCGATGACCTCGACCGGCAGATCATCGACCAGCTCCGGGTGGACGGACGCCGCTCCTTCGCCGAGATCGGCCGCACGGTCGGCCTGTCGGAAGCCTCGGTCCGGGCCCGCTACCAGCGCCTCCAGCGCAAGGGCGTGGTCCAGGTCGTGGGGATGACGGACGCGGTGCGGATGGGCGAGATGGAGGTCCATCTCGCGGTCCGGGTGCACCACATCCCGGTGGCGCTGGTGGCCCGCGAGATGTCCCGGATGCCGGAGATCCGGTACGTGGCGTCCTGTGTGGGGCCCTACGACCTGATCGCGGACGTCCGCTGCCGGGATCTGGAGCACCTCGCCGAGCTGCTCACCGAGCGGGTCCGCCGGGTGAACGGCGTCGCGCACGCGGAGGCGCTGACGGTGCTGGAGGTCATGAAGGACTCGTATCTGTGGGAGGGGTTCCGGGAGGTCCCGGCCCGCCCGGACCGACGGATCCTGCCCGGCTGACCCGGCCGGGTGCGGCGCGGGACCGGCGGGGCGGGGGGACCGGCGTTGCGGGCGGCTCGGCGGGGCGGGTGGACCGGCGCGGCGCGCGGCCCGGCGCGGCAGGCGGACCAGCGGGGCGGGTGGACCGGCGGGGCTGCGCCCCTACTCCCCTGCTCCTCGGCGAGGCCCTACTCCTCGGCGACGCCCTGCCCCACCGCGCTGGCCAGCCCCTGCCAGGAGTAGTCCTTGAACAGCTCCAGGAGCAGCAGCACCTGCACCCGGGAGACGCCGGGCAGCATCCGGATGTCGTCGAGGAGCTGGACGAGCTGGGCCTGGTCGCGGCAGGTGCCCTCCAGGAAGATGTCCTGGCTCCCGGCGCAGAGCGCCACATGGTTGATCATCGGCATGCCGGACAGGGTCTTGGCGACCGCGCGCGGGGTGAGGTCGCGGACCCGGATCATCAGCCGCACCGACTGGTGCCCGAGCCGCAGCGGGTCGCACAGGGCGACGATCCGCAGCACCCCGCTCTCCTGGAGCCGCGCCACCCGCTGCCGTACGGTCCCCTCGGACACCCCCAGCTCACGGGCGAGCGTGGTGTAGGGCGTCCGCCCGTCGCGGGTGAGGGTACGCATGATCCGGCGGTCGGTGTCGTCGAGCACGCCCCCACCCTGTCACCCAGAACCAGCCAAAATGGCCGAATGTGTCACCCCTCACACACACCACCCGGAACGCCGCTTTCCGCCCGCCCGCGATCACCGGTTTCCGGCACCACCGCGCGACTCGCCCGAGAGCGGCTGTCCGCGCGGCCGTCCGTAAGCCGCCGTCCAGCGGCCGTCCGCGCGTCCGCAACCCGGCGTTGACGCGCCGCGGCGACCCTCTGCGAGTGTGACCGCCGCACAGGAACCGCCGGACGACACTCCCCGTCCCACCCGCTCCCGCCTGCTCCGGCGCCTGCCCGTGCGCCGGATCCTGACGCTGCTGCCGCTGCCGCTGGTGGCGGCCGTGGCCGTGCAGCACCGGGCGGTACTGGTCGCGGGGTTCGGGCATCTGGCGTCGGCGCAGTGGCCGTGGCTGCTGGTGGCGGCCGGGGCGACCTGTCTGACCTGGGTCGCGGCGGCGGTGACCCGGCAGGGCGCGGTGGTGGACCGACTGCCCGCGCTGCGGCTGCTGGTGACCCAGTTCGCGGCCGGTTCGGCCAACCACCTGCTGCCCAGCGGGCTCGGTGCAGGCGCGGTCAATCTGCGGTTCATGACGGTGTGCGGGCTGCCGCCGGCCCGGTCCTCGGCGGCGGTCGCGCTGTATCTGCTGGCCGAGTCGGTGGCCCGGGTCGGGCTGCTGGCGGCGCTGCTCGTCGCGTTCCCGCACGCCCTGCGCGTCGACTCGCTGCTCCCGAACGGCACCGCGCTCCCCCTGCTGGCCGCGCTGAGCGGCGCGGCGGTCCTGGCCCTGACGCTCCTCGCCCTGGTCCGGCGGCTGCGCACCCCCGTGCTCACCTTCGTCCGCACCGCCCTCGGCGAGGCCCGCACCGTGCACACCCGGCCCGCGCGGGCGTTCGCGCTGTGGGGCGGGTCGCTGGCCTTCCCGGCGCTCCAGGCAGCCGGTCTGGCGGCGGTCGGGACGGCCCTGGGGCTGCCGGTGCCGCCCTGGCACATGGCGCTCGCCTATCTGGCGGCGACGGTCGCGGTGGCCCTGATCCCGACCCCGGGCGGTCTCGGCTCGGTCGAGGCGGCGCTGATCGTCGCCCTGGTGGCGGCGGGCGCCCCGGCCGCCCTCGCCACGGCGGTGGTGCTGGCCTACCGGATCATCACGGTGTGGGTCCCGCTGCTGCCGGGGGCGCTGACGCTGGGGGCGCTGGTACGGCTGAAGGTGATCTGAGCCGACCCGTGCGCGCCGCTCCGCCCTGCCCCGGCCTGCGCCGACCGCGGCCGACCTGACCCGGCTGACTCCGGTGACCCCGGCGCCCCCGGCAGACCCCGGCGCCCCGGTGACCCCGGGCTGACCCGACCTGGGCCGGTCCGAGGCGACCCGACCTGGGCCGGTCCGAGGCGACCTGACCCGACCTGGGCCGGTCCGAAGCGACCTGGGCCGGTCCGAAGCCGACCCGATGCCGATCCGGGACGACCTCTCGGACGGCCCGAGAGCACCCGAGCGGCCCCCGGCCGACCCGAGCCGTTCCAACCCGTGACCCGAGACGGTCCAACGTGGCCAACGTGACCCGAGGCACCCCGAAGCGCCCCGAAGCACCCCGAGTCGACCCAAGGCGCCCCGACTCGATCCGAGGTCCCCCCGAGACAGGCGGGCCGCCCCTCCCTCGTACGAACTGGTGTGCCCCGTACGGCAGTATGAGCGCGCACCCGGTCCGCGTCGCGGCGGGCGGGGTGCCTGCGCTTCGCACATTCCGGAACCGAACAGGTGACCAACGTGACGACACTGCCCCTCCGCCCGTCGGCGCCCCCGCGCGTCGCCCCGCGTCCGACCGGAGGTGGCCGATGGACCGCGCGCTGACCCTGGACGATCTGATCCTCGCCGGGATCGCGCTCGCCGCGGGCGTGCTGGCGTCGTTCCTGCTGCGGGTGCTGCTGCGCTGGCTGGGCAAGCAGGCGGGCCGGACCCGCTGGAACGGCGACGACGTGCTGGTGGCCGCGCTGCGGATCGTGGTGCCGTGGTCGGCCGTGGTCGGGGGCGCGGCGGCGGGGGCGGCGGTGCTGCCGCTGACCCCGACCGTGCAGCACCACACCAATCAGACCCTGACCGTCCTGCTGATCTTCGTGGTGACGGCGGCGGCGGCCCGGCTGATCGCCGGGACGGTGCAGTCGGTGACGCTGTCCCGGTCCGGCGTCGCCGGGTCCGCCACCATCTTCGTCAACATCACCCGGGTCCTGGTGCTGGCCATCGGCTTCCTGGTGGTGCTCCAGACGCTGGGCGTGTCGATCGCGCCGATGATCACGGCCCTCGGGGTCGGCGGCCTCGCGGTGGCGCTGGCCCTCCAGGACACCCTCGCGAACCTCTTCGCGGGCATCCACATCCTCGCCTCCAACACCGTGCAGCGCGGCGACTACATCCGGCTCAGCAGCGGCGAGGAGGGCTATGTCGAGGACATCAACTGGCGCCAGACGACCGTGCGCAACCTCTCCAACAACCTGGTCGTGATCCCCAACGGCCAGCTCGCCAAGACGAACATGACCAACTTCATGCGCCCCGAACAGGAGTTGACGATCCTGCTCCAGGTCGGGGTGGCGTACGACAGCGATCTGGAGCAGGTGGAGCGGGTGACCAACGAGGTCATCGGGCAGGTGATGAAGGACGTCGAGGGCGCGCTGCCGGAGCACGATCCGATCGTGCGGTTCCACACCTTCGGGGACTCGCGGATCGGGTTCACGGTGATCCTGGGCGTGGGTGAGTTCAGCGACCAGTACCGGATCAAGCACGAGTTCATCAAGCGGCTGCACCGGCGGTACCGCGAGGAGGGCATCCGGATCCCGGCGCCGACCCGGACGGTGGCGCTCCAGCAGGGCGCGGTGGTGATCCCGCAGCAGCGGGGCGCGGAGGCCGGCAACGAACCGGGCGACACCCCCTCCGCCCGGCTCGGCTGAGTCACAGGGCGGCGGAGTCACCGCACACGGGCACTCCGCCGCCCGAAGGCCGCCCGGCGTCCCCGACCTCCCCGACCTCCCCGACCTCCCGTCGCCAGGATCCGACCTACCCGGGCCGGATCCGATCACCCCGGGCCGGATCCCATCCCCCCGCCGCATTCCCCCCGCACCCCTGTCGAGCCACCCCGGGGCACGAGATATCTTGATGTCGAGCAATGTTGCAGACGTGGAGCGGAGCACCCGGTGACTGACTCGACCATCATCTATACGCACACTGACGAGGCCCCGGCCCTGGCGACGTATTCCTTCCTGCCGGTGGTCAAGACGTACGCCGCGCAGGCCGGTGTCGCCGTCGAGACGCGGGACATCTCGCTGGCCGGACGGATCATCGCCGTGTTCCCGGAGTACCTCACCGAGGACCAGCGCATCCCGGACGCCCTCGCCGAGCTGGGCGAACTGGCCAAGACGCCCGAGGCCAACATCATCAAGCTGCCGAACATCTCGGCGTCGATCCCCCAGCTCAAGGCCGCCGTCGCCGAGCTGAAGAGCCAGGGCTACGCGCTGCCGGAGTACCCGGACGACCCCAAGACCGACGAGGAGCGCGACATTCGCGCCCGCTACGACAAGGTCAAGGGCTCCGCCGTCAACCCGGTGCTGCGCGAGGGCAACTCCGACCGCCGCGCGCCCGCCTCCGTCAAGAACTACGCCAAGACCCACCCCCACCGCATGGGCGCCTGGAGCGGCGACTCCAAGACCAATGTGGCCACCATGGGCGTGGACGACTTCCGCTCCACCGAGAAGTCCGTGGTGATCTCCGAGGCCGGTGCGCTCCGGATCGAGCTGGTCGGCGACGACGGCTCCACCACCGTGCTCCGTGACTCCGTACCCGTCCTCGCGGGCGAGGTCGTCGACGCGTCCGTGATGCGGGTCGGCGCGCTGCGCGAGTTCCTCACCGCGCAGGTCGCCCGCGCCAAGGCGGAGGGCGTGCTGTTCTCCGTGCACCTCAAGGCGACGATGATGAAGGTCTCCGACCCGATCGTCTTCGGCCATGTCGTCCGCGCGTTCTTCCCGGACACCTTCGCCCGCCACGGTGCCGTGCTCGCCGCCGCCGGTCTCACCCCGAACGACGGTCTGGGCGGGATCTACAAGGGCCTGGAGGCGCTGCCCGAGGGCGCCGGGATCAAGGCGTCCTTCGACGCCGAGCTGGCCCAGGGCCCGGCGCTGGCGATGGTCGACTCCGACAAGGGCATCACCAACCTGCACGTGCCGTCCGATGTCATCGTGGACGCCTCCATGCCGGCCATGATCCGCACCTCCGGCCACATGTGGGGCCCCGACGGCCAGGAGGCCGACACCCTCGCCGTCCTCCCCGACTCCTCCTACGCCGGGGTCTACCAGGCCGTCATCGAGGACTGCCGCGCCAACGGCGCCTACGACCCGTCCACCATGGGCTCGGTGCCGAACGTCGGTCTGATGGCGCAGAAGGCCGAGGAGTACGGCAGCCACGACAAGACCTTCGAGATCGCGGTCACCGGCACGGTCCGCCTCGTCGACGCCGCCGGGAACGCGCTGATCGAGCAGGCCGTGTCCGCCGGGGACATCTTCCGTGCCTGCCAGACCAAGGACGCCCCGATCAAGGACTGGGTGAAGCTGGCCGTCACCCGCGCCCGCGCCACCGGCGACCCGGCCGTGTTCTGGCTGGACGAGACCCGCGCCCACGACGCCAACCTGATCACCAAGGTCACCGCCTACCTCGCCGAGCACGACACCGAGGGCCTGGACATCCGGATCCTCGCCCCCGTCGACGCCACCAAGCTGTCCGTCGAGCGCATCCGGCGCGGCGAGAACACCATCTCCGTCACCGGCAATGTGCTGCGCGACTACCTCACCGACCTGTTCCCGATCCTGGAGCTGGGCACCAGCGCCAAGATGCTGTCGGTGGTCCCGCTGATGGCGGGCGGCGGCCTCTTCGAGACCGGCGCCGGCGGCTCCGCGCCCAAGCACGTCCAGCAGCTCGTCAAGGAGAACTACCTGCGCTGGGACTCCCTCGGCGAGTTCTTCGCCCTGGTCCCGTCCCTGGAGCAGTACGCCAAGACCACCGGCAACGCCCGCGCCCAGGTGCTGGCCGACACCCTGGACCGGGCCACGGCGACCTTCCTCAACGAGGACAAGTCCCCGACCCGCCGCGTCGGCGGCATCGACAACCGGGGCAGCCACTTCTACCTCTCCCTCTACTGGGCCCAGGAACTGGTCCGGCAGACCGACGACGCCGAGCTGGCGAAGGCGTTCGCGCCGCTCGCCGAGACGCTCGCCGCGCAGGAGGAGACGATCGTGGCCGAGCTGAACGCGGTGCAGGGGGCCCCGGCCGAGATCGGCGGCTACTACCAGCCCGACCCGGCGAAGGCGGCGGAGATCATGCGGCCGTCGGCGACGTGGAACTCGGCGTTGGCGTCGCTTGCGTGATGTGTGATGACCGGGCCCCGGCCGGCGTTGTCCGGCCGGGGCCCGGTGGTGTGCGGTTGCCCGGACGGGGCCCGGTGGTGTGCGGCCGAAACATTGCCCGTTCGTGTCGTTTATGACGGCGTGTGACGTGTTCGTTGCGCACCGCGCGCGGGGTCTGTCGGGGTGTTCCGGCCCGTGCTTGGCTCGTCGCAGGTCCCCGCTCGCCCCCGCACGAGGAGCACCACCATGACGACGAGCCAGCCCATCGACTCCGTCACCGCAGGTCACACCCCCGAGGAGACCCCCGCCGGGCCCGACACCGCGGCCTGGTCGTTCGAGACCCGGCAGATCCACGCCGGGGCCGCGCCCGATCCGACGACGGGCGCCCGCGCGACCCCGATCTACCAGACCACGTCGTACGTGTTCCGGGACACCCAGCACGCGGCGGATCTGTTCTCGCTCGCCGAGCCCGGCAACATCTACACCCGGATCCACAACCCCACCCACGATGTCTTCGAGCAGCGGATCGCCGCGCTGGAGGGCGGGGTGGCGGCGGTCGCGCTGGCCTCGGGCCAGGCGGCGGAGACCCTGGCGATCCTGACCGTGGCGGGCGCGGGCGACCACATCGTCTCCAGCACCTCCCTCTACGGCGGCACCTACAACCTGCTGCGGCACACCCTCCCCCGCTTCGGCATCGAGGTGTCCTTCGTGGACGACCCCGACGACCCCGAGGCATGGCGGGCCGCGATCCGGCCGCACACCAAGGCACTGTTCGCGGAGACGCTGGGCAATCCGCGCGGCAATGTCCTGGACATCCGGGCGGTCGCCGACGTCGCCCACGCGGCCGGGGTCCCCCTGATCGTCGACAACACCGTCCCCACCCCCTACCTGCTGCGGCCGATCGAGCACGGCGCGGATGTCGTGGTGCACTCGGCGACCAAGTTCCTCGGCGGGCACGGCACCGCCATCGCCGGGGTCGTGGTGGACGGCGGCACCTTCGACTTCGGGGCGCACCCGGACCGCTTCCCCGGCTTCACCGAGCCCGACCCCAGCTACCACGGCCTGCGGTACTGGCCCGCCCTCGGCCCCGGCGCGTTCGCGGTCAAGCTGCGGGTGCAGTTGCTGCGCGACCTGGGCCCGGCCCTGTCCCCGCACTCGGCGTTCCTGCTGCTCCAGGGCGTGGAGACGCTGAGCCTGCGGCTGGAGCGGCACTCCGCCAACGCGCTGGCGCTGGCCGAGTGGCTGGAGCAGCGCGACGAGGTCGCCGCCGTCCACTATCCGGGACTCCCGTCCAGCCGCTGGTACGAGGCCGGGCAGCGGTATCTGCCGCGCGGCGCGGGCGCGGTCGTCTCCTTCGAGCTGCGGGACGGCATCGAGGCGGGCAAGCGGTTCGTGGACGCGGTCGAGCTGTTCAGCCATCTCGCCAACATCGGCGATGTCCGCAGCCTGATCATCCACCCGGCGTCCACCACCCACAGCCAGCTCGACGAGGAGCAGCTCGCGGCGACCGGCACCAGCCCCGGTCTGGTGCGGCTGTCGGTCGGCATCGAGAACGTCGCCGATCTCCGGGCGGACCTGGAGGCCGGTTTCCGGGCCGCCAAGGGCGCGTCCTGAACCCGGTGGCCACCGAGAGGCTCCCCCTCCCGCCGGTTCTGGGGGGCTGGCGGGAGGGGGACCCGCCCGGCGGGCGCCGCTGGTGGCACGCGCCGGGGCCGCTGCCGCTGGAGGCGGGCGGTGAACTGCCCGGCGTACGGCTGGCGTTCGAGACCTGGGGCACCCTGGCGCCGGACGCCGGAAACGCCGTCCTGGTGCTGCACGCCCTGACCGGCGACAGCCATGCCACCGGCGACGCCGGTCCCGGTCACCCCACGCCCGGCTGGTGGCGGGGGCTGATCGGCCCCGGGCTGGCCCTGGACACCGACCGCTGGTTCGTGGTCGCCCCGAACGTCCTGGGCGGCTGCCAGGGCAGCACGGGCCCGTCGTCCCGGCGCCCGGCGGGCCCGAGAGTGTGCCACACCGACCCGGCCGCCCTCTCCCCCACCACCTCCCTCCCCTGGGGCGGAGCCTTCCCCTTCCTCACCCAGCGCGACCAGGTCGCCGCCGAGGCCGGGCTCACCAGGGCGCTCGGTATCGGGCGGTGGGCGCTGGTGGTCGGCGGGTCGATGGGCGGGATGCGGGCCGTGGAGTGGGCGGTGACCCACCCCTCCCGGGTGGGCGCGCTGCTGCTGCTCGCGACGACGGCCGCGGCGAGCGCCGAGCAGATCGCCTGGGCCCGCGCCCAGCTCACCGCGGTGCGCGCCGACCCCGACTGGCAGGGCGGCGACTACCACGGCACCGGACGCGCCCCCCAAGCCGGTCTCGGTGTCGCCCGCCGGATCGCCCATGTCACCTACCGCAGCGAACCGGAGCTGGCGGCGCGCTTCGGCCGGGGCGCGCAGGGCGCCGAGGATCCCTGGCACGGTGGCCGCTACCGGGTCGAGTCGTATCTCGACCATCACGCCGGGAAGCTCGCCCGCCGCTTCGACGCGGGCAGCTATGTCACCCTCACCGAGGCGATGAACGCGCACGACGTGGGCCGCGGCCGGGGCGGGACACGCGCCGCGCTCGGCCGGGTCACCGCCCGCACCCTGGTCGCCGGGGTGGACTCGGACCGGCTGTACCCCCTGGCCCAGCAGTCCGAGCTGGCCGCGCTGATCCCGTCCGCCGACCGGCCCCGGGTGATCGAGTCGCCATACGGGCACGACGGGTTCCTGATCGAGACGGACCAGGTCGGAGAGTTGCTCAAGGAACTGCTGGCCTGAGGAACTGGTGAGCTGAGGAACTGCTGGGCTGAGGCAGGCGAAGATCACCAGTCCCGGGGCGCGACCACCTCCTCCAGATCGGCACCCTCGAAGCCATAGGTCTCCGCGATGAACCAGAAGTCCTTCGCTATCTCGTCCCGCGCCATGGTCTCGATGTCGCTGTCCGCCTCCCAGAACTCCTCCTGGAGCGCGTTGAACTCCTCGGTCGCGGCGTGGGTGAGCGCGTAGAACGCGGTGAGGTCGGCGGGCCGCTCGGTCTCGATGCGCTCGCAAAGCCGGACCAGGATGTCCCGGCCCTTGTCCACCAGCCGGTCCGGGAAGTAGCCGTCGGGATAGAGCAGCTTCAGGAACTCGCGGGCGGCGGCCCGTTCATCGGTGATCGGCATGGAGGTTCCCCCCTCGTTCGGGCACGTCCGGGCCTGTGGCACGGTGGGCGTCAGGCACCATCACCCCGATCTTGCCCTACGCCACTGACAACGCCCCCGGCAACGCCCCCGCCCTCTCTCCGCCCTCCCCTCCGCCCGGAGCCGCCCATGCCGTCCCCGCCCGTACCTCCCGCCCCCGGCCCCGCCCCCTTCGCGCTGCTGCCCGGCGCGCCCGGCTCCCCGGTGCTGCTGCACGTCCCGCACGCCGCGCGCCGCGTCCCGCCCGGGGTGCGGGAGGGGATCGTGCTGGACGACGGGGCGCTGGCGCGCGAGCTGGACCACCTCACGGACGCCCACACCGACCGCATCGCCGCCGAGGCCGCCGCGCTGGCCGGGCGCACGCCCTGGCGGTTCGTCAACGGGCTGTCGCGGCTGGTCGTGGACCCGGAGCGGTTCCCGGACGAGCGGGAGGAGATGCTCGCCGCCGGGATGGGCGCGGTCTACACCCGCACCTCGCACCGGGAGGCGTTGCGGGCGGCGGACACCGATCCCGGGCCGCTGATCGAGGCGTACTTCCGGCCCTACGCGCGCGCGGTGGCGGACGCCGTGGCCGAGCGGCTGGCGGCCACCGGCCGGGCCGTGATCATCGACGTGCACTCCTACCCCACCGCCGCGCTCCCCTACGAGCTGCACGGGGACGGGCCCCGCCCGCCGGTGTGCCTGGGCACGGACCCGTTCCACACCCCGCCCGCGCTGCTGGCGGCGGCCCGGGAGGCGTTCGCGGGGTGCGGGGGGACGGGGCTGGACAGCCCGTTCGCGGGGACGTACGTACCGCTGGCGTACTACGGGTCCGATCCCCGGGTGAGCGCGCTGATGGTGGAGATCCGCCGGGACACGTACATGGACGAGCCGGGCGGCGCGGCGACGGAGGGGCTGGCGCGGCTCGCGGGGGCGCTGGCGGCGCTGGTGGACGCCGTACCGGAGTGAGGGCGGGTGACTCCGGCTGGAGCACTTGAGCGCGACAGTCCGGCCGGGCCGGGTCAGGGTGAGGGCATGACCGAGGACACCACCACGCTGACCGGCCGGTCCCTGCCGCCGGTACGGGACTGGCCCACGCCCGATCTGGACGGCACCGCGTTCGACCCGGTTCTCGCGGATCTGATGCGCGAGGGGCCGCTGCACCGCATCCGGCTGCCGTTCGGCGAGGGCTGGGCGTGGCTCGCGACCCGCTACGAGGACGTCCGGGCGATCACCAACGACCCGCGTTTCGGCCGTGCCGAGGTGACCCGGCGTCAGGTGACCCGGATCGCGCCGCACTTCAAGCCCCGGCCCGGTTCACTCGCCTTCGCCGACCAGCCGGACCACAACCGGCTGCGCAAGGCGGTGGCCGGGGCGTTCACCGTCGGCGCGATGAAACGGCTGCGCCCGCGCGCCCAGGAACTGCTGGACGGCCTGGTGGACGGTGTCGTCCGCGACGGGCCGCCGGCCGATCTGATCGCGCGGGTCCTGGAGCCGTTCCCGATCACGCTGGTCAGTGAGGTGATGGGGGTACCGGAGGAGGACCGGGAGCGGGTGCACTCCTGGACCCGGGAGATCATCTCCACCTCGGGCGGGGTGGAGGGCGCCGACCGCGCCAAGCAGGGCCTGTACGGCTGGATCACCGAGACCATCCGGGCTCGCGCCGAGGGCGGCGCGGAGGATGTGTACGGGCTGCTGGGCGCGGCGGTGGCGGGCGGCGAGGTGGCCGAGGAGGAGGCGATCGGGCTGGCCGGTCCGCTCCAGATCGGCGGCGAGGCGGTCACCCACAACTGCGGGCAGATGCTGTTCCTGCTGCTGACCCGGCCGGAGCTGATGTCCCGGTGGCGGCAGGACGTGCCGGGGCGGGGGCAGCTCATCGAGGAACTGCTGCGTTTCGTGCCGCACCGCAGTTCGGTGGGACTGGCCCGGATCGCGCTGGAGGATGTCGAGCTGCACGGGACGACGATCCGCGCGGGCGACCCGGTGTATGTCTCGTATCTGGCCGCGAACCGGGATCCCGGGGTGTTCCCCGACCCGGACCTGATCGACCCGGACCGGACCGTCAATCCGCATCTCGCGTTCGGCAACGGACCCCACTTCTGCACGGGCGCGGTCCTCGCCAAGCTCCAGACGGAGCTGCTCCTCACCACCCTGCTCGACCGCCTGCCCGGCCTCCGTCTCGCGGTCCCCTCGGACCGGGTGGAGTGGCGGAAGAAGACGATGATCAGGGGGCCCCGGACACTGCCGTGCGCCTGGTGAGGGGCCGGGTGCGGGAGGGCTGAGCACCGCGCACGACGGCAGGGACATCGCCGTCCGGCAACGGCGCCCGGCCCCCTCACCCGGTCAGGCCCGGAGCCGCCCCGCCGCATCCAGCCCTCTCACCCGGTCAGGCCCGGAGCCACTCCGTCGCGCCCGGCCCCCTCACCCGGTCAGGCCCGGAGCCACTCCGTCACGACGACCTCGGCGCCGGTGCGCAGCCGGAGCGCGAACGGGCCGATGGGGGGTGCCTCGCTGGTGAAGCGGCCCATGGCGTCGGCGGTGAGCACATCCGGCGCCGGGAGTTGCGGTCCGCCCAGGACCTCGATGCGGGCGGGCTGCGGGGGCAGGACCTGGCCCATCAGTCCGTGCGAGGTCACCTCCACGTCCACGGTCAGCTCGCCGGTGCGGAAGGTCAGCATCCGCGGCGGATCGGTCACCCCCCGGACGGGAATGGCATGGACCAGGGAGTCGAAGGTCAGCTCGGCGATCCGGGCGTCCAGGTCGTGCAGGGTGAACGCCTCGACCGCTATCCGCCGCAGCTCCGGCGGGACCGGGTCCAGGACGGCCACGGCACGCCGCAGTTCCGCCTCCAGCGGGCTGGTGTCGAACTCCCCGGGTTCCTCCCTCGCTTCCCCCCGTTCCCCGGGCTGCGCGCTCCCCTCACTCCCCTCACTCCGCTCGATGTGCTCGTCGTCGCGGTCTTCGTTGCCGTTGCGGTTCACGATGCTCCCCGTGCGTCGAGTCGGGCCCGCAGGCGGCGCAGACAGCGCTGGCGCAGCGGGCCGATGCTGCCGACGGCGATGCCGAGCGCGGCCGACACCTCCTGATAGCTGGGCGGCGGCGAGGCCATGAGCACGCGCAGCAACTGCCGGCAGCGCTCGCCGAGTTCCTCGAACTCCTGCCACACCCGGCGGACCCGCTCGCTCTGGGCGGCGGCCTCCTCGGCGTCGAGCAGCGACTCCTCGGGGGTGGGTTCCTCGCTGACCCGGTCCAGCAGGACCGGGTCGTCGGTCGGCATCAGCCGCCGCGTGCTCTTGATGACCTTCAGGCTCTCGTGCCGCGCGGTGCTCGCCAGCCACGATCCGGTCTTCTGCGGCTCCCGGATCCGCCCCAGGTTCTGGGCGAAGCGGAACCAGACCGTCTGGTAGACCTCATGGGCGTCGGCGTCGGACAGCCGGTGGGCGCGCACCACCGACCACACCAGCGGGCTGAGCCCCTCCACCAGCGCTTTCCAGGCCGCCGCGTCACCGTCGACGGCGGATTCTACGAGCGCGCCGACATCTGCACGATCCACGGACCCACCCCTCGTGTACGGCCTGTCATGGTACGCCGTGGAGGGGTGGGTTCCGGCACTCGCCCGGAAGACTGCGTTCAGGGTGACGCTCATGCCGGCGGGGACGGATTCGCGACCGGTACGGGCTGCCAGGTGGGCGGCAGCAGCGCGTCCACATGACCGCCCTTCACCTCGGCCAACTCCGTGTTCAGTTCCAGGAGTTGCCGGGCCGCCGCGCGCGGGTCGGACTCCCCGGTGGCGGTCATGTGGGCGGCGACGAGACCGGCGACGACCGGGGTGGCGAAGGAGGTGCCGCTCCACTGGGCGAGGCCCTCGAACATCACCTGGTCCGCCTTGCCGACCGTGGCCCCGCCGTCCTCGCTGAGCACCCCGGTGTGGCCGGGGTGGGTGCAGGTGCACCCGTACCCGTAGCCGTACCGGCAGGCGTCGTACGTCGAGTGGTGGTAGATGTACGGCCGCGGTGAGCCGAAGCCGGTCAGGGGGCCCGTGACCCGCTCGCCGGGGGCGAAGACGCGCACCCAGGGGCCGTGGTTGCTGAAGCAGGCGCCGAACTCGCCGTCGCTGCGCAGCGCGCCCACCGAGAGCACGGCCTCCTCGAAGCCGGGGCGGGTGGCGTAGGCGGCGGGCCAGAAGGGGGTGGCGCTGCCGTTGTTCCCGGCGGCGGCGACCAGCAGGGTGGGCTGCTCGCGCAGCTCCCGCATGAAGTTCTCCAGGCCGAGCAGTCCGTCGAGCCGCCCGTTGGAGGTGCCGGCGGACAGGCTGAGGATGTCGGGCCAGCCGCTGTCGTCGATCGCCTCGAAGAGCTTGTTGCCGAACTCCGACTCCAGGATGGCCCCGACATCGCTGAGCGTGTTGCGCACGGTGATGGCGGTGTTGGGGGCGACGGCGGCGACCAGGCCCGCGATGAACGTGCCGTGGCCGATGTACAGCTTCAGCAGGCCGTCGGCGTCGGTCTCCACGTCGTGCTCGTCGCCGTCGGTGCGGGCGAGCGCGGGGTAGGAGCGGTAGTCGTGGGTCAGCCCGTTGTCGATCACCAGGACGCGGACGGCCGTCCCGGCGTCGTACGGGGTGACGGCCAGGTCCGGGTTGGGCTGCGGGTTCTCCTGGGCGGGGATCGGCTCGTCGCCGGGGCAGCAGTTGACCGGGGAGATGTGCACGACATGGTTGCGGGAGACCAGGCGGCGCCCGGCGCGGCCCTCGGCGGTCCGCATCGCGCGCAGCGCCCCCGCCACGTTCTGGTCGGCGAGGCGGCCCCCCTCGCCGGGGTCGCCGACGCGGATGCGGGTGATGCCGGAGCGGTTGGTCTGCGGGCTCGCCCGGCGCACGTCGTCCGGGAGCAGGCCCTCGGTCGCGGTGAAGTGGGCGCGGACGGCGTCCTCGACCGCGAGGGCCTCCTCGCCGTCCCGCGCGAGGACGACGCCCTTCTCGTAGATGAACTCGGCGGAGTCGTCCGGGCCCATCGCCAGGGGTGTGTCGGGAAGCGCCCGCTGGATCTGCTCGAACTGCTCGCGGAATCGCTGTGGTGCCATGGCTGTCCTCCCACTGGGGCGGCGGTACGTCAATTCAGAGTCGGGGGGTGGGCGATTGATACAGACCCAAACTGATGTGACGTGGTTCCGCTCGCACTACCATCCCTGGGGTGACAGCGGGAAGCGACACGGTCCTCGAACTGCTGCCGATGGTGTTCGCCGCGCCGAACGACGCCCTGGCGCGGGCGCGGCGGGTGCTGGACGGCGCGGCGCCGCCGCTGCACGCCTCCGTGGCGCATCAGGTGATCGGTATCTGGCAGCGGGACTTCGGCGACACGAAGCTGGCCCTGCACCATCTGCGCAGGGCCCGGGACTACGCGGTGCGGGCGGACTCCCCCGAGCGGGAGGCGGACGTCCTCGGCACGCTCGGGGTGGCGCTGATCCACGCGGGCCAGACCCGGCAGGGCCAGGCGGCGCTGGAGCGGGGGGTGGCGCGGGGCAGCGGGCACACCCGCGCGCGGGTGCTGTTCCGGCGGGCGTACGCGGGGTGGGTGCTGGGTCATCACCGGTCGGCGCTGGAGGACGTACGGCGGGCCATCCCGGTGCTGCGGCAGGCGGACGACGTGATCTGGACGGCGCGGGCGCTGACCCTGCGCGCGACGGTGCATCTGGCGCTGGGCGCGGTGGACCGGGCGGAGCAGGACTTCACGGCGGCGGAGTCGCTGTGGGAGATCACTGGCCAGGAGCACGACAAGGCGGACGCGGTGGAGAGCCGGGGGCTGGCCGCGTTCCGGTCGGGGGACGTCCCGGCGGCGCTGCGGCTGCTGGCGGAGGCGGAGGACCGGTACGCGAAGCTGGGGACGCCGATCTTCCAGTTGATCGTGCGGCGCTGCGAGGTGCTGATGGCGGCCGGTCTGGCGCCGGAGGCGCTGGGCGAGGCGGACGCGGCCATCGCGCAGTTGGACGGGATCGGCGGCCAGTCCACGCGAAAGGCGGAGCTGCTGCTGACGGCCGCCCGCGCGGCCCGGCTCGCCGGTGACCCGCACACGTCCATCGCGCGGGCGGCGCTCGCGGTGCGGCTGTTCGCGGCGCAGCGGCGCAGTTGGTGGGAGACACACGCGCGGCTGGTGCTGATCGAGTCGCGGGTGGCGACCGGGCGGGGTTCGGGGCGGATGGTCGCGGACGCGGCGGCGGTGGCGGAGCGGCTGTCGTCGTTCGGGGCGCCGGCCGCGCCGGAGGCGTCGCTGCTGGCGGGCCGGATCGCGCTCCGGCTGGGCTGGCGCACGGACGCGGAGCGGCATCTCGCGCAGGCCGCGCGCAGCCGCCACAGCGGGCCGCCGCTGGCCCGGCTGACGGGCTGGGCGGCGCAGGCGCTGCGGGCGGAGGCGGCGGGGTCGCGGCGGGGCGTCCTGGAGGCGTGCCGGCGGGGGCTGGACGTGCTGGACGACCATCGGATGACGCTGGGCGCCTCGGAGCTGCGGGCGCGGGCGACCGAGCAGGGGGCGGAGCTGGCGGCGCTGGCGCAGGGGGCGTCGCTCGCGCAGGGCGGGCCCCGGCGGATGCTGGAGTGGAGCGAGCGGTGGCGGGCGACCGCGCTGAGCGCCCCGCCGACCCGGCCGCCCGCCGACCCCGAACTCCTCGGCGACCTCACCGCGTTCCGGGAGATAGCGGCCCGCGCGGAGGAGGCCCGCCGGGACCGCCGCCCGGTACCGGCCCTGGAGCGGGAGCAGCGGCGCCTGGAGAAGGCGATCCGCTCGCGCACCCTGCATCTGCGGGGGGAGACCCCGGGTGGCGGGCACCGGGTGGACGTGGGCAGGCTCCTGGAGCGGCTGGGGTCGACGCGGCTGGTGGAGCTGGCGGTCGTCGACGGGCGGGTGCAGGTGCTGCTGTGCGGGGACGGGCGGGTGCGGCGGTTCGCGGCCGGGCTGCTCGCGGAGGCGGAGTCGGAGGCGGAGCACATACAGGCGGGGCTGAGACGGCTGGCGCATCCCGGCGCGGAGGCCCGGCTGCCGCTGGTGGAGGCCATGGGGCGGCGGCTGGAGGAACTCCTGCTCGGTCCGGCGGCGGCGCATCTGGGCGGGGGCCCGGTGGTGGTCGTGCCGCCCGGCCGGCTGCACCGGGTGCCGTGGGCGCTGCTGCCGTCGCTGCGGGAGCGGGTGGTGAATGTGTCGCCGTCGGCGGGCGCCTGGCTGCGGGCCCACGAGACGGCGCCGCCGCCGGGCGGCCGGAACGTCCTGGTGCGCGGCCCGGGGCTGGCCACGGAGGGCGCCGAGGTCCCCGAACTCGCCGCCCGCTACACCGCCCCCGTCGTCCTGGAGGGCGACCACGCGCGCGTGCCCCGGGTTCTTGAGGAGCTGAACGGCGCGGCCCTCGCGCACATCGCCGCGCACGGCACGTTCCGCGCCGACAGCCCGCTCTTCTCGTCCCTGGGGATGTCCGACGGCCCGCTGATCGTGCACGACCTGGAGCGCCTGGACCGCAGCCCGTACCGGATCATCCTGTCCTGCTGCGACACGGCCCGGTTCGCGTCCGTGGGCGCCGATGAACTCCTCGGTCTGGTCACCGCGCTCCTCCCGCACGGCACGGCCGGGGTTGTCGCGTGCAGCGCCCCGGTCAACGACGCGGCGGTGGTGCCCCTGATGCTGGCCCTGCACAAGGGCATCGGCGCGGGCCTGCCCCTGGCGGAGGCCCTCAGGGACGCCCGCGCGGCCCTGCCGGGCGACGCGACCCACCAGGCGACGGGGTGGGCCTTCTCGGCGTTCGGGGCGGCGTAGGGGGCCGTCAGGCCGACACCGGCTGGGTGTCCGGGAGGTCCGTCAGCCAGGGCAGGGCGGCGCGGTCGCTGGCGCCGAGGCGGGTGTAGGCGCCGTAGAGGTGGTTGCCGACCGTGCGGATGGACAGGGTGAGGCGGTCGGCGATCTGGCGGTTGCTCAGGCCCGCCGCCGCCAGGGTGACGATCTGGCGCTGGCGGGCGGTGAGTTCGCCGAGGGCGAGCCCGGCGAGGGCGGGGGTGCGGGCGCCCTGGCAGCGGCGGGCCAGGGTGATGGCCCGGGTACGGGAGAGCCGGGCGGCGCTGGGGTCGCGGTGGACGGCGGCGGCCTGGGCGTGCGCCTCGGCGGCGAACAGCAGGAAGCCGCGCCCTTCCAGGGCCCGCGCCGCGCGGTCCAGGGCGGGCCCGTCCCCGCGGGCGAGCGCCTGGGCGTGCCGCGCGAACGGGCTCCCGGGGGGCAGCGCCCCGGCCGCCCCCTCGGCGGCACCGAGCCGTACGGCCTCGTACGCCTCGGTCCAGGCCGTGTGCGGGTCCTGGGGAGGGGTGTCCGGGGCGGGTGCCGGGGCCGGGGCCTCGCCGAGCTGGGCGGCGCCCAGGGCGAGTTCCCGGCGGCACAGGGGGTCGGCGGGGTCGCTGCGCAGTCCCTGGCGGGCCCAGGCGACCGCCTCGCGCAGGGCGCCGCGCAGCCGGTCGTACCGCGCGCGCAGGGCCGCGTAGTCGGCGGGGACAGTGCCGGTCTCGGCGAGCAGCCACTCCCCCACGGGCAGCGGCAGCGGGCGTACGTCGGCGGCTTCGACGCGGTCCTCCAGGGCGGCGGCCTCGGACTTGAGGGCGGCGGCGCACTCGTCGGGCGTCCGGGCCAGGCGGCGGGTGCGCAGGGTGCCGGCGGCGGCACGCAGCACCGGGCCGTAGAGGGGGCGGGCGAGGGCGAGGGTGCCGGACGGGTCGACGGTGACCAGGCCGTCGGATTCGAGGCGTTCGAGGACCGGGAGGTCGTAGCCGTCGTCCAGGTGGGGGGTCAGGGGTTCGGCGAAGGCGAGGCGGTCGAGGGTCTCGCGCTCGGCGGGGTCGGCGCGGCCGAGGACCGCGGCGGCGCGCAGTTGGACCGTCTCGGTGAGCGGCACGGGGCCGTGCCAGGCGGCGGTGGGGGTGCCGGGCACCGGGGTGAGCAGGCCCTGTTCGGTGAGGGCTGCGGACAGGTCGCGCAGCAGCCGCAGATCGCCGCCGCTCAGTCGGCGCAGCCGGTTCATGGTGAGCGGTTCGAGCCAGCCGCCGGTACCGGCCGCCAGGAGGCGGGCGGTGTCGTCGTCGGGGAGCGGCTCCAGGGCGAGCCGGGGCAGCACCTCGCCGGTCCACAGCCGGGAGACGGCCCCGGGCAGGGGCGCGGTGTCGCGGGCGACGACGACCAGCCGGGTCCTGCCGTGCAGGGCCAGATGGTGGACGAGGGCGGCGGAGGCGTCGTCCAGGAGGTGGGCGTCGTCGACCAGGAGCAGGCGGACGCCGGTCAGGAGCTGGACCGCGCGGTGCAGGGAGACCGATTCGGGCAGGAGGTGGGCGAAGGCGGCGAAGGGGATGCGGTGGGTGCCGGGCGTGCCGGTGACCCGGGCGCAGCCGGTGCCGCGCAGCGCCTCGGTGGCGAGCCGGGTCTTGCCGCTGCCGGACGGGCCGGTTATCACGATGCCGTTGCGCCCGGCCGTCAAGGAGCGGCGGACCAGCTCCAGTTCACCGGCCCGGCCGGTGAACGGCCAGGGGAGTTCCGCCAGGTGCGCGTCCCGTTCGAAAGTCGTCACGCAGTCATGAGCGCCGGTACTCAGTTCTGATACAGGGCGACTTGAGTAGACCCCGACTCAGGCGGCCCGGTCCCCG
The DNA here is from genome assembly GCF_040683675.1 of Streptomyces sp. NPDC093252. Taxonomy (NCBI): domain Bacteria; kingdom Bacillati; phylum Actinomycetota; class Actinomycetes; order Kitasatosporales; family Streptomycetaceae; genus Streptomyces; species Streptomyces sp. NPDC093252. The sequence continues at coordinate 138,473 of NZ_JBFBEM010000004.1, read as the reverse complement.
GAGGCGGCACGCTGGTCGCATGACCGGTCGCTACTGCTCGCTCGCGCAGCAGCCGGCCCCCGCCTTCGCGCCGGGGCTGGCCGCGGAGCGGCTCAGTGCGCTCGTCGACGGGCGGGCGAAGTGGGTCAACGGCACGGTTCTGCACTACTACTTCTTCGACCGTGACACCGATGCGTCCGTGATCCCCGTGCCGGGGACCGGGGAGACGCGGCGGGTCGGCTGGGTGGGGGCCGAGGAGCAGCGGGCCGTGGTGCGTGAGTGCTTCGCGGAATGGCAGGGGCTCGGTATCGGACTGTCGTTCACCGAGGTCGACGACCGGTCGGAGGCGGAGCTGCGGATCGGCTTCCAGCGCGGCGACGGCTCCTGGTCCACGGTGGGCCGGGACGCGCTGCGGCTCGGGCAGAACGAGCGGACGGCGAACTTCGGCTGGGATCTGACGACGGGCGGGGAGCGCGCCACCGCGCTGCACGAGATCGGTCACGCGCTGGGCATGCTCCACGAGCACCAGAGCCCGTTCGCCGGGATCCACTGGGACGACGAGGCGGTCTACGCCGAGCTGGCGGGCCCGCCGAACTTCTGGGACCGGGACACCACGTTCCACAACATCCTGCGCAAGCTGGACCGTGACGAGGTCAACGGCTCGGTGTGGGACCCGCAGTCGATCATGGAGTATCCGTTCCCGTCGGGGCTGATCCTGGAGCCGGAGCAGTTCCGGGCGGGGGTGAACCCGCCGGGCACGCTCTCGGTGCTGGACAAGGAGTTCGTCCTGCGCTGGTACCCCTCGGTCGGTACCGGGCTGCCGGAGGAACTGGTGCCGTTCCGCTCGGCGCCGGTGCGGCTCGGGCCGGGCGAGCAGGCCGATTTCCGGATCGAGCCCACCCAGACCCGCGAGTACACGGTCGGGATCTTCGGCGACGGGGACGCCGTGGCCGTGCTGTTCGAGGAGCGGGACGGCGTGCCCCGCTTCGTCGCCGGGGACGACGACGGTGGCGCTCCGCACAACGCCACGGTCAGGGCCCGGCTCGTCAAGGGCCGCCGCTACTTCGTCCGCGTGCGCCTGTACTCCGGCTGGGGTTCGGGTGAAACGGCGGTCATGTGCTGGTGAGAGCACAGGGCCGCCCCACGCGGACGGCTGGACCACTGTCCGGCGCCGGGGGAAGCGGGTGGAATGTTCCCTTCGGGCGCGACGTCACTTGACGACGCCCGATCGGGGGAAGGGCGTTCCGTCCCGCGGGGGGCCGGGTCCGCTGCCACGGGGGTAGCAGCGGACCCGGCAAGCGTCTTGTTCCGGGGGATTCCATCAAGGTCGGTCCACCATGTCTCCGGGCGACCGCGTGGCCGCTGGACCCCGAAGGGTCGAAACGGCCGCTTCGTACGGGGCGAGGTCTGCGGCGCGGGCGAAAATCGACATCGCGGCGGACGGATTCCATGCGGGCCGCCTGCGAGTCGTTCCGCGAGGCGCATGATCCGGCAGTGCGTTGGTCACCTCCCGCCCCCGCCGACCAGGGGGCGGGAGGTGGTCATCGGCGGACTTCGGGATACGTCCGCGTGTACGTGCCCTGGCACTGGGCTCTGTGGAGGTAGACCGTGCAACAGCCCCGGGAATCGCCCGGGTTGTCGAGCCGGTCGTGGGGCTCGCCGTCCCTGATGGGCTCGCCGCACCGCCGGCAGATCATCGGCGCCCCTCACGCCTGAGCCGACGCAGGCCGGACCCGACCTCGCAGCCACCCGCGTCGTCGGTGCACTGCTCACAGAGCCCGGCGTGGCCCATCAGGGCGCGGTACGCCTGCTCACCCATGTGGGGGCGGCAGGCGCGGGGGAACCAGCGAGCCGCGCCGTCCTCGCGCTCACCGAGGTCGACAACGGTCTCGGCGGTGAGCGGCGCCTCCTCGGCGTCCCACACACAGACGGCGCCGCGCCGCTGGTCGGCGGTGAGCGCGTCGAGCGGCGGAAGGTCGAGGAGGCTGAGCGCCTCGGATGGGGTCGCGGTGTCCGCCGACATGGCTATGCCTCCACGATCGTGGTGATTCGTCTCACGCACACAACCGTAGAGGCGCCCGGAATCCACCGAGGACCGGAATCCGGTCCCCTCGTCCTACGCCGCGAGGAGCCCCACATCCGCCGCCAACGCCGAGGCGCGCTGCCGCCTGGGAGCCTGCTTCGACTCCACCTCCTCCAGGATGATCCGCCGGGCATAGCCGTTGTAGCGGATCGTCTCCGGGGCCGCCTTGAACGCCTTCTCCAGCGCCGCGATCGCCACATCCGGCTGCGCGTCCAGGTGGTAGCCGCGCGCCTCCTCGATTCGGTGCCGCGCCCGGCGCGGCCTCGACGGGATGGTCATCTCGTCGGCGCGCGCGGCCTGACGGACGGACTCCCCGCCTTGGCGCAGTTCAACGGCCACGGTGACGGCGTGGGCGCCCATGATGGCCCGGGAGAACGACGTCACCGGGTGGTAGTAGTCCCCGGGGAGCCGCGCGGCCATGCTGTTCGCCCTGTCCCAGTGCCGCCACGCCGTGCCCGTCGCCCGTCGTCGGGCCGCCGTGTACCCGAGTTCGAACTCCAGGGCGCCCGCGATGGCGAGAACCTCGGTCTCGGCGTCGGGCAGCAGGGGCTTCAGGAAGCGCACCGCCTCTGTGTTGATGGCCTCCGCCGCGTCGAAGTGACGAGGGCCGCTGTCCCGGTGCGCCTGGGCGAGGAGCCACGCGGCGACGCCGATGGCGTGCGGATCGCCGGAGTCCTGGGCGGCGACCATGCCGCGCTCGGCCACGCGCCAGAGGAGCGCGCTGTCGGGCTGGTAGGCGATGAAGAACTGCGACAGCGAGTACGTCTGCGAGAGCAGTGCCTGCGCCCGGCGGCGATCGGCTGCGCTGTCGGCGGCGCGCGCCAGCGCCTGGGCGTCGCGGATCAGGTCCGGCAGGAGCCTGCCGATCGCCTCGCGATGGTTCTCCGCCTCGTGGCGGGCCTTCCACGCGGCGTGAAGGCGCGCTTCCAGGTGAGCGATCGGCGGAGGCTCGGCTTCCGTGGCGAGAGCGAAGTTGTCGATCGCGGCCCTGACGGCGGCGAGACGAGGATGGCCGGGGCCGATGAACAGATCAACGTGCGTGTCGGCGTGCCCTGTCAGCTCCGAGAGGTCTCGCACCCGCAGCGCCTCGGCGATCCGCAGCACCGTGTCGAGTCCCGGCGCCTGCTGCTGTCCGTTCTCGATCTTCTTCAGGGTGTGCGGTGAAGCCCCGATGAGGTCGGCTAGCTGTGCGCGGGTCATCCCCTTGCGCTGGCGCAGAACTTGGACCCGCTGGCCAAACTTCAACGGGTCGGCGTACGGGCCCGGGGTGGCATCAGAAGACACGGTCACGCCCCAATCTCTGAACAGCCAGTCGCTCTCAGAGTATGGGGCGGGACCATTTCGGTGTGAGGGATCTGTGCGCTGCACTCGTAGGGGGACCTACCGGACACGGCGGCGTGCCCCTCCCGCGCGAGGCGAGGAGCGCCGGTTCCGACGAGTCAGGGCCGGGCGAGACGGGCCCGGAAAATGGGGGACAGAACGGCGGTCAAGGTCATGACGCCCCAGCCGAACCACCAACCGGGATGCGGCTGCGCGACGATGAGGACGATCGCTCCGCCGATGACCATCAGCGCATCGCCATACTTGATGACCCGGTCCACAGTGCTCCCTTCCCGCGGTGGCCGCCATCCTAGGGGCCGCCCTCGAACAGGATCCGGAAAACAGCCGTGCCCGCCAGACGCCGCCGCGCACCCTCCACCTGCCCGACCGGCGTACGGGCACGCCGGACAGCAGCACGGGGCGTGGGTGGTTCCGTGGCGGAGCGGGATGCTCCGCCTGTGCCATCGCGGCTCAGACCGCTGTCGCCTCGCCCGGGACGTCGGAGGCGGGCTCGTCCGGGTGGTCCAGGCCGAGATGGTGGCGCAGGGTCGTGCCCTCGTAGTCGGCGCGGAAGGAGCCCCGTTCCTGGAGCAGCGGTACCACCTGGTCGGCGAAGGCGTCGAGGCCGCCGGGTGTGATGTGCGGGACGAGGATGAAACCGTCGGCGGCGTCGGTCTGGACGTACTCGTCGATGGTGCGGGCGACGGTGGCCGGGGAGCCGATGAAGCTCTGCCGGTTGCCGGTCTCGATGACCAGGTCGCGGATCGACCACTTGTTGGCCTCGGCCAGCTCCCGCCACTCCCGGGCCGTCTCCTGCGGGTCGCGGTACATCCGCACCTGGGCGCGGCCCCGGGAGACGGTGTGCTCACCGGGCAGCGGGTCCACCTCGGGCAGCGGCCCCTCGGGGTCGTACGAGGAGAGGTCCCCGTTCCATACCCACTCCAGGTGCTTGAGGGCGGTGGCGCCGCTGACCTGCTGGCGGCGGATGTCCTTGGCGAGTTCCTCCGCCTCGGCGTCGGTGTCGCCGAGGACGAAGCTGGCGGCGGGCAGGATCAGGAGCTGGTCGGCGCGGCGGCCGTACCGGGGCAGGCGGGACTTCACGTCGGTGTAGAAGGCGCGGCCCGCGTCCAGGGTGGCGTGGCGGCTGAAGATGGCGTCCGCGTCGGCGGCGGCGAACTCGCGGCCCTCCTCGGAGTCCCCGGCCTGGAAGATCACCGGGCGGCCCTGCGGCGAGCGGGGCACATTGAACCGGCCGTGGATGTCGAAGTGCTGTCCGCTGTGGACGAAGGCGCCCGCCTTGGCGTCCCGGAGGAAGGCGCCGGTGTCCCGGTCGGCGAGGATCTCGTCGCCGCGCCAGGAGTCGAAGAGTTCCTGGGCGGTGGCGAGGAACTCACGAGCGCGGGAGTACCGCTCCTCCTGGGGGAGGAACCCGCCGCGGCGGAAGTTCTCCCCGGTGAAGGCGTCCCAGGAGGTGACGACGTTCCAGGCGGCCCGGCCCGCGGAGAGATGGTCGAGGCTGGCGAACTGGCGGGCCACCTCGTAGGGCTCGTTGAAGGTGGAGTTGATGGTGCCGGTCAGGCCGAGGCGGTCGGTGACGGCGGCGAGCGCGGCGAGCACGGTGAAGGTGTCGGGGCGGCCGACGACGTCCAGGTCGTAGATCTGCCCGCCCTGTTCGCGCAGGCGCAGGCCCTCGGCGAGGAACAGGAAGTCGAACTTGGCGCGTTCGGCGGTGCGCGCGAAGTGCGCGAAGGAGCTGAACTCGATATGGCTCCCGGCCCGGGGATCGCTCCATACGGTGGTGTTGTTGACGCCGGGGAAGTGCGCGGCCAGGTGGATCTGCTTCTGCGGCTTGCCCGGCGTACGGTTCTGCGGCTTGCTCATGGGTCGGGTTCCTCCGGCTCAGGCGGTCGCGGTCGCGGCGGCAGTGGTGGTGGCGGCGTAGCGGTTGGTGGGGCGGGGCAGGCCCAGCAGGCCGCGCAGGGTGTCGGCCTCGTAGGCGGTACGGAAGGCGCCCCGGCGCTGGAGTTCGGGCACCAGGGCGCGGGTGATGGCCGGGAGGTCGTGCCCGGTGACGGCGGGGCGCAGCCGGAAGCCGGTCAGTCCGGCGGCCCCCCACTCCTGGAGCAGATCGGCGAGCCCGGCGGCGGTGCCGGTGAAGATCCGGGCGTCGCTGGTGTACTCGCCGCCCGCGAGGGTGTCGAGCCGCTCCTTGCGGGCGCGAGCGCCCGCCTCGTCGTCGTCCAGCAGCACCACCAGGTCGGCGAAGACGTGCACGGTGTCGTCCGCGCGTCCGGCGGCGGCCTGTTCGGCGCGGACGACGGCGAGGGTGGCGCGGGCCTCGTCGGTGTCGTGCGGGGTGATGTAGCCGATGTCGGCGGCGCGGCCGATGAACCGGTAGGGGATCGTGTCGTGGCCGAGGGCGGTGACGACGGGCTGGCCCTGGGGCGGCCGGGGGGTGATGGAGGGGCCCTTGACGCTGAAGTGAGGGCCCTCGAAGTCGATGTAGTGGAGCTTGTCGCGGTCGATGAAGCGGCCGGTGGCGGCATCCCGGATCTCGGCGTCGTCCTCCCAACTGTCCCAGAGCCGGCGCAGCACCTCCACATAGTCCGCCGCCTCGTCGAAGAGTTCGGCGGCGATCTCCTGGGAGGCGGGGCTGCGGTAGTCGTCGATCCGGCGGATCGTCCGGCGGCCGAAGTGGGCGGCCTCGCCCGGGCGCGCGGTGAGCTGGGCGCGCAGTCCGGCGCGGCCGTTGCTGACGTAGTCGAGGGTGGCGATGGCCTTGGAGAGGTGGAACGGCTCGGTGTGGGTGGTGACCAGGGTCGGCACCAGCCCTATGTGACGGGTGAGCGGGGCCACCCGGGAGGCGATCAGGACCGCGTCGAGGCGTCCGCGGACCTGGTCGGTGCGCTCGTCGGGGTCGAGGAAGTGGGAGGACTGGGGGCCGAGGCCGTCCTCGATGGTGACGAAGTCGAGCAGTCCGCGCTCGGCCTCCGTCACCTGGTCCGCCCAGTAGGCGGCGGTGAACAGGTCCCGGGGGCGGGCCACCGGCTCGCGCCAGGACGCGGGGTGCCAGCCGGTGCCGTCCAGGGCGACGGCGAGATGGAGGGGGCGAGGGAGAGCGGGTGAGGAGGAGGGTGAGGAGGAGGATGAGGACATGGTGGTGCCTTCCTGGAGAGGTGGCGGCGGCGGGGCCGCCCGGTGGGGGGCGGGCGGCCCGGTGCGCGGCGGGGAAAGGGGGCCCGGGGAGGGGTCAGGAGTTGGTCAGGAGTTGGTCAGGGGCAGGCCGGGCGGGTCGACCTCCGACTTCTCGACCGCCTCGGAGGAGAGGTTCCACGCCGTGAGCCACTGCTCGTACTGGCCGTTGTCGATGAGGTGGTTGATGGCGGCGGCGAGGGGTTCGGCGAGTCCGCTGTCCTTCTTGGCGGTCGCGGCGATCAGGCCCTGGAGGGTCTCACCGGCGCCGGAGAAGGTGCCCGCCACCCGGGTCGCCTGGGGGGTGTCGGCGGTCTGGGTGGTGTGGTAGGCGATGCTGGGGTTGGGGCCGAGATAGGCGTCGATCTTGCCGCTGGACAGGGCGAGATAGAGGCTGTTGGACTCCTGGTAGTACTTGACCGTGAGGTCCTCGCCGTCCTCGGCCAGCTTGTCCTTCCACTCCAGCAGGATCTTCTCCTGGTTGGTCCCGGCGCCGACGCTGACCGTCTTCCCGGCGAGGGCGCGGTAGTCGCCGTCGAAGCTCCAGTCGCTGTCCTCGGGGGTCTCGAAGGCGAGGTCGTCCCTGCGGTAGCTGGCGAACTCGTACTTCTGCTTGCGCTCCTCGGTGACGGTGACGTTCGATATCGCCACATCGACCTTGCCGCCGTCCAGGCCGATGAACATGTTCTCCCAGGTGGAGGGCGAGATCTCGGGTTCCAGTCCGAGGACGGCGGCGATCAGCCGGGCCAGGTCGGGCTCGGAGCCGGTGAGGGTCTTCTGGTCGTCGCCGATGTAGCCGAGCGGCGCGGAACCGGAGGGCAGGACGCCGGAGCCGACGACCAGGGTGCCCTTCTTCTTCACGGCGTCGGGCAGCAGGGCGCTGATCGAGGGGACCTCGGCGACCTTGATGCTGGTCTCCTTGGCGGCGCCGTTGGACAGCCGGCCCACGGCGACCGTACCGGCGGCCGAGGAGGTGGTGGCGGCGGCGTCGCTCTCCCCGCCGCAGGCGGCGAGGGTGGTGCCGAGTGCGGCGAAGGCGGTGGCGGCGGTGATACCGCGCAGGAGCTGGCGTCGCGAGACGGTCGTGGGCATGGCTGGTCCTTGTCTGGGTCTTCGGAAGACGGGAGTAAGGAGGGAGACGGGGGAGGTGAGGGGTGCGGGAGAGGTGGGAGAGGTGGGCGAGGTGGGGGATGCGGGACTGTCGGGAGAGGTGGGGGATGCGGTGGATGCCGGGGACGCGGGACTGCCGGGTTCACCGGGAAGTCGCCGGTTGACTCCGTTCACAGCACCTTGCTGAGGAAATCCCGGGTGCGTTCATGGCGCGGGTTGTCGAGGACATCCGCGGGCGGGCCCTGTTCGACGATCCGGCCGGCGTCCAGGAAGACGACCCGGTCGGCGACCTCGCGGGCGAAGCCGATCTCATGGGTGACGACCACGAGGGTGGTGCCGCTGGTCGCCAGGTCCTTGATGACGGCGAGCACCTCGCCGACGAGTTCGGGGTCGAGCGCCGAGGTCGGTTCGTCGAAGAGGATCACCCCGGGCCGCAGGGCGAGCGCGCGGGCGATGGCGACGCGCTGCTGCTGGCCGCCGGACAACTGCCGCGGATAGGCGTCCGCCTTGTCCCCGAGGCCGACCCTCGCCAGCAGGGACAGCGCCAGTTCCCCGGCGGCGGAGCGGTCCAGAAGCCCGGTGGCGACGGGGGCGGCGGCCACGTTCTCCAGCGCGGTCAGATGCGGGAAGAGGTTGAAGTTCTGGAAGACGAAGCCGATCCGGCGCCGCTGGACGAGGATGGCCCGCTCGCTCAGCTCCTTGAGCCGCTCGCCGTGCCGCCGTACGCCGATGGGCTCGCCGTTGAGGGTGACGTACCCGATGTCGGGCTTCTCCAGGTGGTTGATGGCCCGCAGCAGGGTGGACTTGCCGGAGCCGGAGGGGCCGAGGATCGCGGTGACCTCCCCGGGCCGCACGGTCAGATCGACCCCGTCGAGGACGCGATGGGCGCCGTACCACTTGTGCACGCCGTGCACCTGGACGGCGGCGGGCGCGACGGCGCCCGCACCGGCGCCGGTCTCTTCGACGGCGGTGACGGTGGCGGTGCTCATACGGCGGTCTCCCTGCGGGCGCGGTCGCGTACCTCGCGCAGGCTCGCGCGCAGGCGTTGCAGCGGGGTCGGCGGCAGGGTGCGGGTGGCGCCCCGGGCGTAGTGCCGCTCGACGTAGTACTGGACGACGGAGACGGCGCTGGTCAGGATCAGGTACCAGACGGTGACGACCATGAGCAGCGGGACGATGTCACCGGGGTAGGTGGAGCCCATGGTCTGGGCGGCGCCGAAGAGGTCGAGCAGGGAGACGTAGAAGACCAGCGAGGTGGCCTTGACGAGGCCGATGAGCTGGTTGACGTAGTTCGGGGTGATGGAGCGCAGGGCCTGCGGGAAGACGATCCGCCGGAACTGGTAGCGCCGGGGCAGACCGAGGGCGGCGGCGGCCTCGTGCTGGCCCTGGTCGACGGAGAGGATGCCGCCGCGGACCACTTCGGCGGCGTAGGCGGCCTCGGCGAGGCTGAGTCCGACGATGGCGACGGCCATGTCGCTGCCGAGGCCGGACTCGCCGAAGGTGAGGAGGGCCGGGCCGAAGGGGACGCCCAGGCTGAGACTCTCGTAGAGGGCGCTGAAGTTGTAGAGGAAGAGGAGTACGACGATCAGCGGGATGGAGCGGAAGGCCCAGATGTAGGTCCAGCTCACCGCGCGCAGCACCGGGCTCCTCGACAGCCGGGCCAGGGCGAGGACGATACCGCCGAGGAGCCCGAACACCGCGCTGTAGGCGGTGACTTCGAGGGTGATCAGCAGACCGTCGACGATGGTGGGGCGCAGGAACCAGTAGCCGAAGCGGTCCCACTGGTAGAAGGGGTTGGTGGCCAGGCCGTTGATGAACTGGGCGGCCAGGACCAGCACGATCGCGGTGGCGATCCAGCGTCCCGGGTGGCGCAGCGGCTGAACGCGCTGGGCGGTGAGGGGTGGTGACGGGGGGTCGGCGGGGGGTTCGGCGGACTTCTGCGGCCCCTCGTTCGTCTCGGGTATGGCAGCGGGTGTTTTCGCGGCGAGGGACACGCCTGTGCCTGGGGGTTCGCTCATCGTGGGCTCCGGCGGGGAGGGAACACCCGGGGAGCCGTGGCCTGCCGCGCGGCGCCGCGCCGGATCGCCGGGCCGGGGCGGCACGGTGGTACGGGCGGGGCACGCGCTGAGCGCAAGGGACCGGGGGTTCGGGCGGCGGGACGGCACACCGGGAGGCGGTGTGCGTCGGGTGCGGTGGCCGGGCGGGGTCGTGGAGAGGAGGTCAGACCCCGCGACGGGCTCGGCCCGGTGCGGTACACAGTGCGCTGCTGACGCGGAGCAGATCGACGGCGCGGTCGGCGACGAGACGGTCGGCGCGCGGGCGGACGCGGCCCGCGGAACGGCGTACGGCCGTCCTGGTCGCTGCGCGCATGTCGGTCGTCCTTCGTCGTTCCGGCCCCGGGAGGGGGCCCGGCGTGGTTCGGTGGCGCGGCGCGGCCTCGGAGGCGGGGCCGCACGGCCGACGCGGAGGGGGCTCGGCTCGGGGCCACGCGTTTCCGCACCGCCCCGATCCCGGATACACACAGGTGTCCGAAAGTGAGGCAGGTGCCCGAAAGTTAAGGCCGCGATCCGAGCCCGTGTCAATGCCGGTCCACCGACTGGGACGGCATCAGGGCCGGTCGGCCCGTACGGGAACGCCGTTGGCGTCCGCCGCGTGGGCGGCCCAGTCCAGGATCTGGACAGCGGCTCCGGCGGCCTCCAGGCCACGGCAGTGGGCCTGATGGCGGCGGGCGATGCCGTCGAGGTCGAGGTGCGCGGCGAAGGCCGGTCCGGCGGTGAGTCGGCGTGCGAAATCCCACACCGCAGGATGCTCGGCGACCCGGTGCACCGCACCGGCGTCGAGGTGGTGCCGGTGGACGGTGTCGAGCTGGAGGAGGGTGACCCAGAGGGTCACATCGGCGGCGGTGAGCTGATCACCCGTCACATAGGGGTGGGCGGTGAGGCGTCGCTCCAGCTCCCCCAGGGCGTCCAGCAGTTCGGCGACGGCGTCCGCCCGCTCCCCGGGGTCGGCGCCGGCCCGGCCCGCCCGCTGGGCGGCGTCGTCGATGCGCTCGGCGCAGAGCCGCTCCACGGCCTCGATGGAGGAACCGAGGGCGTGCGGGAAGAGCGCCGGGCGCCCGGCGCCGAAGTGCTGGGCGAGGTCGCGGACGATGTCGGGGGCGTGGCCGCTGACGATCCGGCCGGACCAGTCGTCGGCGAGGACGGGGGCGAGGGCGGGGCCGGTGTAGCGGTGCGCGCTGGCCTCGTACAGCGGGCGCAGAGCGGCGTGACCGCCGCCGGGACAGTCGGGGACGGGGGGCAGCAGGGTGACGGGACAACTGTCGCCGAGGCCGAGGAGGGAGTGGACGACGGCGATCCGCAGCCCGTCGGGGTCGGCGGTGGACAGGTGCAGCCGGTAGCGGCGGGGGACGGCGTAGTGCCCACTGCGGGCGTCCCGCCCGATACGGCCCCGGAACACGGGGGTCTCGGGGGTCGAGATACGGAGGGGGGCGGGCGGTGTGACGGTCATGGGTCTCCCCGGAATCGGGCGCGCGGACGGCCGCGCGGCGGGCGGAACACGCGGATGGGCCAGGCACGGTCGGGAGGCGGGGCGGCGGCTGTGGCGGCGGGGCGGCCTGTGACGGCTGGGTGGGGGCGTCGGCACGCGGGGGCGTCAGCGCCGTCTGCGGCCGATCGCGCCGCAGACCCGCAGCAGATCGATGTGACGGCGGGAGGTGAGCAGGGGCGATCGGCGGGGCCCGTGGCTGGCCCTGCTGACCACCGGCTCCAGGCGCCCCATATTTCCCTACCTATTCACTAGGATTCCCTACGGGAGTGTCGATCGCGCCCCGCCCGGCGTCAAGACCACGTCCACGGAGCGGTCATATTTCCTGGACGGCACAGCCCCCTCCGACCGGGCGCACAGCGGCACCGGCCCCCCTGTGACCGGGCGGCACACAGCAGACCACCCCGGGTCCGGCGCGGGGTGCGCGGGTCCCGGGGCGGTACGGCCGTCCGGCGGTGCGGGGTGAGTGGCGGCGGGGTGAGTGGGGGCGGCCGTGGGACTGTTGCCGTTCCTTCCTATTTGGCGGCGCTCGACCCCTCTCGGCGCTACTCGGCCCTCTCGGCGCTGCTCGGCTCCGCGCAGCGCCGACCCGGGGCCCCCTCCCCGTGCGTCAGGACGTCGGGAAGGCGTCCGGTGTCCGGATCCGGTCGCGGATCCACACCCCCGCCTGCTTCAGCCGCGAGGTGCCGGCCCATGGCCCGCCGGCGTTGCAGGTGCCCTCGGTGAAGACGGCGCCGGTGCGGCCGTCGTCGGAGTAGTTCCAGTTGACCCAAGAGATCTTCTTCGCGGCCATCAGATCGATGTACCGCTGCGACATGGCGAAGTCGTTGCTCCCCTCACCGGCGTAGTTCTGGGTGCCGAACTCGGTGACGAACATCGGGATGCGGTCGGCGGCGCGGGACAGGGTGTTCAGGTACTCGTCGCGGTGCGAGTAGGCGTAGAAGTGGAAGGTGTACATGATGTTTCCGGCGTTCACCGGGTTGTTGACGACCTCGGTCTCGGTGGCGCCCTCGGAGACCCCGAGCGAGGACCAGGCGCGGGTGCCGACGAGGACGGGGGCGTTGGAGTCGATGTTCCGGATCACCGGGATGATCTGCTCGGCGTAGGACTTGATGGTGCTCCAGGAGACACCGGAAGGTTCGTTGGCGATCTCGTAGAAGACGTTGGGCTTGTCCTTGTGGCGGTTGGCGATCTCGGTGAAGAAGGTGCGGGCGCGGGAGAGGTTGTAGTGGGGGTCGCCGGGGGTGAGCATGTGCCAGTCGACGATCACGTACATGCCCCGGCTGGTGGCGTCCTCGATGAGCCGGTGGGCGAGGTCGGTGTACTTGCGCGGGTCGGTCTCGTAGCCGCCCTCCTGGACGTAGGTGGAGACGCGCAGCACATCGGCGTTCCAGTCCTTGGCGAGGGCGTCCAGTGAGCCCGAGGTCAGACACTGGGGGTACCACTGGGTGCCGTGGCTGGACATGCCGCGCAGTTGGATGGGGTTGCCGTACTGGTTGCAGAGCCGGGTGCCGCAGACCGTGAGCTGGCCGTTGATGCCGACGGGGGTCGTGCCGGGGGTGGGGCCGCCCTGGGTGTCGACGGTGAGGTGGTCCACGTTGGGGCCGCCGTTGGCGGTGGTGGCGGTGGCGCGGACGGTGTTGGCGCCGGCCCTGAGGGCGGCGGTGAGTGTGGTGGTGGTCCAGTTGGTCCAGGTGCCGGTGGAGTCGAAGGCCCTGGCGGAGGCGACGAGGGTGCCGTTGACCCGGATGTCCATGGGGCGGTTGACGGTGGTGCCGTTGGCGTAGCGCAGGGCGAGGGTGGCGTTTCCGGCGGTGGCGGCGTTGACCGTCCACTCGACGTAGCCGCCGGTGGTGTTGTCGTAGTTGACGAATCCGCTGCCGGTGAAGCCGGTGTGGTTGGACTCGACGACGCCCTGGGAGACGGCCGCGCTCTCGGCCTCGTAGGTCTGCGCGGCGAGGGGGGTGGCGCCGGTGACGGGGGCGGGGCGCGCCTCCGGGGCGGCGGTGGCCTGGGGGGTGAGGAGCGCGCCGGTCAGGGCGGTGGCGAGGAGAACGGAACGCGCCCACAGGCGCGACCGGGTGGTGCGTGGGGGAATCACCATGGTCTCCGTGTCGGTCGGATTGGTAAGGAAACTTTCCTAACAGTGAGATAGCAGTGGCGACCGGGTGGGGCAAGAGGTGTGACAGCGGGAGACGGACGGGGGTCATGGTGACCGGACTCCCCCGGCAAGGGTCCACTGGCCCCGCGCGGCACGGCTGATCAGCGGCGGAGCACGCCTGTGGCATGGGGTAGTCTTCACTCGCACGTTCAAGCGATCTTCGCGATGCACAGGGATGCATGGAGATACGCGCGGACGTGCCTCGCGAGTGAGATACGCGGGGACAGCGGGACGTGGCGCAGCTTGGTAGCGCACTTGACTGGGGGTCAAGGGGTCGCAGGTTCAAATCCTGTCGTCCCGACTGGAGACAGTCGCAGATCAAGGGCCGGTTTCGGGGAAATCCGAAACCGGCCCTTGACCGTTCCTGGGGACCGATTGGGGACCGATTGGGGACCGGTCGGGGGCCGGTGCCCTTGACCGGTGTCAGCGGGTCATACGGATATGTGCGGCCGTGCCCCGCGGCAAAGAGACAACCACGCCAATCCTTCGAAGGTGACCATGCCGCTCGACTACACCGATGCCGTTCTGGAGATGCTCGGAGAACCCACAAGTCCCGCACCGGTCACCGGTTCATGGGATGACCTGGAACGGGAGTTGGGTGTGCGGCTTCCCGAGGACTACAAGAGGATCCTGGACGCATACGCCCCGGTTCAGTTGAACGGACATGTCTATCTGGATCATCCGCACACCAGCAGGTGGAACCTCGGTCGATGGATGCGCGAGACGGTAGAGGCGTTCTCGCGCACCGGACTCTCGGAGGCCGACTGTCCGGCGATGCCAGGGGGGCCGGTCTTCGGTGGGCCCACCGGCCTCATCCCGTTGCTCAGCACCGATCGCGGAGAATATCTCTTCGGGCTGCCCGGATCGGCCGCAGGTGCTTCCGGGAAATGGTTGCTGCTCTCCTGTGACGGCGATGAGCAAGGATTCCATGAGTACCGAATGCCTTTCTCGGAATGGCTCTATCGGCATGTGATCGGAGAGGACATGTTCGGTCCGGGGAGTGCGGTGTTCTATCCGGGTCCGATTGTGTTCGAAAGCATGCCCATGACTGAGGAGGATCCTTGCGTCAGTTGGCAGGGTCCGGAGCGAGGCATGTGAACTTCGCGACGGCCCCTCGGCGGCGGGCCGCCCCCGATCCGATGTCCACGGCCCACGGCCCACGACGGAGCCTGCCGCGCACCTGGTCCGCCCTTCAGCCCTGCCCCTCGCCGGAGTCGGGCTCCATGCCCGGACCCTCGCCCCGGTAGAACGCGGACGTGCGGTCGGCCGCGTCGCGCGCCCGGTCCGGGGACTCGCCCCCGGCCACGTTCGCCGCGTACCAGCCCTCACTGGCGGCCGTGACGAACGACTTGCCCTCGTCGGAGGCGCCCCACGCCTCGAACTCGGCCGGGTTGACGGCCGGAGCGCCGCCGAGGTGCCGGAACAGGCCCATGAGTGAGAGGTCCCAGCCGACCCCGACCGCGCCGGGGCCGAACTGCGCCCACCGCTCCTCGCCGACATGGGCGATGTGCTCCAGCTCGAAGCGGGTGCGCTCGTCGCCCTCCGGGGTCAGGCGCAGTTCGATCCAGCTCACCTCGCCGCCGAACTCCCAGGTGGCGAAGAAGCCCTTGGGCGGGTCGCAGCGCTCCACCGTGCCGGAGGCGTTGCCCTCGACCTGGTACCGGCCGCCGAGCCTGAGGTCGCCGGTGACCGGGGCGAACCAGCGGGGCAGCCGCTCCGGGTTGGTGCAGGCGTCCCAGAGGTCGTCCAGCGGCGTGTCGTAGGTCTGGCCGATGGTGACGATCCGGGCCTCGCCGGCCTTGAAGTCGCGGGTGCCGACCTGTCGCCGGACGGCGTTGATCTGGTGGTTCACATCGATCACGGGGTACTCCTCGGTGGTTCCTCGCCGCGCAGGCGGCGTTCGCGTCGGCCCCGGGCCAGTTCGGTGGCCAGGGCGTCCAGTCGGGGGGTCCAGAAACGGCGGAAGCGGTCGAGCCAGACATCGACATCGCGCAGCGGCTCGGAGTTCACGGCGTACAGCCGCCGGGCGCCCTCGGGGCGCACCGTCGCGAAGCCGTTCTCCCGCAGCACCTTCAGATGCTGCGAGACCCCGGGCTGCGATATCCCGAACTCCGCGCGGATGACCTCACTGACCGCCCCGGAGGTCATCTCGCCGTCGGCGAGCAACTCCAGGATCCGGCGACGCACGGGGTCGCCGAGCACATCGAAGGCGTGCATGCCCATGAATATATCACCCTTCACTTATATAAGCGACTGCTGATGGGGTGGGGGTGGGGTCCGGCTCAGCCTGTGCGGTACAGGGCACTGAGGAGTTCGATCACGGCCGGGGTCGCCGGGTGCGGTTCGTCGCGCCACCAGGCCAGCCGCACGGCGACCGGCTCCGCGTCCCGCACCGGGCGGTACACGACCCCGGGGCGCCGGTACTGGTGGGCGGTGGACTCGGCGGTGACCCCCACACCCCGGCCCGTCGCGATCACCGTCAGCCAGTCGTCCACGTCCTGGGTCTCCTCGGTGCGCGGCCGGGCGTCCGGCGGCCACAGCTCCGGTGTGGTGGTGCCGGTACGGCGGTCGATGAGCAGCCTGCGCCCGGCCAGGTCCGCCAGCCGGACCGAGCGGCGCCGGGCGAGGGGGTCGTCGGCGGGCAGCGCGCACATCCGCCGCTCCAGTCCGACGAGCGCGGTCTCGAAGCGGCGCCCGGTGACCTCCCGGCGTATCACCGCGAGATCGCAGGCGCCCTCCAGCAGCCCGGCGGTGGGCGAGTTGACCCGTACCAGGTGCAGTTCGGTGTCCGGGCGGGCGGCGCTCCACCGCCGCTGGAAGGGCACGGTGTGCCGGCCGAGCGCCGCCCAGGCGTACCCGATCCGCAGCCGGACCTGCCCCGAGGTCGCCTCGCCGACCAGGTCCTCCACCTCCGCGAGCACCCGGCGGGCGTGCGCCACCACCCGCAGTCCGGTCGGCGTCGGGGTCACCTCGCGCGAGGTGCGCCGCAGCAGCCGTACACCCAGGGCGCGTTCCAGTCCGGCCAGGGCGCGGGAGACGGCGGCCTGGGAGACGCCGAGGGCATGGGCGGCGTCGGTGAAGCCGCCCTGCTCGACGATCGCCACGAGGACCCGGAGGTGGCGTAGGTCGAGGTCTTGGGGGCGGATTTGGGGGCGGAGGCGGGGGCGGTCTGGGGCGAGGTCTGGGGCACGGTCTCGTACCCGGTCCCCTTCCCGGTCCCGGTCCTGCTCCCGCTCCCGTTCCCGGTCCCGTTCGCGGTCCCGTTCGCGGTCCCGTTCGCGGGCTCGGGCTTCGTCTCGGGCCGTAGGTGGTGGGGGATCATGCATGCGTTCAGCGTATAGATCCGTTGGGTGATGCATTTTGCGCAACCCGGGGGCGGGCGCACGATCGGGGGATGCGTCTTCGTCTCCTTGACGGTTATCCCGGCACGGGTCCCGCCCTGCGCGCCCCGTCCGCGGGTCGGGTGCCGGGGCGGCTCGCCGGGGTGGTCACGATGACCGGGAGCGGGCTGTCCAACCAGTTCGGCGCCGCCGTCGGCGCCCTCGCCTTCCCAGTGCTCGGGCCGCTCGGGGTGGTGGCGGTGCGGCAGTACGTGGCCGCCGCCGTGCTGCTGGCCGTAGGGCGGCCCAGGGTGCGGGAGTTCACCTGGGGGCAGTGGTGGCCGGTGCTGCTGCTGGCGCTGGTCTTCGGGACGATGAACCTCAGCCTCTACACCGCCGTGGACCGGATCGGGCTCGGGCTGGCCGTCACCCTGGAGTTCCTCGGCCCGCTGGCCATCGCACTGGCCGCCGCCCGCCGCCGGCTGGACGCCTGCTGCGCGCTGATCGCGGCGGCGGGTGTGGCGGTGCTGATGCGGCCCCGCCCCTCCGCCGACTACCTGGGCATGGGACTCGGGCTGCTCGCGGCCTGCTGCTGGGCGGCGTACATCCTGCTCAACCGGACCGTCGGGCGGCGGCTGCCCGGGGCGCAGGGGGCGGGCGCGGCGGCGACCGTGTCGGCGCTGATGTTTCTGCCCGTCGTGGTGCTGCTGGTGGCGCACCGGCCGCCTACCGCCGAGGCGCTGGGGTACGCGGTGGTGGCGGGGGTGCTGTCGTCGGCGGTGCCGTATCTCGCGGATCTGTTCACTCTGCGCCGGGTGCCCGCGCAGACCTTCGGTCTGTTCATGAGCGTCAATCCCGTGCTGGCCGCGGTGGTGGGGCTGCTGGTGCTGGGGGAGGGGCTCGGCGCGGCCGAGTGGGCGGGCGTCGGGGCGGTGGTCGTCGCCAACGCGGTGAGCGTGGCCGTGCCACGCGGGGGACGCGGTGAGCGTGGGCGTGGCGCGTAGGGGACGCGGTGCGCATGGCCGTGGCGCGTAGGGGACGCGGTGAGCATGGCCGTGCCGTGCCGGGGAATGCTTGAGGTGTGCGGAGGGGGTTCGTCGGGACGGGCGGCGCTGGAGGGGTGTGAGCAGTCGGGCTGATGACCTGAGTACGGCTACTCAGGCCGGGATGCCGTGCCGGGCGCACGATGGAGACCTGACCAGGGGCCGGGCCTCGGCCGACCATCGGGGAGACTCATCATGGACCGTCGTACGCTGTTCCGCTTCGCCGTCGGCAACCCCGCTTCGGCGGTGTATCTGACCGCCGTGGGCGGGTCGATCGCGGTCACGGCCGCGGTGGTCGCGTTCAGCGACGACCCCGGGTTCATCGGGGTGTGGCCGGTCTTCCTCACCTCGCCGCTCTCGCTGCTGGCCGCGGCGCCGCTGGCTGCGGCGGAGGCGGACCCGCCGACGGCGGTACTGGCCGCGGGGGTCGTCGCCGCGGGGCTGGTGCAGTCGCTGGTCATCGGCACCTGCTTCGAACTGCTCCGGGGACGCGGCCCGGGGTGGCGTTCGCGGCGGACCCGCACGCAGTGAGCGGGCAGCCGCCGGTCAGCGGGCAGCCGGTGAGCGGTCACGCGGTGAGCGGGGGGCCAGTGAGTAGTGTCGCGGTGAACGGGGCCGCAGTGGGCGGGGCCGCCCGACGAAGTGTCCTGCCGGGTGGGTCGATCGCGGACACTGTGTCGGCGTTCCGGCCCGGCGGCGCTGGCTAGGGTCGCCGTATGGACCACAGCTTCGCCGTGCACGTGCCGGACGCCGTACTCGAACCCGACCCGCTGGACCCCGGCCAGATCGTCTCCGGCAGCCCCGAGGTGACCGGCAAGGTCGTCTGGGAGTCGGCGGACGGCAAGCAGATCCGGGGTATCTGGCAGATCACCCCGGGGGTCGTCACCGACACCGAGGCGGACGAACTCTTCGTCGTGCTCAGCGGTTCGGCCACGATCGAGTTCGAGGACGGCCCCACCCTGACCGTCGGCCCCGGGGACATGGCGGTGCTGCGGCAGGGCGACCGGACGACCTGGACCGTGCACGAGACGCTGCGCAAGGTGTACTCGATCAATCTCTGACCGCGAGCCGAGCCGAGCCGGGCCAGGCTGGGCCAGGCTGGGCTGGGCGATCAGACGACGACCGGCCCCGTCGTGGCGCGGGCCTCCAGGCGCGGCACGGTGAGGTACAGCCGGCCCGCCCGCCGGTCCGCTCCCCCGGCGCCCTCCCCCGTGCCCTCCAGCCGGTCGAGGAGGCAGCGCGCGGCCCGGTGGCCCATCTCGTGGCCCGCGTGGTCGACCGTGGTGAGCCGGACGTGCCGGAGCCGGGCGATGCTGGTGTTGTCGTAGCCCGCCACCGAGACGTCGCCCGGTACGTCCAGGCCCAGGTCCTGGGCGGCGGAGAGGGCGCCGACGGCGGCGATGTCATTGGCGGCGAGGACGGCGGTGGGCCGGTCCGGGCGGGCCAGCAACCGGACGGCGGCACGGTGACCGCCCTCCTCGGTGAGGTCGCAGGGCTCGGCCAGCGCCTCCCGGCCCAGCCCGTGTGCCAGCATCGTCGCCTGGAAGGCTCGCAGCCGTACTTCGCCGACCACGCCGTACCCCGCGAGATGCGCGATGCGGCGGTGGCCGAGCGTGATCAGGTGCTCGATGACCAGCCGGACGCCCCGCTCGTCGTCCCCGGCGATCAGGTCCACCCCGTCCGGTACGGCTTCCCGGGCGCCCGCGACGACGACCGGCATCCGGGCGGCCACCGCGGCGAGGGCGTCCCGGTCGAGCGCGACCGGGTCGGGCAGGGTGCCGACGACCACCAGGGCGTCGACCGCCAGATCCAGGAACGGGCCGGTGAGGTCGTGCCCGGCGCGGCGGCTGAGGCGGGCGTCGGCGAGCAGCATGTGCAGGCCGGCGGTGCGCAGAGGGCCGTTGAGGCCGTCGAGGAGGTCCACGAACCAGGGGTTGCGGAGGTCGTTGAGGAGGACGCCCACCGTTCGGGTGCGGCGCTCGCTGAGGCTGCGGGCGGCTGCGTTCGGGCGGTAGCCGAGATCCTGGGCGGCGGTCAGGACGGCGTCCCGGCGTTCGGGGCTCACCTGGCCGGAGCCGCGCAGCACCAGGGAGACCAGCGACTTGGAGACACCGGCGCGCTCGGCGACATCGCGGATGGTGGGCGGTCGGAGTGGTCGGGGAGGTCGAGGTGGTCGGGGCGTGGGGCTGGACACGGGATGGACCGTTCCATGCGTCCCATCGTGTTGTCAAAGAGTTACTGAGGGGCTGTTGAAGGCTTGACATGGGCCAGGGCGGCGCTGATCGTGGCCGAAACAGTCATTGGACCGGTCCATGTCCGGGTCGGTCGGTCGTGAACCCGTAGGAGTGTCGTGGTGGAAGCGCTGGGTGTCGCCGTCGTCGGTTTCGGCTGGATGGGGCGGGTGCACACCCAGGCGTACGCGCGGGTGCGGCACCACTTCCCGGGGCTGGCGCTGCGGCCGGAACTGGTGACGGTCGCGGAGGAGGTGCCGGGGCGGGCCGAGGAGGCGGCGGAGCGGTTCGGGTTCGCGTCGGCCACCCGGGACTGGCGGGAGGTGCTGGCCGATCCCCGGGTGGGGGCGGTCAGTGTCACCGCGCCGAACTTCCTGCACCGGGAGATCGGGGTCGCCGTGGCGGAGGCGGGCAAGCATCTGTGGATCGAGAAGCCGGTCGGGCTGAACGCGGAGGACGCGGGCGCCGTCGCGGACGCGGTGGCGGAGGCGGGGGTGCAGGGCGCGGTGGGCTTCAACTACCGCAACGCGCCCGCCGTGGAAGCGGCCCGCGCGCTGATCACGAACGGCGAGATCGGTACCGTCACCCATGTCCGGATCCGGCTGTTCAGCGACTACGCGGCGCATCCCGAGGGGGCGCTGACCTGGCGGTACGAGCGGGCGCGCGGGGGCAGCGGGGTGCTGGGCGATCTGGCCTCGCACGGCGTGGACCTGGCCCGTTTCCTGCTGGGCGAGATCGCCTCGCTCACCGCAGACACCGCCGTGTTCGTCCCGGAGCGGGCGCGCCCGGCGGGTGCCACGGAGGGCCACTCCCGGGCGGCGGGCGGGGAACTGGGGCCGGTCGAGAACGACGACTACGCGAGCTGCCTGCTGCGCTTCGCCTCCGGCGCGCGCGGGGTGCTGGAGGCGAGCCGGGTCTCGGTCGGCGAGCAGAACGCGTACGGCTTCGAGGTGCACGGCACCCGGGGCGCGGTGTTCTGGGACTTCCGCCGGATGAACGAACTGGGCGTCAGCCGCGGCACCGGCTACCAGGACCAGCCGGTGAGCACGGTGTACGTCGGTCCGGGCGCGGGCGAGTTCGCCGCGTTCCAGCCGGGCGCGGCGAACGCCATGGGCTACGACGACCTCAAGGTGATCGAGGCGTACCGGTTCCTGCGCTCGATCGCCGAGGGGACACCGCACGGGGCGACACTCCCGGACGCGGTACGCAGCGCCCTGGTGCTGGACGCGATGGAACGGTCCAGTCGGCGCGGGGAATGGGTGGACGTGCCGTCAGCCTGAGGTGTGAGGCGTCGGTGCCGGGGGGCGGCGGCGACGGTGCTGCGGGGCGACGGTGCCTGGGGCTTTCGCGGGGGGGCTCTCGCGGGGCGGGGGACGCTGTCGCGGAGGGGACACCCCTGGGCTGGGAGCGGATGGGCTCCCCAGGGGGGCACCCTGGGGCCGGGAGCGGCCACCCAGGGGCCTGACAGGCGCCACCCGAGGCCGGACCCGGGGCCCTGAGAGGAGGCCCCGCCCGAGGCCCCACACCCGGGGCTTGGCCCAGAGCTGCGCTCTGGGCCAGGCAGGGGCCATCCGCGGGCCGAACCCGGGATCACACCCGGAGGGCCGGGCAGAGGCCGGGCAGGGGCCGCACAAGGCCCCACCCAGGGCCGGACCGGGACTGACCAGAGGCCGGACAGAAGCCGGGCAGGTGTCAGCGGGGCGGGGCGGACAGGGGCCAGCCCGGGGCCTGACCGGCGTCAACAGGGCAGCCCCGGGCAGAAGCCCGACCTGCGCCTCACCGGCGCCAACGGGGCGGGCCGGGCAGGAGCCCCGGCCGGGGCCTGGCAGGCATCACCGGGCGGGAGGGGCAGGAGCCCGCCCGGGGCCGGCCGGGCGCCGCCCCGCTGACGCCCGCCCGGGGCCGGCCGGGCGTCAGCGGGGCGGTGTCGGCGGCATGTTGTACGGAGTGACCACCTGTATCGCGGACGGCGGGGTCGGGCCGGCCGGTGGGAGGGCGCCGTGGGCCCGCATCACCTGGTGGCAGGCTTCCCGCAGGTCCTGCCGGAGATCGTGGTGGAGGACGGCGGAGAGGCGGTGCTCGCGCAGCAGCCGGGTGTTGTCCTGGTCGAGGTCGTGGGCGATGAACACCGCGCAGGGGCGGCCGAGGTCGGCGAAGGCGCGCAGGGTGGCGATGTTGCCGCCGCCGATGGAGTACACGGCACGGAGGGCGGGGTCCCGGTCCAGGGCGGCGCGGACCAGGTCGTACTGGGTGGCGTCCAGGCCCTGGCCCTCGGTGATCTCCACGAGGACCCGCTCGGGGTGCCGGGCGCGCATGGCGGCCCGGAAGCCCATCTCGCGCTCCTCCTCGTTGCGGAAGAAGCCGCTGCTGAGGCTGGTGAGGATGTTGCCGGGCCGGTCGCCGAGCCACTGGCCCATCAGATAGGCGGCGGTCGCCCCGGCCGCGCGGTCGTCGATGCCGACATAGCCGAGGCGGCTGCTGGTGGGCAGATCGGTGACCAGGGTGACGACCGGGACCCCGGCCGCCGTCAGCCGGGCGACCGCCTCCACCACGTCGGGCACGTCGGGCGCCTTGAGGATCACGCCCTGGGAGCCGCGCCGGGCGATCCGGTCCAGGGTGCGCACCAGCTCCTGGACCGGTCCAGTCTCCCGGAAGTGGAACCGCGAGCGCAGTACGGCCGGGTGCAGGGCGGGCAGTTCGGCCTCCAGGGCGGCCCGTACGGCGGTGGAGAACCGTTCGGGGGCCTGCATCACGATGTCGACCATGAAGGTACGGCCGACCAGCCGGACCTGGGTGCGCTGCCGGTCGAGATCGGCGATGGCCCGGCGCACCTCGTACGCGGTGCTGTCCCGGACTCCGCCGCGGCCGTTGAGGACCCGGTCCACGGTGGCCTCGCTGAGCCCTGCCTGACGTGCGATCTCCCGGATCGGGAAGGGGTGGCCCACAGGTGCCGGCCTCCTTGGGCGCTTGAGGGGTTTTTGATGGCTCGCTGCTGGTTGTTCGAGGGGTTTGTACTGACAACAATGACAGGGCGGCGCCGCTGCTGTCACCGAAAGGACGACGATGTCCCCGACCGCCCACGCACCTCTCGTCCCGCCCCCCGCCTCTCCCCCCGCCTGGCTGACGGAACGGGACTGCTCCCTCGACGCCTTCCGCGCGCTGGTCGAGCGCACCACCGACCCCGCCGCCCACCCCCACGCGGCAGCCGTGGAGCGGAACATCCCCCTCTACGACACCTCCGCCCTGCCCGCCGACCGGCAGGGTCTGCGGACGGAGCTGGTGCGGGCCCTCACCGACGGCCCCGGCATCGTGGTCTTCCGGGGGGCGTTCGCCGAGCCGGTGGTGGACGCGCTGACCGGGGTCTTCGAGGCCCTGATCACCGCCCAGCGGGAGTCGGGCGGCGGAGCCGGGGACCACTTCGCCCGGCCCGGCGACAACGACCGGGTGTGGAACGCGCTGGAGAAGGCGGCGCGGCACGACCCGGAGGCGTTCGCCGACTACTACGCCAACGAGGTCCTGGCGCTGGTCGCCGAAGCCTGGCTCGGCCCCGGCTACCAGGTCACCTCGCAGGTGAACGTGGTCAACCCGGGCGGCGCGGCACAGAGCGTCCACCGCGACTACCACCTCGGCTTCCTGCCCGCCGGGACCGCCGCCCGCTACCCGGCGCACGTCCACCGCCTCTCCCCCGTCCTCACCCTCCAGGGCGCGGTCGCGCACTGCGACATGCCGGTGGAGACGGGACCGACCATGTATCTGCCGTACTCGCAGCGCTACGAGCCCGGCTATCTGGCCTGGCGGCTGCCCGCGTTCCGGGCGTACTTCGAGGAGCGGTATGTGCAATTGCCGCTGGCCAAGGGGGACGCGGTGTTCTTCAATCCGGCGCTGTTCCACGCGGCGGGCACCAACCGCTCGGCGACGGTGCGGCGCACGGCCAATCTGCTCCAGATCTCGTCGGCGTTCGGGCGGGCGATGGAGACGGTGGACCGGGAGGCGGTGGTGAACGCCGTCTATCCGGTGCTGCTCGGACGCCGTGCCGAGGGCGCGGACCCGGCGGGAGCGGAGCGGGTGATCGCGGCGAGCGCCGAGGGCTATCCGTTCCCCACCGACCTGGACCGTGATCCGCCGGTCGACGGTCTCGCCCCGGCGTCGCAGGCGGATCTGGTACGGCGGGCCCTCGCCGAACAGTGGCCGCCGCACACCCTGCGGGACGCCCTGCGCACGGCGGCGGAACGCCGTGGGGGCTGAGGGAGCCGGGACGCCCGTGGGAGCCCCGGGGGAAGCGGGAGGGCCGTGGGAGCCCCGGGGCCGACGGGAACGTAAGAACCATGAGGGCCGTGAGGGCCGTGAAAGCCCCGGGGGCCGGACAGGACCGCGAGAACCCCAAGGTCCCCAAGAGCCGCGAGAAACCCAAGAACCGTGAGAGCCGTGAGGATGGACAGGACCGTGGGACTTCTGGACGACAAGGTCGTGCTGGTCGGTGGCGGGAGTCAGGGCGTCGGCGCGGCCGTCGCGCGGGCGGCCGTGCGGGCGGGTGCGGTGGTCGCCGTGTCGGGGCGGCGGACCGGGCCCGGCGAGGCGCTGGTGGCCGAGCTGACCGAGGCGGGCGGCAAGGCCCTCTTCGTCCGGGCCGATCTCGCCGATCCCGAGCAGGCGAAGGGGTCGGTGGCGCGGACCGTGGAGGAGTTCGGCCGGATCGACTGCCTGGTCAACTCGGCGGGGCTGACCTCGCGCGGCACGCTCCTCGACACCACGCCGGAGCTGTTCGACGCGCATGTGGCGATCAATCTGAA
Organism: Streptomyces sp. NPDC093252; assembly: GCF_040683675.1. Lineage (NCBI taxonomy): Bacteria > Bacillati > Actinomycetota > Actinomycetes > Kitasatosporales > Streptomycetaceae > Streptomyces > Streptomyces sp. NPDC093252. Next base: position 113,702 of record NZ_JBFBEM010000004.1, on the reverse strand, counting down.
GGCGCCCTTCTTCACCATGCAGGCCGCGGTGGCGGACATGGTGGCGCGGGAGGCGCCCGGCACGATCGTCAACATCATCACGTCCTCCGCGCACGGCGGGCAGCCGTTCCTGGCCCCCTATGTCGCCGCCAAGGCCGGGCTGATCGGGCTGACCCGCAACGCCGCCCACGCCCACCGCTGGGACCGGATCCGGATCAACGGCCTGAACATCGGCTGGACGGCGACCGAGGGCGAGGACGCCACCCAGCGCGCCTTCCACGCGGCGGGCGACGACTGGCGCGACCGGGCCGCCGCCCGGCTGCCGATGGGCACGCTCGGGCAGCCCGACGAGATCGCGGACTGCGTGGTGTTCCTGCTCTCCGACCGGTCCGGGGTGGTGACCGGGTCGGTCATCGACTGGGACCAGAACGTCCTCGGCGCCCTGGACTGACACCACCCACCCGACCCCCGGGCCCACCCACCCCCGTACAACCAACCCCCACCAGCAAGGAGCGGCACCCCCATGCGTATCGGAATCCTCGGCCTCGGCCGGATCGGCGCCTTCCACGCCGAGACCCTGTCCGGGCTGGACGCGGTCACCTCGCTCGTCGTCGCCGACCCGGTCGCGGACGCGGCGAACGCCGCCGCCGAACGGTTCGGCGCGGCGGTCGCGGACTCCCCGGAGGCGATGCTCGCCGCCGGGGTGGACGGTGTGGTGATCGCCGCCGCGACCGACGCCCACCCCGGGCTGATCCGCGCGGCGGTGCACGCCGGTGTGCCGGTGTTCTGCGAGAAGCCGGTGGCCCGCACGATGGCCGAGGGCGTCACCGTCCTCAAGGACATCGACGGTTCGGGCGTCCCCGTGCAGATTGGGTACAACCGGCGTTTCGACGCCGGGTTCACGGCCGCGCGGGACGCGGTGCGCGCCGGTGAGCTGGGCATCCTGCACACCGTGCGGTCCACGACGCTGGATCCGGCGCCGCCGCCCGCCGGGTATGTGGCGGCCTCGGGCGGGATCTTCCGGGACTGCTCGGTGCACGACTTCGACATCATCCGCTGGGTGACCGGCCGCGAGGTGACCGAGGTGTACGCGGTCGGCGGCAACCGGGGCGCGGACTACATCCGGGCGGCCGGGGACGCCGACACCACGGGCGCGGTGCTCACCCTGGACGACGGCACGATCGCGGTGGTGTCCAACAGCCGGCACAACGGGCGGGGGTACGACGTCCGGATGGAGCTGCACGGGTTCGACGACTCGCTCGCGGTCGGGCTGGAGGACCGGCTGCCGCTGCGGTCGGCGGAGCCCGGGGTGTCGTTCCCGGCGGGGGTGCCGTACGACTTCTTCATGGACCGGTTCACCGCCGCCTACCGGGCCGAGCTGACCGCGTTCACGGAGGTGGTGGCGGGTGCCCGGCCCTCGCCGTGCACGGTCGCGGACGCGCTGGAGGCGGGCTGGATCGCGGAGGCGTGCACCCTGTCGCTGCACGAGCACCGGCCGGTGCGGATCGACGAGGTACGGCTCGGCTGAACGTTTCTCCGCATATGGCGCTGCCGCATATGGCGCCGCCGTACATGGCTCCGCCGCGTCAGTGGTGGAACCCGGGTTGTTCCGCCACATGGGCCGCCCGGCCCTCGGAGAGCTGGTCGACGGCCTTGCGGATGTCCTCGGCCAGCAGCACCACCTTGTCGTAGCCGATGCCGTGCCGGACCAGGACGCGGGCGATGACCGTGTCGTGGCGGCTGGCGGGCAGCGGGTACGCCGGGACCTGCCAGCCGCGGCGGCGGAGCTGGTCGGTGAGGTCGTAGAGGGTGAAGGCGGTGGCGGCGGGGTCGGTGAGGGTCCAGGAGACCGCCGGGAGCGCCTCGTGGCCGTCGTGCAGCACGGTGAACGGGCCCATCTCGCGCAGCTTCCCGGCCAGCATCCGCGCGGTGGTGGCGCAGGAGCCGTGGACCTGGGTGTAGCCCTCGCGGCCGAGGCGCAGCAGGTTGTAGTACTGGGCGACGACCTCGCCGCCGGGGCGGGAGAAGTTCAGGGCGAAGGTGGGCAGGTCGCCGCCGAGGTAGTCGACCCGGAACACCAGGTCGTCCGGGAGGAGGTCGGCCTCGCGCCAGACGATCCAGCCGACGCCGAGCGGGGCCATGCCGTACTTGTGGCCGGAGGCGTTGATGGAGGCGACCCGGGGCAGCCGGAAGTCCCAGACCAGGTCGGGCTGGAGGAACGGGGCGACGAAGGCGCCGCTGGCCCCGTCGACGTGGATCGGGATGTCCAGGCCGGTGTCCGCCTGGAGGCGGTCGAGTTCGGCGGCCATCTCGGCGACCGGCTCGTAGACGCAGGTGTAGGTGACGCCGAGGATGGCGACGACCCCGATGGTGTTCTCGTCGCAGTACTCGCGGAGCTGATGGGCGCGCAGGCCCAGGGCGTCCGGTTCCAGGGGCACCTGGCGCAGTTCGACATCGAAGTAGCGGGCGAACTTCTCCCAGCAGACCTGGACCGGTCCAGTGACCAGATTGGGCCGGTCGGTGGGCTTCCCGGCGGCCCGGCGCCGCTCCCGCCAGCGCCATTTCAGGGCGAGGCCGCCGAGCATGCACGCCTCGCTGGAGCCGGTGGTGGAGCAGCCGAGGGTGCGGGCGCCCTCGGGTGAGTTCCACAGGTCGGCGAGCATATGGACGCAGCGGTTCTCGATCTCGGCGGTCTGCGGGTACTCGTCCTTGTCGATCATGTTCTTGTCGAGGCACTCGTCCATCAGGGCGTGCACCTCGGGCTCGGCCCAGGTGGTGCAGAACGTGGCGAGGTTCTGCGAGGCGTTGCCGTCCAGGGTCAGTTCGTCGTGGATCAGCGCCTTCACCGCCCGCGCGTCGGACACCCCCCGGGGGACCTGGTACTTCGGCAGCTCACGCCCGCTGATGGGCAGGGAGTAGACATCGTCGAAGGGGACGTCGTCGTCGCGGTTGGTCTGGTGCAGAGCCATGAGGGCCATCCCCGGGCAGCTAGGACTGTCGTTCGGATCGTCCCGGCCCGGCCGCCGGGTCCGCGCAGCGCGGACCGGTCCAACGCCCACCGCCCGCCACCCACCAGGCATCAGGCACCGAACGCCGGTCACCGAACACCGGACCGCACTCCGGAATCTGCCACGCGGGACGCTCCCCCGCGCGCCGGGCGCATCCGGACGAGGGGCGGGCGGCTGCCGATCGCCCCGCATTGGCCCCCTTTTTGTCACCCAGGTGCGTAGACGCACCCCCCGGGCTGCTCCTACGGTCTGCGGGCAGCGTCGTTATGTGTCGCCGCGTCAGTCACCACATCAGGCGCCACAGCAGGCACCACGTCAGGCGCGCCACGCCTGTCGCCACACCCATCACCACGTCAGTCGCCACATCGGTCGAAAATCGAACGGGAGCAGCGGATGCGCCGGAGTGTCACCCCCCTCCCCCTGGTCCTGCTGGGCATCGGGGTGTTTCTGCTGGTGCTGGCGCCGATGCTGGTCTGGTATGTGAAACCGCGGGCCGCGGTGAACCCGATCGACATCGATGTGACGGCCGTCTACAAGGGCAGCGGCAGCTACTTCGACACCGGTGAGGCGAAGACGCTGGAGAACCAGCCGATCACCGTCACCCAGCGGGTGCGCGGGGACGTGGCGGCCAGCGAGCGGGCCGACGCGGCGGTGTGGGACGTGGTGACCACCGTCGACACCGATGCCTCGCTGCCGGCCGCCGATCCGCATGACGCGCTGGACTTCGCCACCGCCCGCTGGGTCACCGACCGGCGCACCAACGAGCCCGTGCACTGCTGCGACGAGCAGCCGTATCACGAGGGCGAGGCGTATCTGAAGTTCCCCTTCGATGTGGAGGAGCGGACCTACCGCTGGTGGGACAGCACCGGCGACACCACGGTGATGCTCCGCTACCAGGGCCCCGAGAAGGTGCGCGGCTATGAGGGGCTGGCGTTCACCGGCGAGGTGGCCCCGATGAAGGTGGGCACCCGGCAGGTGCCGGGCGCGCTGGTGGGGAAGACGGAGTCGCCGCAGATCCTGGCCGAGGAGTGGTACTCCAACCAGGGCATCAAGCTGGTCGTGGACCAGGCGACGGGACGCACGCTCTACGCCGAGCTGGGCCCCCGGCGCACCCTGCGGGCGCCCGGCTCCGACGAGGACGCGGTGACCCTGCTGGATGTGGAGAAGCTGGCGTTCACCGCGGACACCCAGCAGTTCGCGGTGGACCGCGCGGAGGCGGACGCGGGGCAGTTGCGGGCGGTGGGGGTGACGGTGCCGATCGGGGCGGGGAGCGCGGGTGCAATCCTCGCGGCGGCGGGGGTTCTCGGGCTGGTGCGGCGGCGGCCCGCCGCGACCGATGTGGGGTGACCTTGTGGATCGGGTGCGGGCCGGTGGGGCTCGTTCGCGCAGTTCCCCGCGCCCCTGAGAAGCCTCTGCGGCAACGCCCCTTCTTCTTGGGGGCGCGGGGAACTGCGCGACCAGCCCCCACTCACCCGCACCCGACCCCGTACCGTAAGAACCCGCTCACGCCCCGCAGGACCGCAGGAACTTGCGCGTCCGTACCGCGATCGGCAGCGGAGCGTCCGGCTCGCAGGGATACATGTCCTGCTCCACGATCGCGAACAGGTCGACGCCGAGCCGCTGCGCGGCCACCAGCACCGGTTCCAGTTCCGGCACGCCGGACGGCGGCTCGCACATCACCCCGCGCGCCACGGCCGGGCCGAAGGGGACGCCGTTCGCGACCACGTCCGCGAGGATGTCCGGGTCGACCTGCTTGAGGTGGAGATAGCCGATGCGCTCGCCGTAGGTCTCGATCAGCTTGACGCTGTCCCCGCCGCAGTAGGCGTAGTGCCCGGTGTCCAGGCAGAGGCCGACCAGGCCGGGGTCGGTGGCGTCGAGGAAGCGCTCGACATGGGCCTCGGTGTCGATATGGGTGTCGGCGTGCGGGTGGACGACGATGTCCAGGCCGTAGGTGTCGCGGACCTCGCGTCCGAGGCGTTCCATGCCCCGGGTGAGATGCCCCCACTGCTCGGCGGTCAGCTCGGCGGGTTCCAGGATCTCGGCGGTCTTGTCGTCGCGCCAGAAGGACGGGATGACGACGAGATGGCGGGCGCCCATGGCCTGGGTGAGCGCGGCGACCTCGCTGACGTGCTGCCAGGTGGCGTCCCAGACGGCGGGGCCGCGGTGCAGGCCGGTGAAGACGGTTCCGGCGGAGACCTTGAGGTCGCGCCGGGCGATCTCGTCGGTGAGGCGGGCGGGGTCGGTGGGGAGGTAGCCGTAGGGGCCGAGTTCGATCCAGGAGTAGCCGGCGTCCGCGACCTCGTCCAGGAAGCGCTGCCAGGGGACCTGCTGGGGGTCGTCGGGGAACCAGACGCCCCAGGAGTCGGGGGCGGAGCCCACCCTGATCCGGTCGAGTGCGGCGGACATGGTCAGGACTTCCCTTCGGAGGAGGGGGCGGAGGAGGGGCCGGTACTGGGGGCATCGGGGCCGGTGGCGGAGCCGGTACCGGAGATACCGGGGTCGGTGCCGGGCTCGGCGTCCGGGAGTTCGTCCACGTCGACGCCCCGCACCTGGGACAGCTCGTGCTTGAGCGCCGCGAGTTCCGCGCCGCCCGCCATGTGGTTGGTGAGCTGCTCCAGGCTGACCTCGCTGCGGTCGGCGGAGAGTTCGAGGGTGCCGAGCCGCAGCACGCTGAAGTGGTCGCCGACCATATAGGCGTGGTGCGGGTTGTGGGTGATGAAGATGACGCCGAGGCCGCGGTCGCGGGCGGCGGCGATGTACTTGAGCACCACCCCGGACTGCTTGACGCCGAGGGCGGCGGTCGGCTCGTCCAGGATGAGGACGCGGGCGCCGAAGTGGACGGCGCGGGCGATGGCGACGCACTGGCGCTGGCCGCCGGAGAGGGTGCCGATGGGCTGGTCGAGGTCGTCGAGGACGATGCCCATGTTGCGCAGTTCCTCGTCGGCGGTGGCCTTCATCCGGGCGATGTCGAGGCGCCGCACGGGCCAGGGGCCGCGGGTCAGCTCGGAGCCGAGGAAGAAGTTGCGCCAGACCGGCATCAGGGGCACTGTCGCCAGATCCTGGTAGACGGTGGCGATCCCGCGGTCCAGGGCCTCGCGGGGGCTGGAGAAGCGGACGGGCTCACCGTCGACGAGGAAGTCGCCCTCGGTGTGCTGGTGCAGCCCGGAGACGATCTTGATGAGGGTGGATTTCCCGGCCCCGTTGTCGCCGAGGACGCAGGTCACCCGGGAGGCGTGGACGGCGAGGTCGACGCCGTGCAGGGCGCGGATGTTGCCGTAGGACTTGCCCGCGGCGCGCAGTTCCACCAGGGGGCGGTCCGGGGCGGGCGGGGAGTCGGGGAGGACGGCCCCGTGGGTGCCGGCGGCGTTGCTGGTCATTTCTTCCGTCACCTCCGGGTCGCCGTACGGCTGACCCACAGATTGATGAGCACGGCCCCGAGCAGCATCACACCGAGGAACGCCTTGAACCAGTCGGGGTTCCACCCGGCGTAGACGATGCCCTGGTTCACCATGCCGAACATGAAGGCGCCGAAGACCGGGCCGATGGCCGAGCCGTGGCCGCCGGTGAGGAGGCAGCCGCCGATGACGGCCGCGGCGATGTAGATCAGCTCCTGGCCGACGCCCTCGCCGGACTGCACGGTGTTGAAGGAGAACAGGTTGTGCATGCCGATGAACCAGGCGCCGACGCCGACCAGCATGAACAGGCTGATCTTGGTGAAGGTGACCGGGACGCCGACGGCCCGCGCGGACTCCTTGTTGCCGCCGACGGCGAACACCCAGTTGCCGTACTTGGTGCGCAGCAGGACCCAGGTCGCGAGGGCGGCGAAGACCAGCCACCACACCACGGTGATCTTCACCTGGACGCCGCCGATGTCGAAGGAGGAGGCGAACAGGGCCCTGGCCTGCTCGAAGCCGTCCATGTTCGAGATGTCGTCGGTGGCAACGTTGCCGGTGACCCATTTGGTGACGGCGAGGTTCACGCCCTGGAGGATCAGGAAGGTGCCCAGGGTGATCAGGAAGCTGGGCAGTCCGGTTTTCACCAGCATCCAGCCGTTGAAGGCGCCGACGCCGACGGAGACGACGAGGGCGGCGATCACCCCCATCCAGACGTTCAGCGTGAGCTGGTAGCTGAGCATGCTGGCGGTGAGCGCGGAGGTGATGACGGCGACCCCGGCGGACAGGTCGAACTCGCCGCCGATCATCAGCAGGGCGACCGGCAGCGCCATGATGCCGATGGTGGACGCCTGGTAGAGGATCGTGGCCATCGAGCCGCCCTGGCGGACCGAGGGCGCGGCGATCAGGAAGAAGACCAGGACGGCGACGGCGCCGAGGAACACGCCGATCTCGGGCCGGGCGAGCAGCCGCAGGGCGAGCGGGCGCTGCCGGGTGCGGCCGTCGGCGGGGCGGGGGCCGCCGGCCGGCGGTGTGCTCACCGCCGGTGCGGCCGGGGAGGACGTACTCATCACCGGGTGCCCTTCTCGGCGAACGCGGCGACGGCCTCGACGTTGGTCTTGTCGACGAAGGCCGGGCCGGTGAGGACGGGCTGCTCGCCGCCGCCGCTGTAGTTGCCGTTGTTCTTGTGGAGCCACAGTCCGTCGACGGCGAGGTAGCCCTGGAGGTAGGGCTGCTGGTCGACGGCGAACGCGATGTCCCCGGCGGAGATCGCGCCGGTGAGCTGCTTGTTGAGGTCGAAGGTGGCGACCTTGGCCGAGCTGCCCGCCTCGTCCACCGACTGCGCGGCGGTCAGCGCGAAGGGCGCGCCGAGGGTGACGACATGGTCGATGGCGGTGTTCTCGGTGAGCTTGGCGGTGATGGTGGACTTCACGGACGGCATGTCGGTGCCGTTGACGTTGAGGATCTCGGTGGTGCCGGAGAAGGTCTTCTTCACGCCGTCGCAGCGCTGAGTGAGACCGATGTTGCCCTGCTCCTGGATGACACAGACGACGTTCTTGGCGCCGTCGGCGTTGAGCCGCTTGCCGAGGGCCTCGCCCGCGACGGTCTCGTCCTGGCCGAAGAACGACATCAGACCGAGGTCCTTCCAGTCGCTGAGCCCGGAGTTGAGGCCGACCACGGGTATCCCGGCCTCGCGCGCCTTGTCGAGGACGCCCTTGAGGGCGTCGGGCTTGGCGAGGGTGACGGCGATCCCGTCGACCTTCTGGTCGATGGCGTTCTGCACCAGGTTGGCCTGGTTTCCGGCGTTGGGGTCGGCGGAGTAGACGAGCTTGACGTTGTCCTTGTCGGCGGCGGCCTGGGCGCCCTTGCGGACGATGTCCCAGAAGGTGTCGCCGGGTGCCTGGTGGGTGACCAGCGCGACGGTCATCCGGGGGGTGGTGGCCTTGCCCGCGGCGGCTCCCTCCCCCGGCGTCTCCTCGGCCTTCTTGCCGCCGGAGCCGCTGGAGCAGCCCGCGAGGGCGAGGGCCGCCGCCGCGGCCACGGCGAGGGCGGGGATCATTCTGCGGGAGCGAGCGGAGCGGTCCATCGTTGCTGCACCTCACTGTGCGGCCGGGGAAAGGAAAGGTGTCCACCGGGTCGACGGGACCGCCGGCCGGGCCGGCAGGGTTACCGGCCGGTCGGCAGGGTCGCGGAGGACCCGGTGCCCGGGATCAAATCCCCTCAGGCGCCCGCTGTCAATACTTTGTTAGGACATCATTGCAGAACAAGGTCCGAATGTAAGTACAAAGCCTTGACAAGGCTCCCCTTCCGGCCTTTAGCTCTCAGGACGTCGAGTACCCCGCCGAGGAGGTGCCCCCCGTGGCGACGACCGGAGCCCCGTCCGTCCCGTCCGTCCCGTCTGTCTCCGCCCTCGCTTCGCTGGACTTCACGCTGGACCGGGCCAGTCCGGTACCCCTGTACCACCAGCTCGCCCAGCAGTTGGAGGCCGCGATCGAACGCGGGGAGCTGCCCCCGGGCAATCTCCTCGGCAACGAGGTCGACCTCTCCGGCCGCCTCGGCCTGTCCCGGCCCACGGTCCGCCAGGCCATCCAGTCCCTGGTCGACAAGGGCCTGCTGGTCCGCCGCCGCGGCGTCGGCACCCAGGTCGTCCACCGCAAGGTCAAACGCCCCCTGGAACTGAGCAGCCTCTACGACGACCTGGAGGCGGCCGGCCAGCAGCCCACCACCCGGGTGCTGCGCAACGAGCCGGTCCCCGCCCCCGCCGAGGCGGCCACCGCCCTCGGCCTCCCCGAGGGCACCCCGGTCACCCTCCTGGAACGGCTCCGCCTCACCCACGACCTCCCGGTCGCCTTCCTCGTCAACTACCTCCCGACGGACGTCCTCACCCCCGACACCGTCCGCCTGGAGGCCACCGGCCTCTACCGCGCGCTGCGCACCGCAGGCATCACCCTGCACAGCGCCCACCAGACCGTCGGCGCCCGCTCCGCCACCCCCGAGGAGGGCCCCCTGCTCGACGAGCCCCCGGGCGCCGCCCTCCTCACCATGCGCCGCACCGCCTACGACGTCACCGGCCGCCCGGTGGAGTACGGCACCCACATCTACCGGGCGTCCCGCTACGCCTTCGACTTCCAGTTGCTCGTCAGGGGCTGACCGGCCACCCGCGGGCGGCTCGGTGCGCCCCGTCCGGCCGGGGCTGACCGGCACACCCGTCGGCACCTCAGTGCACCCCATCCAGCCGAGCCCGCTGCTCCTCGGTCAGCTCCAGGTCGACCGCCGCGAGGTTCTCCTCCACCTGCGCCACCGAGGAGGCCCCGGCGAGCGGCAGGACGGGCAGGTCCGAGGCGAGCTGCCAGGCCAGCACCACCTGGTTGAGGGTGGCGCCGGTCTCCCGGGCCACCTCCCGCAGCACGGCGAGCCGCACCGGGTTGCCCGGGTGCGCGTAGTCCGCGGGCAGCGGCTTGTCGGGCCGGGTGTACGCACCGGCCAGCAGCGGTGAGTAGGCGACGAGGGTGAGGTCCGGCTCGGCCCGCAGATACGAGGCCAGTTCGGCGCCCGCGTGCCCGAGACTGCCCTCCGGGAACATCGCGCTGGGCACGTCGTAGCGGGGGCGGAGCAGGCTGTGCTGGTACTGGAGCACCTCGTAGCCGGGCAGTCCGGCGGCGGCGGCCAGCGCGCGGGCGCGCTCCACCCGCCAGATGGCGTGGTTGCTGACGCCGAGCAGTCCGACGGTCCCCTCGGCGACCAGCGCCGCGAACCCCTCGACGGTCTCCTCCAGCGGGACGGTCCGGTCCTCGATGTGCGCGTAGAGCAGGTCGAGCCGCTCCACGCCGAGCCGCTCCCGGCTGCGCTCGGCGGCCTCGCGGATCACCTCGGCGGAGAGGCCCTCGGGGTTGTCGATGTATCCGGTGCCGGGGGCGAGGGGGCGGGCGCCCAGTTTGGTGGCGATGACGATCTCGTCGCCGACGCCCCGGCTGCGCCGCCAGCGGCCGAGCAGTTCCTCGCTCTGCCCGCCCTGGCCGCCGTCCTCCCAGTAGGCGTAGTTGTCGGAGGTGTCGATGAAGGTGCCGCCGGCCTCGGCGAAGCGGTCCAGCACGGCGAACGAGGTGGCCTCGTCGGTACGGGAGCCGAACAGCATCGCGCCCAGCGCGAGCACGCTCACCTCACGGCGGTGGGCGGGGTCGGTGCCGATCGTGCGGTACTTCATGGGCATTTTTGCGCTTCCTCCCCTTCGAGCCGGGTTGTCCGGGCTCGAAAGGGAGTCTGGGCGTTGAAGTGCTCTTCAAGTCAAGGCGGTCAGGGGCGTTCCGCCGCGAACGGGCCCTCCAGTGCCGCCCACTGGAGCAACATGATCGTCTTGGCGTCGGCGATCTCCCCCGAGCGGATCATCGCCAGGGCCTGCCGGAAGGGCAGTTCGAGGATCTCGATGTCCTCGCCCTCCTCGTCCAGTCCGCCGCCCTCGTGGGTGCGGGTCGAGGCCGCGTACTCGGCGGCGTAGAAACTGACCCGTTCGGTCACCGAACCCGGGCTCATATAGACGTCGAAGACATGGCGGACCGCGCCGATGGTGTGCCCGGTCTCCTCCATCACCTCGCGCCGCACGGCCCGTTCGGGGTGCTCGTCATCGTCGTCGAGGAGTCCGCCGGGGGTCTCGATCAGCATGCCGTCGGGGTGTCCGTTGACATACACCGGGAACCGGAACTGCCGGGTGAGCAGGACCGTCCCCCGCTCAGTGGAGTACAGCAGCATGGTGGCGCCGTTGCCCCGGTCGTGGGTCTCGCGCTGCTGGGTGCTCCAGGTGCCGTCGGCACGCCGGAGGTCGAAGGTGGTGGCCCGCTCCACGTACCAGTGGCTGGACAGCAGCCGGACGTCCCGGACCCTGACCCGGGGGTTGCGGTCGAGGTCCAGGCCGGTGCGGTGCAGACCGGTCCGGCCGCGGCGGTCGGGGGTGTCGGCACCGGCGGTCATCGGGCACCTGCCGGAGGGGTGTGGGTGTGAGTGTGCGTATGGGTGCGGCTGTGCATGCGGGTGTGGGCGAGATCCATGTCCGCTTTCTAACATCCCGGCCCGTCCCGGCCGGGCCCCTCCCCCGGGGAGCGCGGCGCGGGGTCACTTCAGCCCGGAGTGGGACAGCCCCTCCACGAAGTGGCGCTGGGCCACGACGAAGACGATCAGCATCGGCAGTACGGTCATGGTGGCCGCGGCGAGCTGGGTGTTCCACATCTGGCCGCCATAGGCGTCGGTGAAGCGGGTCAGGGCCTGGGGCAGGGTGAACAGGTCGGGTGAGGTGAGGTAGACGGTGGGTTCCAGATACAGGTTCCAGGAGGCGAGGAAGGTCAGGATCGCCACCGCCGACAGCGCCGGGCGGGCCAGCGGCAGACAGATCCGCCACCAGATCGCCGGGCGGCCGAGGCCGTCGAGCCGGGCCGCCTCCTCCAGTTCGACGGGGAGGGTGATGAAGAACTGCCGCATGATGAACGTGGCCAGCACACAGGGCGCGGCCAGCGCGGTCACCAGGATCAGCGGCCAGTGGGTGTTGACCAGTCCCGCCGACTTGAAGAGCTGGAACAGCGGCACGATGGTCACTTCGCTCGGCACCAGCATGCCGGTGAGCACGACGAGGAAGAGGGCGTTGGCCCCGGGGAACCGGATCCGGGCGAAGGCGTACCCGGCCAGACTGGACACCGTCAAGGTGATCAGGGTGACCAGGACGGCGATGTAGACACTGTTGAGGTACTGCCGGGCGAAGGGCTGGAAGCTGAACGCCTCGGTGTAGGCGGACAGGGTGGGTGAGTCGGTCCACAGCGAGGGCGGGGCCTGGAAGATCTCCGCGAGGGGCTTGACCGACGCGGCGACCATCCAGACGGTCGGTACGACGAAGGGGAGCGCCAGCACCGCGAGGGCGAGCACCAGCAGGACCGAACGGACTCGGTCAGTCCTCATAGAACACCCACTTACGGCGGAGCTGCCATTGCAGCAGGGTGAGCAGCATGACGAAGGACAGCAGCATCAGGGCGAGCGTCGAGCCGTAGCCGATGTCGTTGAACTCGAACGCCTGCTGGAACACGTAGTAGACGAGGACCGTGGTGGACAGTTCCGGTCCGCCGCCGGTCAGTACGGCGATCTGGGCGAAGGACTGGAGCGCTCCGACGATCGTGACGATGACGGTCAGCAGGATCGTCGGGGAGATCAGCGGCAGGGTGATCCGGGTGAACACCGCGCGGCTGCCCGCACCGTCGATCCGGGCCGCCTCGTACAGCTCGCGCGGGACGCCCTGGAGGGCGGCGAGGAAGAGGACCACATTGACCCCGACGCTCCGCACCACCTGGGTGAGGATCACGGACACCATCGCGGTGTCGCCGCGCTGGAGCCAGTTGGGGCCGTCGATGCCGACGGTGGCGAGCAGGCCGTTGATGCCGCCGTTGTCCTGGAGGAGGAAGCCCCAGACCAGGGTCCAGGCGACCACGGAGACGACCACCGGGGAGAAGAACAGTGTCCGGAAGAAGGTGACCCCGCGGAACCGGCGGTTGAGGAGGACGGCGATGAGCAGTCCGAGGGTGATGTTGAGGATCACCACCCCGCCGGAGAAGAGCAGGGTGGCCAGCAGCACCTCGGGGAGCTGGGGGTCGTCTGCGAGGGCGGCGTAGTGCCGGGCGCCGACGAAGGTCTGCTCGCCGGTGAAGACGTTGCGCTGGTTGAGGCTGTACCAGATCGCCATCCCGACCGGCAGCAGCACGAACACCGCCACCCCGGCGAGCTGCGGCAGGATGAAGAGATAGCCGGTCAGAGTGTCCCGGCGGCGGGTGGTCCAGAAGCGTGGGCCGGCCATCCGGGCGGCGGCGCCCCGGGCGCCAGCGCCCCGGGCGGCAGCGCCTCGGGCGGCGAACCGGGCGGCGCCGCGAGCGGCGGGTGCCGCCGCCCGGCCGGCGGTCCGCCCGGTGGCGGTCTCCGCGCCATCGGCGTCCACGGCATCGGCACCCGCGGCGGCGGCCTCCGCGGCTGCGGTCTGCGCGGCTGCGGTCTGCGCGGCAGTGGCTTTTGCGTTGCTCACTTGGCCAGAATCGGTTCGATCGCGGCGCAGACCGAGCGCAGTACGGCCGGGATGTCGGCGTCGGGCTGCCACATCGCGTCCAGCGCGGTCTTGCCCTTCTGGGCTATCTCGGCCGGGTTGGCGTGGTTGGGCAGGGTGACGGCCTGCGGCAACTGGTCGACGACGGCGTCCTGGAGCTGGGTGGCGTTCAGGACCTGGTTGTTGGCGGCGAGCTTCTCCCCCGTCAGCAGCGACTTGCGGGGCGGCGGGAAGTACTGGGCGAGCTTCTCGGCGTTCGCCGGGTTGGTCAGGAAGGCGAGGAAGTCGGCCGCCTGCTCCGGGTTCCGGCTGGAGGCCAGGACACCCACCCCGGCCTGGCCGAGCACGGCGTAGTCCCCGGCGGGGCCCTCGGGGAGGGGGTGGAGGGCGAAGTCGAACGAGCCGGTGAGCAGGGAGGCGCGGGACACCTGGGCGACGGTGAAGGCGGCGTCCCCGGCGAAGAAGTCGGCGGTGGTGCCGGGGCCGGGCATGGCCTGGGTCTTGAACGCCGCGTCGTGCAGGAAGGTGAAGGCGTCCTCCATCTCCGGGCTGTCGAAGGTGCAGGTCTTGCCGTCCTCGCTCCAGGCCGACGCGCCCCAGCCGGTCCACACCGTGGCCAGCGTGTTCCACGCCTTGTAGTCGAAGTCGCGGACGACGAACCCGGCCTTGCCGGTCTTGTCGTTCACGGCCGCTCCGGCGGTGGCGACCTGGTCCCAGGTCAGGGTCGCCGGATCGATCTCCTGCCCGGCCTCGGCGAGCAGGTCGGTGTTCACGTACAGGGCGTACGGCGAGTTGGAGAAGGGGTAGGCGTAGAGAGTGCCGTCGCGGCTGAACTCGGCGGTCACGCTGCCGAGCAGGTCGTCGTACTTCCAGCCCGGGGTGGCCTTGAGCTTGTCGGTGAGGCCGAGGAGGGCGTCGGAGGCGATGAGATCGCTGGACAGATCGCCCATCCAGGCGAGGTCGGGGGCGTTGCCGCCAGCGATCTGGGTGGTGAGGGTGGTGTTGTACTCGGCGAACGGCAGCGACTCGAAGGTGATCTTCGCGATGTCCGGGTGGTCGGCGCGGTAGTCGGCGGCGATGTCGTTCAGCAGCTTGAGCTGGGCCTCGTCGGAGGTCCAGACCGTCATCCGGAGCTGGACCGCCGAGTCCTGGGTGTCGGCCGCGGACCCGGAACAGGCGGTCGCGCCGAGCGTGAGCGCCGTGGTCACGGCGATGGCCGTCAGCGCCTTTCTGGTGGTGTTCATGTGCGGGGTCCCTCTCGTGGTGCGGGTGCGGTGGTGCGGGGGGTGCGGGGTGCTTCGGTACTGGGGATGGGGGGTGCCTTGGGGTGAGGGGGGTTTGGGGTGGAGGGGTCTTGGGGTGGAGGGGTCTTGATGTGGGGGGTGTTCCGAAGTGGGGGTGTTCTCCAGTGTCGGAGGGGGGCTCAGTAGCCGACGATCTCGGGCCAGTGCAGTTCGACGCCCGCCTCGGTCAGGCGGCGCTGGAACTGGTCGACGAGGGCGGGGTCGGTGGCGACCTGCTGCGGACTCAGCCCCCGGTCGAGGCAGAACGCGGCGAGTTCGCCGGCCGACTCGCCGATGTTCCACTCGACGGGGTGGAGCCGGTAGGCGCCGTTGGTGATGTGGGTGGTGCCGATGTTCTTCGCGGCGGGGAGGAGGTTCTGCGTCCGGACCGGGACCAGCGCGCCGAGTGGGATCTCGAAGGGCGCCGACTCGATGTCGATGTAGTTGTCGCCGCCGGTCGAGGGGTGCAGATCGATCCGGTACATGCCCACCCCGACCGACCCCTCGAAGCGGGCCGGTCCGCCATGGCCCCGGGCCTTGATCGAGATGTCCTGCTCGCGGACGGTGGTCAGCGCCCGGATCCGCCGGGACTCCCGGATGTACGGGGCCTGCGCGAACCCGTCGTCGGTGCCCACCAGGTCGCCGCGCAGCCGCAGTCCGGGCCAGCCGTGCCCTCCGTCGGGCCGGGGCGCCTCGGTCTGGAGCCAGTGCACATACGCCCGGGACTGCGCCTTCGCCGCCGCCAGATGACGCTCCCGGTCGTCGGTGTCGATGACCGAGCCGCCGACGTAGTCCAGTTGGGGCCAGTTGGCGAGCACGATGTCGCTGTCGTACAGGCCCTCGGTGAAGGTCTGCCGGGCGGCGATCCGGCGGAACTGCCACAGATCCCGGTCCCCGGCGTCGAACCGGGGGTCGCCGGAGCCGTCCTGCTCCGGGTTGACGATCAGGGTGCGCTCCTCGGGGGCGAGGGTGCGCGGGTCGGGCGCGGTGAAGGACAGCATCGGGGCGCCCCAGAAGGGCAGTTCGAGCGAGCGCCAGTGGTCGTAGTCGTCCGGGCGGGGGATGGTGTGGTCCCCGGGCGCGTGGTCGAAGACGAAGCACCAGGCGATCGACTGCACATTGGCCGGGTCGGCGGTCTCGGGGGCACTGGGCTCCCCGGTGTCGGACCGCGCCTCGGCGCCGACGACGTACTCGGTGCCGGTGAGCGGGAGGAGATCGCCGGTCTCGGTGCCGTCGAGCACGTACTCGGCGGTGACGACGGTCTCCGCCCCGGTGTGCGGGTCGGCCACCGTGACGGAGCGGACCACCCCGTCCACGACCTCGGCGGCGACCGGGACGGCGGGCTGGAGGACCGTCAGCCGCCCGCTCGACCGGTACGGGGCGAGGAGGGCCTCGATCACGGCGAGGGCGACCCTCGGTTCGTGGCAGAGCCGGCTCACCCGGCCGCGGCCGGGGTTGAGTTCGCGGTCGGCGCGGGCCGCCGCCGAGAGCGGATAGTGGTCGCGGTAGTAG
Source organism: Streptomyces sp. NPDC093252 (assembly GCF_040683675.1). Classification (NCBI taxonomy): domain Bacteria; kingdom Bacillati; phylum Actinomycetota; class Actinomycetes; order Kitasatosporales; family Streptomycetaceae; genus Streptomyces; species Streptomyces sp. NPDC093252. The sequence continues at coordinate 97,462 of NZ_JBFBEM010000004.1, read as the reverse complement.
CGGCGGATGTCCTCACGCAGGGCGCGGTAGCGGGCGGTGACACCGAACCGCTCGACCCATATGTGCTCGTCCGGCGGGACCGCCTGGGACGTCAACTGCCCGCCCAGCCAGGGGAATTCCTCGGTCAGCACCACCCGGCGACCGCGCTGGAGCAGCGCCAGCGCGGCGGCCACCGAGCCGAGGCCGCCGCCGATGACGGCCACCTCCGCGCCGACGGTCCTCGTCCCCCGGGTCCGGCCCCCTGCCCCACTCACGAACGGCTCCCCTCCCTCGCTCACGAACGGTTCCCCTCCCTCTCTCACGAACGGTCCCGCTCCCCCACTCACGAACGTCCCTCCGCCCGCGCCACGACCGTCTCGCCCGTCTCGACCTCGGCGACCAGCAGCCGCTGGGTCTCCAGGTCCGCCCACTCCTCGGGGTCGGTGAGGATGAGCTGCCGCAGCAGTTCCAGCGCCTCGGCGGCGACCTGTTTGCGCGGCACCCGGAACCCGGTCAGGGCCCGGCCGTCGGCCCGGTGGCCGCGTACCTCACCGAGGGCGGCGACCGAGACCTCGCCCGGTACGTCCACCCCGGCGCCGACCAGGGCGAGGATGACGTCCTCGGTGAGAAAGGCGTCCTCGGCGAGAATCAGGGTGGCGCCGGTGGCCTGCGCCAGCCGGGGCAGTTCGGCGACCCGTTCCTCGCCGACCAGCAGGAACGCCATCCGGCCCGCCGCCGAGGCGGCCTCGACCGCGCCACGCCGGTCGCGGGCGGTGGCGGTGTCCCGGCCGCGGTGCACATACAGGGCCTGGCGGTGTCCGCCGGCCGCGGCCAGGTCGATCACGGCGTCGGTGGGGCTGACGTAGTCGATCCCGACGTACGGCACCGGCGCCGCCGTCTCGTCCCGGCGGCCGACCGCGACGAACGGGAACTGCTCGGCGACCATCCGCTCCAGCTCGGAGCCGATCATCTGCTGGCCGAGCAGGATGCAGCCGTCGGTCAGCCGCAGCCGGGTCTTGCGGTGGAACAGGCTGCGGGTGCCGTTCTCGACCGGTGAGGAGGTGAAGAACAGCAGGTCCCAGCCGATGGTCTCGGCCGCGCGCTCGATGCCGTTCAGCAGCGGGCCGTAGAAGTCCATGCTCTCCGGGGAGAGGGCTTCCTCGTAGGTGAAGACGCCGATGATCTGGTTGTCCAGGCCGGCCAGCCGGCGGGCCGCCGGGTCGGCGACATAGGTGGCCTGGTCGAGCGCCTGCTTGACCCGGGCCCTGGTCTCCTCCGAGATCCGGGCGTTCGAGTCGTCACGGTCGTTCAGCACCACCGACACGGTGGTCTGGCTGACGCCCGCGATCTCGGCGATCTCGCGCTGGGTCACCCGGCGCGGCTTGCTTGGCATCGATCCTCCGCTGCTCCGCGTAGCGCAGTCACGGTCATGGCCGCTGACGGCCATGCCACTGTTCGCTGTCGCTGCCGCTATCGCTCTCGCTGATAATGCGTATCTTCACCGAACACCGGTGACCTTAAGGCGCCGGAAACAAGAACGCAATCCCCCCTTGACCGATGGGTCATCCAGTTGAGATCGTCCGTCACGCCGCGATGAAGATAGGCATTATCACGACGACCGTCGCGGCCGGACAGGAGCCGCACGATGTCAACTCCCCATGCCCAGGCCCCCGACCCCGCCCCGCACTCCGGCCCTCTCCTGAGCCGTCGGGGGCTGCTCGGCGCCGCGCTCGCGGCCGGTGTCGTCCTGATCGCCGAGCCGACCGCCGTCACGGCGCACGCCGCGGCCGGTGATGTCACCCTGACCGCGGGCGGCATCAGTCTGCTGGCGAGCGTCGGCGGGCGGCTGGCCATCCGTGACGCGAACGGCGTCACCCGCTCCGCCGGGTCGAAGTTCCAGATCAAGGACCGGCTCACCGGCATCCATCTCTCCACCGGCGGCACCCCCGCCCTGGCCACCCTGGCCGACGGCACCCCGGCGATCCGGATGGACTACACCTTCGACCCGGCCGCCGGAGCGGCCACCACCGTCACCGGCTGGTTCAGCGTGGCCACCCGGCACGCCCAACTGGAGTGGCGGATCACCGGCGCGGACACCTTGGTCCCGGACGGTTTCCTGTTCAGCCGCGCGATCCAGTCCCCCACCGCGCCCGACGACTACATCCCGGTCACCGAGTGGGTCCGCGACACGGGCGGCGGCATCCCCTACGAGGACACCGTCGGTGTCGCCCACACCTCCACCTGGACGGCCCTGCACGGGATGTTCCTCCTGAACAGGTCCCGTCAGGCATGGACGAACTCGACCTGGATCCACTCCCCCGGGGAGACCGACCCGGCGGGCGGCTGGACCAGCCGGGCCGACTTCTTCTTCTCCACGACCCGCCCCTCGGCCACCGCCACCATCGGCCGCGGCACCCAGCTCGGCCTGGAACTCACCACCGACCGCGACTTCAACCTCTACACCACCCCCGGCGAGCCGATGCAGCTCACCGCCCTGGTGGCCAACGGCGGCACCGCCTCCCGCACGGCCGAACTGGAGCTGTCGGTCCGCGACTTCGACGGCACCCACCTGGCCGCCACGACCGTCACCGGCACCATCGCCGCGGCCAGCACCTGGCAGCACACCTTCACCGTGCCCGCCCCGGCCGCGGGCATCGCCCTCGCCGAGGTCGTCGTACGCTCCACGGGCGACGAAGCCTTCGCGCGCACCAACCTCGCGACCCTCCCCGCCCCCACCCACCAGCCGGTCGCCGACAGCATGTTCGGCATCGCCAACTACCCCTGGCTGCAACGCCCGAGCGCCACCGCCGTCCTGGACCTGTGGGAGCGCGTCGGCATCTCCCTGGTCCGGATCGCCTACGACGGCGGCCCCGGACTGCCCCCCGCCGCCTTCGACGCGCGAGGCATCCGCCACAACATCGAACTCCAGCCCTCCCTCGAAGCGACCGACACCGAGGCGGCGGCCTGGGCGGCCGACAAACTGACCGTGGCGCAGACCTCAGGAGCCGCCTACTTCGAGGTCGGCAACGAACTCAACCGCCCGTTCAACACCGGAGTGGCCGCCCAGGCGTACCTGGACAAGGCCCTGCGTCCGGTCTTCGACCGCAGAGCCGCGACCGGCGCCACGATCAAACTGATGAACAACGGCCTGGCCGGCATGGACAAGCCCTGGGTGGAGAACTTCATCGCGGCGGGCGGCTGGAACCTGATCGACGCGTTCGCCTACCACCCCGGCCGCGGCAACTTCACCCCCGACTACATCCCGCCGGGCGGCGACTGGAGCACCGGCCCGGAGGGCTCGTACTGGAACTTCTACGGCGGGCTGAAGCAGCTCAAGGCGCTGATGGCGGTGCACGGCGAGAAGGAGATCTGGCTGACCGAGGCGTACGCGCCGACCAAGCCGAACAGTTGGTGGCACGACACCTACCGGCACGCGGCGGAGAACGTCCTGCTCACCCTGGCCCTGGCGAAGGCGGAGGGGGTCACCTGTGTCTGCTGGTACCAGTTCCACGACAGTGTGCTGGGCATGCCGCAGGTCGCCGACCCGGAGAACGTCGAGTACCACTACGGCCTGATGAACCGCGACCTCAGCCCCAAGCCGTCCCTCCTGGCCTACGCAACGGCCGCCCGGGTCCTCGACCGCGCCACCTTCACCGGCCGCCTGACCTTCACCGACCCACACACCTTCGGCCTGTGGTTCACCACCCCCGACGGCCCGGCCCTCGTCCTGTGGAACCGGGCCGACGGCTACCTCCTCAACACCACGGGCCAGCGCACCGGCTCACACTTCCCCGCCCCCGAGACCTGGACCGACCCCTGGCCGACGAAAACCCTCCTCACCGTCCCCTCCACCACCCCGATCCGCGAACTCGACGCCATCGGCCGCACCCGGAACCTGACCCCGGTCCAGGGCGAGGTGACCCTGACCCTGGACGGCGCACCGCGCGTGTACTTCGGACTGACACCCCAGAACGGGACCCTGCCGGGGACGGGGACGCTGGCGGGGGGTCGGTTCGAGGTGGGGTAGGGGTTCGGTTTCCAGGAGGCGGAGTCGGAGGGTCGTCCGGCTCTCGGGCAGGGCGGGGGGGGCAAGGACGGGGGGATGCAGGGCGCGGGAGTGTCCGGGTGGGCACCCGGTGGGCACTCCCGCGCCCGTTCTCCTCGCGGATGAGGCGTGGCAGGGGTGGCCGTGGGCGGCCTCGACCCGGGATGCGAGAACAAGCAAGGGCCGGATTCGGATGGCTCCGAATCCGGCCCTGAACCGCGACTTCGCAAAGTCGGGACGACAGGATTTGAACCTGCGACCCCTTGACCCCCAGTCAAGTGCGCTACCAAGCTGCGCCACGTCCCGATGCGGTTCCCGCCGCGTGGTGCGGGTTCGCGCGGTGAGTACTTTACCCCACGTCCGGCGCGCGCCCGCCGGGGGCGATCATCGACAATCGCCGTATGGACCAGCGCAACGACACCGACGGCCGCGACCGGGACGACGACGGGCGGGCCCGCAACGCCCGGCCCCGGGACGGGCTGGGGCGTCCGCTGCCGTACGGGGCGGCCGGTGTGGAGCGGCAGCCCGAGGGGGTCGTCCGGACGCCGGAGGAGACGGTCGCGCAGGCGCAGGCGCTGCTGGACGCGGGGAAACCGTTCCACGCGCACGAGGTGTTCGAGGACGCCTGGAAGTCACGGCCCGACGGGGAGCGCACGCTGTGGCGTGGCCTCGCCCAGCTCGCCGTCGGTCTCACCCATGCCGCTCGGGGCAACCCCACCGGCGGTGCCCGGCTGCTGCGGCGCGGCGCGGACGCGGTGGAGGAGTGGGCGGCGGTGACGGGACGTCCGCTGCCGTACGGGATGGATCTCGGCGCGCTGGTCCGCTGGGGCCGGGAACTGGCGGCGGAGGTGGCGCGGGAGGCGGCCACGGTGGACCCGGTGGCGCGAGCGCCTCGGCTCGGGGGGTGGGGGGCGGGGTAGGTGGCGGGGTGGTGCCTGCCCGGGGTGGGGAGGCGCTCACCGGTGCGGGGACGCGGGTCCCTCGCGGGTGGAAGCCGGTCCCCGGAGTAGGGAGGCACCTCCCCGGCGTGGGGACGTGGATCCCCGGCGGGGGGGGGAGCCGGTCCGGCGCGCGTGGACGGGTCCCGGGGTGGGGAGGCGGGTCCCCGGCGAGTGGAAGCCGGTCCCCGGCGTGGGGGAAGTGGGTCCCCGGCATGGAGGGCGGCCGGTCCCCGGCGTGGGGACGCGGGTCCGCTGCCATGCCGCTGTCCGGGTCGTCGGTCGCCGACGGTCGCGTTGTCAGTGGTGTGGGGCAGACTCGGTGGTGTGCGAAGGATTCATGTCATCGGTATCGGCGCGGGCGACCCCGAGCAGCTCACCCTCCAGGCGGTGCGGGTGCTGCGGGGCACGGATGTGTTCTTCCTGCTCGACAAGGGCGAGGTGACGTCGGACCTCATCCGGCTGCGGCGGGACATCCTGGACACGCATCTGCCCGAGGGCGCCTACCGGCTGGTGGCGGTCCGGGACCCGGAGCGGGACCGCGCGGCGGACGGGGCCGCCTACTCCCCGGCCGTCGAGGACTGGCGCGGCGCGCGGGCGGCGATCTATGAGCGGCTGATCGCCGAGGAGCTGGGTGAGGACGAGCGGGGCGCGTTCCTGGTCTGGGGCGACCCGGCGCTGTACGACAGCACGCTGGGGATCCTGGAGGAGGTGCAGCGGCGCGGCACCGTGCCCTTCGGGTACGACGTGATACCCGGCATCAGCAGCGTCTCCGCCCTGGCCGCCCGGCATCGCACGGGGTTGAGCAGAGTGGCGCGCCCGGTGCAGATCACCACGGGGCGGCGGCTCGCCGAGGGCTTCCCGGAGGGGGTGGACGACGTGGTGGTGATGCTCGACGCCCACCAGGTCTTCCGGCGCTACGCGGACCAGGACATCGACATCTACTGGGGCGCCTACATCGGGACGCCGGACGAGATCCTCGTGTCGGGGCCGATCGCCGAGGCCGCGCCCCGGATCGAGCGGCTGCGGGCCGAGGCGCGTGAGCGCAAGGGGTGGATCATGGACACCTATCTGCTGCGGCGCGGGGAGGGACGGGGTGGGGAGCAGGGGGAGGAGTCGGCAGAGGAGTAGGCAGAGGACTGGTCAGGGGAGCGGGCCGGAGGGGTAGGGGCGCGGTGGCGGGAGCCGAGTTCCGCCTGTCGGGGAGCGCCCCCCGCTTCCGACTCGTCCCCATCCCGCCCCCATCCCCACCCCCACGGTCCACCTCGACATGCGAGCCCCCCTTCGCGGTGTGATCGTGGCCCCGTGACAGTCGCCGAGGAGACCGCCCCGACCGAGGCCCCGCCACCCGTGCTCGACCGACGGCGGCGCAATGTCGTCTTCGTCACCATCATGCTCGGTGTGCTGCTGGCGGCGCTGGACCAGACGATCGTGGGGACGGCCCTGCCGACGATCGTCTCGGATCTCGGCGGCGGGGAGCATATGTCGTGGGTGGTCACCGCGTATCTGCTCGCGGAGACCGTGGCGACGGTGCTGGTGGGGAAGTTCGGCGATCTGTTCGGCCGGAAGGTGGTCTTCCAGGTCTCGGCGGTCGTCTTCATCACCGGTTCGTTCCTGTGCGGTCTGGCGTCCAACATGACGCTGCTGATCGTGTGGCGCGGGATGCAGGGGGTCGGCGCGGGCGGGCTGATGGTGACGGCCATGGCGCTGATCGCCGATGTGATCCCGCTGCGGGAGCGCGGCAAGTACCAGGGCGCGATCGGCGCGGTGTTCGGGGTGGCGACGGTCATCGGCCCGCTGCTCGGCGGGCTGTTCACCGACCATCTGACCTGGCGCTGGGCGTTCTACATCAATGTGCCGATCGCTATCGCGGTCGTCATCGCCGCCGCGCGGACGATCCCGGTGGTGAAGTCGGCCTCGCGGCCGGTCATCGACTATCTGGGGATCGCGCTGGTCGCGGTCGGCGCGAGCGCGCTGATCCTGGCGACGAGCTGGGGCGGCAACGAGTACGCCTGGAGCTCGGGGGTGATCATCGGGCTCTTCGCGGGCGGGGTGGTGGCGCTCGGGCTGTTCTGCTGGGTGGAGACCCGGGCGGCGGAACCGATGCTGCCGATGCGGCTGTTCGGCAACCCGGTGTTCACGGTGTGCTCGGTGCTCAGCTTCATCGTCGGCTTCGCCATGCTCGGCGCACTGACCTATCTGCCGACCTATCTCCAGTACGTCGACGGCGACTCGGCCACCATCTCCGGGGTGCGGACGCTGCCGATGGTGATCGGGCTGCTGATCGCGTCGGTGTTCAGCGGCACCGTGGTGAGCCGCACCGGCCGGTACCGGGTCTTCCCGGTCGTCGGCACGGTGGTGATGGCGCTGGGGCTGTATCTGATGTCCCTGATGGGGCCCGACTCGGGTGTCTGGGTGGAGTCGCTCTCCATGTTCGTGCTGGGCACCGGCATCGGACTCAGCATGCAGGTCCTCACCATCGTCGTCCAGAACACCGTCGACTACGCCGACCTGGGCACCGCCACCTCCGGTGTCACCTTCTTCCGCACCCTGGGCAGTTCCTTCGGCACCGCCGTGTTCGGCACCCTCTACGCCAACTCGCTCACCCCGCATCTGCGCGACGGCATCGCGGCGGCCACGGCGACGGCCACCGCCACCGGCGCCGCCGACCCGGCGGCCGTCGCCCGCGCGGCCACCAGCCCCGAGGGCCTGCACCAACTGCCGCCCGACACGGCGGCGCCGATCGTCCAGGCGTACACCGAGACCCTCCAGAGCGTGTTCCTCTGGGCGGTGCCGGTCGCGGCCCTGGGCTTCGTCATCGCCCTGTTCCTCAGACAGGTGCCGCTGCGGGACAGTGCCCGGCTCTCCTCGACCGACATGGGCGACGCCTTCGCCCAGCCGCACGACGCCGACTCGCAGCGGGTGCTGGAGGCGTCCGTCGGCCGGATCATCGGCTCGACCGATCTGGACACCGCGCGGCGACTGGTCCGTGAGTCCGACACGCGGCTCGATCCGGCGGGCGCGTGGGCGGTGATGCAGGTCGAGATGTTCACCCGCCTGGTCGGGCACGCCAGCCTGGGTCTGATCGCGGCCCGCCGCCATATGCCGCCCGAGGTGCTGCTGCCGGTCTTCGAGCGGATGGTGGACGAGGGGTATCTCACCCGGCACGGTTCGCTCTTCCAGCACACCGAGGCCGGTGCCCGGGAGGCCCGGGTGATCACCGACGCCTGGGCCCACTGGCTGGAGCGGCGCGTCCAGGACGACGTCGGCCACCCCACCGGCAGCGACCTCCGGGCCGCCGTCGACGCCATCGCCAAACGCCTGCTGGTGGAGGACCTCAGCCAGGTGCTGCCGGCCGGCGCCGCGGCCCGGCCGGCGGCCACACGATCCGGACCCGCGCCCCAGGTCATGTGAGCAGCAACTGCACCCCGCCGATCACCGTCGCCGCGATCACGAGTTGTTCGAACAATCGCTGGTTGATCCTGTTCACAGCCCATTTCCCGATCAAGGCGCCCGGCACCACGAACACCACCAGCGCCGCGTCCAGCAGCAGCGACCGCGCGTCGATCAGCCCCAGCCCCACACTGAACGGCACCTTCGACACATTCACGATCAGGAAAAAGAACGCCGAGGTCCCCAGGAACCCCAGCTTCCGGAAGCCCGCCGAGAGCAGATACATCGCCATCACCGGTCCGCCGGCATTGGCCACCATCGTCGTGAAGCCGCCGAGCACCCCGTAGGAGCGGGCCTTCGCCCGTCCCCGCCGGGTCCGAATCCCGCCCGGGTCGCCCTCCCGCCCACTCTCCCGCTCGGCCGCCCGCTCGCCCTCCCCCTCCCCCTCGCCGCCTCGCTCGCCCTCCCGCTCGGCCGCCTCCCGGCGCCGCCGCCACACCGTGACCGCCGCCATCAGCAGCAGGATCGCCCCGATGGACGTCCGTACCTGCGCGTCGTCCGCCCAGAGCAGATACACCGTGCCGAGCACCACCCCCGCCGCCACCGCCGGGAACAGCCGCCACAGCGTCGGCCAGTGGGCGTGCCGCCGATAGGTGAGCACGGCCAGCACATCACCGGCGATGAGCACCGGCAGCAGGATGCCGGTCGAGGCACGGGCCGGCAGCACCGCGGCGAAGATGGCGAGGCTGACGGTGTTGGCGCCGCTCACCGCGGTCTTGGAGAAGCCGACCAGGAGCGCGGCGGCGGCCAGCGCCGCGAACTCCCAGCCGGATATGTTCCAGAGTGTCATCGTGTCCATGCGGACACCGATGCTAGGGCCACGTAACTCCCCGGGGTAAGGAGTGTCCGCCGCACGTGACCCTGATCACCCTCCTCATCCCCCTCCCATCGCCTTGGCCCGAAGACGCTCCACGCGTGGCCGAAGACCGACTCCGACAGACCCCCATGGTCATGTCACACTGCGCCGGGACCCACCACAAGCACGGCGAACACCCCAAGCACTTCGAGATTTCCATGCCTCAAGACGCCGAGACTTCGAGAACGAGGAGAGCCCCCTTGACCGGGACCGAGCCGACCGGCCCGCTGATCGACACGACCAGGCCGCACCCCGCCCGGGTGTACGACTGGTTCCTCGGCGGCAAGGACAACTACCCGGTCGACGAGGACCTCGGCCACCGGATCATGTCCATCGACACCGGCGCCCCGCGCGCCGCCCGCAGCAACCGCTGGTTCATGCAGCGGGCGACCCGGCTGCTGGTGCGAGACCAGGGAATCAGCCAGTTCCTGGACATCGGCTCCGGCATACCCACCGAGCCCAACCTCCATCAGCTCGCCCAGGCCGTCGCACCCGAGGCCCGGATCGTGTACGTCGACAACGACCCGATCGTCCTCGCCCACGCCGGCGCCCTGCTGCGCGGCACCCCGCAGGGCGCGACGCACTACGTCCAGGCCGACGCCCGGGACCCGCAGCGGATCGTCGAACAGGCGGCCGGCGTCCTGGACTTCGACCGTCCGGTCGCCCTGTCCCTGATCGCGCTGCTGCACTTCATCGCCGACGAGGACGGCGCCCACGACCTGGTGGGCACCCTGGTCGATGCGCTCGCGCCGGGCAGCTTCCTGGTGCTGTCCGCGCTGACCGCCGACTTCGAGCCGGAGAACGTACAGCGCGGCATCGAGGCGTACACGGCGGGCGGGGTGACCCTGGTCGCCCGCTCGCAGAGCGAGTTCGGCACCTTCTTCAAGGGGCTGGAACTGGTGACGCCGGGAGTCGTGCCGCTGCCCGCCTGGCACCCCGAGCTGGCCGAGGACGAGTCGGACATCGGCGACGGCCCGGTGTCGCTGTACGGGGCGGTGGGGCGCAAGCCCTGATCCCTGCCCCACAGCGACGCACCCCCGCCCCGCCTCACCCGAACCGGCTCACCCGAACCCGCTCACCCGAACCGGCTCACCCGAACCGGCTCAACGCCGCCCCCACCAGCGTCAGCACCCCCGGCACCAGCGCCGCCGGGTCGGGCGCGAACCGGGGGCTGTGATTGCTGGGAACGTTGGCGAACTTCTCCATGATCCCCTCGCCGGGCGCCGCCTCCCAGACATCGGGCGCGGTCGTGGTCACGTACCAGTAGTCGTACGGCACCCCTTCCGGTGCGAGCAGGGAGAAGTCCTCGCTGCCCATCAGCGGGCCGAAGTCGAAGACCGTGCCCGGCCCGAAGAGCGCGCCGTGCACCGCGGCGATCCGGGTGTCGAGGGCGGCGTCGTTGACCATGACCGGGTAGCCGGGCCGGACGGTGATCCCGGGCGGCTCCGGGCACCCGGCCGCCGCGCACTCGCCCCGGACGATCCGCTCGACGGCGTCCAGGACACGGGCCCGGACGGCGGGGTCCTGGGTCCGCAGATTCAGGGCGAGCCGGGCCTCGTCGGGAATGATGTTGTGCTTGGTCCCGGCGTGGAACTGCCCCACGGTCAGCACCACCGAGTCCCGCGCGGCGACCTCCCGGGCGACGACGGTCTGGAGCCGCGTCACGATGTACGCGGCCGTCACCACCGGGTCGACGGTCGACTCGGGGCGTGAGCCGTGCCCGCCGAGGCCGTGCACGACGATGTCGATGTCATCGGCGGCGGACATGGTCAGTCCGGGGGTGTGCGGGTAGAAGCCGACGACGCCGGGCGAGGCGTGCTGGCCGAACAGCACATCGGGCGCGGAAACCGCTCGTGCAGCCCGTCGGCGACCATCGCGCGCGCTCCGCCGCCGTTCTCCTCGGCGGGCTGCCCGACGACCAGCAGGGTGCCGGACCAGGTGTCGCGGGCGGCGGCCAGACAGTCGGCGGCGAAGGCCAGCCAGGTGACGTGCAGATCGTGGCCGCAGGCGTGCATCACACCGTCGACGGTGGAGGCGTACGGCAGGCCGGTGGCCTCGGTGACCGGCAGCGCGTCCATGTCGGCACGCAGCAGGACAACCGGGCCGTCGCCGTTCTCCAGGACCCCGACCACGCCCGTGGCGCCGACGCCCTCGGTGACGGTGAGTCCGGCGGCCCGCAGCCGGGCGCCGAGCTTCGCGGCGGTGCGGTGTTCCCGGAAGGAGAGTTCGGGGTGGCGGTGCAGATCGCGGTAGAAGTCCGCCAGTGCCGCGGGCCCGAGCCCGGAGGTGATGTCCCGCGTCCGTCGGGCGACGGCGTCCGGCTCACTCACTTCTCTTCGACCTCCCCCCCATCCCGGCTCCACTCCCCCGGACTCCCCTCGCCCCGACTCCACCCACCCCGGCCCCACTCCCTCCGACTCCACCGCTCACTCCTCCCCCAGCGCCGCCTCGTACGCCGCCAGTGTCCCGATGAACATCCGCCGTTCGTCCGCGCTGAGCGGTGCCAGCGCCGTGCGCCAGGCCCCGGCGCTCTGCCCGAGCCAGTCGTCGATGGCGGGCCGGTGTCCGGCCGCGATGCTGACGATCTTGCGGCGCCGGTCGGCGTCGTCCTCGCGCCGCTCCAGGATCCCCTTCCGGCTCAGCTCGCCCACCATCAGGCTCACCGTCGTCGGGGCCACCTCCAGCCGGGCCGCCAGTTCATTGACGCTCATCGGGCCGTCGAACAGCAGACAGGCGAGCAGCGACAGATGGCGCGGGGCGAGGGACATCGACTGGAACACCTCGGGCACCCGCATCCGCTTGGCCCGGCCGACCATACGCGGCATGAGCAGCAGCAGCGCCCGGATCGCCGCGTCCACCCCGGGGTCGTCGGCCTCCGCCGCGCTCTCGTTCGCGCCCGTGCGCCGGGTCGACCGGTCCGTTGACACGCACCCCACCTCCACATACCTTTGCCACCAAAGCTACCTTTGCAGGCAAAGCTATTTTGCTTGCAAGACAAAGCTGCTCTCGTTCGCCATGCTAGCGCCGCCACTCCCCCGAAGGACCCCCGTGCCCACGCCCTCGAACAACCCCGCCAACCCCACACCCCCGACGGACCCCGCCCCTCCCCCTCCTTCTGCCCCACCCTCGCCCGCCGCACTGAACGAGCAGGTCATCGACGAGTTCCGAACCCGTTCCGGCCGGGTCGGCGGGATGTTCGAGGGCGTGCCCCTGTTGCTGCTCACCACCACCGGCGCCCGCTCCGGCCGCCTCCACACCACCCCGGTGGTGTACGCCCACGACAAGGGCCGCCTGCTGGTCTTCGCCTCCCACGCGGGCGGCCCGCGCCACCCCGCCTGGTACCACAATCTGCTCGCCGACCCCCGGGTCAGCTATGAGATCGGCACCGACGACGGCCGGGTGACCCGGTTCGCGGCCACCGCCGAGCCCCTGCGCGGCACCGCCCGCGAGCGGGCCTACGAGGAGCAGTGCGCCCGCGATCCCGCGTTCACCGCCTACCGGGAGGCGACCACCCGGGAGATCCCGGTGATCGCCCTGCACCGCCCCGACATCACCGACCCGGCCCGCACCCGCGCGATGGGCGAGTTCCTCCTCCGGGTGCACGGCGAGCTGCGGGATCAACTGGCCTCCCTGACAGCCCGGTTCACCACCGACACCGACACCGACATCGACACCGACACAGTCCCCGCCCCCGGTACCGCCGCTGCCCGCCCCCTCGCCCTGCACTGTCTGACCCTCTGCACCGCCCTGCACGGCCACCACACCCACGAGGACGGCGCCTTCACCGATCTCGCCCTCCGCTTCCCCGAACTGGCCCCGGCGATCGCGCGGCTGCGCCGGGAGCACACCCGCGTGGCCGCCACGGTCCAGGACATCGAACGCCTCGCCCGCCACCTGGACACCAACCCCGCCGACCGGTCCCCGCTCCGCGCCGAACTCCTCGCCCTCACCGCCGACCTGGAGCGGCACTTCGCCTACGAGGAGGAGCAGTTGCTGCCGACGCTGTTCGCCGCGACGGACACTCGCTGACCCCGCCCCCCATCCTTGTCACCGCTCGACCCCCGGCAGCCCCAGCACCCGCGCGATCGTGCGGAGCACCCCGTTGTCGTTGTTGGACGGGGCGAGATGGCGGGCCCGCGCCACGATGTCGGGGTGGGCGTTGGCCATGGCGTAGGACCAGTCGGCGGTGTCGAGCATCTCCAGGTCGTTGAGATAGTCGCCGAAGACCATGGTCTGCGCGGGGGTGATGCCCAGTTCGCGCTGGAGACGGCGGACGGCGGCGCCCTTGTCGGCGGTGCGGTTCATGACGTCGACCCAGTGCGCGCCGGACACCACGACCTGGTGGGTGGCGGCGAAGGGGGCCAGCGCCGGTACCGTGGCCCGCTCGACGGGGCCGAAGTCGTACAGGGCCACCTTGAGGATGTCGTCGTCCACGGCGGTGACATCGTCCACGATCTCGTTGCGGACGTAGTACCGGCGCACCTCGGCCAGGAACGGCTCGTCGGACCGCTCCACGTACGCCGCCCGCTTGCCGCAGACGACGGCGCCCACCTCGGCGCCGGACGCCACCAGATCCCGTACGGTCGCCACGAGGCGGGTGACCACGGCCGGGTCCAGGGTGTCGGAGCTGAGTTCCACGCCGTCGCGGACCACATAGGTGCCGTTCTCGGCGATGAACGCCATGCCCCGGGCGGCCGGTGCGAACTCCCTGGCCAGGGTGGCGTACTGGCGTCCGCTCGCCGGGCTGAACAGCACCCCGCGCTCCCGCAGCAGCTCCAGGACGGTCCACAGCTCGGCCGGCATCCGCTTGGCGTCGTCCAGCAGGGTGCCGTCCATGTCCGTGACGATCAGCCGGATCCCGGCCGGGCGGGCGGCGGCGCCGGTCGCCCCGTTCCCATGGTTCTCGTCGTTCTCGTCGTTCTCGTCGTTCTCGGCGGTGGTGACCAGGGGGACGTGGGAGGGGGGCGGGGAGGGCATGTCCGGTGTCCGCTTTCCGTGGAGGGCGCCCGGGGCGACGGGGGTCCGTCCGACGGTGGACGGATGTGCGAGCGCCAGGGTACCGGGCGGGGGAGAGCAGGTACCTCGGCGCCGGGGTACCCGGCACCACCCGGCACCCCGGCACCACCCGCCACCCGCCACCCCGGCGCCAGGTGCTCCGCCCGGCACCCCTCGACCCCGCCCACGAGACGCTCGTCCCATTCCCGGGACAGCCGATCATGGGCGGTGCACAATGACGGCGAGAACCGGCCGGGGCGCGGCGGGCCCCGGGGGCGAGGAGGACGGACGACGTGAGCGAGAGCGGGATCCCGGCCGGCAGATCCGCGGGGCCGAGAACCCCGGTGGCGCACAGCGCACGGGTCTGGAACTACTGGGCGGGCGGCCGGGACAACTACGAGGTGGACGAGCGGGTGGGCGACCATGTCGCCTCGATGTTCCCGGTGATCCGCGAGGTGGCCCGCGCCAACCGGGAGTTCCTGGGGCGCGCGGTGACCTATCTGGCGGCCGAGTGCGGCCGGCGTCAGTTTCTGGACATCGGCACGGGCCTCCCGACCGCCGAGAACACCCATGAGGTCGCCCAGCGCGTCGACCCCGGCGCGCGGATCGTGTACGTCGACAACGATCCGCTGGTCCTGATGTACGCCCGCGCGCTGCTGACCGGCACCGGGGAGGGCACGACCGACTACATCGAGGCCGACGTCCACGACCCGGACGCCCTGATCGAGCGGGCCGCCAAGACCCTGGACCTGACCCGCCCGGTGGCCGTGCTGATGCTGGGCATCCTCAACTTCGTGCTGGACGGCGGGCAGGCCCGGGACATCGTGCGCCGGGTGATGGCGGCGGTGCCGTCCGGCAGTCATCTGGTGCTGACCCACCCCACCGACGAACCGGAGCTGGGCGGCGCGGGCCAGCGGGCGGCGATGGCGTACTGGAACGAGCACGCGCGGCCCCCGATCGTCGCGCGGAGCCGGGACGAGATCGCGGGCCTGTTCGAGGGGCTGGAGCTGCTCGAACCCGGACTGGTGTCCTGTGCGGCGTGGCGCCCGGACGGCCAAGCCCCGCCCGTGGTACCGCAGTTCGCAGCGGTGGCCGTGAAGCCCTGACCCGCGGCGCCGCCGGACCGCGCACCACCAGGAGGACCTATGACCACCCTTGCCGACCCCGTACCCGGCGGCCGACCCGGAGAGGTGGAGCGGGCCGTCGCGCTGGCCGCGGAACTGGCCGGACGCGGGGTGCACGGCATCGTGCTCGCCTATGTCGACACGGCCGGTGTCGGCCGGGTGAAGACGGTCCCGGTGGGGAAGCTGGCGGCGACGGTGGCATGGGGCGCCGGGATGTCCCCGGTGTTCGACACCTTCCTCGCGAACGACGCCATCGCCACCACGGACACCCTCGGTTCCCCGGACGGCGATCTGCGGCTCTACCCGGATCTGGACCGGCTGACCGTGCTGGCGGCGCAGCCGGGGTGGGCGTGGGCGCCGGTGGACCGGATCACCCAGGACGGCGATCCGCACCCGGGCTGCGCACGCACCTTCCTGCGCCATCTGGTGACCCGCGCCGGGGAGGACCACCGGCTGGAGTTCCGGGCGGGCATCGAGGTGGAGTGGGTGGTCGCCCGCGCCGATGCAGGAGGGAGCGAAGGGGGCGGTGGGGGCGGTGGGGGCGGTGGCGTGGACCGGGTCAGCGGCCGGGACGGCGACGCCTCCGGCTTCCGCCCCGTCGCCACCGG
This sequence comes from Streptomyces sp. NPDC093252, assembly GCF_040683675.1. NCBI lineage: Bacteria > Bacillati > Actinomycetota > Actinomycetes > Kitasatosporales > Streptomycetaceae > Streptomyces > Streptomyces sp. NPDC093252. The sequence continues at coordinate 81,464 of NZ_JBFBEM010000004.1, read as the reverse complement.
CCCGGCCTACAGCGCCGACCGCCAGATCGAGCTGAGCGACTTCGCCGCCGAGTTGCTCGCGGCCTGCGCGGCGCAGGGGCTGGACGTGGATCAGTTCCATCCGGAGTACGCGGCGGGGCAGTTCGAGCTGTCGGTGGCGCCGCTGGACCCGGTGGCGGCGGCCGACCGCAGTGTGCTGGTCCGGCAGACCGTGCGGGCGGTGGCCCGGCGGCACGGGCTGCGGGTGTCGTTCGCCCCGGCCGTGCGGGGCACGGGCGTCGGCAACGGCGGCCATCTGCACCTCTCCGCCTGGCGCGACGGCGCGAATCTGCACACCGGGGGCGCCCGGCGGCACGGGATGACCGCCACCGCCGAATCCTTCACGGCCGGGCTCCTCACGCATCTCCCCGCGCTGACCGCCGTCACCGCGCCGAGCCCGGCGAGCTATCTGCGGCTGCGGCCCTCCCAGTGGGCCGGGGTGTTCACGGCCTGGGGTCTGGAGACCCGGGAGGCCGGGCTGCGGGTGATCCGGGGCACCGCCGGGCAGCGCGGCCAGGCCGCGAATGTGGAGGTCAAGCCGGTCGATCTGGCCGCCAACCCGTATCTCGCCCTCGGCTGCGCCCTCGCCGCCGGGCTCGACGGCATCGGCTCCGGGGCCGCGCTGCCCCTGGAGACCACCGGCGACCCGGCCGCGCTGGACCCCGCCGAGGCGAAGGCCCGGGGGGTGCGCCGACTGCCGGTCTCCCTGCCCGAGGCGGTCACCGCGTTCCGTGCGGACCCGATCCTGCGGGACGCCCTCGGCCCGGTCCTCACGGACGCGGTGATCGCCGTACGGGAAGGGGAGAGCGCGGCCGTGGAGGGGCTGGACGACGAGCGGGTGGCGGCGGCCTACCGGTGGAAGTACTGAGATGGGGGCCGTGGAAGGGCTGGACGGTGAGCGGGCTGCCGGTGGAGTTGATGAGATGACGGCCGTGCGTGAGGCGCTGAAGGCGGTGCGGGGGGTGCGGCCTGCCGGTGAGGGCGTCGGGACGGCGGCCCGAAGGGCCGGGCCGCGAGCGGGCGGCGGCGGGCTGCCGGTGGAGGCGCTGAGATGACGGCCGTGAAAGGGCTCGACGACGAGCGGGGCGTCGGTGGAGGCACTGGGATGGGTGCCGTGCGCGAGGCGCTCGACGCGCTGGAGCTGATCGACCACCACTGCCACGGCGTCGTCACCGCCGATCTGACGCCCCCGGACTTCGAGGGACTGCTCACCGAGGCCGGGCCCTGGCCCGACCCCTCCCTCTCCCCCTTCGACACCCCGGTCGGCACCGCCGTACGCCGGTACTGCGCCCCGGTGCTCGATCTGCCCGCGCACGCCCCGCCCGCCGCGTATCTGCGGCGCCGGGCGGAGCTGGGCGCGGCGGAGGTGAACCGGCGGTTTCTGGCCACCGCGCGCACCGGGGTGTTCTGCGTGGACACCGGTTTCGCAGCCGACCGGCTGACCAGGCCGGACGCCCTCGCCGGGGCGGCGGGCGGGGGCGCGGTGGCGTACGAGGTGGTGCGGCTGGAGAGCGTCGCGGAGCGGGTCGCGGCCGAGGGCGTGGAACCGGACGCCTACGGGGAGGCCGTCCGGGAGGCCGCGCTGACGGCGGTGCGGCGGCCCGGGGTGGTCGCGGTGAAGTCGGTGGCCGCGTACCGGACCGGTTTCGCGCTGGACCCGGACCGGCCGGGTGCCGCCGAGGTGACGGCGGCGGCCCGGCGCTGGCTGGCGGGCGGTTCCGGGCGGCTGGCGGACCCCGTGCTGGTCCGGCATCTGCTCTGGACGGCCGTCGATCTGGGTCTCCCCCTCCAGTTGCACACCGGGTTCGGGGACAGCGACCTGCGGCTGCACCACGCCGACCCCGCCCGGCTCACCGACTGGCTGCACCGGATGGCGGGGGCCGTTCCGGTGCTGCTGCTGCACTGCTGGCCGTATCAGCGGCAGGCGGGGTATCTGGCCGCCGTCTTCGAACATGTGTACCTGGACCTGGGGCTCACCCTGCACCATGTCGGCCCGGTGCGGGCACGGGCGGTCCTGGAGGAGGCCCTGGAGATCGTCCCGTACCGCAAACTGCTGCACAGCTCCGACGCCTTCGGGCTCGCGGAGTTCTACCATCTCGGCGCGCTCGCCTTCCGGCGCGGGCTCGCCGAGCTGCTCCAGGACCGCGTGGACGCGGACGAGATGGCCCTGTCCGACGCGCTGCGGCTCGCCGGCTGGGCGGGCCGGGACAATGCCCGCCGGATCTACCGGTTTTCCCACGACAACTGAAAGTATGATCTAGCAATGTCTGACTTGACCGAGACCACGCCCGGCTGGCTGACCAGCGACGAGCTGGAACTCGCCCGCGCCCAGATGCCGATCCTGTACGTCGAGGCGGTCCCGGTGCGGGTCGACGACAGCGGTGAGGTCACCAGCATCGGCCTGCTCCTGCGCATCGGGCCGGACGGCACGGTCAGCCGCACCCTGGTCTCCGGCCGGGTGCTGCTCCACGAGCGGGTACGGGACGCCCTGCTGCGCCATCTGGAGAAGGACCTCGGCCCGGTGGCCCTGCCCCGCGTCCCGGCCTCCCTCCAGCCCTTCACGGTCGCGGAGTACTTCCCGACCCAGGGGATCACCCCGTACCACGACCCGCGCCAGCACGCCGTGTCGCTGGCGTACGTCGTGCCGGTCGCCGGGGACTGCCGGCCCCGGCAGGACGCGCTGGACCTGGTGTGGTTCACCCCGCAGGAGGCGGCGTCGGAGGTGGTGCACAGCGAGATGCCCGGCGGCCACAGCGCCCTGCTGCGCCAGGCGCTCTCCCATGTGGGCGTCGCTCTGTAGAACGCCTTTCCGGTTACGGTGACCTCGCTCACCTTCCTGACCTCGTCTGGCCTTGCGCAACGTGACCGGAAATCGTCCACGCAGCCCCGGGAGTCCACCATGAGGCTGAGCATCCGCAACCAACTGCCCCTGGGCCTGCGGTCCGGCTCCGCCGTGGTGGCGCCGATCAAGGCGACCGAGGTGTCGCCGGCCGCCGGGTAGGCGCCCCTTCCCGCCCCCTCCCCTCCCCCGTAGAGGTGTGGGGGCTTTGGCGTGCCCGAATATCCCCCGCTTCCTTGACGAACAGGTCAAATCCCGACAAATGGCACTGGTGTACGGGAAGGTGATTCGCCCAGGTCATCGAGGGTGCGACCAAGAATCTCTGGACGACGTACAAAGCTCGAACAACTTCTTTTCTTGAACCCTTCACGTTGAAGCGGATAGGTTGGGGGCCGTGACCGCAGCCCAGCCCCCGACCCCCGCCGAGGAGCTGCGCGGAACCGGCCCGATGACGAGGCCGTCCCGCGTCGCCGTTCCCTGCGCCGTACGGGGCACCGATCATCCCGGGTCCGGGAGACCTGCGGCCCGAGCGCGGGCTCGTGTCGGCACCGCCGCACCTTGACTCCAGCAGTTCCTGAGCACCGATCAAGCAAGTTCGGAAGGATTCCCATGGCTGAGAACCCCGAGGCGAACGTCTCCGCGGCGGAGGGCGGCTGCCCCGTCGCGCACGGGCGTGCCGCGCACCCCACCCAGGGCGGTGGCAACCGGCAGTGGTGGCCGGAGCGGCTCAATCTCAAGATCCTTGCCAAGAACCCGCCGGTGGCGAACCCGCTGGGCGCGGAGTTCGACTACGCGGCGGCGTTCCAGGCCCTGGACCTGGCGGCCGTGAAGCAGGACATCGCCGAGGTGCTGACGACCTCCCAGGACTGGTGGCCGGCCGACTTCGGCAACTACGGCCCCCTGATGATCCGGATGGCCTGGCACTCCGCCGGTACGTACCGGATCAGTGACGGCCGCGGTGGCGCGGGCGCCGGTCAGCAGCGCTTCGCCCCGCTGAACAGTTGGCCGGACAACGCCAGCCTGGACAAGGCCCGCCGCCTGCTGTGGCCGGTGAAGAAGAAGTACGGCCAGTCCCTGTCCTGGGCCGACCTGATGGTTCTGACCGGCAATGTGGCCCTGGAGACGATGGGCTTCGAGACCTTCGGCTTCGGCGGTGGCCGCGCGGACGTCTGGGAGGCCGAGGAGGACGTCTACTGGGGCCCCGAGACCACCTGGCTCGGCGACGAGCGCTACACGGGCGACCGTGAGCTGGAGAACCCGCTCGGCGCGGTCCAGATGGGCCTGATCTACGTCAACCCGGAGGGCCCCAACGGCAACCCGGACCCGATCGCCGCCGCCCGGGACATCCGGGAGACATTCCGCCGGATGGCGATGAACGACGAGGAGACCGTCGCCCTCATCGCGGGTGGCCACACCTTCGGCAAGACCCACGGCGCCGGTCCCGCGGACGCCGTCGGCCCGGACCCCGAGGCCGCCCCGATCGAGCAGCTCGGCCTCGGCTGGCAGAGCAGCTACGGCACGGGCGTCGGCAAGGACGCCATCACCTCGGGCCTGGAGGTCACCTGGACCACCACCCCGACCCAGTGGAGCAACGGGTTCTTCACGAACCTGTTCGAGTACGAGTACGAGCTGTCGAAGAGCCCGGCCGGCGCCCACCAGTGGGTGGCGAAGGACGCCCCGGAGATCGTCCCGGACGCCTTCGACGCGGACAAGAAGCACCGCCCGACCATGCTCACCACGGACCTCTCGCTCCGGTTCGACCCGATCTACGAGCCGATCTCGCGCCGGTTCTACGAGAACCCGGCGGAGTTCGCGGACGCCTTCGCCCGCGCCTGGTACAAGCTGACCCACCGTGACATGGGCCCGAAGTCGCTGTACCTCGGCGCCGAGGTCCCGGCCGAGACCCTGCTGTGGCAGGACCCGCTGCCCGCCGCCGAGGGCGAGACCGTCGACGCCGCCGATGTCACGGCGCTCAAGGCGAAGATCCTCGACTCCGGTCTCACCGTCTCCCAGCTCGTCGGCGCCGCCTGGGCCTCCGCGGGCACCTTCCGCGGCAGCGACAAGCGCGGCGGTGCCAACGGCGCCCGGATCCGCCTGGAGCCCCAGCGCGGCTGGGAGGTCAACAACCCCGATGACCTCGCCCAGGTGCTGCGCGTCCTGGAGGGCGTCCGAAGCGAGTTCAACGCCGCCGGAGCCAAGAAGGTCTCCCTGGCCGACCTGATCGTCCTCGGCGGTACCGCCGCCGTGGAGAAGGCCGCCAAGGACGGCGGCGTCGAGGTCGAGGTGCCGTTCTCCCCGGGCCGCGTCGACGCGGGCGAGGAGCACACGGACGCCGAGTCGTTCGCCGCGCTGGAGCCCGCGTACGACGGCTTCCGCAACTACCTCGGCAAGGGCAACCGGCTTCCGGCCGAGTACCTGCTGCTGGACCGCGCCAACCTGCTCACGCTGAGCGCGCCGGAGACCACCGTCCTCGTCGGCGGTCTGCGGGTGCTGGGCGCCAACCAGGGCGGCTCCCGGCACGGTGTCCTCACCGAGCGTCCGGGCACGCTGACGAACGACTTCTTCGTCAACCTGCTCGACCTGGACACCACCTGGAAGTCCACCTCCGAGGACCAGACCACGTTCGAGGCGACGGACGCCTCCGGCGCGGTCAAGTGGACCGGCACCCGTGCCGACCTGGTCTTCGGTTCCAACTCCGAGCTGCGCGCCCTCGCGGAGGTCTACGCGAGCGACGACGCCAAGGAGAAGTTCGTGACGGACTTCGTCGCGGCCTGGGCGAAGGTCATGGACCTGGACCGGTTCGACCTGCGCTAGTCGGTCGCCGCGCGGGTTTCGCGACCCGCGCCGGGCGCTCCGCAGATTTCGCGTCGCACCGGGGCTGGCCTTTCGGGGCCGGCCCCGGTGTTGTCGTGTGCGGGGAGGACGGTGGGCGGTGGGGTGGGCGGTGGGCAGTGGGCAGTGGGCCGGGAACGGAGCGGCCCGCCCGGGAGTTGTAGAGACAGGCACAGGGTTGTGGAACCAGGCTCAAGGTTGGCAGGGTTGCAGGCACAGGCACGAGCAGCGGCGGCGTGGGTGGACACCGGGACGGGAAGGCGCGAGGCATGATCATCTTCGGTACCAAGGGATACCTCTACCAGCTCGCGATGCTCACGCTGGTCTGCGGGCGCTGCGGCAACCCGGCGGCGCACGCGCTGCGCAAGCGGGTCACGAAGTTCTCGCTCTTCTTCGTCCCCCTGTTCCCGGTGTCGACCAAGTACCTGACGCAGTGCACGTTCTGCGGTGCCGAGGAGCGGGTGAGCGAGGAGCAGGCGGAGCGCCTCCAGGCCCAGTCGGCCGGTGGTGGCCAGGGCCCCCACATATCGACTCCGCAGCAGCAGTACCGCCCCTAGGGGGGTGTAAGAGTGCTGGTCTAGGCGCCGGGCGGGGTCCGCTGGGCCCGGTTGCGGTATGGGATCCACCGGGCCGGATCTGCCGAGCGGGAGTCCATCCGTCGGATGTCCACCGGTCGGAGACCAATCCGCCCCGGCTGCATCGAACGATGCAGTGCCCTTTCCTCCACGGGCAGGAAGAACGCGGCCGGGCGGCCCGGGACGCTGGTGTCATGACCGAGAGCATGCGCGCGTCCGTCGCCGCACCAGCCCCCACCATGCCCTCCACCGGCCGACTACCGGTCCTGGACGTGCTGAGAGGCGTGGCGATCCTCGGCACGCTGATGACCAACGTCTGGATCTTCGCCACACCGGGTTCGGAGTGGGCCTTCCTTCAAGGGGTGCCCATGGCGGACCCGTTCGAGGAGCCCTTCGAGGCGGTGTTCCGGTTCCTCGCGGACGGCAAGTTCCTGGCGATGCTGACGGTCCTGTTCGGGGTCGGGCTGGCGATCCAGTACGACAGCGCGAAACGCCGGGGCACGGCGTGGCCGCGCGGCTACCGGCCGCGGGCGCTGTTCCTGTTCGCCGAGGGCACCGTGCACTTCGTGCTGGTCTTCGGCTTCGACGTCCTGATGGGGTACGCCCTCGCCGCGCTGCTCGGCGCCCGGCTGCTGGTGCGGTCGGAGCGACGGCGCCGGGTAATCATGTGGGTGTCGGTGGGTGCGCACACCGCGCTGATGGCCGTAATCACCCTGGCCCTGCTGGCGGATCCGTCCGACGGCCCGAGGGGCGCGTCCCCGGCGGTGGTGGAGATCTACGCGCACGGGAGCTGGCTCGACCAGATCGCCTTCCGGCTGGAGAACGTGGTGGCGCTGCGGATGGAGCCGGTCATCTCGTTCGGCCTGCTGCTCTTCCTGTTCCTGCTGGGGGTGCGCCTGTACCGGGCGGGCGCGTTCACCGCGACCGGGGGCGGGCGGCTCCTGCGCCGACGGTTGGCGTACTGGGGTTTGGGCATCGGGCTCCCGCTGAACGCGGCCGTGTATCTGGGCGGCGAGGATCTCTTCTTCCTGGGCCGCTATGTGGCGGCGCCGGTCGTGGCCCTCGGCTATCTGGGGCTGATCGGGGTGCTGGTGGACCGCGCCTGGCTGCCGGGGGCGGCGACCCGAGGGCTGAGCGCGGTCGGCCGTACGGCGCTGACCTGCTATGTGCTCCAGAACGTCCTGGCGATGCTGGCCTGCTACGGCATCGGGCTGGGCCTGGCCGAGACCTGGGCGGACAGCGGGCCGTGGTGGGTGATGGGGCTGTGGGCGGTGATCTGCGCGATCCTGATCGCCTTCGCGACCCTGTGGCTGCGACGCTTCTCGCACGGGCCGCTGGAAGGGGTGCAGCGGTGGGCGTTGGGGAGGTGAGGCGGGGGACCGGCCGAGCCGGAGGGCCCCCGGGAGAGGGGCCCCGGGCGGGGTGAAGTCCGTCAGTCGGTATCCGGCCGTCAGGCCAGTACCTGGGACCGTCCGTCAGTTCCTGGGGCCGTCAGGCCAGTACCTGGGGACCGTCCGTCAGTTCCTGGGGCCGTGAGGTCAGTACCCAGGCCCGTCAGGTGAGTACCCGGGTCAGTCAGGTGAGTTGCGGGGGGCCGTCACATCCGTACCCGGGCCCGTCAGTTCAGACCTGCGGCCGTCAGCCAGTACCCGGGACGGCAGTCCGTACCCGGCCGTCAGCCAGTACCCGGGACGGCAGTCCGTACCCGGCCGTCAGCCAGTACCCGGGACGGCAGTCCGTACTCGGGGCCGCAGCCAGTACCCGGCCGCCAGGTCAGTACCCGGGGCCGTGGTCAGTACCCGGGCCCGTCCTCGTCGGGATCGCCGGAGGCGCGCGCGGCGGTGCGGAGGGCGTCGGCCACCCGGAGGACCGCCTCGGGGGGCGGGGCGGGCAGCCGGGCGAGGAGCAGCCGGCGCTGTTCCTGGGCGCCACCCCGGACGGGACGGACGGCGACCCCGGCGGGGGCGACCGCGGCGAGGGAGGCGGGGACGGTGGTGAGTCCGCAGCCCGCGGCGACCAGGGACAGCTTGGCCAGCCAGTCGCGGGCGGTGTGGGCGATCACCGGCCGCTCGTCCAGGCCCGGCCAGACACCCATCAGCCTGTCCTCTCCGGAGGCGGGCGCGGCGATCCAGCGCTGTCCGCGCAGATCGGCGAGGTCGACGTGGGTACCGCGGGCCAGGGGATGGTTCGCGGGCAGGGCCAGGCACAGGCTGCGCTCGGTGAGCGTCTCGGTGACCAGGGACGGCGACTCGGCGTCCAGCGGGCGGTAGGGCGGCGCGGAGCCGAGCAGGGCGAGGTCGATGGTGCCGGAGCGCAGGGCGCGGACGAGTGCCGGGGTGCTGCCCTCGCGGGAGGTGACGGTGATCGCCGGGTGCGAGGCGCGCAGCACGGTGAGGGCGCGGGGCACCAGCGCGGCCCCGGCGTTGGGCGGCCAGCCCAGCCGTACCGTGCCGCCCGGGTCGGGCAGGCCGGACAACTCCCGGGCGGTGCGGTCGATCTCGTCGAGGACGGTGGTGGCGCGGCGCAGGACCAGGTGCCCGGCGGGGGTGAGGCGGACGCCCTCACGGCGCCGGTCCAGCAGGGTCGCTCCGGCGGCCCGCTCCAGCGAGGCCATCTGACGGGAGACCGCGGACTGGGTGTAGCCGAGGGAGACCGCGGCGGCGGTGAACGTGCCCTGCTCGGCGACCGCCCGGAAGACCCGCAGCGCGGTGAGGGAGACATCCCGGAAATCCATGACGTCTACGCATACCACGCATGCCGAAGTCTCGCTGGTGTCATGGTCGGCGATGATTTTACGCTGGTCGGTATGACCGGATTCACTCCTCCTTTCAGCTTCTCCAGCACCGCGGCGGAGGTGGCCGCGGGCGTCGATCTCACCGGCCGCCGGGCCCTGGTGACCGGCGCCTCGTCCGGGCTCGGCGCGGAGACCGCCCGGGTACTGGCCGGATGCGGCGCGGAGGTCACCCTCGCGGTACGGGACCCGGACGCGGGCGAGCGGACCGCGAAGGAGATCACCGGGGCGAGTGGCGGCACGGCGGTCCGGGTGGCCCAACTGGACCTCACCGACCCGGCGTCCGCGACCGCGCTCGCCGCCCGCTGGCGCGGCCCGCTGCACATCCTGGTGAACAACGCCGGGGTGATGGCGACCCCGGAGCGGTACACCCCGCAGGGCTGGGAGCTCCAGTTCGCGACCAATCACCTCGGGCACTTCGCCCTGGCCACCGCCCTGCACGGGGCGCTGGCGACGGCCGGGGGCGCGCGGATCGTCGTCGTCAGTTCGACCGGCCACCAGCGCTCCCCGGTGATCTTCGACGATCTGCATTTCGCCTTCCGCGACTACGACCCCTGGGCGGCCTACGCCCAGTCGAAGACGGCGAACGTGCTGTTCGCGGTGGAGGCCGACCGGCGCTGGGCCGCCGACGGGGTGCGGGCCAACGCGCTGATGCCGGGGGCGGTCCGGACCCGGCTCCAGCGGCACCTCGGGGGCAGCAGCGGTCGCGTGGCGCCGGACGACTTGAAGTCGGTGGCGCAGGGCGCCGCGACCTCGGTCCTGCTCGCCGCCTCACCGCTGGTGGAGGGGGTGGGCGGCCGGTACTTCGAGAACTGCCGGGAGGCGGAGGTGGTGGACCACCGCACGGGGACGCTGCACGGCGTGGCCCGGTACGCGGTCGACGGGGCGAACGCGCGGCGGTTGTGGGAGGTGTCGGAGGAGTTGCTGTCGGCGGGGGCGGGTACGCCGTCCGGCCCGGGGCGGGGGGCGCGCTGATGTCGGACGCGGGTACGCCGTCCGGCCCGGGGCGGGGCTCGCTGATGTCGGGGACGGGTACGCCGTCCGGCCCCGGGCACGGGGCTCGCTGATGTCCGGGGCGGCGCGGCGCGACGAACTCGGTTCCTTCCTGCGCGCCCGGCGCCGGGCCACCGACCCGGTCACGGCCGGGTTCCGGCCCGGCCCCCGGCGCCGCACACCGGGTCTGCGCCGGGAGGAGCTGGCCCAGCTCTCCGGGCTCAGCGTCACCTGGTACACCTGGATCGAGCAGGGCCGGGACATCGGCGTCAGCCGTCAGGTCATCGAGAGTCTGGCCCGGGCACTGCGGCTGGCGCCCGCCGAGCGTGCCCATCTCCTCACCCTGGCCGGTCTCGCCCTGCCGCCGGTCGCGCCGCCCTCCCGGACGGTCGACCCGCTGCTGCGCCGTCTGGTCCGGGAACTCCACCCCCGGCCCGCGTACGTCATGAACCCCTGGTGGGATCTGCTGGCGTACAACGAGGCGTACGCCGAACTGCTGGGCGGGCTCGGCGGGCTCGGTGGGCTCGACCAGCGGCCCGAGGGCGAGCGGAACGTCCTGTGGATCACCTTCGTGGAGTCGCGCGGCTCGGGGCTGTTCGTGGACTGGCCGGGCGAGGCCCGTGCCCTGGTCGGCCAGTTCCGGATGGCGCTGGGACGGCACCCGGACGATCCACGCGGCCCCGAGCTGCTGGATTCCCTGCGGCGGGCGTCGGATGTGTTCGGGGAATTGTGGGAGGAGCAGACGGTCAGCGGTTTCACATCCGCCCGCAAGGAATTGCGGCACCTCCGGGACGGCCGGCGGCTGGACCTGGATTACCTGAAACTCGCCGACGCCCGGAACGAACAGCAGTCACTGATAGTCTTCCTGCCTGCTGAGTAAACCCCTGCTGTCCGTTTCCGCCGCAATCTCCGCAGCCATTCTCCCCGTCATTCTCAACACTATTTCCCGGGCTGGAAGCACTCGAAGACATTCCCGTCCCGGTCGCGCACGATCGTGCGCCGTCCGCCGGCCGCGTCGACCGGCCCGTCGAGCACCTCGCCGCCCTCCGCGACGAACGACTCGACAGCCCCGGTCAGATCGTTGACATGCAGGGTCGCCTCGCGGTGGAACGTCCTCAGGGTCTCCGGGTCATCGCCCTCGATCAGCAGGAACGGCCCGACGACGGCCAGCCGCAGCCCCGGAAAGTCCAGTACGGGCGCCTCGGCGACACCGGTGAGCCGCTGATAGAGCGGCAGCGCGTGCTTGATGTCGTCGACTTCGATACGCGCGGAGATGGATTCGATGAAGTTGCTCATGCCCTCCACGGTAGGAATCCCCTCGGCGGATTTCCATGCCGGTTCCGGGTGGTGTCGGCACCCGTATGAGCGCCACCCCGCCCAGCAATTCCATCGCCCGCTCTCCGGCCGCATGCTGGATCGCGTCGGATGACATACCTATGAATTCCCGAGGAGACCTGCCCATGTCGAAGGAACGGAATGCGTCGAACGGGCCCCGCGTGGCCCTGGTCACCGGAGCCACCCAGGGGCTCGGGCTGGCCCTGGTGCGAGCGCTGGCGCGGCGACTGGACAGCACGGACGTGGTCTACGCGACGGGACGCGACCAGGACCGGCTACGCGACATCACCGCCGAACTGAGCGGCCCCGCCCCCCGGCCCGACCCGGGGAACGACGGCCCCGCCGCCCGGTCCGACCCAGGGAACGACGGCCCCGGCGCCCGGTCCGGCCCGGAGTGCGACGGCCCCGGCGCCCCCTCGCCCACGGAACCGAACGGCCCCCGCGCCCAGGTGCGCGCCGAGTACGTCGACGTGGCCGACCCCGAGCGCGCCGAGGAACTCGCGGCGACGCTCACCGCCCGGCACGGCGGCGTCGACATCGTCTTCAGCAACGCCGTGATGCGGGTCGGCCCTCAGGACGACTCCCGCGCGATCGTCGCCCCGTACGCCGAGGTCAACAACTTCGGGACGACGCTCGTGCTGCGCGCGTTCGCTCCCCGGCTGCGGGACGGCGGGCGGCTGATCGTGGTGGCGAGCGCGCTGGGCTCGCTGTCGTATCTCGCGCCGGTGCTGCACAACCGGTTCGACGCCCCGCAGACGCTGGACGAGGTGGACCGGGCGGTCGCCGACTGGCGGGACGCGGTGCGCGACGGCAGCGCGTTCAGCGGACCGTGGCCGGCGTTCGTCAACATCCCCTCCAAGATCGGGCAGGTCGCGGCCGTACGGACGCTGGCGCGGCAGCGGCGTGCGTCGGATCTGTCGCGTGCTGTGCTGCTCGCCTCGGTGTGCCCCGGGATGATGAACACCCCGACCTCGCGGGAGTGGTGGGACGTCAGCGACGCCCCGACCCCGGAGGAGGCGGCCGAACCCCTGCTGGACCTGGTCCTCCAGCCCACCCGCCCCGACCACTACGGCGAACTGCTGCGCGACGGCGAGGTCATCCCCTGGTACCCGGCGCCCGCACCCACCCCGTCCCCCGCGAACTGACCGCCATCCCTCCCCGAAAGGCGCCCCCTGACCATGTCACTCCACCAGGAGATCCGGTCCCACCACCCCCTCGTCGTACCCGGCGTCCACGACGGCATCTCCGCCCTCCTCGTCCGCGAGGCCGGCTTCCGGGCGGCCTATGTGGGCAGTTACGCCACCGGAGCCGCTCAGTACGGTCTGCCGGACATCGGGTACATCGGCCTGGAGGACATGGCCGACCAGGTGCGCAGGCTGGGCCCGCTCCTGGGGGTGCCGATCATCGTGGACGGCGAGGGCGGCTGGGGCAATCCGCTGCATGTCGCGCACGCGGTGCGGGTGCTGGAGCGGGCGGGGGCCGCGGCCACGCACATCGAGGACCATGTGTTCGGCAAGCACCTCATGGCGGACCCGGTGCTGGAGAGCGTCCGCGGGACGTGCGACCGGATCAGGGCGGCGGTGGACGCCCGGGTGTCCGAGGACTTCCTGATCATCGGCCGGACCGACGCGGCCAAGCGCGGTGCGGCCTCCGCCGAGGGTCCTGCGGCGGCGGTCGAGCGGATGCTGGCGTATCAGGAGGCGGGCGCGGACGGGGTGTTCATCGCCGGGCGGCTGGACGAGGAGCACTGGCGGCTGCTGAGGGCGGAGGCGAAGGTGCCGGTCTACACGGTGGACTTCCCCGGGCGTTCGGCGGCGGAGGTCGGGGCGTGGGGCGCGGATGTGGTGCTGTACCGGGCGCTCGGCCCGTTCGCGGCGGCGCGGGCGATGCGGCGCGCGTTCCGGACACTGGCGCGCGAGGGGTCGACCGTCCCGATCGAACCGGACCTGGGCACGATGCCGGACTTCGATGAGTTCCTGGGCATCGAGCGGGCGCGGGAGGAGGCCCGGAGATACGGCCTCCTGGACTGACCCAGGACCCAGGACCCAGGAACCGGGAACCGGGAACCGGGAACCAGCACCCGGGACCCGGGACCCCAGAGTTCCCCCTCCCCACCCGAGAAAGACAGCCCCACCCGTGCCTCCCACCCTCTTCCACCACGCCCGGGTCATCACCGGCGACGGCCGTACGGTCATCGAGGACGCGGCCGTTCTCGTGGACACGGACGGCCTGATCACCGGCATCGGCCCCCGCGCGGCCGTCCCCGTCCCCCCGGGAACCGGCACCGTCGACCTCGGCGGCCGGACCGTCATGCCCACCCTCATCAATCCGCACGCCCACCTCGGCTATCTCCGCGACGCCACGGTCACCCGCGACCACTACTCCCGGGCGAACGTCCTGGACCACCTGCGCCGACTGGCGTACTACGGGGTCGGTGTCGTCCAGTCCCTGGGCACCGACCGCGACGACACCGAGATCACCCTGCGCGACGAGCAGCGCTCCGGTGCCCTGGACGACCCTGAGCTGCCCCTGCTGTTCACGGCGGGCACGGGTCTGGTGGCCCCGACGCCCGGCCGGATCAACGGCGGCCCCTACTTCGCGACGGACGTCGTGCACGAGGTGTCCGACCCCGCGCAGGCCCGTGCCACGGTCCGCGCGCTGGCCCGCAAGCGCCCCGACGCCATCAAGTTCTGGGTGGACGACCGCCGGGGAACCCGCGCCAAACTGACGCCCGAGGTGTACGGGGCGATCATCGGGGAGGCCCATGACCTGGGCTTCCTGGCCATCGCGCACATCTTCGAGCTGGCGGACGCCAAGGGGGTGCTGCGCGCCGGGGCGGACGGCATCGCGCACATGGTCCGCTCCCCCGGCCCCGACCCCGAACTCCTCGAACTCCTCCAGCGGGACACCGTCTTCGCGTTCACCTCGATGGGCATCCAGCGCACCGCGTACGACGACAGCGGCTGGCTGGACGAGCCCGCGCTGACCGCGACGGTGTCCGAGGCGGCGCGGGCCGACACCCGGGCCCGTGTCGCGGCGCTCACCGCCGAGGAGGCAGCCGCCGCGAGGGCGGGGTACGCGATCCTGGAGGACGGGCTGCGCCGGTACGTGGAGAGCGGTGTCCGGGTGCTGCTGTCGGCGGACACGGGCGCCCGCACCCAGTTCTTCGGTGTCGCGGAGCACCGGGAGCTGGAGTCCATGGTCCGGGCGGGGATGCCCGCGCTCCGGGCGATCCGCTCGGCGACGCAGCTCCCCGCCGAGGTCCTCGGCCTGCCCGACCGGGGCACACTCGCCCCGGGCAAGCGGGCCGACCTGCTGATCCTGGACGCCGACCCGCTGACCGACATCACCGCCACCCGCGCCATCTCGGCGGTCTACTTCGCGGGCCGGAGGGTGGACCGGGAGGCGCTGCGGGAGCGGTGGACGCCGGGGGCCCGGGTGCGCTGAGGCGCCCCGGCACGGGGCGGGGCGGAGCACGGGTGCAACGCCCGGCCCTCAGCCCTCAGCCCCCGGAAACGCGTCAGGGCCGGTTTCGGATTTCTCCGAAACCGGCCCTGACCTGCGACTGTCTCCAGTCGGGACGACAGGATTTGAACCTGCGACCCCTTGACCCCCAGTCAAGTGCGCTACCAAGCTGCGCCACGTCCCGATGCCGTCTGACCTGGGTTTTTCCCTGGCCGAACGCGCACAGAAACCATACCGCACTCCGCCGGGTGGTCGCGCACGCGTTTCCTTGACCTGAACTTCGGTTGAGGTTGCACGATCGTCCGTATGACGATCACGGACCCCCGGCAGCGCCCGTACGACTACGACGGGCTGCCCGCGCTGATGAGCCGGATGACCGGCGACGAGAAGCACGGCCCCGCCGCGACCTCCACCCTTGACGTGCTGTGGGTGCTGTACGACCGGGTGCTGCGGATCGACCCGCGGCGGCCCGAGGACCCGGAACGGGACCGTTTCCTGCTGTCCAAGGGCCACGGCCCGATGGCCTACTACGCGGTCCTCGCCGCCAAGGGGTTCGTCCCGGCCGGCTGGCTGGACGGCTTCGGCTCCTACGACTCCCCGCTCGGCCACCACCCCGACCGCACTCTGGTGCCGGGGGTGGAGATCGGCAGCGGTTCGCTGGGGCACGGGCTGCCGATCGCCGTGGGTACCGCGCTGGGGCTGCGCGCCCAGGGGCGGGGCGGACCGGCGGTGTGGGTCCTGGTCGGGGACGCCGAACTGGACGAGGGCAGCAACCACGAGGCCATCGCCTACGCCGGGCCCGCCGGACTGGACCGGCTGCACACCGTCGTGGTCGACAACTCCTCCGCCACCCATGCCCGCCCCGGCGGTATCGCGGCCCGCTTCGAGGCGGCCGGCTGGTCCACCCTCACCGTCGACGGCCGCGATCACCGGGCGCTGTACGACGCCTTCACCGCGCCGCACCCGGGCCGCCCGCATGTCGTCGTCGCCCGCGTCGAGCCGAAGGCCCCCTGACGCCCCCCACTCTGCTCGACCTTCTGAAAGGCAGTACCCCATGGACACCATGCGTGACCGGTTCGCCCCCACCATGACCCGGCTGCTGGACGAGGATCCCCGGCTCGCGGTGGTGCTCGCCGAGATTGGCGTCGCCGCGTTCGACGAGGAGGTACGGCGGCGGCATCCGGACCGGCTGATCAATGTCGGGATCCGTGAGCAGTTGCTGATCGGCGCCGGGGCCGGGCTCGCGCTCACCGGGATGCGGCCGGTGCTGCACACCTTCGCCAGCTTTCTGGTGGAGCGGCCCTTCGAGCAGATCAAGCTGGACCTCGGTCACCAGGGGGTCGGCGCGGTGCTGGTGAGCGCCGCCGCGTCCTTCGACTGGCCGGCGGGCGGCTACACCCATATGGCGCCGGGCGATGTCGCCGTCCTGGACACGCTGGACGACTGGACCGTGCACGTCCCCGGGCATCCCGACGAGGCCGAGACGCTGCTGCGGCACGCGGTCGCCGCGGGCGACGACAAGGTGTACGTCCGGCTGTCGCTCCAGTCGAACGCCGGGGCGTTCCCCGTCGACGGGGAACGTTTCCACACCGTTCGTGAGGGCCGCTCAGGGGTGGTTCTGGCGGTCGGGCCGACCCTGGACGCCACCCTCGCCGCGACCGAGGGGCTGGATGTCACGGTCCTGTACGCCACGACCGTGCGGCCCTTCGACACGGCGGCGCTGCGGGCCGCGACCGAGCGGGCGGGGGCGGAGGTCGTGCTGGTCGAGCCGTATCTCGCGGGGACCTCGACCGGCTTCGTGAACGACGCCCTGTCCGACGTACCGCACCGGGTGCTGGGACTGGGGGTCGGCCGACGGGAGCTGCGGCGCTACGGCACGGTCGAGGAGCATGTGGCCGCGCACGGGCTGGACGCCGGGGCGCTGCGGGAGCGGATCAGCCGGTTCCTGGCGGGGGCGCGGGTACCGGTCACCGTCTGACGCCGGGCGCCCGCCCGGTGTGCCCGCTCACTTGGCCTCGCAGCCGCTCCCCACATCCCGGTTCGCGCCCGGCCCGGGCTCCTCCGGTCTCGCCGTGCCGCCCGCGCCCACCGGGGCCGCGTCCACCCGGACGAGGTTGCGGACCGCCGGGATCGCGAGCAGGGCGACGACCACGAAGACGCTGGTCACGGCGGCGACCATGAGGACACCTCCGGCGCCGAGCGCGGCGGCGGCCGGGCCGGCGAGAGCCTGGCCGACCGGCATCATCGCGAGGGAGCCCGCCACGTCGTAGGCGTGGATGCGGTTGAGGACATCGGGCTGGACCTGGGTCTGGACGCTGGTCGCCCACATGACACCCCAGAACGCCATCCCCGCCCCGGCCACCGCCGCGCCCGCCGCCATGGCCGGGACGTCCATCCCGAGCCCGACCGTCGCCGGGAACCCGGCGAAGCCGAGGAGGCTGATCGCGCCCGCGCGGAGCATCCGGCGGGGTCTGATGCGCAGGGCGAGCAGCCCGCCGACGACCGTTCCGGCGCCGAGCGCGGAGTTGACCAGGCCGTACGCTCCGGCGCCGTGTTCGCCGACCACCTCGGTGGCGACCAGGGGGGTGGTGGGGCCCCAGACGGCGATCATGTAGAGGCACCAGACGAGGATGACCCCCCAGAGCCAGGTTCTGGAACGGAACTCGCGCCAGCCCTCGACCAGATCGGCCGTGAAGGTCGAGCGGGCCGTCCCCCTGGCAGGAGCGCCCTTGCCGTGGCCCGTGCCGTACGTCGGGGGCGGCAGCCGGAGCAGCAGCAGGCACAGGGCGCTGATGGCGTAGGTGGCGGCGTGGGCGACGAACACGCCGCCGGGGTCGGTCAGTCCGACCAGGATGCCCGCGGCGGCCGGTCCGGCCAACTGGGCGGCGGACTCGGCGATGCGTATCGCGCCGTTGGCTCCCTGGGCGTCACGGGACAGCCGCAGGACCGTGCTGGCCACGCCGGGCTGGAAGACCGCGCCCGCCATGCCGTTGACCACGCCGATGACGCAGATCTCCCAGAGCACGACCCGCCCGGAGAAGAACAGCACCGCCGTCACGGCCTGGGCGACCAGCCGCACCAGATCGGCGCCGATCATCAGCCCGCGGGTGCCGAACCGGTCCGCGATGACCCCGCCGAAGACGACCAGCCCCGCGAAGGAGGCGGCCGTCGACGCCATCGCGAGGCCCACCGCCCCCGCGCCGTACCCGTGCTGGAGCAGTCCGGCGGCGAGCGCCACCGGCAGCATGGTGTCCCCGAGCCGGGCGACCGCGCGGGCGACGAAGAACAGCCCGAAGTCCCGCGACCAGACGCGGGGGGCGGGCTGCTCCCCGCCCCGTGCCCCGCTCCCTGCCCCACCCGGCTTCTCCGCCGCCCCCGAGGGACCCTCCCCCACCGGCCGCGATGACATCCCCGGCATGCGTCCGTACCCTCCCCGTCCGTTTTCCCTTGTTCTGCTGCGCTGTGTTCCACCCCTGTCCTGCGGATGATGTCACGTGCCACTGACAACGCACCCGGGAGTTTTCATCCCCCTGCGGACGTCCCCAACCGGGGGTGGGCGTCGAGCAGTCGGGACGGGGCGGCCTGGCGCCAGGAGTCGGCGAGGATGTCCCGCAGCTCCGCCTCGTCCTCCAGCGCCGCGAGCCGGACCCGCACCCAGGCGAACTGCGCCTCGTGCCCGGCGATCCAGAACTTCTCCGGCTCGGCGAGCACCAGTTCGTCGCGCTCCTCCTTGGGGCAGCGCACGGCGATCGAGGTCTCGTCCTCGGGCAGGGTGGCGAACATCTTCTCCGCGACGCGGAAGGTGGGCATGCTCCAGGCGATCTTCTCCGTGGTGTCCGGCAGCGACAGGGCGATTCGGCGTACGTCTTCGGCATCCGGCATGTCAGGCACGGTAGCGGCTGCCACTGACAATCACCTGGTGGGAAGGGGCAGGGAGGGGTCAGAGAGGAGGCCGGGACAGGTCAGCCCGCTTCGTGGTGGGCCAGGGGCCGCTTGTAGTAGAGCGAGGTCGGCCGCAGTACCCCGGCGGGGTCGGCCGCGTAGTCCGGGATCGCGCCGATCCTGGTCCAGCCCGCCGCCCCGTACAGCCGCTCGGCGCCGCTGCCGGTCTCGGTGTCGAGGTGGAGGAGGGTGATGCCGGAGGCGGCGGCGGCCTCCTCGGCGGTGGTCAGCAGCAGGCGCCCGAGGCCCTGCCCGCGCGCGTCCCGGTGCACCATCAGCTTGACCAGTTCGGCCCGGTGGCGGCTGTTGGGCCGGTCGGCGAAGGCGAGGCCGACGGTCCCGGCCGGCCGGCCGTCCCGCAGGGCGATCCAGACCGCCTGCCGCCCCTGCCGCACCCCCTCGGCCCGCTCCCGCCACCAGGCGAGGGCCTCGCCGCGGTCCAGCGGCGCGAGAAAGCCGACGGAGGCGCCGCCGTCGACGGTGTCCACCAGCAGGTCCGCCAGCCCGTCCGCGAGGGCGTCCAGTTGGGCCGCGTCGGCGCGCAGGATCGTCACGGCAGCACCACCGCCAGCAGATAGCGGACGGCCTCCGGTCCCGGGCAGCGGAAGCGGGTGGCCCCCCAGACACGCAGCCGCAGGCAGTCCCCCTCTTCCAGCCGGTGCTCCGTGTCGCCCGCGGTGACGTCCAGGGTGCCTTCCAGGACCCAGAGGTGCTGTTCCAGGCCGGGCACGGGCGGCCGGTCGTAGGCGAGATCGGCGCCCGCGGTGAGCCTGCCCTCGACCAGTTCGCCGCGCAGCCCCGGGTGCGGCGGCGACACGGACCGCCGGACGAAGCCGGAGGCGCGGTCCTCCCAGCGGGGCTGCTCGGCGGCGCGCAGCAGGGGCGCGGGCTCGCCCTCGACCTCGCCGAGCAGCCGGGACATGGTCCGGCCGTAGACATGGCACAGCCGGTTGAGGGTGGCGGCGGTGGGGCTGATCTCGGCGCGTTCGGCGCGGGAGAGGGTGGAGCGGCTCACTCCGGTGCGCTCCGCCAGATCGTCCAGGGACCAGCCGTGCTCGGCCCGGAGCGCGGCGAGACGCGCGGCG
The DNA here is from genome assembly GCF_040683675.1 of Streptomyces sp. NPDC093252. Lineage (NCBI taxonomy): Bacteria > Bacillati > Actinomycetota > Actinomycetes > Kitasatosporales > Streptomycetaceae > Streptomyces > Streptomyces sp. NPDC093252. Next base: position 61,589 of record NZ_JBFBEM010000004.1, on the reverse strand, counting down.
AGCCGGGCGTCGACAAGGTCATACTCTCTCATGAGTGAGAGGCTATCTCACCCTTGTCCCATATTCGAGATATCGAGGCCCCTGGGGGCCTCATACCGGTGCCGCTTCCCCCAGTGCCGCCAGGACCGGGCGGATCAGCGGGTGTTCCTCGGCGCCGCGGCGGACGGCCGCGAAGACCCGGCGGGTCGGGGCCACCTGGTCGACCGGGCGGACCACCACCCCGGTGAGATCCATACCGCGCAGCGCGGAGCGCGGGACGAGGGCGACACCGACGGCGGCCGAGGCGAGGGCGACCACCGCGCGGAAGTCGTCGGAGGAGTGTTCCAGGCGGGGCTGGAACCCGGCGTTCTCGCAGGCCAGGACCACCACGTCATGGCAGGGATTGCCCGGGTAGGGGCCGATCCAGGGGTCCTTGGCCAGTTCGGCCAGCGGCACCACGGCGGCGCCCGCGAGCCGGTGGCCGACCGGCACGACCGCGTCGAACGGCTCGGCGTACAGCGGGACGTGGGTCAGCCGGGGATCGTCGGCGGGCGGCGCGCCCCGGTACTCGACGGCCACCGCCACATCGATCTGCCGGTCGAGGACCATCGCGAGGCTGGCGTCCCCCTCGGCGTCCCGGACACGGATCCGGATGCCGGGCGCGGTCCCGGCGAGCCGGGCCACGGCGGGGGCGACGACCAGGGCGATCCCGGTCGCGAAGGAGGCGACGGTCACCGCGCCCGCCGCGCCCGAGCCGTAGGCGGCGAGTTCCGCCTCGGCCCGCTCCAACTGGGCCAGCACGGCGTGGGTGTGGCCGAGGAGGATCTCCCCGGCCGGGGTGAGCCGTACGCCTTTGGCGCCGCGCTCGACCAGGCGGTGGCCGGTCTCCTGCTCCAGGGCGGTGAGCTGCTGGGAGACCGCGGAGGGGGTGAGGTAGAGCGCGGCGGCAGCCGCGGTGACCGTGCGGTGGTCGGCCACCGCACGGAGGATGTGGAGCCGCCGTGCCTCGATCATGCGCCCATTATCCCCGGGGTGCCGACAGGGATCGGCGCTGGTCAGCCCGCCAGTTCCGCCCGCGCCGCGACGAACGCGTCCACCGCCCGCCGTACGTCCTCGGTGCTGTGCGCGGCGGAGAGCTGGACTCGGATCCGGGCCCGGCCCTGGGGGACGACCGGGTAGGAGAAGCCGATCACGTACACCCCGCGTTCCAGGAGGAGTTCGGCCATCCGGGCCGCCTCGGCGGCGTCGCCGATCATCACGGGCGCGATGGCGTGGTCGCCGGGCAGGATGTCGAAGCCCTCCGCGGTCATCCGGTCCCGGAACAGCGCGGTGTTCGCGGCGAGCCGCTCGCGCAGGTCATCGGCGGACTCCAGCAGGTCGAGGACCTTGAGGGAGGCGGCGGCGATGACCGGCGCGAGGGTGTTGGAGAACAGATAGGGGCGGGAGCGCTGGCGCAGCAGGGCGACGATCTCGGCGCGGGCGGCGACATAGCCGCCGGAGGCGCCGCCGAGGGCCTTGCCGAGGGTGCCGGTGAGGATGTCGACGCGGTCCATGACGCCGTGGAGTTCGGGGGTGCCGCGCCCGCCGGGGCCGACGAAGCCGACGGCGTGGGAGTCGTCGACCATGACCATGGCCCCGTACCGGTCGGCGAGGTCGCAGATCTCGGCGAGGGGGGCGAGGTAGCCGTCCATGGAGAAGACGCCATCGGTGACGATCAGCCGCCTGCGGGCGTCGGCGGCCTCCTTGAGGCGGGTCTCCAGCTCGGCCATGTCCCGGTTGGCGTAGCGCAGGCGGCGGGCCTTGGAGAGGCGGATGCCGTCGATGATGGAGGCGTGGTTGAGGGCGTCGGAGATCACCGCGTCCTCGGGGCCGAGGAGGGTCTCGAAGACACCGCCGTTGGCGTCGAAGCAGGAGGAGTACAGGATCGTGTCCTCCTGGCCGAGGAAGGCCGACAGCCGGGCCTCCAGCTCCTTGTGCACCTCCTGCGTCCCGCAGATGAAGCGGACGGAGGCCATGCCGTAGCCCCAGCGGTCCAGGGCCTCGTGCGCGGCGGCGACGACCTCGGGGTGGTCGGCGAGCCCGAGGTAGTTGTTGGCGCAGAAGTTGAGGACCTCGCCGGGGCGCCCGCCCGCGGTGACCGTGACGGTCGCGGACTGCGGGGTGCCGAGGACCCGCTCGGGCTTGTGCAGTCCGGCGGCCCGGATCTCGTCGAGGGTGGCGCGCACATCGTCACGCACGGAGTCGAACATCAGAGGGCTCCAGAGGGCCAGAGGGGAGGAGGGAGGAGGGAGGAGGGAGGAGGCGAGAGAGGGTGCGAGGAAGCGGGCGGGATGGGGGGGGCTTGCGCGGTCCAGGAGGGCTCGCGCGGCCCAGGAGAGGTCTACGCGGTCCAGGAGGGGTTTACGCGGTCCAGTCCAGGATGACCTTGCCGCCCCTGCCGCTCGCCGCGTCCGCGAAGGCCGCCTCGTGGTCGCGGTAGCCGTAGCGGCCGGTGATCACGGGGGCGAGGTCGAGGCCGCCTTCGAGCAGGACCGACATCGCGTACCAGGTCTCGAACATCTCGCGGCCGTAGATGCCTTTGAGGGTGATCATCGAGGTGACGATCCGGGCCCAGTCGACGGGGAACTCCTCGGCGGGCAGCCCCAGCATGGCGATCCGGCCGCCGTGGGTCATGTTGGCGAGCATGTCGCGCAGGGCCTCGGGGCGGCCGGACATCTCCAGGCCGATGTCGAAGCCCTCGCGCAGGCCCAGGGCGCGCTGTCCCTCGGCGATGGGTTCCCGGGCGGCGTTGAGCGCCAGGCTGACCCCGATCTTCCGGGCCAGGTCGAGCCGTTCCTCGCTCACATCGGTGATCATCACATGCCGGGCGCCCGCGTGCCGGGCCACGGCGGCGGCCATGAGGCCGATCGGTCCGGCGCCGGTGATCAGCACGTCCTCGCCGACCAGCGGGAACGACAGCGCGGTGTGCACGGCGTTGCCGAACGGGTCGAAGAGGGCGGCCACATCGAGGTCGACCGGGACGCGGTGCACCCAGACGTTCCCGGCGGGCAGGGCCACATACTCGGCGAAGGCACCGTCGCGGCCGACGCCCAGTCCGACGGTGGCCCGGCACAGATGGCGCCGCCCGGCCTGGCAGTTGCGGCACTTGCCGCACACCAGATGGCCCTCGCCGCTGACCCGGTCGCCCACCGCGACCTCGGTGACGTCCCGGCCGATGGCGACGGCCTCGCCGACGAACTCGTGGCCGACGACCAGGGGCGTGCGGATCGCCTGCCGGGCCCAGCCGTCCCAGGAGCGGATGTGCAGATCGGTGCCGCAGATGCCGGTGCGCAGCACCTTGATGAGGACATCGCCGGGCCCGATGACCGGCTCGGGCACGTCCGCGAGCCACAGACCGGGCTCGGCCTTCTCCTTGACCAGCGCCTTCACGGACGGCTCCAGGGGTTCGGGGGTACCGGGGTGGTACGGATGGGGTACGGGGGGTTACGGGGGCGGTACGGGGGGGGCGAGTCCCCGGGCCGAGGCACGCCGAAGCGGCCCGGACACGGGGGAAGGGGGGATTCCCGGAGCAATCTGCCGTACCGGAGCCCCCCGGTCCATCGAGGATTTCTTAACCGGTGCCGCAGCTTTCCTACAGACCCGCACCGCACCCGACCCCCGCGCCGGGCCCCGCCCTCCGGCGCAGCCGCCCGCACTACGGCACCCGGCCCACTCCCGGGTGCGCCGCGCCGCTGCCCCTGCGAGGCTCGGCCTCCGGCGGCGGGGACGGTCCGCGCCGGAACGCGTGAGCCGCGAGAACGGGAGAGCCGAGATGCGTGAGTTCCTGGTACGGATCACCACGACCGTGCCCGAGGGCACCCCGCCCGAGGAGGTCGCCGCGCGCCGCGCCGCCGAGGCGGAGCACGCCGAGGAGCTGGCCGCCGCCGGTCATCTGTGGCGGCTGTGGCGCCCCGAGGGCGAACGCCGCAGCAGCGTCGGCATCTGGTGCGCCGACGACGAGGCGGAGCTGCACGCCAAGGTGCTGGACACCCTGCCGCTGCGGCCCTGGATGACGGTCACCGTCACCCCGCTCGCACCGCACCCCAGCGACCCGGGCCGCGCCGACGGCTCCCCCTGACCGCGAGCGGGAACACCCTCATCTGCGCGGTGCGCCCCACAGGTCCGGTCCGGCGGCGAGAATCGTGGGGAGATCACCGGCCGCCCAGGCCGGTGGCGCGTCCGGCCGACCGACCAGGAGCCGCTCATGAACACCGCCCGGGACCTCGCCATCGCCGCCCTGGACGCGGCACCCGACCACGGCCCGGCCCAGGGCGATCTGTCGCTCGCGCTGGCCGGTGCCGAACTCCTCGACCTCTCCGAGGCGGGCGCGCTCTCCCTGGCCGGCGACGACATCGTCCCCGGCACGACGACCTCGACGGGCGACCCCCTGCTGGACGAGGCCGCGGGCCTGGTCGTACGGGAGCAGCCGTACGAGTCGGTGGAGGACTGGCTGTGGCGGCGGGGCCGGGAGCTGGCGGCGGCCTACACGGCCGATCTGGAGCGGGCGGGACTGGCCACCCGAAGGGGCGGACGGAGGCTTCCGGTGCGCTCCCCCCGGACGACGCTGCTGGACTCCCCGGAGCGGGTCCGCGCCCATGAGCGCCTCACCTCGGGCGACCCGGTGTTCACGGCGCTGGCCGTCTCCGCCGGGATCCTGGAGGACCCCGAGGAGGGCGAGGGCACCGGTGAGGACACGGACGAGAACACCGGGGACGCCGGGGACGCCGGGAAGCCCGAGGGCACCGAGGACACCGACGGCGGCGGAGGTGCCGGGGACGGCGACGACGCCGGGGGCATCACCGACGACACCGTCATCGCCGTACTGGCCGGTGTCGGTGACGCGGTGATGGAGCTGGAGGCGGTCCGGCAGCGCCGGGCCATCGAGAGCGCGGCGTTCGACAACGTCTGGCGGGGCTGGTGACCTGACCCGCGGCGTCACAGCGCCGGGAACCCGCCCGTCTCCCGGCGCTCCAGCCGTGCGGTGAGTTCCGCGGCGGCGGCCTTCATGGTCTCCAGACCGGGTCGGCCCCAGGGGCGGGGGTCGATGTCGGCGACGGAGACCGTGCCCAGGACCATCCCCGAGGCGTCGATCATCGGCGCGCCCAGATACGACCGGACGCCGTACGCGTCGACGACCGCGTTGCCCGCGAACCGCGGGAAGTCGCGGACGTCGTCCAGGGCCAGGGCCCGGCGCCGCGCCACCACATGCGGGCAGTAGCCGTGGTCGCGCGGCTGGAAGCGGCCGATCTCGGGCCGGGTGCCGTCCTCCCGGACCACCGGCACGGGGTCCACCACATGCAGCCCGACAAAGAACTGTCCCTGTTCGCAGAGGAAGTTGACCATCGCGTAGGGCACCCCCACATGGTCGGCGAGGCCGGTCGCGAAGGCGTCGAGGGCGGGTTCCGGACGGGTGCCGAAGCCCAGCCCGCGCAGTCGGCGGGCGCGGGCCGGGGCCTCCTTGTCCTCGGGTGTGAGCAGCAGCCGACCGGCCGGGCGCGGCGGGTCGTAGCTCATCGCACGGCTCCCGCGCGGTGGACGCTGGGCATGGGCGGCTCCGATGGGTGGGCCGGGGCGGGCGGCGGGACGGCGGTCACCGGGGCACGCCATGGCTCGGCGCGGGAGCCGGGGCGTGCTCGATCAGATGCCGTACGAGGGTGAGCAGGGTCTCCACCCCGGACGCGGAGATCCGGGCGTCGCAGCGCACGACGGGGATCCTCGGGTCCAGGTCGAGCGCGGCACGCACCTCGTCGGGCTCGTAGCGGTGACCGCCGTCGAACTCGTTGACGGCGACGATGAAGCCGAGGCCGCGTTCCTCGAAGAAGTCGATGGCGGCGAAGCACTCGGCGAGGCGCCGGGTGTCGGCCAGTACGACCGCGCCGAGGGCGCCCTCGGACAGCTCGTCCCACATGAACCAGAACCGTTGCTGTCCGGGGGTGCCGAACAGGTACAGGACGTGCCGGGGGTCGAGGGTGATCCGGCCGAAGTCCATGGCGACGGTGGTCTCGACCTTGTTCTCGACGCCGTCGAGGCTGTCGGTGGCCGCGCTGACCGTGGTGAGCAGTTCCTCGGTGCTGAGCGGGGCGATCTCGCTGACCGCGCCGACGAAGGTGGTCTTGCCGACGCCGAAGCCGCCCGCGATCAGGATCTTCAGCGCGGTGGGGAAGGGGTCGCCGTCCCCGCCGCGCCCGTCGTGGCCGGGGTCGCGGCGGCTGCGCGGGACGCGCGGGCCGGGGTCGTGGGAGCGGGCGTCGTAGGCGGGGACGGGGGTGAGCGTGGGGACGGGGTTGAGGGTAGGGGTGGGATTGAGGGTGGGGGTGGGGGTGGGGGTGGGGTCGGCGGGGCGCCGGTCGTCGTGGTCAGAGCTGTCGTCGTAGTCCATCGAGCACTGCCTCCAGAAGAGCCCGGTCTGTGGGGTTGTGGTGGAACGCGGGGGGCCTGGTCGTGAGCACCCCGCAGTCGACTAGGTCGGACAGCAGCACCTTGGTGACCACCGCCGGCAGCTTCAGGTGGGCTGCCACCTCGGCGACGGGGACGGGTGCCCGGCACAGGGCGAGCGCCTGTGCGTGCTCCGGACCGAGATAGCCGAGGGGGGTCGCCCCGGTGGCCATCACCTGTGACATCAGATCGAGTGCGACGGTCGGACGGGTGCGGCCGTTGCTGACGGTGAACGGCCGCACCAGCCGTCCCGCCGCCTCGTCGAGCCAGGGCCCGTCGCCGGCCGCCACCACGCTCAGGACCTCATCGCCGTGGGTTCGACCGCGTGCTGGCGGGGCGCGGTGACCAGATAGGGGCGGACGCTCTTGACCAGCATGGCCATCTCGTAGCCGAGCACCGCGGCGTCGGCGTCCCGGCCCGCCAGGACGGCGAGGCAGGTGCCCGATCCGGCCTTGGTGACGAAGAGCAGCATCGCGTCGAGTTCGACCACGACCTGGCGGACGTCGCCGCTGTCGCCGAAGCGGACACCGGCGCTGCGGCCGAGCGAGTAGAGCCCGGAGGCCAGGGCCGCCATGTGGTCGGCGCTGTCGGGGTCGAGGCCGTGCACCGACTTGACCAGTCCGTCGCTGGAGAGGAGGACGGCGCTGCTGGTGTGCGGTACGCGCTGCACGAGGCCGCTCATCAGCCAGTCGAGATCGGATGCGTGGCCGGTGTGCGCATCGCTCGCCATGGTGGATCGACTCCTTGGGGTACGAAGGTCTGCGGGAGCGGTGGGGATGACGGGGGTGGTGGGGCGGGGGGTTCTCATCCGGCGGGAGCGCTCCCGTCGTGCCGGACGGTGTGGTGGTGGGTGGGGTGGTGGGTGTGGTGCGCGGCGGTGCGGGACGGCAGCAGGGCCGGGCGCGGCGCCGGGAGGTCCGGCGGGAGGTTCGGCGGGAGGCCGGGGGACGGGTCCGGCGGGAGGTTCGGCGGGACGGGGTCCGGGTCGGGGCCGTAGCGGGCCTCGGCGAGGCTGACACCGCGCTGGTAGGCGGCCATCAGCCCGGGGTCGTGGCCCTCGTCGGTGCCGGGCTCCGCGCGGCCTGCGGGGCGTTCGCGCAGTTGGGGCGCCAGGTGGTGCTGGGCGTGGCGCCGGGGCAGGCGGGGGCGGCCGGTGGTGCCGGGCACGGCGCCGGAGCGGGGGGTCAGGGGGGTGGTGGCGTGTTCCTCCAGGAACGACCGTTCGGCGGAGGGGATACCGGGGGTGCTGGGGGCGTCGGGGGTGCCGGGGGTGCCGGGGGCGGGGACCATCGCGGACCGTTCCCCGGGCCACTCGTCGTGGGCGCCCCGTACGGGCAGGGGCTCGGCCCCGGGGTGGGGACCGCTCCCGGTGCCCTGTGCCGCGAAGACCCCGTCGGCCGGTGGGCTCACGGTGCCGTACGCGACCGGCACGCCCCCCGTGTCGTACGTCCCGGCCGGGTACCCGGCGCCGCCGTAGGGCCCGGTGAGGGCGCCCGCCGTCCCGTACCCGGCGTGGTGCGCGACCGGCAGGGCGCCGGTGCCGGTGCCGGTCTGGTCCATGGTCGGGGGCGGGGTGCCGAGGAGGGCCTCGGGGACGACGAGGACGGCCTGGACACCGCCGTAGATATTGGTCTGGAGGCGGACCGTGATGCGGTGGCGGCGGGCGAGCTGGGAGACCACGAACAGGCCGATGCGGCCGTCGGCGAGCAGGCTGGCGACCTGGACCTGGTCCGGGTCGGTCAGCAGGGCGTTCATCCTGGTCTGCTCCTCGACGGGCATCCCGAGGCCGCGGTCCTCGACCTCGATGGCGAGCCCGGAGGTGACGAGACCGGCCCGCAGCAGGACCTGGGTCTGCGGGGCGGAGAACAGCGTGGCGTTCTCGACGAGTTCGGCGAGCAGATGGATGACGTCGGCGACGGCGTGGCCGCGCAGGGTGCCGTCGACCGGGGGGACCAGTTTGACCCGGGAGTACTGCTCGACCTCGGCGATGGCGGAGCGCAGCACCTCGGTCACGGGGACCGGGTTGCTCCACTGGCGGCGGGAGACGGCGCCGCCGAGCACGGCGAGGTTCTCGGCGTGGCGGCGGATGCGGGTGGCGAGGTGGTCGACCTGGAAGAGGCCCTTGAGGAGTTCGGGGTCCTCCAGTTCGTTCTCCAGGTCGTCGAGGATGGCGATCTCGCGGTGCACCAGGGACTGGAGGCGCCGGGCGAGATTGACGAAGACCTCCAGTTTCTGTTCGCTGCCGGTCCGGCTGGAGAGCTGGGCGGCCTGGACGACACAGGCGAGGGCGCCGTCGTGGGCGCGGGCGAGATCGGCGGCGAGGAGTTCGAACTCGTCGGCGTCGGCGGGCGGGGTGCCGCGGGTCTTGCGGCGGGGCGGCTCCTCGCCGCGGCGCAGGGTGTCGACCAGGGCGCGGAGTTCGGCCTCGCGGCGGGTGGCGCCGCGGCGCAGCGCCTCGACCCGTTCCTGGACGGAGCGGGTGGCGCGGCGGGCGGCGACGGCGGCGATGGCGACCGCGGCGACGGTCACCGAGACGGCTCCGGCCAGCACGGCGAGCAGGGTGGGGCTGAGCGGCAGGCGGGCGGTGCGGACGGTGAAGAGGACGGCGGAGGCGGCGCCGAGGGCGACCGCGACCGGGGGCAGGACCGCGAGCCGCATGAGCTGTGGGCGTATGGGGGCCTCGGGCAGCGAGGGGGTGGTGCGGGCGACCGGCCGTCCGTGCCGGCCGCCTTCACGGCGGTCTGCGCGTGCGGCCGGTGCGCGGAGGTGTGACATCGGTTTCCTCGTACTGGTCCGTCGGTCGGGGCCGGTGGCTCGCGCGCGGGGCGCGAGGCGGGCGGGGGTGCCCTCGCGGTGCCGGTCGTGAGAGCGGGGCCGGGTGATCGGCTGTTCGGCTTCTCGTCGCCCGACGGACACTCACAGTAGTCGCCGATGCATCATGTGCGGTGGGCAGTTGACAAACTCCTCCGCCCTGCGTCCCGCTCTGGTATGAGGCGTCGTACGACAGACCGATAAGTCGGCCGGGGTACGGCGGGCTGTCGGTGCGGATGCGATCAATGCTGGTCGGTTGCGGTCATGAAGAGACGGCGGGGGCGGAGGGGCGCCGGGCTCCTCCACCCCCGCCGTCCGGGCGGGATCGATCGTTCCGGGCGCCCGGCGACCGTTTCCGACCTCCGGGCGCCCACCCCAGAACCTCACCCACCGTCACCGACGGGAGGGGGGTCAGGGCTTGCGGGCGACCGCCCCGTACATCGCGATGTCCGCGTCGCGGATGTTCTGCTCGCCGGTGCCGTCGGGGTGCCACTTGTGGACCTGGACGATGCCGGGCTCGACCAGGTCGAGACCGTCGAAGAACTCGTGCGCCTCGTCCATGGTCCGCAGCCGCATCGGCATGTCCCGGGCCGCGTACTCCCGGGCGACCCGGGCCACGTCCTCCGGGGCGAACTCGGCGGTGCCGATGGACATCGCGAGATAGCTCCCGGACGGCAGCGGCTCCAGCAGCCGGCGCACGATCGCGACCGCGTCGTCCTCGTCCAGGATGAAGTGGACGATGGCGATGACGGTGAGCGCCACCGGCCGGTCCAGGTCGAGGGTCTCGCGCAGTTCGGGGGCGTCCAGGATGGAGCCGGGGTCGCGGAAGTCGGCCTCGATGTACGCCGTCCGCCCCTCGGGCGTGCTGGCCAGCAGGCCCTGGGAGAGGGTGAGGACGATCGGGTCGTTGTCGACGTAGACGACCCGGGACTCGGGTGCCACCGCCTGGGCGATCTCGTGCAGATTGGGCGAGGTGGGGATGCCGGTGCCGATGTCCAGGAACTGGCGCATCCCGGCGTCCTCGGCGAGCCAGCGCACGGCCCGGTTCATCCAGTCGCGGTTGGCCCGCATATGGATGGGGAGCGCGGGCCACTCCCGGGACATGGCATCGCCCGCCTCCTGGTCGGCGGGGTAGTAGTCCTTGCCGCCCAGGATGTAGTCGTAGATCCGCGCGGAGTGCGCGTGCTCGGTGTCGATTCGGTCGGCGGGCCATCCGTTGTCAGGCAACGCGGGGGCTTCCTTTCGGGTCGGGACGGTGACATGAGCCAGGTCCGGCGATAGTGGGGTCCGGCGCTATGCGATAACAGCAGGGGAACCGGTGGTTCGCCCGGGGAACCCGCGGGTTCACAGCAGAAAGTCGGCGTCACCCGCCTTCACACCCCAGAGGAATCGGGACATCTCCCTCGGAGTGAACACCAGGGCCGGGCCGTCCGGATCGGTCGACTGGCGGACGGCGACCCGTCCGTCGGCCAGTTTCATCACCTCGACGCAGGCGCCGCCCGCGTCGTCGCTCCAGGGCTTGGCCCAGCCGGTGGCGTCCAGCTCGCGGGCGGGCATGCCGTTGCGGACCGGGGGGCGGGGACGGGGGCGAGGGCTGGGGCTGGGGCGAGCGGGTGGCTGGGGTTCCTGGTGGGGCACGTGTGACTCCATAGAACTCCTCGAAGACTCCTGAGAACTCCTGATCGCCGGAACTCCTTGCGGGTCGCCAGAACTTCCTTGCGGGTCGCTAGAACTCCTTGCGGATCGCTCCGAGATGGGCCTCCGTCCTACTGCTGGGCGGCGCCTGGGCGCCCAGCCGGTCCAGGGCCTCGCGGTACACCACGACGTCGTCCTTCTTGTCCAGATACACGGCACCCACGAGGCCGTTGAGGTAGACGATGTCGGGCAGCTCGCGGGCCCGGAACCGGAAGATGTGGTACGCGCCCGCCCGCATCGCCGGGTGCGGGCCATTGGCGAACCGCATGACCTGGAGCGTCACATGCGGCAGCCGGTTCATCTCGATGAGATGGTCGATCTGCGCGCGCATCACCTCCGCGCCGCCGACCGGCCAGCGCAGCACGGTCTCGTCCATCACCACCCACAGCCGCGGCGGCACCGGCCGGGTCAGCAGCTCCTGGCGGCGCATCCGCAGCGCCACCCGGCGCTCGGTGGCCTCCGGGGCGGCGTGCGGGTTCCCGGCGCCGAGCAGGGCACGGGCGTAGGCCCTGGTCTGGAGGAGTCCGTGCACGAACTGGTTCTCGTAGGCGCGGATCTGGAGCGCGGCCTGCTCCAGGCTGAGGTACGCGGCGAACCAGTCCGGCATGACATCGCGGTAGGTGTGCCACCAGCCGCGCTTGTTGGCCTCGCGCACCGACTTCAGAAAGGTGTCGATCTCCTGCGGGTCCGTGACGCCGTAGACCTGGAGCAGTTTCTCGGCGTCCGCGAGGCGCAGCCGGGCGACCTTGGCGGCCTCCATCCGGCGGATCGTGGAGTGGCTGACCCCGATCGCCTCACCGGCCTGTTCGAACGTCAGACCGGCCCGGACCCGCAGCTCCTCCAGTTGCCGTCCCAGGATCATGCGCAGGACGGAGGGAGCGCCGCCCCAGTCGGTCTCCGCGGTCACGCCTTACCCCCTTGATGCCTCCGGGTTCCAGGGCCAACCGTCTCACGCGATCTCTGCCACCCGTGGGGTCGATCACCTTCTGCCGTCCTCCGCCCTCAGCATGCACGGGCCTCTTTGCAATTTTCAACTTGCAGGTTGCGAAAGGTCGTTGCCGGATGACACATTGGACCCACTGTCCCGGCGCGCTCAATCGGCAAGGACCACAGCTCAGTTGAGCCGGGCGGACAGTGACCCACTGTCGTCGGATGCGGCTGACCACCGCACCCGCGCGTGGCCGGGCCCATGGTGCGACTCCGGTGCGGCCCCGGGCACATGGCAGACGAAAGGCGTGCGGCGATGGCTTCGCCCTACCTCCCCCACCCGCCGGCACAACTGCCCCTGTCCGGCTTGCTGAGAGCGGTGCCCGCGAGCAGGCGCCCGCATGACGACCGGCACGGCGGCGCGCGTGAGCACACGCGCGCTCCAGAACCACCCGGAGGCGAGTTCAGCGGTCAACTCCCTGGGGTCCCGTGCCCCGACCGCCTCGCCTCCGGGGATCACCCCTCCCCCGCGTCCCACCCCGCCGGGGAGGCCGCGGCACGCTTATCGGACGCGTTCACCCTCCCGGCCGTCCCGGCGTCCGTCGGCGCGGCCCGTCGCCGTGTCCGGGCCCTGCTGGCCGCCTGGCGCATAGCCGACGAGATCCAGGACGACGCGATCGTCGTCACCTCGGAACTGGTGACCAACGCGGTGACCCACTCGGCCAGCGAGTACGTGGTGTACCGGCTGTGCCGGACCGCGACGGCGCTGCGGATCGAGGTGGAGGACCAGAACCGCTGTACCGCCCTGCCCACGCCCCGCTGCTCGGCCCCCGACGACCAGAGCGGGCGCGGTCTGCTGCTGGTCGCCGCGGTGAGCGCCGAATGGGGCATCGGGACCACGGCCGACGGCACCGGTCTGATCGTCTGGGCGGAACTGACGACGGCCGCCCCGGCGACGCCGGTCCCGGCTGTCTCGGCCGCCCCGGCGGCGACGCCGGTCCCGGTGATCCCGGCTGTCCCGGTACCGGGGAGCCGGTCGATCCCGGCGACTTCCGTCCCGGCGGCTCCGGCAAGCCTCGTCCCGGCGCCCCCCGCGTCCCCCGCCATGGCGCCGGACGAGGCTCAAGGCACCGCCCCCGCATCGGCGACCGGTCCCCACGACCGCGTACCGGCCGACGGGACCCCGGACGCCGTACGGCCCGGCGCCGCCGGGAACCTCACGCACGGCGCTCCGCACGCGGCGGTGCCGGACCCCTTCGAGACCACCGCCGGCCCCTCCCCCACCAGGCCGAAGGATGAACACCATGCTCCGACCCCAGGGCACTGAGCCCCACCCCCTCCACCCCCCGGTCGCCCCCGTGGGCCACCCCGCCGTCCGCCGGGCCGACCCCTCCTGGACCCCGACCCGGCCCAGGCCGGAAGCCCGCGTGCCCCGCGTGCGCCCCGGCACCGCTCCCGCGCGGCCCTCGCACCCCGGCTCGCCGGCCGACCGGAGCTGAGAAGCCGGGGGCGCGGGCCGAATCCCTGACATCGGCCCGCGCCCGCCCTCAGCTCCCTACCTCACCGATCCCCGGCCAGATCGAGGCCACCCCGGGTGCCCGTACCGGGAGTCCCCGGCGAGCCCGGATCGGCGTCGGCGGCCGTCGCCGTGGTCCCCGGCTCCGCCGGGGTACCGGTCTGCTCCCGCCAGGGCCTGTCGATGCGCGGGGAGACCGCCCGCCACCAGCGCTCGGTGGGCAGGACGCCCTCCGGTTCGAAGGGGCGGCCGGGGTGCGGGAAGGCGGCTCGCTGGCCCGCGTCCCCGGCGGCGTCGGCGGTCCACTCGGCGGGCTCCGCCCAGGGGTGCCCGGCGAGGTTGAAGGTGCCCCAGTGGATGGGCAGCAGCACCCCGCCGGGGCTGCCGCCCTGGAGGTCGAGATGGGCCCGCAGGGCCTCCTTTGGCGTCATATGGATGTCGGGCCAGAACTCGCTGTAGGCGCCGAGCTGGATCATCGTGGCGTCGAACGGGCCGTGGGCCGCGCCGATGTCCCGGAAGCCCTCGAAGTAGCCGGTGTCGCCGCTGTGGAATATGCGGTGCCGCTCCCCCGCGACGGCCCAGGACGCCCACAGGGTGTGCTGGGTGTTGCGCAGCCCGCGTCCGCAGAAGTGGCGGGCCGGGGTGGCGGTGAGGGTGAGACCGGCGATCGCGGTCGACTCGTGCCAGTCCAGCTCGCGCAGCCGGTCCGGGGCCACGCCCCAGTGCTCGAGATGGGCGCCGACGCCTAGCGGGACGGCGAACACGGTGTCCGTACCGGCCAGCGTCTTGATCGTGGGCAGGTCCAGATGGTCGTAGTGGTCGTGGGAGATGACGATCACATCGACCGGGCCCAGCGCCGTGAGCGGGAGCGGGGCCGGGTGCAGCCGCTTGGGCCCGGCGAACGGGAAGGGGGAGCAGCGCTCGCCCCAGACCGGGTCGAAGAGCACCCGGGCGCCGTCGATCTCGGCGAGCACGCTGGAATGGCCCATCCAGGTCAGCCGGAGGCCGGACGCCGGGGGGCGGGCCAGGTCGGCGAGGGTGGTGGGGTGCACCGGGATCGGGGCGGACGGGGAGCGGCGGCGCCGGGCGTCCCCGTCGAAGTACTGCTTCGCGAAGCCGAGCAGGGACGACGGGCTGGTGCGCGCCACCCCGCCCGGGTTCTGGAAGACACCGTCCCTGAAGTGGGGCGATCTGCGGATGCGCGCCAGACGCTCGCCGCTCGGGTCCGCGCCGAACGCCTCGGGCCGCAGCGCGCGGAGCCCCGAGTCCGGGGAACGGAAACCGGCCACATTACCTCCAGGTGGAGTCGCTGAGACCTCCATTATGGTCGCCCCCTGTGACAACGCCGATTGACGCTGCCCGCCCCCGGCTTCGATACTGACCAGTCATTCAGTACCGTCACCGCTCACGCCGTACCGCACGGCACCGCGGCACCCTGCACCGGTACGGCCGCACCTCGAAGGAGAGCACCCCCATGCCAGCCCCCCGCACCGGCGGCCCTCTGCTGTCGCTCACCTGGTCCGACCATGTCACGGGCCGGGTGGGCTATCTGGTGGTCGACCGGCTGGTGCGGGGGGTGTCCAGCGGCGGGCTGCGGATGCGCGAGGGGTGCACCCTGGACGAGGTGACGGGGCTCGCCCGTGGCATGACCATGAAGGAGGCGCTGCACTACGACCCCGGGGCGCGCTATGTGCCGCTCGGCGGTGCCAAGGGCGGTATCGACTGCGATCCGCGCTCCCCGGACGCCTATGGGGTGCTGGTGCGCTATCTGCGGGCGATGCGGCCGTACATCGAGCGCTTCTGGACCACCGGGGAGGATCTGGGGCTGACCCAGGACCTGGTGGACCGGGCGGTGGCGGAGGCGGGGCTGGAGTCCTCGGTGCAGGCGGTGCACCCGCTCCTGGACGACGGTCCGGCCGCGCGCCGGCGGCTCGCGGACGCCTTCGCCGTGCGGGTGGACGGCATCGGGCTGGACGAACTGGTCGGCGGCTGCGGCGTCGCCGAGGCGGCCCTCACGGCACTGGACCGCGCCGGGGTGCCGTACGCCGGTACGCGCGTGGCGGTGCAGGGGCTCGGCACGATGGGCGGGGCCACCGCCCGGTTCCTGGCCCGCGCGGGGCTGGCCGTGACCGCCGTCGCCGATGTGTCGGGCACGGTCGCCCATCCGGCCGGGCTGGACGTGGAGGCGCTGCTCGCGGCCCGGGACGGGTACGGCACGGTGGACCGGGCGGCGCTGCGCCCCGGGGACCGTGAACTGCCGGGGGACGCCTGGCTGGCCGCCGAGGTGGAGGTGCTGGTGCCCGCCGCCGTGTCCTACGCGATCGACACCACGAACCAGCACCTGATCACCGCCCGCTGGATCGTGGAGGCGGCCAACATGCCGGTGACGGCGGCGGCAGAGGAGCTGCTCGCCGCGCGGGGCATCACCGTACTGCCCGATGTCGTGGTCAACTCCGGCACCAACGCCTGGTGGTGGTGGACCCTGTTCGGGGACATCGGCCCGGACGCCGAGGGGGCCCTGCGGCACACCCGGCGCTCGCTGCGCGCGCTGGTCGAGCTGATGCTGACCCGTGCGGAGCGCGACGGCACGACCCCGCGTGCCGCCGCCCACGCGATCGCCGCGGAACGGCTGCCGGTGATCGCGGAGCGGTACGGCTGGTACCGCTGACAGCCCCCGGCGGGGCACCCGCCCGCGGGACCGCGTGGCCGTCGGGGCGGGCGATAGGGTGGGCCGCCATGGCGAGAGTGCGGTTGAGCGTGGCGGAGCGGCGTGAGGAGATGTTGCGGGCCGCCGTCGGACAGATCGAGGAACGCGGGGTCGCGGCGGTACGGATCGCCGATGTGGCCGCGGCGCTCGGGGTGAGCAACGCGCTCGTGCTGTACCACTTCTCCACCAAGGAGAAGCTGGTGGCCGCCGCCTTCACCCATGCCGCGCAGGACGATCTCGCCCAGTTGCGCACGCTGCTCGGCCGCCGGACCAGCGCCCTGCGCCGGTTGCGGTCGGCGGTGCGCTGGTACGCCCCCACCGGACCGGCCAAGGGCTGGCGGCTGTGGATCGAGGGCTGGGCGGTGGCGCTGCGCGAACCGGCGCTGGCGGAGGTCACCCGGGACCTGGACCGGCAGTGGAAGTCGGCGCTCGCCGAGGTGATCGCGGAGGGGGTGGCCGCCGGGGAGTTCCGCTGCGCGGACCCCATGGCCGCCGCGCTGCGGCTGACGGCGCTGCTCGACGGTCTCGCCGTCCAGCTCACGTCGTACGCGGGCGCGGTCTCCCGCGCCCGCGCGCAGCGGTGGGTCGACGAGGCCCTCGCCCGGGAGCTGGACCTGCCGCACCCACATCCCTAGAACGTGACAGGGGTCAGGCCACGGAGGCGATGCGCGTTCTGATGGCGTCCGGGGACAGCGCGCCCTTGGCGGTGACATGGTCGCCGGAGGACTCGCCGCGCAGGCGGCGCCCGATCCAGGGCACCAGGTACTCGCGGGCCCAGTGGACATCGTCGCGGCGGACGTCCAGGGTGCCGCGCGGTGGACGTGGGGGCCAGGGCTGTTCGGGGTCGGCCGGGGGGTCCACGCCGAGCGCCTGACCCGCCCGCAGGGCCACCCGGGTGTGACCCTCGGCCGAGAGGTGCAGCCGGTCGTCGTCCCAGGCCCGGCGGTCCTGGACGGACTTCAGGGACCACAGGTCGAGCACCGGGCAGCCGTACCGGTCGGCCACCGCCCGGACATGTCCGTTGTAGGTCGCGATCTTCCCGCGCAGATGCTTGAGCAGCGGCACCCCCCGGGGGTCGAAGCCGGTGGTCACGAGGACGGTGCCGGCCGCCTCGGTGAGGACGGCGACCGCGCGCTCGAAGCGCTCGGCCACGTCGTCCGGGTCGCTGCCCGGCCGCAGGATGTCGTTGCCGCCCGCGCAGAACGAGATCAGGTCGGGCGCGAGGGCCGCGGCTCTCGGCACCTGGTCCGTCACGACCTGGTCCAGCAGTCTGCCCCGCACCGCGAGGTTGGTGTAGTCGAAGTCGCCTTCCGGGCGCCGGTCCGCGAGGAGGACCGCGAACCGGTCCGCCCAGCCGACAAGTGCCCCGTCGGGGCCGGGATCGCCCACGCCCTCGGTGAAGCTGTCCCCCACCGCCACGTACGACCCGATCACTGATCTGGTGTCATTCTTCGAATCGTCTGCCACATCGCCCCATGATTCCCCTTCGAATGTGAGCTACGCG
The DNA here is from genome assembly GCF_040683675.1 of Streptomyces sp. NPDC093252. NCBI lineage: Bacteria > Bacillati > Actinomycetota > Actinomycetes > Kitasatosporales > Streptomycetaceae > Streptomyces > Streptomyces sp. NPDC093252. The sequence goes on along the minus strand of NZ_JBFBEM010000004.1, from coordinate 43,976 downwards.
ACCGTAATAAAGGGTTGACGGGCGGTGAGATAAGCCACGGACCAAGGCTTGGTCAAGTGCGGAATACCTGGATGTCCGACGGATCGTCAGATGTCGGGTCCCCCACCATCGGTCCCGGGTCGTGGTGAACGCTCCGTAGGCCGGACCCGGGGATCGGGGTCCGGCCTACGGAGCGTGCGCGTGGCGGGTGCCTCAGCCGATGGAGAGGCCCTTGCCCCGCAGATAGGCGAGGGGGTCGACATCGGAGCCGTAGTCCGGCCCGGTGCGGATCTCGAAGTGCAGGTGCGGGCCGGTGACATTGCCGGTCGCGCCGGAGAGGCCGACCTGCTGTCCGGCGCTCACCGACTGGCCCGCCGAGACGGACAGCGAGGACAGGTGGGCGTACTGGGCGTAGTAGCCGTCGGCGAGCCGGATGACGACCTGGTTGCCGTACGCGCCGCCCCAGCCGGCCGAGACGACCGTGCCGGCGCCGACGGCCTTGAGCGAGGTGCCGGTCGGGACGGAGAAGTCGACACCGGTGTGGTAGCCGCTGGACCACATGCTGCCGGACTGGCGGTACGCGGTGCCCACGCCGCCCGCGACCGGGAGGCTGGCGCCCGAGGACGACGCCGGGGCGGGGGTGTTCGAGGAGCCGGAGGACGAGGAGGAGCCGGACGACTTGGTCGCGGGGGTCTCCTTGGTCTCCTCGCTCTTCTCGGCCTTCTCGCTCTTCTCGGTGGTGCCGGTCGTCCCGGTCGTGCCGGTCCTCTCGGTGGTGCCGCCGGACGCCTTGCCGCCGAGCGTCAGCTTGAGGCCGGGGTGGATGAGCGACGGGTCGTCGCCCACGGCCTCGCGGTTGTCGGCGTACAGGGTCTGCCAGCCGCCGCTGACCTCCTGCTCGTCGGCGATCTTCGAGAGATAGTCGCCGACCTTCACGGAGTAGGTCCGGGTGCTGGTCTGCGGGGCCGCGGACTTCTGGTCGGCGATCCGGGTGACGGTCTGCTGGGGCACCGCGCTGGGTGCCGAAGTGACGGCTTCCGCCGGCTTCTGGGGAACGGACTGGCCGGGGGCCGCGTGGGCGCCTGCGGCACCCATCAGCGGGAGGGCGAGTGCGGCGCCGCCGGTTCCGGCGACGGCGAGGGAGCGTGTCAGACGCAGGCTCCGGGGACGGCGGTGCTTACCCTTCGCGGGCATGGTGAATTCCTCTCCGGCGCCTGCGAGGTGAGCTGTCGGGTGCGAGCTGGAGATGCCCGGCCGCGTGGGGGAACGCGACTAAACCCCTAGCCGTTCCGGAGACCGGAACAGGCGTTGAGTCCTGTGGGTCCCCCGCTCCTGCCGTGCACGGGTGGGTTTCTGCGGGGTCCGGACGGCGGCAGGATTCGGCGTTCCGCCCGGATTCGGTGGCGAACGTAAGCGACCTGGACGCACGGGGACAAGCAAGGGGTTCCATGTAAAGGCCCCGTTCTTGATCCATGCGGGTAATTCCCGGTCACCCTCCGTCGCATTTCCACCTGTCGAATCACTCAAGGGCCCATGAAAACGGGGTTGATTACGTGGGCATGAGGGGCGACGGACGGTCACGGATATGACGCTGCTCACGTGGTGCCGCGCCAGCTTCCTTTATTCCAGAGCGAGTTGTAATCAAGGTAATGAAGAATGGCAATTCGGACAGAATTCCCACATGCGGCACAGTCGGAGAAGTGGTGCATCGAGCAGCCAGAGTGAAGCATGGGGTTCTTTGTGGGCTTTCGCCCGTTTCGTCATGTCGTATCGTCAAAGGGAAGCCGCCACCCGGCAACGGAGCCGGGCGGGCGAGCCGACTGGGAGGAGCCCCCGTGACGCAGCAGGTCCCGTCGACCGAGCCCGAACTGGCCGGAATCCGCAATTTCCGTGACGTCGGCGGACTGCCGACCGTGGACGGCCGCCGGGTGCGGTACGGGGTGCTGTTCCGCAGCGGCCATCTCGCACACGCCACCACCGAGGACGCCGCTTTCCTGACCGGCCTCGGACTGCACACCGTCTTCGACTTCCGCAACTTCGCCGACCGGGGTCTGGAGGGCAGGGATGTCGAACTGCCCGGCGTGCGCAATGTGAACATTCCGCTGAGCGACCCGGCGGAGGGCGCGGAGTTCTGGGCGATGGTCCGGGACGGCGAGGTGGAGCAGCTCCGGGAGATCCTCTCCGAGGGCCGGGCGGCGGGCCGGATGATCGACTCGTACCGCAGGATCGTCGTCGAGCGCACGGGTGAGCACTCCCGGGTGCTGCACGCGCTCGCCGAGGACAGCGTCCCGGCGCTGATGCACTGCGCGGCGGGGAAGGACCGCGCGGGGCTGTCGATCGCGGTGACCCTGCTGGCGGTCGGGGTGGAGCGGGAGGCGGTCTTCGAGGACTATCTGAAGTCCAACGCCAAGCACCGCCGCTACAAGGTGCGCCGCGGCGGCGACGCCGCGACCGCCTACACCCCCGAGATCATGGAGCTGCTCAGTCCGCTCTTCGACGCGCGCGCCGAGTATCTGACGGCGGCCTTCGAGACCATCGAGGAGACCTGGGGCGGTGTCGAACCGTATCTGGAGCGGGGGCTGAAGCTCGCCCCGGAGACCCGTGAGCGGCTGCGGGAGCGGCTGGTGGGCTGAGAGGGCTGAAGGGCTGAAGGGCTGAGGGCTGAGCACGGCCGGGAGGCCGGGAGATCGGGCGGCGGCTCGGTGCCGCCGCGTCGGCCGCCCGGCCGCCACCGGTCCGGCCGGTCTACTTCGCGCCGACCTCGAAGAGCAGATAGAGGAACGCGGCGAAGACATGCCCCACCGCGACATAGATGAACAGCCGGATCCAGATGCCGGGGTACCGCTTCTCCTTGACCTTGGCGGGCCTGGCGGGCTGGACGGGCCCGGCGGGCCCGGCGCCGGTGGTTCCTGCGGTCCCGCCGGTTGCGGTGGGCCCGGTGGTTCCGGTGGTCTCACTCATCGCGTTTCTCCCGTGATCGGGCCGAGGCACAGCGCGGCCGTGGGGCTCTGCAAGAGGGTGTGGACGAAGAGCAGCTCGACGCCCTCCGGATCGCGGGCGGCGATCCGGTGCGGGGTGAGCGAGTCGAAGTGGGCGCTGTCCCCGGGGCCGAGCTGGTGCCCGGCGTCACCGAGGCGCAGCCGCAGCCGCCCCTTCAGGACGTAGAGCCACTCCTCGCCGGGGTGCACCCGGACGATGTCGCCCTGGGAGCCGTGGGGCACCTTGACCCGCAGGGCCTGCATGGCGCGGCCGGGGGCGCCGGTCTGCCAGTAGGTCCAGCCGCCGGCCTCGGTCGGGTCCATGTGGTCGCCGCGGATCACGGCGTCCCGGTCGGGGACGGTCTCGCCGAGCACCTCGGAGACCGTCGTACCGTAGACACGGGCGAGGGCGAGCAGCATGGGCAGGGAGGGCTGGCGTCCGCCGGTCTCCAGGCGGGAGAGGTGGGCGGGGGAGAGTCCGGCAGCCCGCGCCGCGGCCTCCAGGGTGAGCGAGGCCCGGCGGCGCAGGGCGCGCAACTGCGGGGCGACGGCCGGCAGGGGCTCGGCGGCGCCGGGCTCGATGCCGGGTTCCGTTCCGGTGCCGGTGCCGGTGGTGACTTCAGTTCCGGTCCCGGTCCCGGTGCCGGGGATGTGCTCCGGGGCGGTCTCTGGAGGGGTCATGCCCTCCATTCAGCCCGAGAATTACCTCCGAGGCAAATTGCTTGTCTCAGAGACAAGAACCCCGGTTCGGTCGCGGAACGTCAGCGGTTGGCCACCGCCTGTTTGACCAGGGTCCGGCCGAAGTCCCAGATGAGTCCGCCTCCGTTGTGGGCGTCGTCCATGACGTCCGTGAAGGCGGCCACGAAGCGGTCCACCTCCCGCTCCCCGATGGTGAGCGGCGGGATCAGTTTGATCACCTCCAGATGGTCGCCGGAGACCTGGGTGAGGATGCGGTGGCGCTGGAGCAGCGGGACGACCACCATCTGCGCGAAGAGCCCCTTGCGGGCCGCCTGGAGCATCGTCCAGCGGCTGCGCAGCCCCAGCGAGGTGGGCCGCCCGAACTCGATGCCGACCATCAGACCGCGCCCGCGCACATCGGCGAGCAGTTCGTACCGGTCGACCAGGGCGGCGAGGCGGGTGCGCAGCAGGTCGCCGGTGGCGCGGGCGTTCGCGACGATCTGCTCGTTCTCCATCACCGACAGCACGGCGAGGCCCGCCGCCATCGCCTGGGCGTTGCCGCCGAAGCTCGCCGAGTGCACCAGCACCCGGTCGATGGACGAGTAGACCTTCTTGAAGATCCAGTCCCGGCCCAGGGTCGCCCCGACCGGCACATAGCCGCCGGACAGCGCCTTGGCGACACAGACCAGGTCCGGCTCGACGCCCTCCTCGTGCTGGTACGCGTAGAAGTCGCCGGTGCGGCCGAGGCCGGTCTGCACCTCGTCGGCGATCAGCAGCGCCTTGTGCCGGTGCAGCAGGTCCTGGGCGGCGCGTAGATGGCCGGGCGGGGCGGCGTGCACGCCCTTGCCCTGGATCGGCTCGACGATCAGGGCGGCCACATCGCCCTTGCGCAGCTCGCGGGCGAGGGCGTCGAGGTCGCCGAGGGGGACGGCGGTGTCGGGCAGCAGAGGGGCGAAGCCGTCCCGGAAGCCGTCCTCGCCGTTGACGGAGAGGGAGCCGGTGGTCAGCCCGTGGAAGGCGTGGTCGCAGTACAGGATCCGGCGTCTGCCGGTGGCCCGGCGGGCGAACTTCAGGGCGGTCTCCACCGCCTCGGTGCCGCTGTTGCCGAAGAACACCCGGTCCAGGTGGGGGCTGTGGGCGAGGAGCCGTTCGGCGAGCAGTCCGGGCAGCGGCGGGCAGTCGAAGCGGGTGAGGTCGGCGAGCTGTGCGTCCAGGACGTCGTGCAGCGCCCGGCGGATCACCGGGTGGTGGCGGCCGAGGCCCATCACCCCGAACCCGGCGAGCATGTCGAGGTAGTCGGCGCCCTCGGTGTCGTAGAAGTAGGCGCCCTCGGCGCGCTCGTAGACCTTGTCGAAGCCGATGGTGTGCAGCATGCGCGGGAGCTGGTGGTTGAGGTGGCGGGCGTGCAGCTCGTAGCGCTCGGAGCCGCGTTCGGCGAGCAGCGCGGTGAGATCGAACGTCCCGGCGCCGGGGGCGCATCCGGGGGTGGTCATCGCTGGGTCTCCTCGGCGGGGGGTGTGGAGAGGGTGCGGGGGGTGCCGGTCCCGGCGGGGGGCTTGTCGGGGGTGCGAGGGGTGCGGTTCCCGGCGGGCGGCCCCGGTGGGTGGCTGCCGTCCCGGGCGGTCGTGGTGGTCCCCGGTGTGCCGGAGGTGGTGTCCCGGGTGGTCCCCGGTGGGCCGGAGGTGGTGTCCCGGGTGGTCCCCGGTGGGCCGGAGGCGTCCTGCCGGGCCAGGCTCGCGCTGATCCGGCCGGCGATCTCGACCGGCGTCAGCCCGATGTCGGCCAGCACCTCGGCGCGCTTGGCGTGGGCGAGGAACTGCTCGGGGACGCCGAAGCGGCGGACGGGGACGTCCACCTCGGCGTCGCCCAGCGCGAGGGCGACGGCGGAGCCGACCCCGGCGGCGCGGCTGTTGTCCTCGACGACCGCGACCAGCCGGTGCCGGGCGGCGAGCGGTGCCAGCTCGGGGTCGACGGGCTTGACCCAGCGCGGGTCGACCACCGTGCAGCCGGTACCGCGCGCTTCGAGCAGTTCGGCGGCCCGGAGGCAGACCGGGGCCATCACCCCGACCGCCACCAGCAGCACCTCGGGCCGGTCGGCGCGGTGCAGGACGTCCAGTCCGCCGATCCGGTCGACGGCCGGGAGGGCGGGGCCGACGGACTCCTTGGGGAAGCGGATCAGGGTGGGCGCGTCGTCCACTGCGACCGCCTCGCGGAGCTGGGCGCGGAGCTGGTCGGCGTCGCGGGGCGCGGCGATCCGCAGACCGGGCACGACCTGGAGCACGGACAGGTCCCACATGCCGTTGTGGGAGGCACCGTCGACGCCGGTGACCCCGGCGCGGTCCAGGACGAAGGTGACCCCGCAGCGGTGCAGGGCGACATCCATCAGGAGCTGGTCGAAGGCCCGGTTGAGGAAGGTGGCGTAGACGGCGACGACCGGGTGCAGGCCGCCGGTGGCCAGTCCGGCCGCGGAGACCGCCGCGTGCTGCTCGGCGATCCCGACGTCCCAGACCCGGTCCGGGAAGCGTTCGGCGAACTTCGCGAGGCCGACCGGGTGCAGCATGGCGGCGGTGAGGGCGACGACGTCCTCGCGCTCCTCGCCGATCGCCACGATCTCGTCGCCGAAGACGGAGGTCCAGGAGGGGCCGCCGGAGGGGGTGAGGGGCTCGCAGGTGAGCGGGTCCATCACCCCGACGGTGTGGAAGTGGTCCTCCTCGTGGGCGAGCGCCGGTTCGTAGCCGCGGCCCTTCTCCGTGAGGCAGTGCACCAGGACGGGGCCGTGGAAGCGTTTCGCGCGGCGCAGCGCGGACTCGACGGCACCGATGTCGTGGCCGTCGATGGGGCCGACGTACTTCAGGCCGAGGTCCTCGAACATGCCCTGCGGGGCGAAGGCGTCCTTGAAGCCCTTCTTGGCTCCGTGCAGGGCCTCGTAGACGGGGGTGCCGATGACGGGGGTGTGCTGGAGGACGTGTTTGCCCCAGGCGAGGACGCGTTCGTAGCTGTCGGTGGTGCGCAGGGTGGCGAGATGGTTGGCGAGGCCGCCGATGGTGGGGGCGTAGGAGCGTTCGTTGTCGTTGACGACGATGATCAGGGGGCGGTCGCGGGCGGCGGCGATGTTGTTGAGGGCTTCCCAGGCCATGCCGCCGGTGAGGGCGCCGTCGCCGATGACGGCGACGACATGGCCCGCCCCGCCCCGTACCTCGCGGGCCTTGGCGAGGCCGTCGGCCCAGCCCAGCGAGGTGGAGGCGTGGCTGTTCTCGACGATGTCGTGCTCGGACTCCTCGCGTGCGGGGTAGCCGGACAGACCGCCCTTGCCGCGCAGCTTGGAGAAGTCCTGACGGCCGGTGAGCAGTTTGTGGACGTAGCTCTGGTGGCCGGTGTCCCAGACGATCCGGTCGAGCGGTGACTCGAAGACCCGGTGCAGGGCGACGGTCAGTTCGACCACGCCCAGGTTGGGCCCGAGATGCCCACCGGTCCTGGCGACCGCCTGTACCAGGAACTCCCTGATCTCTTCGGACAGTTGAGCGAGCTGCGCCTCGGGCAGCGCCTTCAGGTCGCGTGGTCCCCGGATGCTCTCCAGAATCGTCACGCTCGACCCCCTTCGGTCCGTGCCGTTCCACCCTGCTGTTCGGCTGTGCTGTCCCAGGTCACGGGTCGTGGTTCATCGACTGCACGGAGACCGGGCCCCGCCCCCGACCACCACCGGCCGCCACCGGCCCGGCCCGACCCGGATCCGCCGCGACGGGCGTCGCACGGCGATCGGGCGGGCCGGTACCCCCGGTACCCCCGGTACCCCCGGTACCCCGGGGACGCCCGGGGAGACGGCGGTCACGGTGTCAGTCCTCAGTCGTCAATCGTCAATCGTCAGCCCTCGGTCCTCGGTCCTCGGTCCTCAGTCCCGGTTCCCGCCGACCGTCTCGCGCATGGCCCGCAGGGACTCCTTGAGGGAGCCCATGGTGGCCAGGACGGCGGTGGGCTCGTAGCCGCAGTGCGCCATGCAGTTGGCGCAGCGCGGGTCCTTGCCCCGGCCGTACTTGTCCCAGTCGGTCTTCTCGATGAGTTCGCGGTACGTCGGGACGTAGCCGTCGCTCATCAGATAGCAGGGGCGCTGCCAGCCGAAGAGGGAGTAGTTGGGGATCGCCCAGGCGGTGCAGGGGAAGTCGACCTTGCCCTCCAGGAAGTCCAGGAAGAGCGGGGAGTGGTTGAGCCGCCACTTGCGCCGGTTGCCACCGGAGAACGCCTTCTTGAAGAGTTCCCTGGTCTGCTCGACGCCGAGGAAGTGCTCCTGGTCGGGGGCCTTCTCGTAGGCGTAGGCGGGCGAGATCATCATCTCGTCGACCTGGAGGTCGTCGTTGAGGAAGTTGAGCACCTCGACGATGGTCTGCGGGGTGTCGGTGTTGAAGAAGGTCGAGTTGGTGGTGACGCGGAAGCCGCGCCGCTTGGCCTCCTTGATGGCGGCGACCGCCTCGTCGAAGACACCCTCCTTCGCCACCGACTCGTCGTGCCGCTCGCGCAGCCCGTCGATGTGGACGGCGAAGGCGAAGTAGGGCGAGGGGGTGAACTTGTCCATCTTCTTGCGCAGCAGCATGGCGTTGGTGCACAGGAAGACGTACTTCCGCTTGGCCACGAGCTGACGGACGATCTCGTCGATCTGGGGGTGCATCAGCGGCTCGCCACCGGCGATGGACACCATCGGGGCGCCCGATTCGAGCACCGCCCCGACCGCCTGCGCGACCGGCATGCGCTGCTTGAGCACGCCGGCCGGGTGCTGGATCTTGCCGCACCCCTCGCACTTCAGATTGCAGGCGAAGAGCGGCTCAAGCTCCACGATCAGCGGGAACTTGTCCCGTCGGCGCAGCTTCTGTTCGGCCAAGTATGTAGCGACCTTGATGGACTGGCGCAGCGGCATGGCCATCGGGCTCACCTCCTGGGGAGCAGCACACTACGGTGCCATTCGAAGAAAGTCGGTAGGACGGAACGCAGCACGCGGAAAGCTGATATTCCACCGCGCACCGTGCCGATCCGGACGAGTTCATGTTCTGGAGCGTCCACGACCACCCGGACGGCCGCAACCGGGCGCTCGCCCGCCCGGACGGCGCTCAGGAGCGTGGCGGCGGACTCCATGTCGACGGCGATGGCGCCGGTGGCGCGCAGGGCGGACCGCTCCGGGCCCCGGACCACATGGTCGGAGCCGGTGAGCGGGCCCGTGTGGACACGGCGGCCGGGCAGGGCGCGGGTGAGCTCCCTGACGAGGGTCTCGGTGCCCGCGCAGCGGACTGTGCCGCGCGGGTCGCGGGTCTCCTCGGCGACCACCAGGTCACCAGGGTGCATCCCGGGGGCGAGTCCGGCGCAGAAGCCGGTGGCGAGGACGGCGGCGCCGGTCAGGGCCGGGTCGGCGAGGATCCGGCCCAGGGAGCATTCGGCGGCCCTGGGGCCCATGCCGGTGCGCACCACGGTGACCGGGCCCGCGGCTCCGCCGCGCTCCCCCAGACGCAGGGCGAGATGCTCGATACCGAGCGCACAGGCGATCAGTAGCGGGGGCCCTCCGGGCGGGGTGGGGCTCACGCTGGGCGGGGTGGCGCCCACGCTCGGCCGGGTGGCGCCCACGCCGGGCCGGGTGCCCGTCGCGCTCGGCGCGGGGCCGGTCGCGCTCGGCGGGGCGCCCGTGTCGCCGGGGCGGGGGGCTTGTGCGGCGGGGTGGCGGGCTTGTGCGGCGGGGGCGTGGCCGGGCCGTCCGGGGCGGTGGCCTTGGTCGCCGGGGCGGATGCCCGCAACGCCGGGCTCCTGGCCGGGCCGGTGGCCTCGTACGCCGGGGGCGTGGCGTGGCCCGTCGGGGCGGGGGGCTGCGGGGCTGCTGGCTGCACCCGGCCCAACGGGGCTGGGAGCTGCGGGACCGGCGGCTGCACCCGGCCCGCCGGGGCGGGGGGCTCCGGTACGGAAGCCTCCGGTGCCGGGACCTGCGCCCCGCCCGCCGGGGCGGTCAGCTCCGGCGACGGCGGCTTGATCCGGCGTGCCGGGGCGGCCACCTCCCGGACCAGCGCTTTCACCCGGCCCGCCGGGGCGGCGGCCCCGGGCAGCAGCTCCGTCACCCGACCCAGCGAGCCGGTCGTCTCCGGCACCGACATCTTCACCCGACCCATCGGGCCAGGGGCCTCGGGCACCAGGGCCGTCGCCCGACCCGCCGGACCGGCCATCTCCGGCACCACCGCCCTCGCCCAACCCGCCAGGCCACTCACCTCCGACGCCAACGCCTTCGACCAACCCACCCAACCGGTCACCTCCGGCACCAGGGGCCTCGACCGACCCGCCGGACCGGCGACCCACCGTGCCGAGCCCTTCGCCCGATCCACCTGAACGGGGGCCACCCGCATCGGGCTCGCCACCCGGCCCGGCAGCCCGGCGGCCTCCGGTGCCGACGCCTGCGCCCGGCCCACCGGGGCGGCCACCTCCGGCACCAGCACCGTCACCCCATCCGCCAGGGCGACCGCCCCCGGCACCAGCACCGTCACCCGACCCACCCGCCCCGGCGCCCACCGCGTCGGAGCGGTGGCCCCGGTCGCCGGAGGCGCCGAAGGGACCCGGCGCGCCAAAGGCCCCGGAGGCCCCGGAGGCGTCGGCCCGTACGACGAGCGGCTCACCGGGCCCGTCAGCCCCCACCGCACCCGGACCGGCCACCCCAGCCGCACCAAGACCAGGCACCCCCGCCCCACCGGCACCCGCCACCTCAGCCGCACCAGGACCCGCCGCCCCGGCCCCACCGGCACCGGACACCCCAGCCCCGCCAGAACCAGGCACCCCGGCCCCACCGGCACCGGACACCCCAGCCCCACCAGGACCAGGCGCCCCAGCCCCACCGGCACCGGACACCCCAGCCCCACCAGAACCAGGCGCCCCACCCCCACCGGACACCCCGGCCCCGTCAGCCCCCTCACCCGCATCGCCCACCCCGTCGTCGTTTCCGTCGAGGTGGGTCATCAGCTCTCCCCGGCCCCGGTGAGCTGGCCCTTCTCCACGCCGGGGGCCGTGACCGTGCCGGGGCGGGCGGGGGCGGGCCGGGTGGCGGGGGGATGTCGGACGAGGCTGTCGAACGGGTCGCCGTGGACGTAGCGGCCGAGCGCGGTGAGCGGGAAGACCTGGCGGTAGAGGTGGTAGTTGATGGAGAAGTCCCAGGGGAAGCCGGTGCCGGTGAAGTACGGCTCGTCCCAGGAGCCGTCCTCCTTCTGGGTCTCGGCCAGCCAGCGCACCCCGGACGTGACGGCGTCGGACTCCCGCTCCCCCGCCGCGAGCAGGGCCATCAGCGCCCAGGCGGTCTGCGAGGCGGTGGAGGCGCCCTTGCCGCTCCAGCTCTTGGTGTCGCTGTAGGAGCGCAGGTCCTCGCCCCAGCCGCCGTCGTCGTTCTGGGCGTTCTCCAGCCAGCGGACCGCCCGGCGGATCGCGGGATGGGTGCCGGGGATCCCGGCGGCGGTGAGGGCGGGCACCACGGAGCCGGTGCCGTAGATGTAGTTGACGCCCCAGCGGCCGAACCAGGAGCCGTCCGGCTCCTGTTCGGCGAGCAGCCAGGCGATGCCGCGCCGGGTGCGCGGATCGTGGGTGAGGCCCTCGACGGCGAGCATCTCCACGACATGCGCGGTGACATCCGCCGAGGGCGGGTCGATGACCTCGCCGAAGTCGCAGAACGGCAGCTTGTTGGGGAACGGGCTGGTGTTGTCGACGTCGAAGGCGCCCCAGGCCCCGTCCCGGGACTGCATGCCGAGCTGCCAGCGCACCCCGCGCGCGACGGCCCGGTCCACCCGCTCGGGGTCGGGATGGCGGACCCGGCGCAGGGCGAGGACCACCTCGGCGCTGTCGTCGATGTCGGGGTAGTTGTCGTTGTGGAACTCGAACGCCCAGCCGCCGGGCGGCAGTCCGGGGCGGCGCACGGACCAGTCGCCGGGCCGGACGATCTGCTCACTGAGCATCCAGTCGGCGGCCTTGACCAGTTGGGGATGGTCGGCGGGGACCCCGGCGTCGGCGAGGGCGATGGTGGCGAGGCAGGTGTCCCAGACCGGAGACTGGCACGCCTCGATCATCCGGGCGCCGTCCTCGCGCCAGACGGCGTAGCGGTCCAGGGACTCCAGGCCCGCCCGCATCACGGGGTGTTCGAGGTCGTAGCCCAGCAGATGGAGGGCAATGATCGAGTAGACGGCGGGGGGCTGGATGCCGCCCCAGGCGCCGTCGTTCTCCTGGCGCTCGATGATCCAGCGGGCGGCGGTGTTCATGGCCGCCCGGCGCACCGCGCGCGGGGCGACCCTGCGGTAGACGTGGAGGGCCTTGTCGAGGCGCTGGAAGAAGCCGTCCCAGCTCGCCGCGGGGGCCGGTGGCCGGGGCGGGTTGGGGCGGGCGGGGTCGGTGTGGAGTTCGTCCAGCGGGAAGGGCGCGGGGCGCACGGGGCGCTGGGCGCCGACGATGGTGAGGGGGACGATCGTCTGCCGGGCCCAGCAGCCGAAGTCGTAGATGTTGAGCGGCACCCACTTCGGGAAGTAGATGATCTCCGGGGGGAGTTCGGGGAGGTCGTCCCACCGCCACCAGCCGAACAGGGCGAGCCAGATCCGGGTGAAGACCCGGGCCCCGGCGAGACCGCCCCGCTCGCGGACCCAGGCGGACGCCTTCGCCATGTGCGGGTCGTCGGGGCGGTCCCCGGCCAGCCGGAGGGCGACGTACGCCTCGATGGTGGTGGAGAGTTCGCCGGGTCCGCCGAGGAAGGTGGCCCAGGTGCCGTCCTCGCGCTGTTCGCCGCGGATGAAGAGGGCGGCGGCGCGGGTGGTGGCCTCGTCGCGGATGCCGAGGAACTGGCGCAGCAGCAGATCCTCGGCGTCCATCGTCACGTTGGTCTCCAGGTCGCCCTTCCACCAGCCGTTGGGGTCCTGGAGAGACAGGAGGAAATCGGTGGCGCGCAGGTTCGCGCGCCGGGCGGCTTCTTCGACCCCGGCCGCGGCGGGGGTGGTGCTTTCGCTGGCCGCGGCAGCGCGGGGCGGCAGGGCCCCGGTGCTTCCGTCGGTCGTCGCTGTCATGGCTTCCCCTTCGTGCAGTGTGCAGTCGGTGCGTCTGCTGGGTCCGCCGTCGGCCGGTACGCTCGCTCTGCTCGCTGTACCGGCCGGCGACTACGCGAGGATGGTTCGACCGATAGTGATCATCTCTTTCGTACGACGACGAAGTCGGCGAGCGCCGTGAACCGGGCCCGCACCGGGTCGGGCATGTCGATGGCGTCGAGGGCTTCGATGGCGGTGAGGTGCTGACGGCGGGCCTCTTCGGCGGTCCACTCGCGACCGCCGGCCTCTTCGATCAGGGCGGCGCGGGCGGCGAACTCCTCCTCGGAGAAGTGCGCGAAGTCGCTGCTCTTGGCGTCCGCGGCGAGGATCTCGCCGAGCCGTTCGGAGGCGGGTCCCCCGGCGGCGAGCGCGGCGACCACGGGCAGGGACTTCTTGCGCTGGCGCAGATCGCTCCACGCCTGCTTGCCGGTGGCGCCCGGGTCGCCCCAGATGCCGAGGAGGTCGTCCACGGCCTGGAAGGCGAGACCGAGGTGGTGGCCGTACTTCTCCAGGGTGTCGGCGGTGCGGTCGTCCGCGCCGCCGAGCACGGCGCCGATGGAGCTGGCGCAGGCCAGCAGGGCGCCGGTCTTGTTGCCCTCCATCTCCAGGCACTCCTCGACGCTGACGCGGTCGCGGTGCTCGTAGGAGATGTCCTGGGCCTGCCCGTCGATCAGGGCGCGGGTGGCGGTGGTGAGGCGGCGGGTGGCGCGGCCGGCCTCGACGGTGCCGAGTTGCAGGAGCACGTCGTTGGCCAGCGCGAACAGGGCGTCGCCGACCAGGATGGCCTGGGCGGGGCCGTGCACCTTCCAGACGGTGTCGCGGTGGCGGCGCTGTTCGTCGCCGTCCATGAGGTCGTCGTGCAGCAGGGAGAAGTTGTGCACGAGTTCGACGGCGACCGCGCCGGGCACGCCGGTCTCCGGGGCGGCCCCGGTGACCTCGGCGGAGAGCACGGCGAGGGCGGGGCGCACGGCCTTGCCTCCGTCGCCGTCGGCGGGGCGGCCCTCGGCGTCGATCCAGCCGAAGTGGTAGGCGGCGACGGTGTCCATGGGCGGGGCCAGGCGGTCCACCGCCGCCCGCAGCACCGGGGTGGCCAGGGTCCGGCCGCGCTCCAGCAGCGCGGTCACGTCCACCGCTGCCGGGCGGGCGGCCGGGGCGGCCGGGGGCACAGTGGGCACAGTCTCTCCTCTTGTTGCGGTGCTGGAGGTGCGGGGGCCCGCCGCGCGCGGTTCGGGGCTCATGCGGCCTCCTCCACGTCGAAGAGGTGGGCGGGGCGGGGCCGTCCCAGGGCACGCAGCGCGGCGTCCGCCGCGGTGATGCCGCTGCGGACCGCACTCTCCATGGTCGCGGGCCACCCGGTGGCGGTCCACGCTCCGGCCAGGTACAGGCCGGGGGCTTCGGTGCGGGCGCCGGGCCTGAGCGGTCCGGTGCCGGGGGCGGGGGCGAAGGTGGCGGTGCGCTCGCGGGTCACGAAGAAGTCCCGTACCCCGGCCCCGCGGGTGAGCGGCAGCAGCCGTTCCAGTTCGGGCAGATAGCGGGCGCGCAGGTCGGCCACCGGCCGGTCGATGTCGTCCTGCGCGGCCGACTGGGACAGCGCCAGATACTGGCCGCCGTCCTTCAGCCCGGACGCGGCGGTGCGGTCGAAGACCCACTGGACGGGGCTGCCGAGGGCGGCGAAGAAGGGGGCGTCGAGGACCGTGCGGTCGTAGACCACATGGACGTTGAGGATCGGTGCGGTGCCGAGGGCGAGCAGCCGCTCGGGGCGCTCCAGCGCGCCCTCCGGAAGCAGCGCGTGCGCCTCGTCCTGGGGCACGGCGAGGACGACCGCGTCGGCTTCGATGCTCTCGCCGGGAACCTGGACGCTCCACCGGCCGTTGGCGAGGGTGGAGACGGAGGTGACGCGTGAACGGACCTCGGTACGGACGCCCGCGGAGTCGAGCGCCTTGCGCGCCAGCCGGTCGTGCAGTTCTCCCAGGGGTACATGTGCCCAGCCGATGTCGGCGGCTCCCGGGTCGGACAGCAGACCGGTCTTGAACACCATCGCGGCGAGCGCCAGCGAGGCGTCGCCCGCGACCGCGTTGAGGGTGGCGACCCCGACCAGGTCCCACAGGGCCTCGACGGCACGCGCCGATTGGCCGTGCTCGGCCAGCCACCTGCCGAAGTCCTGCCGGTCCAGGGTCGGATCGGCGAGGTCCAGCCCCTTCAGCGCGAGTGCGGCGCGCCCTACCGCGGCCCGCTCGGCGAGCGAGAGATGCGGGTACGTCGCGAGGCTGCGCCCCAGGTGCAGGGGGACGGGCAGCGCGTCGCGCCGGATTCTGCCCAGCCGCCGTCCCTCGGGGCGGTCGGCGTCGACGACGGGTACGTCGAGGCGGCGCTGGAGCGGGGCGAGCGCGGCGGCGTCGATCCGGTCGAGGAACCAGCGGTAGGCGGTGCAGCAGCGCAGATACACATGCTGGCCGTTGTCGATGGTGAGGTCGCCGCGCCGGAAGGAGAAGGCGAGGCCGCCGAGGCGTGGTCGGCCTTCCAGGAGGGTGACCTGGACGCCCGCGTCGGCCAGCGCGAGGGCGGTGGTGGTGCCCGCGAGGCCGCCGCCGACGATGACTGCGCGGCGGGTGGGCTGTGACGTGCCGTCAGGCATGACGCGCCTTCCCTGGGGCGTGGTGGCGGGTGGTGGGGCGGGTGCGGGTTCGCCGGGGCCGGTCGCGCAGTTCCCCGCGCCCCTTGAGGGTGCTGCCGGACTGCCGACGGCGTCGTGCGCGTTGCTCCCTCAGGGACGCGGGCCGCCCGTCGGGAGTTGCCCCGGGTTCGTCTCCCTCTGCCGTCCGTCCCGTATCGGCCATCAGGCGCGCCTCCTGACGGTCCCGCGGGTGACATGACGGGCGTCCAGGCCGGACAGGCCCCGGACGGCGACGTACGCCTTCTCGCGGCCCGGCAGGGAGACCCGGCCGCGCAGGACGGCTCCGGGGTCGCGTTCGATGCGGTCGAGGAGCCTGCGGTAGATCCCGGCCATCGCGGCGACACAGGCGCCGCTGCGCCGGTCCAGCAGGGGCAGCAGCCGGTAGCCCTCGGCGAACAGGGCGCGGGCGCGGCGTACTTCGAAGTGCACCAGACCGGCGAAGTCGGAGCCCTCGGGCGGCAGCGGTCCGGCGAACCCGGCGGAGCAGCCGAACTTGGCGAGGTCGTCGGCCGGGAGGTAGGTCCGGCCGCCCTCGGCGTCCTCGCGGACATCGCGGAGGATGTTGGTGAGCTGGAGGGCGAGGCCGAGGGTGTCGGCGTACTCGGGGGCCCGCTCGGCGCCGCGCGCGCCCGGTTCGGTGCCGAACACGCCGAGGGAGATCCGGCCGATGGCCCCGGCGACACAGCGGCAGTACGCCTTGAGGTCGTCCCAGGTCTCGTAGGTCTCGCCGCGTACGTCCATCTGGACGCCGTCGATCAGCTCGTCCAGGCCGCCGAGCGGGATGGGGAACCGGGCGGCGGCGTGGCTGAGGGCGACCGCGACGGGGTCGGTGTCGTCCTCGTCGACCCGGCCGTCGCGGACCCGGGCGAGCAGGGCCCGGGTGTCGTCGAGCCGGGTCGCCTTGATGTCGTCCGCCAGGTCGCCGTCGCCGATGTCGTCGACGCGGCGGGAGAAGGCGTACAGCGCCGACATCGCCCGCCGCTCGGGCGTGGGCAGCAGCCGGATGCCATAGGCGAAGTTCCTGGCCTGCTGGCCGGTGACGGTCTCGCAGTAGCTGTAGGCGGCGAGTACCGGTGCGGACGGCTGTGCGGTGTGCTCCACGGTCCGGATCACCCCTCTCCTCGCAGAGTGACGCCCACCTGACGCAGCAGTTGGAGCCTGCCGGGCCTGGGCGGGCCGGGAAGTACGTCGTACCCGGCGGCGGTGATCGCGTCGATCGCCGCCCTTCCCCCCGCCACGAACCCGGCCAGCAGCAGTCTCAGCCTGCCGTGGACGCTGCCCACCAGGGGGGCGCCCTCATCCAGCAGGGCGCGGGCGCGGTGCGCTTCGAAGGCGACCAGGGCGCGCACCGAGGCGCTCGCGGTCTTCGCGGCGAGGTCGGTTTCCTGGACGTGGAAGCGTTTCATGTCCTCGGCGGGTAGGTAGACGCGGTCGCGGCCGAGGTCCTCGGCCACGTCCTGGAGGTGTTCGACGATCTGGAGGGCGGTGCAGATGGCGTCGGAGCGGCGGATCCGCTCGGGGGTGGAGGTGCCGGTCACACCGAGGACGAGACGGCCCACGGGGTTGGCGGACAGCTCGCAGTAGGCGAGCAGGTCGTCGTAGGTCTCGTAGCGGGTGACGAGCTGGTCCTGGCGGTTGGCGGCGATCAGGCCGAGGAACGGCTCGGGGGGCAGATCGCGGCGGTGCACGGTGGGGGCGAGGCGGCGCAGCAGGGGGTGGCGGGGTTCGCCGTCGTAGACCCGGCGCAGATCGGCCTCGAAGGCGTCCAGGAGGTGGAGGCGGTCACCGGCGCGGTCGGGGGTGACTCCGAGGAGGCGGGCGTCGGCGCCGCCGGGGGCGAGGTCGCCGTCGCCGATGTCGTCCACCAGACGGGCGAAGCCGTAGACCGCCATCAGGTCGGCGCGCCAGTCGCGGGGGAGGAAGAAGGGGGCGACGGGGAAGTTCTCGTCGGCCGCCTTGTCGAGCGTGTCGCGCTCGGGGTTCTGGGTGCCCGTCGCGTTCAGTGCCGTCATCGTTTGCTGCCCGGGGCGAGAACGGCACATGCTGCGAAGAGCTGGGGAGTTTCCGTAGCCATTGCCGTCACATCTCCCGTTCTACACTGCCTACCCAATAGACACTATTTCGGACACGCCGCCCTGCGCTTCCCGCGCCCGGCCCCAGTGCCGGGCGCGCGCATTATCGCCCCACTTGCCGCGATTCGGCACCCCTACAGCTTACGTTGTACAACGCAGAACGGACCGCGGGGGTGTCCTGGGCATCACAACAACACACCGATTGGCGCCAAGATTCCTCGGGCCGGACAGAGTTGACGTCCGCTTTGCAAACGCGGGGCCCCGCCGGAAGGGTTCCGGCGGGGCCCCGTGCCGAACCGGCTACCGGCCGGTGAATTTCTCGTACTCCTTGAGGACCTCGTCGGTGGGGCCGTCCATGCGCAGTTCGCCGCGCTCCAGCCACAGGACGCGGTCGCAGGTGTCCCGGATCGACTTGTTGTTGTGACTGACCAGAAAGACCGTGCCGGCTTCCTTGCGGAGTTCCCGGATGCGTTCCTCGGAGCGCTTCTGGAACTTCCGGTCGCCGGTCGCGAGCGCCTCGTCGATCATCAGCACATCATGGTCCTTGGCGGCGGCGATGGAGAAACGCAGCCGCGCCGCCATGCCCGAGGAATATGTCCGCATGGGCAGGGTGATGAAATCGCCCTTCTCATTGATACCGGAGAAGTCCACGATTCCCTGGTAACGCTCTCTGATCTGCTCACGGGTCATCCCCATCGCGAGACCGCCGAGGATGACATTGCGCTCGCCGGTCAGATCGTTCATCAGAGCCGCGTTCACCCCGAGCAGCGAGGGCTGCCCATCGGTGTAGACCTTGCCGCTCTCGGCCGGGAGCAGCCCGGCGATGGCCCGCAGCAGGGTGGACTTGCCGGAGCCGTTGGAGCCGATGAGTCCGACGGCCTCGCCCCGGTAGGAGGTGAAGGACACGCCCCGCACGGCGTGCACCTTGCGCACCCCGCGCTGCTCGCCGCCGCGCTTGAGTATCCGGCTGAGTGCGGCGGTGGCGCTGCCCTTGCCGGTCTTGGCGCCGTTGACCCGGTAGACGATGTGCAGATCGTCCGCGATGACGGTGGGGATCCGTGCCCCGGTGAACTGCTCAGCCACGGCCGTACTTCTCCTCCGCCTTCCAGAAGTACACGAACCCGCCGACGGCGAAGAGGGCCGCCCAGCCGCCCGCGATGGCCCAGACATGGTCGGGCAGGTTCTCCGAGCCGTAGCCGTCGATCATCGCGAAGCGGACGAGGTCCATGTAGACCGCGGCCGGGTTGCACTGGAGGACCGTCGAGATCCAGCCCGGGTGGTCGGCCAGCATGATCGGGATCGAGTACATCACACCGGACGCGTACATCCAGGTGCGCATCACGAACGGCATGAGCTGGGCCAGGTCCGGGGTGGCCGACCCGGCCCGCGCCATGATCAGGGCGAGCCCGGTGTTGAACAGGAACTGGAGCGCCAGCGCGGGCACGATCAGCAGCCAGGACATCGACGGCAGGCTGCCGAAGGCGACGGTCACCGCGACCAGCACGATCATCGAGAACAGCAGTTGCTGGAGCTGCTGGAGCGAGAACGACACCGGCAGCGAGGCCCGCGGGAAGTGCAGCGCCCGCACCAGCCCCAGGTTCCCGGAGATGGCCCGCACGCCCGCCATCACCGAACTCTGCGTGAAGGTGAACACGAACACGCCGGTGACCAGGAACGGGATGTAGACATCCCGGCTCATCCCGCGGTCGGCCTGGAGGATCACACCGAAGATGAAGAAGTACACGGCCGCGTTGAGCAGCGGGGTGACCACCTGCCACAACTGGCCCAGCTTGGCCTGGCTGTACTGGGCGGTGAGCTTGGCCCGGGAGAACGCCAGGATGAAATGGCGGCGGTCCCAGAGCCGGCGGACGTACTCGACGAGGGAGGGCCGGGCCCCGCTGACGGCCAGGCCGTACTTCGCGGCCAGCTCCGCCGGGCTCATCGCCTCGTCGGGCGACACGGGCGCGCTCACCGCGACCGTGGCGTCGTGCGTTGTCTCACTCACAAGGGGAAACTTTCGTCTTCGATGTGCGCGGCCCACCACGGGCACGGCACGGTCCGGCGGCCCCCGGGCCATCGCCCCGGAAACCCGTCAGGGACGAGCTTGTCAGATCACCGGGGGACGGCCCAGTCGGGTCAGCCGCCACACCGTACGCCACTTCATCGGGCGGCGCGGACCGCACGGGCTGGTCCAGCCCTCGCGGAAGCCGCCGAACCAGGCGCGCAGCGCCGAGCGGGACGGCCGGCGGGCCAGGGTGAGCAGCAGCCAGACGCCGAGATAGACGGGGACCAGGGGCGCGGGCAGATTGCGGCGGGCCAGCCAGACCCGGTTGCGGGCCACCATCCGGTGGTAGACCGCGTGCCGGGAGGGCGCCGTCGTCGGGTGGTACAGCACCATGTCGGAGCGGTAGTCGATCATCCAGCCGGCGTCCAGCGCCCGCCAGGCGAGATCGGTCTCCTCATGGGCGTAGAAGAACGCGTCGGGCAGCGCGCCGACCTCGGCGAGGACCTGGGTGCGCACCGCGTTGGCGCCGCCGAGGAAGGTGGTGACCCGGGAGGAGCGCATCGGGTCGGAGGCGCGCAGCCGGGGGACGTGGCGGCGCTGGGTGCGCCCGGTGTCGGGGTCGGCGATGCGGAAGCTGATGATGCCCAGGCGCGGGTCGCCGGTGAAGGCGGCACGGCACAGCTCGGCGGTGTCGTGGTGGGCGAGCAGTCCGTCGTCGTCCAGGAAGAGCAGGACGTCGACGTCCCGGCCGCCGGGGCCGAACGCCTCGATGCCGACATTGCGGCCACCGGGTATGCCGAGGTTCTCCGGCAGCTCGATGGTGCGCACCCCGGCGGGGACGTCGGGGACGGGTGAGCCGTTGCCGACCACGACCACCTCGACCCGGTCGCCGTCCTGCTTGGCTATCGAGTCCAGCAGGGCGCGCAGTTCGTCGGGGCGGTTGCCCATGGTGATGACGACGGCGCCGACGACACTGACCGCGTCGGGGCGGGCCCCGGACTCGCCCCGGGGGGCGGGTATCCGGGGGGTGGTGCCGGAGCCGTCCGGGGTCTCGGACCCGGTGCCCGGTGCGGTGTCGGAACCGGTGCCGGGTGTGCCGCCGGGTGTGGTGTCGGCGCGGTCCGCGCCGCCGGAGGCGCTCACCGGAGCCTGCTCGACACCAGGATGGACACCAGGTGCAGCAGCGTCTGGAGCAGCGCGATCCCGGCGAGGACGGCGACGCCCAGGCGGGTGAAGAAGAGATCGCCGCGGCTCGCGTCGAGGACCGCGAGGAGCAGGATCAGCAGGGTCGCCTCGATGCCGAGGATCAGCCGGTGGAACTTCAGGGCGGCGGCGGCCCTGCGGGCGAGCGCCATGCCGGAGGAGCGGGGCTCGGCCGCGGACTCCTGCACCGGGGGCAGCCCGCCCTGGTGCCGGGCGACGCCCACGAGGTCGGTCTCGGCCTTGATCAGGATGGCGCCGAGGGCGGCGAGGGTGCCCAGGAACGCCCACAGCCAGTCGATCCGGCCCTCGCCCCAGACATCGGCGGCGCGCAGTCCGAGGCCGACCAGGACGGCCGCGTCGGTGAGGTAGGCGCCGACCCGGTCCAGATAGACACCGCCCAGCGAGTACTGCTTCTTCCAGCGGGCTATCTCGCCGTCGACGCAGTCCAGCAGCAGATAGAGCTGGACCATGACCACGCCGAGCACCGCGCCGGTGATGCCGGGCACCAGCAGGGCCGGGAGCGCGAGCACCCCGCACAGGGTCATCAGGTACGTGAGCTGGTTGGGCGTGACCCGGGTGTTCACCAGGTAGCGGTCGACGCGCAGGGACACCTCGCGCATGTAGAGGCGTCCCGCCCAGTGCTCACCGCTGCGCCGGTCCTTGACCCCGGCGGGGTGGACGACGGGCCTGAGTTCAGCTACCGATGGCCTTGACATAGTCGGCGTAGATGTCCTTGATCTGGTGGGTGTTCAGGTCGAGGTGTTCGAGGATCGTGTAGCGGCCGGGGCGGGTCCGCGGGGCGAACTCCACGACCCGGACGAATTCCTCCTCCGTGAAGCCGATCTCCCCCGGCAGCACCGGCAGTCCGTGGCGGCGCAGCACCCCGGCCATGAAGACGGCCTCGTCGTGGGCGCCGCGCAGATACATCGCGAAGGCCGCGCCGAGTCCGCACTGCTCGCCATGGGCGGCGGCGCGCCTGGGGTGGAGCAGGTCGAAGGCGTGGTTGATCTCGTGGCAGGCGCCGGAGGAGGGCCGGGAGTCGCCGGAGACGGACATGGCGATCCCGCTGAGCACCAGGGCCTCGGCGAGCACCTGGAGGAAGTCCTGGTCGCCGACGCCGCCGGGGTGGCGCAGCACGGCCTCACCGGCCTGGCGGGCCATGGCGGCGGCGAGGCCGTCGATCTTCTCGCCCTTGACCCGGTGGGCCAGCTCCCAGTCCCGGATGGCGGAGATGTTGGAGACGGCGTCGCCGATCCCGGCCCGGACGAAGCGGACCGGGGCCTCGCGGATCACATCGAGGTCGATGAGGACCGCGATCGGGTTGGGCACACCGTAGGAGCCGCGTCCGGCGTCGTTGTCGAGGGTGGCGACGGGCGAGCAGAGTCCGTCGTGGGCGAGGTTGGTCGGCACGGCGACCAGGGGCAGCCCCACCCGGGCGGCGGCGAACTTGGCGCAGTCGATGATCCGGCCGCCGCCGAGGCCGACGAGGGCGTCGAAGTGCCCGGCGCGCATCTCGGCGGCGAGGCGCACGGCGTCGTCGAGGGTGCCGCCGCCGACCTCGAACCAGGTGGCGCCGGGCAGCGAGGGCGCGACCCGCGCGCGCAGCCGGGCGCCGGAGCCGCCGCTGACGGCGACGGCCAGCTTGCCGGAGTGGGATATCCGCTCGTCGGCGAGGACGGCACCGAGGTCGTCCAGGGCGCCGGGGCGGATGTCGACGACGACCGGGGAGGGGATGAGCCTGGTCAGTACCGGCACGCGATCTCCCGTCCCCGGGCCAGATCGTCGTGGTTGTCGATCTCGACCCAGTCGACGTCGCCGATGGGCGCCACGTCGATGCGGAAGCCGCGGTGCACCAGTTCCTGGTAGCCGTGCTCGTAGAACTGCTGGGGGTCGGTCTCCCAGACCGTGCGCAGCGCGTCGCCGAGTTCGGGGGCGGCGTCGCCCTCGATGAGGGTCACGCCTATGTACTCGCCGGTCGCCTCGGCCGGGTCCATCAGCTTGGTGATCCGGGTCATGCCCCCGTCCGGGCCGACGACGACCTTCATCTCCTCGTCGGCGAGGGACTTCACGGTGTCCAGGGCCAGGATGATCTTCTTGCCGTCGCCGCGCGCGGCCAGCAGGGTCCGCTCGACGGAGACCGGGTGGACGGTGTCGCCGTTGGCGAGGATCACCCCGTCCTTGAGCGCGTCCCGCCCGCACCACAGGGAGTAGGCGTTGTTCCAGTCCTCGGCCCGGTCGTTGTCGATCAGGGTGAGCTTGAGCCCGTACGTCCGCTCCAGGGCCTCCCTGCGGGCGTACACGGCCTCCTTGCGGTAGCCGACGATGACGGCGGCCTCGGTGAGGCCGATCTCGGCGAAGTTGCCGAGGGTGAGGTCCAGCACGGTCGGCTCGCCCTCGACGCCCTCGGGCCCGACCGGCACCAGCGCCTTGGGCAGGGTGTCGGTGTAGGGGCGCAGACGCCGGCCGGCGCCGGCCGCCAGCACGAGGCCGATCATGCGGGTTCTCCTTCGTCGTGTACGGCGGGCGCTCCGGCCCGGTGCGAGGCCACCCAGAAACGGACGCTCTCGGCGACCACCAGCAGGGCCAGGGCCACCGCGAGCGCGGTGAGCGCGAGGGCGAACGCCTCCCCGGTGAGCAGCGCGGCCAGCACGGCGACGAGCAGCACGCGCCCTTCCTGTCCCCCTGCGGCCCGCACCAGCCAGGCCGGTGGCGCCCCGGCGTTCCCGCGGATGCGGTAGACCGTGTCGTAGTGATGGTAGGCGACGGCCGCCACCAGCCCGAAAGCTGCCGGTAGGGCTCCGTTCACCTCCGCGTGGGCGGCGAGGACCAGGACGGTGCCGTACTCGGCGACCCGGAACAGCGGCGGGACCAGCCAGTCCAGGGCGCCCTTCAGCGGCCGGGCGAGGGCCTGACCGGCGGTGATCGCGTAGACCAGGGCGCCGGCGACCGGGGCCCAGGTGACGCCGGAGAAGAGCGAGGCGGCGAGGACGGCGGTACCGGCGGCGGCGATCAGCGGCGGGGCGCCGAGGCGCCGGGGCGTGATCCGTGCCACGGCTCCGGCGAGGGGGCCGTTGTCGGCGAGGTCGGCGAGTGCCTGGGCGGCCCGGTCGGTGCGGTGGGCCCTGCGGGTGAGGGAGCGCAGGACCCGCCCGGCGGTGGTGTAGGCGGCGGCGAGGGCGCAGCCGACGAGCAGCGCGTAGAAGGTGACGCGGGGGGTGGTGAGGGCGGTGAGCACGGCGATCATGGCCCAGCGCTCGCCGATCGGCAGCACGATCATCCGGCGCAGCCAGACCGTCCAGCCGACGCTGTCGAGGCGGTCGGAGAGGGCGGCGGTGGGGCTGGTGTTGGCGGTGGCGTCGTGGTTGGCCTCGTTGAAGGAGAAGTCCACGACATGGCGGCCGGTCTGGAGGACCATCGCGGCCAGCGCCAGCGCCCATACGTCGTCGCCGCCGCGGGCCGCGCCGAGGGCGAGTCCGGCGTAGTAGGCGTACTCCTTGGCCCGGTCGAAGGTGGCGTCGAGCCAGGCGCCGAGGGTGGAGTACTGGAGCGAGTAGCGGGCGAGCTGGCCGTCGGTGCAGTCCAGGACGAAGGACGCGATCAGCAGGACACCGGCGGCGACGAAGCCGCCCCGGGTGCCGGTGGCCGCGCAGCCCGCCGCGATCAGCGCGGTGAGCAGGGAGGCGGTGGTGACCTGGTTGGGGGTCAGTCCGCGCCGGGCGCACCAGCGGGCGAGGTAGCGGGAGTAGGGGCTGATGAAGAAGGTGGTGAAGAAGCCGTCCCGGGCCTTGACCGCGGACTTCAGCCGGACGGCCTCGTCGTCGACGGCGGCGACGGCCCCGCGGGCCTCGTGGCGGGCCTGGGGGTCGGCGGGGACCTCGGCGACCAGGGTGCCCAGCTCGGGGCGGTGCGGGGCGGTGCCGTCGGCGGTGAGGGCGGCGGCCACCCGGTCCGGGAGGCTGTCGAGCAGGACGGTGCCCCCGGCGGACCGCTCCCGGGCCAGCGCCCGGGTCAGTTCCTGGCGTCCGGCGGCCTGGGCGGTGACGGCGCCGGGGACGGCGGCGAGCGGGAAGCGCGGGTCGGTCAGTCCGAGGCGCAGCGCGTGCGGGTGGCCGACGAAGCGGGCGTCGACCAGGGCGACCCGGTCGGCGGCCGGGACCCGGGCGAGCAGCGACTCGGCGTCGGCGGTGCCGGAGGCGATGCGCACCTCGAAGCCGAGCGACCGCAGATCGGCCTCGATGGACGATCCCGGGACCGGCTGGCCGGTGAGGATGGCGGTCGGCAACCGAACTCACTCCCTGGGTGCCGACGCGTCCGCGCCGGTCATGTGCATGGTGGGGGCGCCCTCTTGGCGCCTGTGGGGGCGCCCGGCGGGCGGCATCCGGCAGAGGCTATCGGATGATCGGAAGACCGCGTTCACCGGCCGTTCACGGTCCGGACGGCGCGGTTTGCCCTGCCTGTGCTGTCGATCATCATGGGGGATGCGCGGGCCGCCGTACAAAATCGCACGGCAGAGCGGTCCATCGCACGGCAGAACGGGGCATTGAGGGGCCAACCCGCCGGTAATCGGTTCCCTGGGGACCGGCTTAGGGTGGGCGACCATGACGTGGCTGATCACCGGCGGTGCCGGTTACATCGGGGCCCATGTGGTGCGTGCCATGACCGGGGCCGGGGAACGGGTGGTCGTCCTGGACGATCTGTCGTCGGGGATACGGCGGCGGCTCCCGGCCGGGGTGCCGCTGGTCGACGGGTCGTATCTGGACGGGCCGCTGCTGCGGCGGATCCTCGCCGGGCACGGGGTGAGCGGGGTGGTGCACCTGGCGGCCCGCAAGCGGGTCCCGGAGTCCCTGGAGCGGCCCACGGAGTACTACCGGGACAACGTCGGCGGGCTCGCCACGCTCCTGGAGGCGGTGGCGGACGCCGGGGTGGACCGGTTCCTGTTCTCCTCCTCCGCGGCCGTCTACGGCGCCCCGGACGCGGAGCTGATCACCGAGGACACCCCGTGCGCCCCGCTGAACCCGTACGGCGAGACCAAGCTGGCCGGTGAGTGGCTGGTCCGGGCGGCGGGATCGGCGCACGGGATCGCCACGGCGTGCCTGCGGTACTTCAACGTGGCCGGCGCCGCCGCCCCCGAGCTGGCCGACACCGGGGTCTTCAACGTCGTCCCGATGGTCTTCGACCGCCTCACCCGCGACGAGGCCCCGCGCATCTTCGGCGACCGCCACCCGACCCCGGACGGCACCTGCGTACGGGACTACATCCATGTCGCCGATCTGGCCGAGGCGCACCTCGCGGCGGCCCGGCGGCTGTCGGCGGGCGGCGCGGGCGGCGATCTGACCGTGAACATCGGGCGCGGCGAGGGCGTCTCGGTGCGGGAGCTGGTGACGCTGATCGGCGAGGTGACCGGCGACCGCCGGCCGGCGCTGGTGGAGGGCCCGCGCGCGGGTGACCCGCCCCGGGCGGTCGCCTCGGCCGCGCTGGCCGCGAGGGAACTGGGCTGGACGGCCCGGCACGGGCTCGGCGAGATGGTGGAGTCGGCGTGGCGCGGCTGGCTGCTCCAGCACCCGCGATGATCACCCACCCGGCCTGACCTGCGGTTCATTTCCGCAGGTCAGAGCAGATGACAACGGTGTTCAGTGCCGCGTTGCCCGATACCCCCCACCCGTAGTTCACTGTGATCGCGGACCGATCACAGGAGGCGGTTTTTCATGGGCGCTGGGCACGATCACGGGCATTCCCACGGCCCGCCGGCGGGCAGCGGCACGGCGGCTGCCGCGTACCGGGGGCGGCTGCGGATCGCGCTGGGCATCACCGTCAGCGTCATGGTCGTGGAGATCGTCGGCGGGATGCTGGCCGACTCGCTCGCCCTGATCGCCGACGCGGCGCACATGGCGACCGACGCGGTGGGGCTCGGCATGGCGCTGCTCGCGATCCATTTCGCGAACCGCCCGGCCAGCGAGCGGCGCACCTTCGGGCTGGCCCGCGCCGAGATCCTCGCCGCCCTGGCCAACTGTCTGCTGCTGCTCGGCGTCGGCGGCTATGTGCTCTTCGAGGCGATCCAGCGGTTCATCACCCCGGCGGAGACGGCGGGCGGCACGACCATCGTGTTCGGTCTGATCGGCCTGGTCGCCAACATCGTCTCGCTGTCGCTGCTGATGCGCGGCCAGAAGGAGAGCCTGAACGTCCGCGGCGCCTTCCTGGAGGTGCTGGCGGACGCGCTGGGCTCGGTCGCGGTGATCGTCGCGGCGGTGCTGATCCTCACCACCGGCTGGCAGGCCGCCGACCCGGTCGCCTCGCTGGTGATCGGCCTGATGATCGTGCCGCGCACCCTCAGGCTGCTGCGCGAGACGCTGGACGTGCTGCTGGAGTCGGCCCCCAAGGGCGTCGACATGGCGGAGGTGCGGTCGCACATCCTGGCCCTGGAGGGCGTGCAGGACGTGCACGATCTGCACGCCTGGACGATCACCTCGGGCATGCCGGTGCTCTCCGCGCATGTGGTGGTGCGCCCGGACGTGCTGAGCGCCATGGGGAACGAGAAGATGCTGCACGACCTACAGGGCTGCCTCGGGGACCACTTCGACGTGGAGCACTGCACCTTCCAGCTCGAACCCAGCGGGCACGCGGAGCACGAGGCGGGGCTGTGCCACTGAGGGCGTAGCCGCCCCGCGGGGCGGGCGCGCTGAGTGGGCGCAGGGGGCGGGAGGGGTGGAGGGTCCCCGGGTGCCGCGGGGGGGCGCCCGGGTGCTGGGGGCGCGGGCGCCGGAGTGCGCCCCCTGCGCCGTCGTTCACGCCCCCACCTCGGGCGATTCCCCTCCCGGCGGGCCGGGCACGATCACCTTCCGTGCCCGAGAAGGGCGCCCGTGCCGGGCGGGGGACATGCCGGGTGTGCCCGGGAAGTGCCGGGCGCCGCCCGATTCGTGCGGCAGACTGGGGCGAGAACCGAGGCGAAGGATGGGTATGCCGATCACACCTGCCACCGCGACGCACAGCGCGTCGGACGGCACCGCGGAAGCGATCATGCTCGAACTGGTCGACGAGAGCGGTGTGACCATCGGCACCGCGGAGAAGCTCGCCGCGCACCAGCCGCCCGGACAGTTGCACCGGGCGTTCTCGGTGTTCCTGTTCGACGACCGCGGACGGCTGCTGCTCCAGCAGCGGGCACTCGGCAAGTACCACTCCCCCGGTGTCTGGTCGAACACCTGCTGCGGCCACCCCTACCCCGGTGAGGCACCCTTCGCGGCGGCGGCCCGGCGCACCCACGAGGAGCTGGGGGTGTCGCCGTCACTGCTGGCCGAGGCGGGCACGGTCCGCTACAACCACCCGGACCCGAAGTCGGGCCTGGTGGAGCAGGAGTACAACCACCTCTTCGTCGGCATGGTCCAGTCCCCGCTGCGGCCCGACCCGGAGGAGGTCGGGGAGACCGCGTTCGTGACGCCCGGGGAGCTGGCCGAGCGGCACGCCGAGGACCCCTTCTCGTCCTGGTTCATGACCGTGCTGGACGCCGCGCGGCCCGCCATCCGGGAGCTCACCGACCCGTCGACGGGCTGGTGACGGAGCAGCCGCACCGACCGGACGCAAGCCCGCCGGAACGTTTCCGGCGGGCTTTCGCGCGCGCAGCCGCGGACCTCAGAAGGCGGGCTTGAGCGGCAGGGCCGCCCAGATCACCTTGCCGCCGCCCGCCGTCTGCTCCACGTCGCAGGCCCCGCCCGCCTCCCGGGTGATCTCACTCACCAGCAGCAGCCCCCGGCCGCCGGTACGGCCGTAGTCGGTCTCCAGCGCGGTCGGCCGGTAGGGATGGTTGTCCTCCACGGACACCCGGACCCACTCCGCGCCCACCGCCACCTCCACGGCCAGCACCGGCGACAGCAGCGCCGCGTGCCGCACCGCGTTCGTGACCAGCTCCGAGACGATCAGCAGCAGCCCGTGGCCCACGTCCTCGGCGACCGGCACCCCCTGACGCAGCAGCAGGTCCCGCACCGCGTGCCGGGCCTGCGGCACCGAGGCGTCCACCGCGGGCGCGGTGAACCGCCAGACCCCCTCGTACGGCAGCGGCGGCGGGACGCTCGCCTGCCGCGGGGCACCGGCCTCCAGAGGTCTGTGCGCGTCGCCCACGGGGCGCGGACCGGGGCCGGGCCCGAGGTCGTCCATCGTCCGGTCGCCACCCTTGCACTCGATTGTCACCACACGTCGAGAGTGGAGAACCCACCGCACCGGCCCACGGCGCTGAACTGAAGTCAGCGACTATCGAACGCTTCTGATCGTTGGCGTATGACGCGGTCGGCTCAGGGACTGCTCCTGACACCTCGTGCCGACTTCGGGAACTCTTCGGGTTGTACGGGTACGGCTCCGCCGCCGTCCGGTGAGCCCCCGGCCCGGCGCCGTCCGGTCAGTCCCCCGCCCGCCGCCCTGCGGTCAGTCCCCCGGGCTGTCGCCGGGGCCGCGCCCGGGGAGGTGTCCCGGGACCCCGCCGGTGGTCCGCGGGCCGCCGAAACCGGAGGTGATCAGGGCGAGGCCGTCGAGGAGCAGGGCGAGCGAGAGGAAGGTACCGACGGCGTAGCGGCTGCCGCTCGGCCAGGTGCCCAGCACCAGGACACCGAGCAGCAGGTCGAGGGCGCCCAGCACCAGCGTCACGCCGTACAGCGGGCCGCGCACCACCAGGGCGCCCACCAGCCGGTACAGCCCGGCGGACAGGAACAGCAGCGCGGCGAAGAGGGTGAGCGCGCGGGCCGGGGCGTCCGGATCGCGCAGGAGCACCACCCCGGCGGCCAGGTTCAGCGCCGCGACGGTCACCCCGGGCCAGAAGAAGCCGGTGCCGCGCGCCTGCACCGAGTGCAGCAGCCCGGCCAGCCCGCCGGCCAGCAGCAGCCAGCCGAACAGCAGCATGGAGGTGAGGGTGGAGAACGCGGCGCAGCCGAGCCCGGCCAGCCCGGCGGCCAGCAGCGGCACCCCCAGCATCCCGAGCCGCCCGGCACCGCGCCCCGGCCCGGCCCCCGCACCCCTCGCCGCTGCGGCCATCGGTCGGCCCTCCGTGGACGGCGGGGCCGCCCGGCCATGACACGGCCCCTTCCCGAGCGTACGTTCGCCCGCGACGGTCGGCATCCGGTCCCCTGCTCCCCGTCCCCGTCCCCGTCCCGTCCCCGGATAGCATCCGGCGCATGGAGCCGAAGCTGCTGCACACCGTCGCCGACTCGGTCGCCACCGTCGTCATCCACCATCCGGCCCGGCGCAACGCCATGACGGCGGCGATGTGGCGGGCGCTGCCCCCGCTGCTGGAGCGGCTCGCCGCCGATCCCGGCGTCCGGGTGCTGGTGCTGACCGGGGAGGGCGGCACCTTCTGCGCCGGGGCCGACATCACCGGGCTGCTGGACGCGGCCGACGAGGCGCGGGAGCTGGCGGTGGCTGCGGAGGAGGCGCTCGCCGCGTTCCCCAAACCGACACTGGCGGCGATCCGCGGGTACTGCGTGGGCGGCGGGGCACAGCTCGCGGCGGCCTGCGATCTGCGGTTCGCCGAGGAGGGCGCGCTGTTCGGGGTGACTCCGGCGAAGCTGGGGATCGTGTACCGGGCCTCCTCGACCCGGCGGCTGGTGGCGCTGGTGGGCCCGGCGACCGCCAAGTACCTGCTCTTCTCCGGCGAGTTGATCGACAGCGCGCGGGCGCTGCGCACCGGGCTGGTGGACGAGGTGCTGCCGGAGGGCGATCTCGGCAAGCGGGTCGCCGAGTTCACCCGGATCCTGGCCGCCCGCTCCCTGCTGACCCAGGCGGCGGCGAAGGAGTTCGCGAACGGCCGGACGGACCGCGACGAGCACTGGGAGGCCCAGGCACGCGGCAGCGGCGACCGGATCGAGGGGGTCACGGCGTTCCTGGAGCGCCGGACACCGGATTTCGGGTGGACCGGCGCTCAGGGCGGGTCTCAGGGATCTCCGGGGTGTCGCGACGCCCGTGATTCTTCGCAGGTCCCGCCATGGCCGCAATGACGGGCTTCCCGCCTTTTCTGCCATGCCGGGCCGACGCCGGGCGCACACGTGCCGTGACGGCGGCGGTGCGGGTGCTGTGACGGTGGCGGTGCGGGTGCTGTGACGGTGGCGGTGCGGGTGCTGTGACGGTGGCGGTTAGGGTCGCGCCCCGCCGGATGCCGCCCTGATCCCCGGTTGTCGGTGCCACCTGCCACAATTGCCGCGCAACCCGAAGTGGAGAAGGCGGTACGGCTCGTGACGACACCCGGGTCCCTGGCAGTGGGGTCCATCGAAGGCAGGATCGCCGAGGAGCTCGGCGTACGGGAGCGGCAGGTCAAGGCCGCCGTGGAGCTGCTGGACGGCGGTTCGACGGTGCCCTTCATCGCCCGCTACCGCAAGGAAGCCACCGAGATGCTCGACGACGCGCAGCTCCGCACCCTGGAGGAGCGGCTGCGCTATCTGCGGGAGCTGGAGGAGCGCCGGGCGGCGATCCTGGAGTCGGTGCGGGAGCAGGGGAAGCTCACGGAGGAGCTGGCGGCGCGGATCCGGGGGGCCGAGACCAAGGCTCGGCTGGAGGACATCTACCTGCCGTACAAGCCCAAGCGGCGGACGAAGGCGCAGATCGCCCGGGAGGCGGGGCTCGAACCGCTGGCGGAGGGGCTGCTGACCGACCCCTCGGTCCCGCCGCAGGCCGCCGCCGCCGCGTTCGTCGACGCGGACAAGGGCGTCGCCGATCCGCAGGCCGCGCTGGACGGGGCCCGCGCGATCCTCACCGAGCGGTTCTCGGAGGACGCGGACCTCATCGGTGAGCTGCGCGAGCGGATGTGGACGCGCGGGCGGATGGCGGCCAGGGTGCGCGAGGGCAAGGAGGAGGCGGGGGCGAAGTTCGCCGACTACTTCGACTTCGCCGAGCCCTTCACCGCGCTGCCCTCGCACCGGATCCTGGCCATGCTGCGCGGCGAGAAGGAGGAGGTCCTCGACCTCACCCTGGAGCCGGAGGAGGCCGCCGAGGGCCCGTCGTCGTTCGAGGGGACGATCGCCCACCGGTTCGGTATCGCCGAGCGCGGGCGGCCCGCCGACAAGTGGCTGACCGACACGGTCCGCTGGGCGTGGCGCACGCGGGTGCTGGTGCACCTCGGCATCGATCTGCGGCTGCGGCTGCGGACGGCCGCCGAGGACGACGCGGTGGGGGTGTTCGCGGCGAACCTGCGCGATCTGCTGCTCGCCGCACCGGCCGGTACGCGCGCGACGCTGGGCCTGGACCCCGGGTTCCGTACGGGCGTGAAGGTGGCCGTGGTGGACGCGACCGGGAAGGTGGTGGCGACGGATGTCATCCATCCGCATGTCCCGGCCAACCGGTGGGACGAGGCCATCGCCAAGCTGGCCGTGCTCGCCCGGGAGCACGCGGTCGAACTGGTCGCGATCGGCAACGGCACGGCGTCCCGCGAGACGGACAAACTGGCCGGTGAGCTGATCACCCGCCACCCGGAGCTGAAGCTCACCAAGGTGATGGTGTCGGAGGCGGGCGCGTCGGTGTACTCGGCGTCGGCGTTCGCCTCGCAGGAGCTGCCGGACATGGATGTGTCGCTGCGCGGCGCGGTCTCCATCGCCCGGCGCCTCCAGGACCCGCTGGCCGAGCTGGTGAAGATCGACCCCAAGTCGATCGGGGTGGGCCAGTACCAGCACGATCTGTCCGAGGTGAAGCTGTCCCGCTCGCTGGACGCGGTGGTGGAGGACTGTGTGAACGGCGTGGGGGTGGACGTCAACACCGCCTCCGCTCCCCTGCTGTCCCGGGTCTCCGGCATCACCTCGGGCCTCGCGGAGAACATCGTGGCGCACCGCGACGCCAACGGCCCCTTCACCTCCCGGGGCCAGCTCAAGAAGGTGTCCCGGCTGGGCCCCAAGGCGTACGAGCAGTGCGCGGGGTTCCTGCGGATCCGCGGCGGCGACGACCCGCTGGACTCCTCCAGCGTCCACCCGGAGGCGTATCCCGTGGTCCGGCGGATGGTGAAGACCGCCGGTCAGGAGGTCGCGGCGCTGATCGGCAACACGGCGGTGCTGCGGTCGCTGGCGCCGGGGGACTTCGTGGACGAGACATTCGGTCTGCCGACGGTCTCCGACATCCTGAAGGAGCTGGAGAAGCCGGGTCGCGATCCGCGTCCCGCGTTCCGGACGGCCACGTTCAAGGAGGGCGTCGAGAAGCTCGGGGACCTCGTGTCCGGGATGGTGCTGGAGGGCGTGGTCACCAATGTGGCGGCGTTCGGGGCGTTCGTGGACGTGGGGGTGCACCAGGACGGGCTGGTGCATGTGTCGGCGATGTCGAAGACGTTCGTGAAGGATCCCCGGGATGTCGTCAAGCCCGGGGACATCGTGAGGGTGAAGGTGCTGGATGTCGACATTCCGCGGAAGCGGATCTCGCTGACGCTGCGGTTGGACGACGAAGCGGTTGCCGCTCCGCGGGAGCGGGGGGCGGGCGCTGGTACGGGGCGGGCGCAGTCGCAGCGGCGTGGGGGTGGGGGCGGGGGGCGTGCGCCTCAGCCTCGGCAGGGGGGTGGTGCTGGTGCTCCGCCGGCCAACAGTGCGATGGCGGATGCGTTGCGTCGGGCGGGGTTGGTGGATCCGAAGGGCGGGAAGCGGCGGTGAGGTAGGGCTGTGTTGTCGGGTGCGGGTGCGTGGGGGCTGGTCGCGCAGTTCCCCGCGCCCCTTAATGGCGGGGCTCCGTCTTCGGGTGCGGGGCGGTGGTCGCTTCTCGCGCAGTTCCCCGCGCCCCTAAAAGCAGGGCGTGGGCGCCTAGGTTCTCCAGGGGCGCGACCGGCTCCAGACGACCCGCACCCGAAAACGGCCCCCGCCTCCCAGGGGCGCGGGGAACTGCGCACAAAGCGACCACGGCTCCGCACCCGAAAAACGACGCCCGCCCCCAGGGGCGCGGGGAACTGCGCGGCCAGCCCCCACCCACCCGCACCCCCGCCCGGCGGCACAGCCCGCTCAGTGCTCGGTCACCTTGCCGGAGGTCACTGCCAGGCGGCGCGTGACGTGGACCGCGTTCAGCATGCGGCGGTCGTGGGTGACCAGGAGCAGCGTGCCGGTGTAGGCGTCGAGGGCGGACTCCAACTGCTCGATGGCCGGGAGGTCCAGGTGGTTGGTGGGCTCGTCCAGGACGAGGAGGTTGACGCCCCGGCCCTGGAGGAGGGCGAGGGCGGCGCGGGTGCGTTCGCCGGGTGAGAGGGTGTCGGCGGGGCGCAGGACGTGGTCCGCCTTCAGGCCGAACTTGGCGAGCAGGGTGCGGACCTCGGCGGGTTCCGTGTCGGGGACCGCCGCGGTGAACGCGTCCAGCAGTGTGTGCGGGCCGTGGAACAGGCCCCGCGCCTGGTCGACCTCGCCGATCAGCACACCGGAGCCGACGGCGGCCCGCCCGGCGTCCAGGGGGATCCGGCCGAGCAGCGCGCCGAGCAGGGTGGACTTGCCGGAGCCGTTGGCGCCGGTGACGGCGACCCGGTCGGCCCAGTCGATCTGGAGGGTGACCGGCCCGAGGGTGAAGCCGCCCCGGCGGACCTCGGCGTCGCCCAGGGACGCCACGATCGCGCCGGAGCGCGGGGCGGCGGCGATCTCCATCCGCAGCTCCCACTCCTTGCGGGGCTCCTCGACCACCTCCAGGCGCTCGATCATGCGCTGGGTCTGGCGGGCCTTGGACGCCTGCTTCTCACTGGCGTCGCTGCGGAATTTCCGGCCGAGCTTGTCGTTGTCACCGGAGTTCCCGGCCTTGCGGCGGGCGTTCTTGACACCCTTGTCCATCCAGGCGCGCTGCATCTGGGCGCGGTCCTGGAGGGCGGCCCGCTTGTCGGCGTACTCCTCGTAGTCGTCGCGGGCGTGGCGGCGGGCGACCTCGCGCTCCTCCAGGTAGGCGGTGTAGCCGCCGCCGTAGAGGTTGATCTGGCGCTGGGCGAGGTCGAGTTCGAGGACCTTGGTGACCGTGCGGGTGAGGAACTCGCGGTCGTGGCTGACCACGACCGTGCCGGCCCGCAGTCCGGAGACAAAGGTTTCGAGGCGTTCGAGGCCGTCGAGGTCGAGGTCGTTGGTGGGCTCGTCCAGCAGGAAGAGGTCGTAGCGGGAGAGCAGCAGGGAGGCGAGGCCCGCGCGGGCGGCCTGGCCGCCGGAGAGGGCGGTCATCGGCTGGTCGAGGCCGATGGTGAGGCCGAGGGTGCCGACGGTGTCCTCGGCGCGTTCGTCGAGGTCGGCGCCGCCGAGGGCGAGCCAGCGGTCCAGGCTCGCCGCGTAGGCGTCGTCGGCGCCGGGCGCCCCGTCGACCAGGCCCTGGGTGGCCTCGTCCATGGCCCGCTGGGCGGCGGCCACCCCGGTGCGGCGGGCCAGGAACTCCCGCACGCTCTCCCCCGGGCGGCGCTCCGGCTCCTGCGGGAGGTGGCCGACGGTGGCGGTGGGCGGGGAGAGGCGCAGTTCGCCCTCCTCCGGCGCGGTCAGTCCGGCGAGGAGGCGCAGCAGGGTGGACTTGCCCGCTCCGTTCGCGCCGACCAGCCCGATCACATCGCCGGGCGCGACGACGAGGTCGAGCCCGGCGAAGAGGGAGCGGTCGGCGTGTCCGGCGGCGAGGTTCTTGGCGACGAGGGTGGCAGTCATCAGGGGGCCGATGGTATCGGGCGGGTTCCCGTCGGCCGTCGTCAGCGGGCCATGGGCTCGACCAGCACGCTGCCCGTGGTGCGGGCCACCACGAACGCCTCGCCCTTCACCGCCCTGGCGTCCAGCGGGATGCGGTGCAGGCCCGGTTCGAGGACGCCGTCGAAGACCTGGTGGGTGTGGGTGCGGTAGAGCCGGTCGAGACGGTACGCGGTGACCTGGACGCGGCAGGAGGAGGTGACCTCGATACCCGCCTCGCCGTGGGCGGCGGTGAGCCGGGTCAGGCGGCGCCGCTCGGCGGGGCCGGGGTCGAGGGCGTGCTCGATCTGGGCGACCAGCAGCGGGATGATCGGGGCGAGACCGTCGACGTAGGCCACCTCCGCCCCGGCGCGGGTGAACGCCTCGCGGACCGCGGCGCGTTCCCGCTCCCCCACCGCGCGGCCGAAGGCGACGGCGCCGTAGCCGCGCAGTTCGTCGGGGGACACGTCCTGGGCGTCGCGGGTGATGTCGGCGCCGACGCCGATGGTGCGCAGGGCCGCGGCGAGCCGGGCGAGCACGGCGACCCGGGCGCCGATCAGCAGCACCCGGCGGCGGGGGGCGCCGGATTCGGCGGTGGCCAGGAGGGCGTGCAGGGCGGCCCGGTACTCGGCGCCGCGGAAGCGGAAGGGCCCTATGCCGTGATAGCCGTTGCGCTCCAGGTCGGCCTCGGGCGTGGTCTGCCAGGCGAAGTCCCGCCAGACGACGTCGTCGCCGTCGCGCCGGATCACCGCGGTGACCGCGCCGCACGCGAGGTCCTCGCACTCGGGGCAGCCGTAGATGACATGGCGGTCGCCCGGTAAGGGGGCGTCCGCCTCCAGCAGCAGTCCGCGCACCTGCTCGGTGAAGATCGCGGGCGGGACGTCGGAGGCGAGCGGGGAGACGGCGTCGAGGTCGGAGAGCCGGTGCAGCAGCGGATGGCCGTCGACGAGGAAGTCGACGAAGTCCCGGTGGATCCGGTAGCCCCCGTCCGACAGCACACCTCCGGCACGTATCGCAGGGACCAGGCCGAACGTCGCGTACGCGGCAGACATGGTGTGAGTATCCCCAGTCGGACACCGCCCTGAGCGCGGCATGACACATTCCGCTACGGTCGCGGTGTGATGGGCGGACAGCGGGACGATGTGATCGTCGTCGGCGGCGGGGTGATCGGGCTGACGACGGCCGTGGTGCTGGCCGAGCGGGGCCGGCGGGTACGGCTGTGGACGCGGGACGCGGCCGGGCGGACCACCTCGGCGGTCGCGGGCGCGCTCTGGTGGCCGTACCGGATCGAACCGGCCGCGGCCGTGCACGGGTGGGCGCTGCGCTCGCTGACGGTGTACGAGACGTTGGCGGCGGGGGGTGCGGGGAGCGGCGTACGGATGGTCGAAGGGGTACTGGGGGCGACCGGCCCTGACGAGGTGCGCGGGTGGGCCGGGGACCGGCTGGCGGTGCGCGCGGACGGGGCGGGGGGCATCCGGGTGCGGCTGCCGCTGATCGACATGCGGGCGCATCTGGGGTGGCTGCGGGAGCGGCTGATCGCGGCGGGCGGCACGGTGGAGGAGCGGTCGGTGTCCCCGGGGTTCCCGGAGGCGGACGCGGCGGTGGTGGTCAACTGCACGGGGCTGGCCGCCCGGGAACTGGTGCCGGACCCGGCGGTGCGGCCCGTGCGCGGGCAACTGGTGGTCGTCGAGAACCCGGGGCTGGAGACCTGGATGGTGGCGGCCGACGACGGGGGCCCGGCCAAGACGTACTTCTTCCCGCACGGCGACCGGCTGCTGCTGGGCGGCACGGCCGAGGACGACGTCTGGTCCACGGCGCCCGATCCGGCGGTCGCGGAGGGCATCGTCCGGCGGTGCGCGGCGCTGCGGCCGGAGATCGCGGGGGCGCGGGTGCTGGAGCACCGGGTGGGGCTGCGCCCGGTGCGGGACGCGGTCCGGCTGGCCCCAGAGCGGCTGGCGGACGGGCGGCTGCTGGTGCACAACTACGGGCACGGGGGCGCGGGTGTGACGGTGGCGTGGGGGTGCGCGGAGGAAGCGGCGGGGTGGTGCGGGGGGTGAGCGCCAGGGGGTGAGGCCGCCACGGGGTGAGCGCCGGGGGGCGCTACGGTTCGGTGCCCCGCACCGGGTTGTCGGCGCCCCCGCCCGCTCCCTCCCCCGGTGCTTCCCCCGGTCCCTCCCCCGGGCCGATCCGCAGGGCGAAGTCGCCGTCGTAGCGGTGGTGCCCGGCGATCACCGCCGCGTCGACCGCCTCCGAACCCAGTTCCTCGCGCACGATCAGCGGGTCCCGGCGCAGATCGCGCATCAGCGCCACGCACATGAAGAGCATGACGAGGACGAACGGGGCGGCGGCGAGGATGGTGAGGTTCTGGAGGCCAGTGAGGGCGTCGCCCTGGCCGCTGCCGACCAGCAGCATGACGGCGGCGACCGCGCCGGTGACCACGCCCCAGAAGATCACGACGAGCCGGCCGGGTTCGAGGACGCCCCGCTGGGACAGTGAGCCCATCACGAGCGAGGCGGCGTCGGCGCCGGACACGAAGAAGATGCCGACCAGGATCATCACCAGCAGGCTGGACGCGGTGGCGAGCGGGAACTCGCGCAGCACCGCGAAGAGCTGGCCCTCCGGGGTGGACTCGTCGCCGAGGCGGCCCTGTTCCTGCATCTTCATCGCCGCGCCGCCGAAGACCGCGAACCAGACCAGGCTGACCGTGCTGGGCACGAGGATGACTCCGCCGATGAACTGACGGATCGTGCGGCCCCGGCTGATCCGGGCGATGAACATGCCGACGAACGGCGTCCAGGAGATCCACCAGGCCCAGTAGAAGACGGTCCAGCTCCCCAGCCACTCGGCGACCCCCTCGCCACCGCTGGCCACGGTGCGCCCGGCCAGGTCGGGCAGGTCGCCGAGGTAGGCGAAGACCGAGGTGGGCAGCAGATCGAGGACGATGACCGTGGGCCCGGCGACGAACACGAACAGGGCGAGGACCAGGGCGAGCACCATATTGATGTTGGACAGCCACTGGATGCCCCGCTCGACCCCGGACACCGCCGAGGCGACGAAGGCGAGGGTGAGGACGGCGATGACGGCGACGAGGAGTCCGGTGCCGGCCTCGTCCAGCCAGTCCAGCACCTGCATGCCGGAGCCGATCTGGAGGGCGCCGAGGCCGAGCGAGGCGGCCGAGCCGAAGACGGTGGCGACGATCGCGAGCATGTCGATGACCCGGCCGCCGACCCCGCCCGCGTTCCGCTCCCCGATGAGCGGGGTGAACACGGCGCTGATGGTCTGGCGGCGGCCCCGGCGGAAGGTGCTGTAGGCGATGGCGAGGCCGACGACCGCGTAGATCGCCCAGGGGTGCAGGGTCCAGTGGAAGAGGGTGGTGGCCATGGCCGTCTCCATACGGGCGCCGGAGTCGGCCGGTTCGGTGCCGGGCGGGGGTGCGAGGTAGTGGGCGAGGGGTTCGCTGACGCCGTAGAACATCAGGCCGATGCCCATGCCCGCGCTGAACATCATGGCGACCCAGGAGACCGTGTGGAACTCGGGTTTCTCGCCCTCGGCGCCCAGCTTGATCCGGCCGTAGCGGCTGATCGCCAGCCACAGGGCGAAGACGACGAAGCCGGAGGCGGCCAGCATGAACGCCCAGCCGCCGTTCTGCATCAGTCCGTCGAGCAGGGTGCTGGAGACGTCCTCCAGCGAATCGGTGGCGACCGCGCCCCAGATGACGAAGGCGAGGGTGAGGGCGGCGGTCACCCCGAAGACCACCCGGTCGGTCCCGGGCCGCCGGTCGGTCCCCCCGGTCCCAGGGCCGGTTCCCCCGGTTCCGGTCCCGGGGCCGGATCCGGGCTCGTTCTCGGCCCGGCTGCTGTCGGCTGCTGTCACAGGGGCACCTTCCGAGGGCGGCGGCAGGGCGGGGGCGCACCTCTCCGAGGAGAGGGCCTCTCCGGGGAGAGGGTCTTCCCGGGGAGAGGGTCCTCCCGGGGAGGAGTGCCCCCGCCCTACGCGTCTTCCACGGATCGCCTGGTTCTCACCCGCTCACCGGGCGGTTCTCACCTGCTCAGCAGTCCCGGTCGGGTGTACCGGCCGTCAGGTGGTAGGTGGCCCGGCCGTCCAGCAGCAGCGGCACCAGCGCCCGCAGCGACTGCCGCAGGGGTACGGAGGTGCCCTCGCGGTCGTGGCGGACGCGGACCCCGTGCAGCGCGAGTTCGTCCCCGACCCGCGCGTACTGGGCGGCGGTGAGCCGGTAGGCGCAGGGCGGGTCCTGGATCACCTCGGCAGGCTCGGGCGGGTCGTTGTCGGCGCCGCCGAGATAGACCGGGCCGGAGTCCCGGTACCCGGCGTACCGGGCGGCCGTGGTCGCCGACTCGATCGGGCCGCGCCGCTCCTCGGTGTAGTCGAACAGACCGTCGAGCGCGG
The DNA here is from genome assembly GCF_040683675.1 of Streptomyces sp. NPDC093252. NCBI lineage: Bacteria > Bacillati > Actinomycetota > Actinomycetes > Kitasatosporales > Streptomycetaceae > Streptomyces > Streptomyces sp. NPDC093252. Next base: position 4,318 of record NZ_JBFBEM010000004.1, on the reverse strand, counting down.
CGAGCTGGGAGGTGACCCGGCGCCGGTTGTTGAGCGCCGCGTCGGCCTGCTCGGCGTCGGTGAGCGGGTCGACCCGGCTCTCGATGAGCAGGCCGACGGCGTGTTTGGCGCCGGACAGGTTGCGCAGGATGCGTTCCTGTCCGTCCCCGGCGACCTGGCGGAGCGGTTCACCGGTGTCGGGGTCGGTCCAGATGCCGTAGGTGCCGGTGGAGTGCCCGGCGGCCCGGGCGGCGGGGCGGACGTAGGACGCGGAGAGGGTGCGGGCCTCGGCGTGGACGGCGTCGGCGGTGTTGAGGTTGCGGGGCCACAGATCGAACAGGTCCTTGTCGTAGTAGCGCGGGGTGGACCCGTATTCGTGCAGGTCGTAGATGAGGTCGGGGCGCCGGTCGCGGATCACGGCGGCGAGGGCGCGGCCCTCGCGGGTGGCGAGGGCGACATGGTCGCGGTTGATGTCGACGCCGTCGGCGTTGCCCCGGGTGTCGGCGGCGCGGCCGTCGGGGTTGGCGGTGGGCACGACGAGGACGGTGGTGCGCTCCAGGAAGCGCCGGGTGGCGCGGTCCCGGGCGTGGGCCAGGTCGCGGACGGTGCTGAGGCAGGCTTCGCGGCCAGAGGGTTCGTCGCCGTGCTGGCTGCACACCAGCAGGACGGTGGTGGCGGCGGACCGGGCGCCGATCCGGATGAGCTGGAGCGGCCGGTCCTGTGCGGTGGTGCCGACGCGAGTGACGGAGACCCGCTCGCTCGCGCGGTCGACGGCGGCCAGGAAGGACTGCTCCTCGGCCTGGGTGGTCCAGCGGGCGCCGCCGCTCTGCTCGAAGCCGGTGCGCGGGGGTGGGGTGGAGGAGGACTCGGCGGCCTGCGCCGGGACGGCGGTCAGCGTGGCCGTGACGGCGGCGGTGGTCAGGGTCAGGGCCAGGGTGCGGACGCGGTGGTTCACCGGCCTCCCTCCGGGACGCGGTGGACGGTGGCGGGCGGCTCGACGCCGCTGAGTCCGGCGGCGGGCGCGGTCGCCGGGGAGCCCGCGGTGGCGCGGGTGAAGGCGGCGGTGCCGCCGACGACGGGGACGCTCGCGGTGGTGCGGGCGAGGTCGAGGGTGAGGGTGGGGGTGTCGGCGGGCGGCTCGATCAGGCCGTTGTCGGTGCCCGCGACGATCAGGGCGAGCCGGTGCCCGGCGGGGACGACATGGTCGGTGGCGGCGAGGTCGAGGGTGATCGAGTACGTCCGGCCCGGGGTGAGGGGGGTGCCCCGGCCGTTGCCGGCGTGGTGGCCGAGGTCGGCCCAGCCGCGGCTGAGGACGGTGTGTTCGACGGCGGCGGTGCGGGCGGCGGTCTCCCGGTAGCAGGCGCTGTCGCCGGTGGTGCTCGCGCCCCAGCATGTGCGGTTCGGGAGGGTGGTGATGCCCTCGCCGGAGGCCGCGTAGTCGCGGATGGTGGCGGGGCCGAGATCGACCAGGACGGCGCTGAGATGGGCCGTCGGGGTGCTGGCGGAGGCGGTGACGGTGACCTTCGAGGAGCCGGACAGCCGCAGGTCGCGGGTGAGGGGCCCGGTGACGAACCCGGCCTTGTCGGGGGTGGACACGCCGAGGTCGGTGGCCCAGTCGCCCTCGTCGCGCGCGGGGTCGTCGGTGAAGGTCTCGGTGCCGCGGACGGTGCGCGTGCCGAGGGTGCCGACGCCGGGTTCGGTGCCGCTCGCGGGCTTGAGGCGGACGGTGCCGGTGGTGCGGGGCGGCCAGGTGGCGGAGGTCTCCCACTGGTCGGGGGCGCGTTCGAGGTCGGCCATCGGTTCGTCGTCGATGCCGTTGTCGTAGCCGAGGAGTTCATGGTCGAACCAGCGGTGCAGGGTGGTCACCCACTCGGCGCGGCGGAAGTCGAAGGGGTCGACATGGCCGGCCTGGGTGAGCCAGATCTTGCGGTCGACGCCGCTCCGGGCGAGCGCGTCCCACCACTGGCCGAAGTGCTTGGCGCGGACATTGAGGTCCTGGGTGCCGTGCACCACGAAGACGCTGGCCTCCACCTGGTCCGCGTCCGGGACGTAGTTCCGCTCGCTCCACAGGCCGGTCCAGTCGCCGGAGCGCGGGGCGCCCTCGACGAGGGCGTCCTGGACGGCGCCGCAGCGGGCGCGGGCGGCGGGGCTCTCCACATAGTTCGACAGCCAGTCCGGGCCGGAACCGAAGAGCGGGGCGCCCTGGGCGAAGTAGTAGTCGTACCAGGAGGAGATGGCGCCGATGGGGACGATGGTCTCCAGGCCCTCGACGCCGGTGGCGGCGACGCCGTTGGCGATGGTGCCGTCGTAGCTCTTGCCGATCATGCCGGTGCGGCCGTTGCTCCAGTCGGCCCGGGCGCGGGTGGTGCCCGTGGGGGTGGTGTAGGCGGTGCCGCGGCCGTTGAGCCAGTCGATGACGGCTTTCGCGGACTGGATGTCGGAGCGCCCGCCGACATCCACACAGCCGTCCGAGCGATTGGTTCCGGCCAGGTCGACACCGATGACGGCATAGCCGCGCGGGACGAAGTAGTTGTCGTAGTACAGGGGCATCTGGACGACGTTCCCGGCCGCGTCGTACGTCTTGCGCTGGCTCTCGTTGCCGCGTCCGCAGCAGGAGTAGTAGGGGCTGGCGTCCATGATGACCGGGATCCGGCGGCCCTGCCGGGCGGGTTCGGAGGGGCGGACGATGTCGACGGCGACCCGGTCGGTGCGGCCGTCGCCGTCCCCGTCGAGGCGGGTGTCGACCCAGACGGCCTCGCGGACGGCGTTCTCGTAGGAGTGGACGGGCTGGCTGGTGCGCGGGGTGTGCGGGGCCTGGGCCTGTGCCGGTGCGGTGAGGACGGTGGCCATCAGGGCGGCCGTGGCCGCCGTCGCGAGCGGTCTCCAGATCGTGAAGCGCGTGCGTGTCGGCATGGGGCGGACGCTACCCCCGTCAATTCCCGTGCAGAAGACGGCGTTTGTGCGATGCCTGTGAAGGATCGTGGCCGGATGTCGCCGGTGGGGCGGGCGGGGACGGGGTCGGGGGGTGCCCGGCGCTGGGCCGAACGGGCGGTGTTGGAGTGGCGCCGGGCGAACGCGCCGGGACGCGCGCGGGCGCCGACGGGCCTGCGCGCGCCCGGCGGTCTACGGTGGGCCTGTGCGCCGGACGGCCCGTACGCACCGGCCGTCGTCGTGCGCGCAGGTCGGCCGGGCGCCCGCCGGGCGGGCCCTCGGACCCGAACGAAGGAGCCGTCGCGTGCGGGACGTCGCGATCATCGAGGCACCGTCCGTGCTGGGACTGCGGCCTACCGGGGTCGAGGAACTGCCCGAGGCGCTGCTGGGCGCGGGGCTCGCCGAAGGGCTGCGGGCGGTACGGGCGGGGCGCGTCGAACCGCCGCCCTACCTTCCGGACCGGGACCCGGAGACCGGGGTCCTCAATCCGGGCGGCATCGCCGAGTACTCCGTACGGCTGGCGGACGCGGTGGGGGCGGTGCTGGACGACGGGCTGTTCCCGCTGGTCCTCGGCGGTGATTGCAGCATCCTGCTCGGCGAGCTGCTCGCGCTGCGCCGCCGGGGGCGCCACGGGCTCCTCTTCCTCGACGGCCACACCGACTTCTACCAGCCGGAGGCGGAGCCGGTGGGCGAGGTGGCCGCCATGGAACTGGCCATCGCGACGGGCCGCGGGCCGCGGATCCTGACGGATCTGGAGGGGCGCCGGCCGCTGGTGGCGGACAGGGACGTGGTCGCGCTCGGGTTCCGGGACGAGGCGGAGTCGGCGGTGTTCGGGGTGCAGCCGCTGCCGGACGAGTTGCTCGCGCTGGATCTGCACACCGTGCGGGAGATCGGCGCGGCGGGCGCCGCCCGGGCGGCGCTGGACGCGCTCACCGGGGACGGGGGGAGTGAGGGGTTCTGGGTGCATCTGGACGCCGATGTCCTGGACGACGCGGTGATGCCGGCGGTGGACTACCGGCTGTCGGGCGGGCTGGCGTGGCAGGAGCTGGACTCCGTCCTGGGGGCGGCTGTGGGGGATCCGGGGGCTCGGGGGATGTCGGTGACGATCTTCAACCCCCGGCTGGATCCGGATGGGTCGATCGCGTTGCGGTTGGTGGAGTGTTTGGTGGGGGCGTTTGAGGGGCGGGGGGATTGAGGGGGGGTGGTGGGGCGGTGCGGGTGAGTGCAGGCTGGTCGCGCAGTTCCCCGCGCCCCTAAGAGCCTTGGCCCTCAGCGGCGCTGGGGAGCGGGACCGGTCGGGGGGCGTGGGGCGGTGCGGGTGCGTGGGGGTTGAGCGCGCAGTTCCCCGCGCAGGCCCCGGGATGATCCGATGGCCCAGCTCATCGCGTTCGGCGATGAGCTTGCCGCC
>NZ_JBFBEM010000003.1:434150-628792 GCF_040683675.1 Streptomyces sp. NPDC093252 | reverse complement strand
GGTTACATTCCGAACCCGGAAGCTAAGCCTTACAGCGCCGATGGTACTGCTGGGGGGACCCGGTGGGAGAGTAGGACGCCGCCGAACAAATTTTGAGGGGAAGCCCCGCATCTATTGATGCGGGGCTTTCTTGCGTTTGTATTACGGTGGGGCTCATGAGTCATGAGGGGCGGTATCTGGTTCGGGCCATTCGGGCCGATGAGTGGCCCGCGATGAAGGAGTTGCGGCTGGCCGCGCTGTTGGATCCGGTCGCGCATCTGGCGTTTCTGGAGACCTATGAGCAGGCTCTCGCCCGGCCCGATTCATTCTGGCGGGGGCGGGCCGAGAGGTCGGCCGAGGATGCCGACGCGGGCCGGCAGATCATCGCGCAGGGGCCGGACGGGGAGTGGGTCGGGACGGTGACCGTGCTGATCGAGGAGGCCGGGACCACGGACTGGGCCGGGTTCCCGGTGGACCGGCGGCAGGGGCATGTGGTCGGGGTGTTCATGCGGCCCGAGCACCGGGGGTGCGGGCTGACCGAGCTGCTCTTCGACGAGGCGCTCGGCTGGGCCTGGCGGCAGGGGGTGGAGCGGGTGCGGCTGATCGTGCACGAGGACAACGGGCGGGCGCGGGCGCTGTACCGCAGGCTGGGGTTCGAGCCGAGCGGGGTGACGGTGCCGTTGGCGGGGGACTCGGGGGACGCCGAGTTGGAGTATGTGCTGGAGCGGCCCTGAGACGACCGTCAGGGGACCGGCAGTTCCTCGCCCGGCCAGCGGGAGCGGGCCTGTTCGCGGGAGCGGAGCAGCGCCAGGGTGGGCAGGCCGCGGTCGGCGCCCCGGGTGAGCAGGGCGGGCAGCTCCGGGATCGGGGCGACGGCGGCGATGTCGTCCAGGATCAGTGAGAGTGGTGGGTCGAGCCGACCGGACGATGACCGTTCGGCCATGTGCCGGCCGTGCTCGACCACGCTGGAGACGAGGGCCGTCAGCAGGGGCATCGCGCCGGGATTGGCCCTGGGGTCCTCGATGGAGTCACCGACCACATAGAGCGTGCCCCCTTCGGCCACAAAAGAATCCAGTACGAGGGCATCGGCTCGATTGGGGGTGCACGCTTCCCGGACATTCACCGTGAAGAGTGCCGAGAGTGCTCTGCCCGCCAACTCCTGCGCGATGTCCCGGCGTTCGGGGTGGGAGGTGAGGGCGGCTTCGAGTTCGCCCGCGGCGCCGGGGGCGGCCTTGGGGTGGGTGCGCAGGGTGCGTACCGCGTCCTGGATCTGGTTGCCCTGGGCCCAGCGGTGGACATGGCGGACGGTGCGGCCGTCCAGGGCGGCGGCGTGCAGGCAACTGCGCAGCAGTATCTCGGCGGTGTCGGCGACGGCCTGGTCGAGCTTGGCGGTGGGGCGGACCGGGGCGAGCAGGGCGGTGGCGCGGCCGGCGGCGGTGGTCCGGTCCTCGCAGCCGGTGGTGGGGGACCAGTGCAGCCGGGCCGGGGTGTCGCAGCGGTGGGTGGGGTCGTAGAGGAGGACCGGGCCGAGTTTGGCGCGGGCGTCCTTGGTGTCGTGCCACAGGGCCGGGTCGGAGGTGACGATCAGGGCCGGGCCCTCGGCGTCGCGGATCGCCTGGACGGCGGTGGCGCGGCGGCGCTCGGGGGGTTCGAAGAGGAGGGTGGGGTGGTCCCGGGGGGTGGTGGGGGGTGTGGGTTCCGGCAGTGCGGCCAGTTCTAGGGCCAGTTCAGGTTCCAGTTTCAGTGGCGGGTCCGGCTTCAGTGCCGGTGCGGTGCGGGGGGTGGGGACCTCGGGCTGGTTGGGGGGTTCGGGGTGGGGTGGGGTGGTGAGGCGTTCGGCGCGTCGGCGGGCTCGGCCTGCCCGGTAGCGGGCGGTGGTGCCCAGGACGAAGACGGTGAGGACGATCAGGACCATGAGCTGGCCGATGAACAGGCCCCAGAACAGGCCGTAGCCGGAGAGCTGGGCGGCGGGGGTGTCGGGCCAGGCGGCGGGGAGGTCGTGCGGCTCGGTGGCCAGGGCGCGTATGGCCAGCGGGCTGCGGACGAAGGTGACGCCCTCGGGCCAGACGCCGTGGGCGAACCAGCCGGCCAGCATGGTCGCGGACCACACCATCAGGGTCATGCCGAGCAGGAACGCGAGCAGGCCGACCAGCAGCCCGTCCGGGATGCCGCCCTGGCCGGCCTGGCCGCCCTGACGGGGATCGTCGTGTCGCACGTCGCCGTCTCTCCTTGCGCTCTGTGCCCTCAGGCCACCGTCGACTCGGAGTCGCCGAGGTGCTGTTCCACGAAGGCCGCCGCTCGTTCCTCGGCCTCCAGTTCGGCGGCGCGCAGGGCGTCGTCGGCGAGGTCGTGGTCGTGGTCGAGGGAGGATTCGGTCATCGCGCGGTCGGTGAAGACCAGGGGGCGTTCGCTCTCGGTGATGAGGTGCTTGACGACCTGGACATTGCCGTTGACGTCCCAGACGGCGATGCCGGGGGTGAGGGTCGGGATGATCTCCACGGCCCAGCGGGGCAGACCGATGACCTTGCCGGTGGCGCGGGCCTCGTCGGCCTTCTGGGCGTAGATGGTGCGGGTGGACGCCATTTTGAGGATGGCGGCGGCTTCCTTGGCCGCCGCTCCGTCGATGACGTCGGAGAGGTGGTGGACGACGGCGACGAAGGAGAGGCCGAGGCGGCGGCCGAACTTCAGGAGGCGCTGGAAGAGCTGGGCGACGAAGGGGCTGTTGATGATGTGCCAGGCTTCCTCGACCAGGAAGATCCGCTTCTTGCGGTCCGGGCGGATCCAGGTGTGCTCCAGCCACACGCCGACGATCGCCATGAGGATGGGCATGGCGATGGAGTTGCGGTCGATGTGGGAGAGGTCGAAGACGATCAGGGGCGCGTCGAGGTCGATGCCGACGGTGGTGGGGCCGTCGAACATGCCGCGCAGATCGCCGTCGACCAGGCGGTCGATGACCAGGGCCACGTCCAGGCCCCAGGCGCGGACGTCGTCTATGTCGACGTTCATGGCCTCGGCGGACTCGGGCTCGGGGTGGCGTAGCTGCTCGACGATGTCGGAGAGGACCGGCTGGCGCTCGACGATCGTCTCGTTGACGTAGGCGTGGGCGACCTTGAGGGCGAAGCCGGAGCGTTCGTCCAGGCCGTGGCCCATGGCGACTTCGATGATGGTGCGGAGCAGGGCGAGCTGGCCGGTGGTGGTGATGGAGGGGTCGAGGGGGTTGAGGCGGATGCCCATGTCGAGGGCGGCGGTGGGGTCCAGGCGGATGGGGGTTATGCCGAGTTCCTCGGCGATGAGGTTCCATTCGCCGACGCCGTCCTCGCCCTGGGCGTCCAGGACGACGACCTGGCGGTCGCGGAAGCGGAGCTGGCGCAGGACGTAGGTCTTCTCCAGCGCGGACTTGCCGTTGCCGGACTCGCCGAGGACCAGCCAGTGGGGGGCGGGGAGCTGCTGGCCGTAGAGCTGGAAGGGGTCGTAGATGTAGCCCTTGCCGGAGTACACCTCGCGGCCGATGATCACGCCGGAGTCGCCGAGGCCGGGCGCGGCGGTCGGCAGATAGACCGCCTGGGCCTGGCCCGTGGACGTGCGCACCGGGAGCCGGGTGGTCTCGACCTTTCCGAAGAGGAAGGACGTGAAGGCGTCGGTGAGGACGGACAGCGGGTCCCGCATCAGGGGCCTACCTTCGGATGCCGGTGGCGAACGGGAGGGTGTTCACAAAGGCCCGGTGGTGCTCGCGGTCGCACCACTCCAGCTTCAGATACGACTTGCCGGCCGAGGCCCTTATGGTCCGCTTGTCGCGGCCGAGGGCTTCGGGGGAGCGGGAGGAGACCGTGATGTAGCCGACCAGGTTGACGCCGGCGGCGCCGCTGGCGAGGTCTTCGCCGCGCTGGTCGAGCCGGTCGTGGGCGGCGATGTCGCGGGGGTCCACGGTGCGGTTCATCTTGGCGGCGCGGGACTGTTCGGCGACGTCGTTGGTCTTCTCGGTGAGCATGCGCTCGATGGCGACCTCGGTGGGTTCGAGGTCCATGGTGACGGCGACCGTGCGGATCACGTCCGGGGTGTGGACGAGGAGCGGGGCGAGGAAGTTGACGCCGACGGGGGTCATCGGCCACTCCTTCACCCAGGCGGTGGCGTGGCACCAGGGGGCGCGGGTGCTGGACTCGCGGGTCTTGGCCTGGAGGTAGGTGGGCTCCATGGCGTCGAGTTCGGCGGGCCAGGCGTTGCGCTGGGTCATGGCCTGGATGTGGTCGATGGGGTGGTCGGGGTCGTACATGGAGTGCACGAGGGAGGCGAGGCGGCCCTGGCCGAGGGGCTGGCGGACGCGGATGTCGGCTTCCTGGAGGCGGGAGCAGATGTCGGTCAGCTCGCGGGCCATGACGACGGCGAGTCCGGCGTCGCGGTCGGCCCGGCCGCGGTGCGGGCGGGCGGCGCGGGCCATGGCCTGGGCCTCGGCGGCGAGTTCGCGGGTGTAGTGCATACAGGCCACGAGGTAGGCGCGGTGCTGCTCGCTGCTGGTGGAGACCATGGACTGGAGCTGGTCGTAGGAGTCCTGGAGCCAGCCGGGGGCCTTGTCGTCGCCGCGGACGGCGACGTCCTTGGCGTGGGCGTCGGGGTCGGCGGGGAGGGTGCGGGCGAGCATCTGGAGGCGGGTGACGAAGCCGTCGCCGTTGGCCACGTGCTTGAGGAGGGTGCCGAAGCGGTCGACGAGGGCTTCCTGGTCCTCGCTGTCGCGCAGTCCGACGCCGGGGCCCTCGATCTCGATGGCGGCGGTGACGGTCTTGCGGTCGGCGTGCAGGAGGACGGCGATCTCGTCGGGGCCGAAGGGGGCGGCCAGCCAGGTGATGCGGCCGATGCCGGGGGGCGGGCCGACCTCGACCTCGCGGCCGTCGATGCGGGTGCCGGCCTCGACGACGCCGGAGCGGTAGGTGGTGCCGGAGCGCAGGGTCCGTTTGAAGCTGCGGTTGATCTCGAACCACTTGTAGAGGGTGCGGCGCTTGTAGGGCATGTACACCGCGGCGAGGGCGAGCATCGGGAACCCGGCGAGCAGCACGATCCGCAGGGAGAGCACGGGGACGAGGAGCCCGCACATCATGCCGAGGAACGCCCCGGCGATGATCAGGGCGATCTCGCCGGTCTCGCGATTGCGGCCGACGATCGCGTTCGGCCGGGCCCGGCCGATGAGATACGTACGGCGGGGCGTGACCGGATGGGACAGATGGGACTCGGTCGTCAACGCCCTTCACCTCCCGTGCGGTTGTTGCTGCTCTTGCCGAGGTTGCGGGTGTTGCTGGCGTGCGGGGTGTTCACCGGGGAGCCGGAGCGGGGGGCGGGGGTGGCTCCGCCGGTGCCGGTGCCGCCGGGGGCGCGGGTGCTGTGCGCGGCGACGCCGCCGGCGGTCTGGTTGGCGGGGCGGGGGGCGGCGCCGGAGCTGCCCTGGTCGGCCCGGGTGCTGTGGGTCTTGATGCCCTGGGCGACGAGGGTGGCGGGGGAGCTGATGACGGCGGCGGCCTTGCCCTCGGCGCCCTGCATCAGCCGGTTGTTGCGGGAGCCGGCGATCTCGTCGCCGAAGCCGGGGACGAACCGGTAGATCATCGCGGACGCGAAGATGGCGAGCAGGATGATGGAGAGGCCGGAGACGACGGCGGAGAAGGCGTCGGGGCCGTCGTCGGCGGAGAGCGCGCCGGCCAGGCCGAGGACGATCACGATGACCGGTTTGACCAGGATGACGGCGATCATGATGCCGGCCCAGCGGCGGACGTGGCTCCACAGGTTCTTGTCGACGAGTCCGGCGTAGACGACCGTGCCGAGCAGGGCGCCGACGTAGAGCAGGGCGGCGCGGATGACCAGTTCCAGCCAGAGGACTCCGGCGGCGACGATCGACACCAGGGAGACCACGATCAGCATGATCGGGCCGCCGCCGATGTCGGTGCCCTGGTCCAGGGCCTCGGCGAAGTTGCCGAAGAAGACGTCGGTCTGGTCGCCGGTGGCGCGGGCGAGGACCTCGCTGATGCCGTCGGTCGCGGAGACGATGGTGTAGAGGATCAGCGGGGTGAAGGCGGAGGCGAGGACGGTCAGCCAGAGGAACCCGATGGCCTCGCTGACGGCGGTGGCGAACGGGACGCCGCGCACCGCGCGCTTGGCGACGGCGAGGAGCCAGAGGAGGAGGGTGAGGATGGTGGAGGCGGCGAAGACGACGGCGTACTGCTGGAGGAAGCGTTCGTTGGTGAAGTCGACGTTGGCCGTCTCCTGGACGGCGTCGCTGAGCTTCTGCACGGTCCAGGCGGCGGCGTCGGCGCAGCCTTGGGCGAGGGAGGCGAGGGGGTCGGTGGTGGCGGAGGGGTCGACGGAGGTGGCCCCGGTGCCCTCGTCGCCGCGCTCGCAGTAATCGGCGGCAGGGCCGCGGATGAGGTCGCAGTCCTCGTTGGCGGAGGGGCTGGTGCTGGGGCTTGGACTCGGGCTGGGGCTCGGGCTGGGCGGGGTGGGGGGTGAAGCGACCGCGCGGGCGGCCAGCAGCACCGCGGTGGCCTGAAGGGCGGCGACCGCGGCCGTCACCTTGAGGGGCAGACGCCTAGCGCGCATAGGTGAACCCTCCGTATTCCTCGACGGCCTTCGTCATGTCCTCGGCGGTGGACGCCTTCTGATCGCGTGCCACCGGAACGGGGCCGTCCTTCTGCTGGAAGTCGGTGATCTTCCAGTCGTCGGCCCAGGTGAGCTGGTACGTGGCCGTGAACCAGCTCTCGGTCACGGGATTGACGGAGGCTTCGCCCGAGAGGCCGAACAGCGACGAGTACCAGACCTCGACGGTGGCGGCGGTCTGGCTGAACGCGGTCACCTTGGTGCCCACCGGGATGACCCGGGAGACGAAGGACTGGCCGTCGGGGGCCGTGCCGTCCCGGTCGAGCCCGATGTTGCGCAGGAACTGTTCGTCGGAGTAGGCGGAGTCGATGTCGGCACCGCGGCTCGCGGCTACGTCGGGTGCGTAGACGGTGCTGACGATGGAGCGCCGGGAGTTCGTCGCGTACATGCCCGTCGACCCCAGTGCCACCGCGAAGTTCGCCGCCGCGCTCTGGGCGCCCTGTTCGGTTCGGGCGTAGCCGGTGGGGATGCCGTTGGTGGTGGTGTCGACGGGGTCCGTGCCGGAGGGGGCCGTGGGGGCGGTGCCGGGTGGGGCGGCGGGGCCGGGGGAGGCGTCCGCGGAATCGTCCCCTCCGCGGTTCGCGAAGGCGATGGCGGCGATCAGCAGGACGACCACGCCGACGACCGTGACCAGGCTTCTGGAGGAGGTGCGTCCGCCGCGCCGGGCGGTGCCGGAGGCGGCGGACCCGGGCAGCCGGGTGCGGGTGCTGCCGCTGCCGCCGTACGCGTCGGAGGTGTCGGCGCGGGTGGAGTCGCCGTAGCCGTGGTCGTCCCCGAGGCTCATGCCGCCGGTGCCCCCTCGCTGTGGTCGCTGTCGTGCCGGTGGAGGGCGTGCCTGGGGCACGGCTCCGGATACGACGGTAGCCGGGCGGGTCGCCGCGCGGGCGCGGTGTGGTGACTCGACATCAGGGAGACGCAACCTCAGCCGGTGGGCACGACGGATGGGTGGGGACCGGGTGTTTCCCGTGGGGGCGGGGCCGGTGGTGTGCCGGGCGGGGGCGCGCCGAGTGGGGGGTCGGCGCGGGTCCGCGCGGGGGTGGGGCTACACGGCCATGCCGTACACGATGGTGAACAGGGTGCCCAGGGAGCCGATGATGAAGACGCCGGTGAGGCCGGCGATGATCAGGCCCTTGCCTTGTTCGGCGCTGAACGTGTCGCGCAGGGCGGTGGCGCCGATGCGCTGTTTGGCGGCGCCCCAGATGGCGATGCCGAGACAGAGGAGGATGGCGACCGCCATCACCACCTCGATCATGACCCTGGCCTCGTTGCCCAGGCTGCCGAAGGGGCCCCAGTCCGGAGCGATCCCGCCGATGATGGTGTTGATGTCTCCGTTTTCGGCCGCAAAGAGCATGTAAGTCACCGCCCCTGGTGGGTAGTTCCGCGAGCCCCTGCGGTGTGCAGAGGTCAGGCATCATTCTCGCCGACGATGATGCCCTCGTATGTCGACTTGGCGTCATCGGGTGGCGGGTTTCGTACGAATACCACTTATCGTCACTCTGTGTATCACGGCAGGTCACGCCGGGCAACGAAGTGGGTGCGGAACCTGTCGTGTGGTGCCGTCGTTGTGCCCCTTTACGGTCCGGGGCCGTTCGTGACGGCCTGCGGGGTGAGGGCTCGTGCGCATGTTCTGGCGGGTGAAGGCTATCGCCGGGCGGGGGCGGTGTGGTGACGCGGGGTCAGGGAGGGGCGTGATTCCGGCCGGGGTGGATGGGGCGGTGGGCGGTGCTGAAAAACGGCCGGATTGTGTGGGTGGGGGCGGTGGCGGGACCTCGGGGCGGGGGCGGTAGGGGCTGGGGGCGGGTGCCGGGGGCGGGGTCCGGTGTTCTCGAAGGCGAACCGTCGGCGGATGAGTGGTGGGTGAGCGGTGGGTGAGCGATGGGTGGCGGGTGGGGGCAGGCGGGTGGCAGGTGCGCGGGGCGGTGCGCCGGGGCGAGCCGGGCGCAGCGGGGCAGCGGGGCGGCGGCCCCTGTGGCGGGCGCGAAGGGGCCGCGATAATGGGCGGATCGACGGCCACTCGGGCGAAGTCGCCTTGAACGGGGCCGGGATGGGGCAGGGTTGAGGCGTGCGGAAATGGTGGATCGGCGGCGGGATCGCCGTGGCGCTCGGGCTGAGCTTCATGATGGTGCTCGTCGTGGGCGTCTATCTGGTCGCCGGGAACGCGGCGGGCGGAGTCGGCGGCAGCGGCAAGGCGCTGGCCAAGGGTTCGGTGCCGGCCGCCTATCAGGCGCTGGTGCAGCGATGGGGCAACCTCTGTCCCGCGATCAACCCCGCCCTGCTCGCCGCGCAGCTCTACCAGGAGAGCGGCTTCAACCCGACCGCCCAGAGCCCTGCGCAGGCGCAGGGGATAGCGCAGTTCATCCCCGGCACCTGGGCCGCCCACGGCATCGACGGCGACGGTGACGGCGACCGGGACGTCTGGGACCCCAAGGACGCGATCCCCTCGGCGGCCACCTACGACTGCACGCTGGCCGGTTATGTGGAGGACGTGCCCGGCAATCCGACCCACAACATGCTCGCCGCCTACAACGCGGGCGCGTACGCGGTCATCCGGTACGGGGGGGTCCCGCCCTACGACGAGACCCAGAACTACGTGAGGATCATCACCACCCTGGAGGAGAGCTTCGCGGCGCCGACCACCCGGGTCGATCCCTCGGAGCAGGCCGCCGGGGCGATCCACTACGCGCAGGGGAAGCTCGGCACCCCCTATCTGTGGGGCGGTACGGGGACGGCGGCCCAGGGCGGCCGGTTCGACTGCTCGGGGCTGACGCAGGCGGCGTACGAGAGTGTGGGGATCACCCTGCCCCGGGTGGCCAACGACCAGTACAACGCGGGCCCGCATCCGTCCCGCGACGAACTGCTCCCCGGTGACCTGGTGTTCTTCTCCGACGATCTGACCAACTCCCGGGCGATCCGCCATGTCGGGATCTATGTGGGCGGCGGGTACATGATCGACGCCCCGCGCACGGGCGCGGTGATCCGCTTCGACCCGATCGACACCCCGGACTACTTCGGGGCGACCCGGGTCACCGAGGAAGGCGCGGCGGCGCTGCCGACGCATGTCTGAGCACTCGGGGGAGGAACACGCGGGAGGGTTCGCCCCGGGTTCGCGCCGAGCCGCCTCCACTGAGCGTGAACCTGTCCCCTGAGCTGCGACGATGTATCTCTCTTCGATAACGTCTGAGTGATCATTCGGTGGAGTGCGGAACGTACGGAGGAGGGTCGTGCGTTCCTGACTCCGACGGGGCGGAATGAAACACGAGGACGACGAAGGGGCCGCTGCACATGGCTGGACTCGCGCTATCCGGGTCGAACCCCGACGTCGAGCTGCTCTACGACATCAACGGCCTGGCCAAGGACGCACCGCGCTGGCTCGACCAGGTGGTGGCGTTCGTCGGCGAGTACGGGCTGCTGATCGCGCTGGCTCTGCTCGGGCTCGGGTGCTGGTGGTCCGTCCGGCGGCGGTCGTCCGACGCCGAGCAGGCGGTGGCCGGGGTCGCCGCGCTGCTGTGGGCGCCGCTGGCCGCGGGGGTCGCGGTGCTGGTCAATGTGCCGATACGGGGGTTCGTGGAGCGGCGCCGGCCCTTCTACGACCATCAGGGGCTTGAGGTGCTGGTCACCGGCAAGACCGACTTCTCGTTCGTCAGCGATCACGCGACGATGGCGATGGCGCTGGCGGTGGGGATCTTTGTCGCCCACCGGAGATTCGGGCTCGTGGCGATCGGGGTCGCGCTGGTGGAGGGGTTCTGCCGGGTTTATATGGGGGTGCATTACCCGACCGATGTGGTGGGCGGGCTGGCGCTCGGGACGGCTGTGGCGTTGCTGTTGTCGCCGGTGGCCACGGCGTTGCTGACGCCGGTGGTGCGGGCGGTGGCGGGGTCGTCTCGGGTGGGGTTTCTGGTGTGGCGGCGGGGGGTTGTGGGGGCGGTTGTTCCGGGGGCTCGGGGTGGGGAGGCCGGGGCTGAGGCGAAGGAGAGGGATTTGGCGGCTTAGGGGACTGGGGTGGGTGAAGAAGTGGGAAGTGGGTTGGGTCGTATGGGGTTTTCGCGGAGGCGCCCACCCGGTCGGCGAGGCGGTCGACGGCGTTCTTGAGGTCGCCGTGGGTGCCCAGGGTGAAGGCGGCGACCGAGACCGTGGGGGTGGCGCCCGCGGTGTTCGCCAGGTGCAGGGCGGACCAGATCTTGTTCGGCTGGGCGGGGCCCACTCCTGCCATGCCTTGACGATGGCTGCCGCTCGGTTCCAGGGCCAGGAGAGGTGGGCGGTGGGCCAGGCGGCGTCGCCGGGGTGGAGGCGGTCGGGGGCGTGGACGGGGTGGCCCGGGCTCGGGTGCGGGCGGTGGATGTGACGAGCGCTGCCGCGTCGCCGATGAACGTACGCCGTTCCATGGGTCCTCCCCCTGACGCGCTGCTCGCGCCCGCTCCGGTGGACGCCGGTTCCCGTCAGCGGGAGGGATCGAAAACGCGCCGTCTGTGGTGGGGGCCGGGCCCTTTCGGGTCCGCCGTGGGGCGGGACGGTGGTCCGGCGGCCCGGGTCCGGGCGACACGCGGAAGGTGCGCGGAGTTTGCCCCAAGGCGCGGCGGAGCACACCGTGCCGTTGCCCGAAGGTGCCGTTTCGCTGCCGTACCGTCGCTTCTGTGTGGTGGCCCACACGGCTCCGGAACCGTCATGTGCCCTCCCCGTAAGCATTCCGTGACCTAACCACAACGTCTATACGGGTTCACTCGCCGTTCACTTACGGCCATAGGCGCCTTCACCTGATCTGCCTAATTTCGGCCTTACCGATGCGACATGCGCTCGAAATGCGTGTTCGCGTCACCCAGACTTCGCACGCCGCCGAACAGGATGGCGGCTCCTGGAAGGAACTCCCGAAAGTGAAGCTTCAGCGCATGAACCGGCGGGCCCTCTCCCTCGGTGCTCTCGCCGTCTCCGGCGCCCTGGCCCTCTCGGCGTGCGGCACGGACGACACCGGCACCTCCGGCAGCGGTGACAGCAGCTCCTCCTCCACCGCGGCGGCCGGCAGCATCCAGTGCGACGACGCCTCGGGCCAGATCCTGGCCGATGGCTCCTCCGCCCAGAAGAACGCCATCGACGCCTGGGTGAAGAACTTCACCCAGGCGTGCAGTGGTGTGCAGATCAACTACAAGGGCGGCGGCTCGGGCGCCGGGGTGACCGCGTTCACCCAGGGCACCGTGGCCTTCGCCGGTTCGGACTCCGCGCTGGAGCCCGAGGAGATCGAGGCGTCCAAGGAGGTCTGCTCCGGCGGCCAGGGCATCGACCTGCCGATGGTCGGCGGCCCGATCGCCGTCGGCTACAACGTCCCCGGCGTCGACAACCTGGTGCTGGACGCCCCGACCCTGGCGCAGATCTTCGACAGCAAGATCACCAACTGGAACGACGAGGCCATCGCCAAGCTCAACCCCGACGCCGAGCTGCCCGACCTCAAGATCCAGGCGTTCCACCGCTCCGAGGACTCCGGTACCACGGACAACTTCACCAAGTACCTGATCGAGACCACCCCGGACAACTGGAACTACGAGGGCGGCAAGGCCTGGCAGGCCAAGGGCGGCCAGGCGGCCTCCGGCTCGGCCGGCATGGCCCAGCAGGTCCAGCAGAACTCCGGCGCCATCGGCTACATGGAGCTGTCGTACGCCAAGGAGCTCTCCGTCGTCGCCATCGACACCGGTGCCGCCGCCCCGGTCGCCGCCTCCGTCGACGGTGCCACCAAGGCCATCGCCGACGCCAAGGTCGTCGGCACCGGCAAGGACCTGGCCCTGGAGCTGAACTACGCCACCCAGGCCGACGGCGCCTACCCGATCACCCTGGTCACCTACGAGATCGTCTGCGACAAGGGCAACAAGGCCGACACCCTGCCCGCGACCAAGGCGTTCCTCACCTACATCGCCAGCGAGGAGGGCCAGCAGGTCCTCGCCGACAACGACTACGCGCCGATGCCGGCCGACATCATCTCCAAGGTTCGGACCACGGTTTCCGAGCTCAGCTAGCCCTGTGTGCGGTCCGGTCCCCCGCTGACGGGACCGGACCGCACCGTCCGGTGCACCGCCGCCCGGAGCCGCGCCCTCGGCACGGCTTCACCGAGCCGTCCGTGAGGACGGTTCCGCAGACCGGAGAACCCGATGGACATAACGACGAAGAACACTGACGCTCCTCCCCCCCTTCCGCAGCCCACCCTCACCGAGCAGAAGCGCGCCGCCCGCGGCGCCACCCGCCCCGGCGACCGGATCTTCCTCGGTCTGACCCGCGGCTCGGGCATCCTGCTGCTCGTCATCATGGCCGCCATCGCGGTCTTCCTCACCTGGCGCGCGACCGTCGCGATCAGCCAGGACGAGGGCAACTTCCTCACCACCTTCGAGTGGAACGCCAACCTGGACCCGCCGGTCTTCGGCATCGCCGTGCTGGCCTTCGGCACCGTGGTGTCGTCGGTCATCGCCATGGCCATCGCCGTCCCGATCGCCGTGGCCATCGCGCTGTTCCTCACCCACTACGCGCCGCGCAAGCTCAGCGGCCCCATCGCGTATGTGATCGACCTGCTCGCCGCCGTGCCGTCCATCGTGTACGGCCTGTGGGGCGCCCTGGTCCTCGTCCCCTATATGAGCGGACTGTTCGGCTGGCTCGACCAGTTCTTCGGCTGGACCGGGATCTTCTCCTGGGACGGCGGAGCCCCCCGCTCCATGCTCACCGTCGGCATCCTGCTGGCCATCATGATCCTGCCGATCATCACCAATGTGAGCCGCGAGGTCTTCCGGCAGGTCCCGCAGATGCACGAGGAGGCCGCCCTCGCCCTCGGCGCCACGCGCTGGGAGGTCATCCGCATGGCGGTGCTGCCCTTCGGCCGCTCCGGCGTGATCTCCGCGTCGATGCTCGGCCTCGGCCGCGCGCTCGGCGAGACCATGGCCGTCGCGACCGTGCTCTCCCCGAGCTTCACCATCGGCGCCAGCCTGCTCGACCCGGGCGGCGGCACGTTCGCCCAGAACATCGCCAGCAAGTTCAACGAGGCCGGACCCTTCGGCCGGGACGCGCTGATCGCCTCCGGTCTGGTCCTGTTCGTCATCACCCTGCTGGTCAACGGCGCGGCCCGCGCGATCATCGCCCGCCGCAAGGAGTACTCGGGGGCCAACGCATGAGCCACGCAGCCGTCATGACCAAGAAGCCCGGCTCGCTCCAGGGCGCGAGGCTGCCGAAGTGGTCCCCCTGGGCGCTGGCCGCAGCCTCGGCCGCGCTGGGCATCGGCATCGGGGTCGTCGCCGGCCTCGACAGCCGGGTGCAGTGGGGTCTGATCGCCGCCATCCTCTTCGTCGTCCTCACCTTCGGTGTCGCCGCCAAGGTCGAGGGCAAGCGGCAGGCCAAGGACCGGATCGCGACCGCGCTGGTCTGGGTCGCCTTCCTGCTCGCCGTGGTGCCGCTGGCCTCCCTGATCTGGGAGACCGTGGAACGCGGCATCAAGGTCCTCGACGTCTACTTCCTCACCCACTCCATGGGTGTGGTCGCCGACACCGACGTCGGCGGCGGTGCCTACGCGGCCATCCTCGGCTCCCTGGAGCAGGTCGGCCTCGCCACGCTGATAGGCGCCCCGATCGGTGTCCTCACCGCGATCTACCTGGTGGAGTACGGACGCGGCAGCCTCGCCAAGGCCGTCACCTTCTTCGTCGACGTCATGACGGGCATCCCGTCGATCGTCGCCGGTCTCTTCATCCTCAGCATCATGCTGATCTTCGAAATGCAGCCGTTCGGTTTCGCCGGCTCGCTCGCCCTGGCCATCCTGATGATGCCCGTGGTCGTCCGCTCCACCGAGGAGATGCTCAAGCTCGTCCCCAACGAGCTGCGCGAAGCCTCCCTGGCGCTGGGCGTGCCCAAGTGGCGCACCATCCTGAAGGTGGTCCTGCCCACCGCCATCGGCGGTATCACCACCGGCATCATGCTGTCGGTCGCCCGTATCGCGGGTGAGACCGCGCCCGTGCTGCTGCTGGTGTTCGGCAACCCCTTCATCAACGCCAATCCCTTCGAGGGCGCACAGGCTTCGCTGCCGCTGTTCATCTACCAGCAGTACCAGCAGAGCCAGTCCGAAGCCGCGTACGACCGAGCCTGGGCGGCCTCGCTGACCCTGATCGCGTTCGTGATGATCCTGAACCTGCTGGCCCGCGGCATCGCCCGCTGGAAGGCCCCGAAGACCGGTCGCTGACGCGGCCACACAGCGACCGATTCCGAAAGAAGCAGTGATTTCCATGGCCAAGCGCATCGATGTCAGCGGCCTCAGCGCCTACTACGGCTCCTTCCGGGCCATCGAGGACATCTCGATGACCATCGAACCCCGCTCCGTGACGGCCTTCATCGGCCCGTCCGGCTGCGGCAAGTCCACGTTCCTGCGCACGCTCAACCGGATGCACGAGGTCACCTCGGGCGGCCGGGTCGAGGGCAAGGTCATGCTCGACGACGAGAACCTGTACGGCACCGGGGTCGACCCGGTGGCCGTGCGGCGCGAGGTCGGCATGGTCTTCCAGCGCCCGAACCCGTTCCCCACGATGTCCGTGTACGACAACGTGGCGGCGGGGCTGAAGCTCAACGGCTCCTACAAGAAGTCCCAGCTCGACGACATCGTCGAGAAGTCCCTCAAGGGCGCGAACCTCTGGAACGAGGTCAAGGACCGGCTGAACAAGCCCGGTTCCGGGCTGTCCGGCGGTCAGCAGCAGCGGCTGTGCATCGCGCGGGCCATCGCCGTCGAGCCGAACGTGCTCCTGATGGACGAGCCCTGCTCCGCCCTCGACCCGATCTCGACGCTCGCCATCGAGGACCTGATCGGGGAGCTGAAGGAGCGCTTCACGATCGTCATCGTGACGCACAACATGCAGCAGGCGGCGCGGGTGTCCGACCGGACGGCGTTCTTCAACCTGTCGGCGGTGGGGCAGCCCGGGAAGCTGATCGAGATAGACGACACCGAGCGGATCTTCTCCAACCCGTCGGTCCAGGCGACGGAGGACTACATCTCCGGCCGCTTCGGCTGATCCTCAGGCCCCTCGCGGCGTTGCATGGCGGTGCCGCCGCGGGGCAGAAGAGGGCCCGTCCCCTCCGGGGGGCGGGCCCGTTTTGCGTTCGGTGCGCTGTGGGGTGCGGGTGCGTTGTGGGTTTTCGCGCAGTTCCCCGCGCCCCTGTCAGCAGCGTGCGGGTCGGTTGTGGGTTTTGCGCAGTTCCCCGCGCCCCCATCTGCTGACCTGCGGGTGGTCTGTGGCTGGTCGCGCAGTTCCCCGCGCCCCTGAAACGACTGGCGCTGCCCGCAGGTGTCTTTAGGGGCGCGGGGAACTGCGCGAGTAACCACGACGTACCCGCACCCTTCTGACAGGGGCGCGGGGAACTGCGCGAAGAACCACAACCGACCTGCACGCTACTGATGGGGGCGCGGGGAACTGCGCGGTCGGCTCCAGCCCACCCGCGCCCTCTACAGAAACGCCAGTTTCACCACTCCGAAGCTCGCGGCAGCGACAAGCGCTGCGGCTGGCATCGTGATGAACCAGCCCAGGACGATGTTCTTGGCCACCCCCCACCGCACCGCGTTCAACCGCTTCGTCGCCCCGACGCCCATGATCGCCGAGGTGATGACATGCGTCGTGGAAATCGGCGCCTTGAAGATAAACGCCGTGGTGAACATGATCGCCGCCCCCGTCGTCTCCGCGGCGAATCCCTGCGGGGGATCGAGTTCGATGATTTTCCGGCCCAGAGTGCGCATGATCCGCCAGCCGCCCGCATACGTACCGAGCGAGAGCATCACCGCGCAGATGATTTTCACCCAGAGCGGGATGGGATCGCCGGAATCCTCGACATCCGCGATCACCAGGGCCATCACCACGATGCCCATCGTCTTCTGGGCGTCCTGGAGACCGTGCCCGAGGGCCATCGCCGCCGCGGAGACGGTCTGGGCGATACGGAATCCCCGCTTGGCCTTGTGCGGATTCGTGCGGCGGAACGTCCACATGATGGCCGTCATCACCAGATATCCCGCGATCAGCCCCACCAGCGGCGACACGAACATCGGAATGAGGATCTTGTCGACGACCCCGTTCCAGTACACCTGTGTGCCGCCCGCGAGGGCCGCCCCCACCAGGCCGCCGAAGAGGGCGTGGGAGGACGAGGAGGGCAGGCCGTAGTACCAGGTGACCAGGTTCCAGGTGATCGCGCCGAGCAGCGCCGCGAAGAGGATGCCCATGCCCGTGGAGCCCTCGGGCGTCTCGATCAGCCCCTCGGAGACGGTCTTGGCGATACCGCTGCCGAGGAACGCGCCGGCCAGGTTCATCACCGCCGCCATCAGCAGCGCCGCCTTGGGCGTGAGCGCCCGGGTGGAGACGGAGGTGGCGATGGCGTTCGCCGCGTCGTGGAAGCCGTTGGTATAGGTGAAGAACAGCGCGACCAGAATGGTCACGACCAGGGCAAAGGTGTCCATCGCCGGGTTCAGGACTCCTTGACGGCGATGGTCTCCACCGTGTTCGCCACATGCTCGAAGGCGTCGGCCGCCTCTTCCAGCACATCCACGATCTGCTTGAGCTTCAGCACCTCGATGGCGTCGTACTTGCCGTTGAAGAGATGGGCGAGCAGTTTGCGGTGGATCTGGTCCGCCTGGTTCTCCAGCCGGTTGACCTCGATCCAGTACTCGGTGAGGTTCTCCATCGTGCGCAGATGCGGCATCGCCTCCGCGGTCAGTTCGGCGGCCCGCGCCAGTACCTCGATCTGCTGCTCGACGCCCTTGGGGAGTTCCTCGATGTTGTAGAGGACGACCAGGTCGACGGCCTCCTCCATGAAGTCCATGATGTCGTCGAGGGACGACGCGAGGGAGTAGATGTCCTCGCGGTCGAAGGGCGTGATGAAAGAGGAGTTCAGTTGGTGGAAGATCGCGTGGGTGGCGTCGTCACCGGCGTGCTCCGCTGCCCGCATGCGCTCCGCGATCTCTGCCCTGGCGGACCCCTCGGCGCCGAGCAGTTCCATCAGGAGTTTCGAGCCCGTGACGATGTTGTCCGCGGACGCGGCGAACATGTCGTAGAAGCTCGTCTCCCTGGGGGTCAGACGAAAGCGCACGTGGGGTCCTCTAGGGGCTTCGGTTTCGGTCAGGGTGATGCTAGGCGCATCATCCGGCCACGGCTAATGGGCCGTCCCCCAGTGTCGCCCATAAAGCAGACTTGTCTTCACGGGGGCGGTACGAGGGTTGTACGGGGGCGGTACGGGGAGTTGGCCCGGCCTTGTCGCGCGGATGTTTCCCGTACGGCATTGGCCAAGGGCCCTATACCCACGAGAATTCGGTACCATATACCCACCAGGGGTATGTGTCTGATGCGGGAGGACGCCATGACGACCACAGAGGCCGGCGCGGGAGCGCCCTCCGTCGCCGTCGCGGAGGACGTGGTCACGGACCACGACCGCGGGGTGCACGGCTACCACAAGCAGAAGGACGAGCACCTCAAGCGGCTGCGCCGGATCGAGGGCCAGATCCGCGGCCTCCAGCGCATGGTCGACGAGGACGTCTACTGCATCGACATACTCACGCAGGTCTCCGCCTCCACCAAGGCGTTGCAGTCCTTCGCACTCCAGTTGCTGGAGGAGCATCTGCGGCACTGTGTCGCCGATGCCGCGGTCAAGGGCGGCGACGAGATCGAGGCGAAGGTCGAGGAGGCGACGAAGGCGATCGGGCGGCTGCTGCGGACCTGAGGACCGGCCCGCGGACGCGGGTGGCCGAAAAGGGTCGGTGGCGCGGGCGCCCGGCGGGGCGCACCTGGCTCAATCCGTACGCGCGCCCCGTGCGCCCCTCTCCTCGGTCACCCGCAGCACCGCGTCGATGCAGTCCAGGCTGAGCCGCTCCTCGTCGGCCATCGAGGCCGCGATGATCAGCTCGCCGCACAGTTCGATCTCGGCGAGTGCCACGTGGTCCTGGACTACTGCCGTACCGCCGAGCGGAGCCACGCACGTCACCTCGTCTCTGCCGTCACCGACTTCCTAGAGTAGGGACAGGTCTACACAACGCGCATGGCACGGAAGGGCTAGTTCTTGCGCCCCCGTGCGCCCCTTACGCCCGGGGTGCGCAGGTGCGTACCCCCCGTGTGCCCCTCCCCCACCACCCTCATTCCTCCGCGATCCGCCCCGCGTAGATGTCCGCCCGCTCCGGCAACTCCACCTCGACCGGCGCGCCGAAGTCGTACAGCAGCGTCGTCGACGCCACCGCCACGGCGCCCGTCTCGCGTCCGCCGTCATAGCTGAACCGGTGCTGGACCTTGCGGATGCGCCCGGCGTCGTCCAGGAACACCTCGAACGGCACCTCGGGGGTGGCGAACCCTTTCGCCGCCGCGTCCAGCGCGCCCCTGCCGCCCTCGCCGGCGTTCTTCGCGGCCAGCGCCAGATCGGCGGTGCCCCTGTAGTGCCGTACCGCCGTGCCGTCGACCTCGGTCTCGCCGACATAGCGCGCCTCGCGCGTCCCGCGCAGCACCTCGGCGGCGGCGAACGGGTCGGTGGCGCCGCCGGTCACCAGATTGCCGTCGGGCAGGCCCGCGGTCTCCACCCGCACCCATTTGTCGGCGGGCACCCCGGCGCCCCGGTTCTTCATGAAGAGCGCGCCCGGCGCCAGCAGCTCGGTGATCGGGCGGCGCTCGTCCTGGCCCGCGGGATCCTGGGGCAGCCGCACCCGCAGCTCGCCCAGGCGCCGGGTGAAGTCGTACACCCCCTCGCCGCGGATGGTGACCCGGGTGCCGCCGGTGGCCATCTCCATCGACGTCCGGGCCTTGGAGCTGCCCGCGCCGACCAGGGCGTCGGCCGCGCCGCGCAGCACCGGGACGGGGTCGGCGGCGGGGCGGGCGTCGGCGGAGGCGGGTGCGGTGGCGGGGGCTGTGGTGGGGGCGGGAGCGGGGCGGCCGGTGGGGCGGTCGGGGGAGCAGCCCGTGGTGGCCAGTGCTGTCGCGGTCAGACAGACCCAGGCCATGAGGCCCGTGACGACTGTCCCGCCCGTCGCGCCCGTCCTGCTCTGCCGCTGCCGCCGCTCCATCCGTCTACCCCCAGCCGTCCGCCGGACCCGGCCCCTGTCGTGCCGGTCAATCGTTCCGGTTAACGACCGGTAGCTAGGGCCGTCACGCCCGGCGCGGCGGGGTGGGCGCGTGCGCCGGGGCGCGCCGGGGCACGCAGGCGTCCCCACAGTGTTCTGACGCCCGCTCTACGTGCCGTTCACCGGCGGTCGGTACGGTGGACACCGTGACCTCTCAGGACCGGTCCGCCGCCCCCCGGGACGATCCGGAACACAGCATCAGCATGGTCGAGCAGGGCCCCTTCTGTGTGGCCCGGTGCAGTTGCGGCTGGCGCAGCCCCGCCCGGCGGGCCCGGAGCCTGGCCCGCACGGACGCCGCCGCCCACCGCGTCGGGGGGTAGCGGGGGGCAAGCGGGTACCGGCAGCGGCCTCAGGCGCGTTCCAGGCCGCGGACGAGGGCGTCCACCAGGTCCGCGTCCCGGGGCTGGGTCAGCCGGGTACGGGCCTGGTCCGGGGTGAGCCACAGGATCCGGTCCACCTCGCGGTTGGGGACGAAACCGCCGGTGACCGCCTCGGCGGCCCAGTAGCGGACCTCCTTCGGCCGCCCGGCCACCGGATAGCGCAGGGTCGCCAGCTCGGTGCCGGGGGCCGCGGAGTAGCCGGTCTCCTCCGCCACCTCCCGCAGGGCGCCGGTGAGGGCATCCTCGTCCCGCTTGAGCTTGCCCTTGGGATGCGACCAGTCGTCGTACTTGGGCCGGTGCACGAGGCAGATCCGCAGTGTGCCGTCGGACGGTGAGACGCGCCACAGGACGCAGCCCGCCGCGAGGACCGGGCTGCCGGTGCCGGGGGTGGTGTCGGGATCGGTGTGCGGGTCGGTGTGGGTGTCGTGCATGTCGTTCACTCTCCAGCTCCGGCTGACCGGGTCAGGACGTGCGTACCGTCTCCTTCTGCCACGCCTGCTGGAACGCGAACCGTGCCGCCTCGACCTCATGACGCTGATCGGCGTGCAGCACACCGAGGGCGTACGCCGTCGCCGGGGCGATGCGCGGGGTGCGCGCCGCCTGGGCGGCGGCGGAGGCGGCCTCGGAGGCGTCCCGGTGCCGGTCGAGGGCGTGACCGGCGCTCAGCAGGCGGGTGTCCGCCGGGGGGTCGGCGGGGCCGTGCAGCACCTCCAGCGCGTAGCGGTGCAGCCGCAGGAGCAGGCGGACCTGGTGCCAGGGGGCGTCCTGGGGGTGCGGGGAGGGGTCGGGGGAGAGGCCGTGGATCAGGGCCTGGGCGTTGTACGGGTTCCCCGCGGTGAGGAGGGGGAGGGCGGTCACGGCGTCGGTCAGGCGTTCCCGCGCGGCGGTGGCGAGGGGGTGGAGGCCGGTGGTGGGGGCGGTGGGGGTGAGCGGGACCTCGCTGGCCAGGACGGCGACCTTGTCGGCGACGGCGTGGAAGCGGCTGCTGCCGAGGGCCTGGAGGGCGGTGGAGTGGGCGCGGGTGCGGGCGAGGGTGAGCTGGCGGTCGAGGAGGGCGCCGGATTTGGCGGCGCCGATGGTGAGGTTGCCGCGGTCGGTGGGGGCGGTGGCGGTTCCGCCCGGAGCGGGTGCCGCCGCCCCCACCCGTGCGGCCCCAGCGGCACGACTGCCCGCAGCTACGGCGGACAGGGGACGATCACCCGGGGCTGTGGGGGAAGGGGCGCGACTGCCCGGGGCTGTGGGGGATGAGGTGATGGCGTCGGGTGGGGGTGGCTGGGGTGGGAGGTGGGGGGTGGCCGGCGCGGGGGGCGCGGGGGGTGTGGGGGTGCCCGAGAGGCGGTGGAGGGCGGTGAGGAGGCGGGTCAGGCGGGACTCGTAGGCGTGTTCCAGGGCGAGGGTGCCGGAGAGCCAGGCGAGTTCCGGGCGCATGCCCTCCGACCAGTCGGCGTCGAGGAGCGGGCGGAAGGTGTGCAGGCTGCCGCTGATGCGGCGGGCCGAGCGGCGCAGGGCGCGCGCCGCGTCGACCGACTCCTCCGTGCCGTTGGTGTGCGCCCCGCCGCCGGTCTCCCGGTGCTGCCGCAGGGCGCGCAGGAACTCCATGGCCTGGGCGCGGAGATAGCCCGCGAGGGCCTCCCCGGTGGCCGCCCCGGCCTCGGGGTCCGTCGGATCAAGGTGTTGCTGTGCCACGCCGGCGCCTCCGGGCGTCTATGAGCATCTCCTGGATGTTCCGCAGGGGCCCGCCGTCGGCGTCGGTCGCGTGCCGGGTCCACTCGCCGTCCGGGCCCAGGTGCCAGGAGGAGGTGGTGTCGGACATGCCCGTCTCCAGCAGCCGGTTGAGCGCGGCGCGGTGGGCCGGGTCGACGACGCGCACGAGGGCCTCGATGCGGCGGTCGAGGTTGCGGTGCATCATGTCGGCGCTGCCCAGCCACACCTCGGGTTCGCCGCCGTTGCCGAAGGCGAAGACCCGGGAGTGCTCCAGGAAGCGGCCGAGGATCGAGCGGACCCTGATGTTCTCCGACAGGCCCGTGACGCCGGGGCGCAGCGCGCAGATGCCGCGCACCCAGACATCGATGGGGACGCCTGCCTGGGACGCCCGGTAGAGGGCGTCGATCAGGGCCTCGTCGACGATCGAGTTGACCTTGATCCGGACGTACGCGGGACGTCCGGCACGGTGGTGCTGGACCTCCTTGTTGACGCGCGAGATCAGGCCGTCCCGCAGGGAGCGGGGGGCGACCAGCAGCCGCCGGTAGGTCTCCCGGCGCGAGTAGCCGGAGAGCCGGTTGAACAGGTCGGACAGGTCCGCGCCGACCTGGGGGTCCGCGGTCAGCAGCCCGAGGTCCTCGTAGAGGCGGGCGGTCTTGGGGTGGTAGTTGCCGGTGCCGACATGGCAGTACCGGCGCAGGGTCTCGCCCTCCTGGCGGACGACCAGGGAGAGCTTGCAGTGCGTCTTGAGGCCGACCAGGCCGTAGACGACATGGCAGCCGGCCTCCTCCAGTTTGCGGGCCCACTCGATGTTGGCGTGCTCGTCGAACCGGGCCTTGATCTCCACCAGGACCAGCACCTGCTTGCCCGCCTCGGCGGCCTCTATCAACGCGTCCACGATGGGGGAGTCGCCGGAGGTGCGGTACAGGGTCTGCTTGATGGCGAGGACGTCGGGGTCCTTGGCCGCCTGCTCCAGGAACGCCTGCACGGAGGTGGAGAAGGAGTCGTACGGGTGGTGCAGCAGCACGTCCCGCTGGCGCAGGGCGCCGAAGATGTCGGGCGCGGAGGCCGACTCGACCTCGGCGAGGTCGCGGTGGGTGCCGGCGATGAACTTGCGGTACTTCAGCTCGGGCCGGTCCAGGCCGTGGATGCGGAAGAGACCGGTGAGGTCGAGCGGGCCGGGCAGCGGATAGACCTCGGCCTCGGTGATCTTCAGCTCGCGCACCAGCAGGTCCAGCACCTCGCGCTGGATGGACTCCTCGACCTCCAGGCGCACCGGGGGCCCGAAGCGCCGCCGCATCAGCTCCTTCTCCAGGGCCTGGAGGAGGTTCTCGGCGTCGTCCTCCTCGACCTCCAGGTCCTCGTTGCGGGTGATCCGGAAGGCGTGGTGCTCCAGCACCTCCATGCCGGGGAACAGTTCCTCCAGATGGGCGCCTATGACGTCCTCGATGGGGACGTACCGGCCGGGGCTGGACTCCAGGAAGCGGGAGAGCAGCGGCGGCACCTTCACCCGGGCGAAGTGCCGGTGGCCGCTGACCGGGTTGCGGACCACCACGGCCAGGTTGAGGGAGAGGCCGGAGATATAGGGGAAGGGGTGGGCCGGGTCCACGGCGAGCGGGGTGAGGACCGGGAAGATCTGGTGCCGGAACAGGGTGAAGAGACGGGCCTGCTCCTTCTCGGCCAGCTCGCTCCAGCGGACCAGGTGGATGCCCTCCTCGGCGAGGGCGGGGGCGACGTCCTCGTGGAAGCAGGCGGCGTGCCGGGCCATCAGCTCCCGGGAGCGGGCCCAGATCATCTCCAGCACCTGGGTCGGCTGGAGGCCGGACGCGGAGCGGGTGGCCACGCCGGTGGCGATCCGGCGCTTCAGTCCGGCCACCCGGACCATGAAGAACTCGTCCAGATTGCTGGCGAAGATCGCGAGGAAGTTGGCGCGTTCGAGGAGCGGGGTGTTCGGGTCCTCGGCGAGTTCGAGGACGCGCTCGTTGAAGGCGAGCCAGCTCCGTTCCCGGTCGAGGAAGCGGCCCTGGGGCAGTTTGTCGCCGTCCGCGGACTCCTCGTAGGCGTCGAGGTCGGCGTCGATGTCGGGTTCCAGGTCGGAGACCGTGGCCGCGACGGTGGCCGGGCGGTGCGCCGCGATGGAGCCCACGGAGGGCTGCGGGTGCTGGATCTCTGCCTTGGGGGTGGTTTGCTGGCTCATGGACCCATTCTTCCGCGCACCGGCGCCGGGCGGCGCGTCGGAGCGCGCGGGCGGGAGCGCGGCGACGGTCCCCCGGGGGGACGGCGGCTGCTCGGGCACGGCCGGGTTCATTGGCTGAGCGTCGCAAGACCGTCTGAATCAATGGTTACGGAGACATGACGTGCGGGATAGCGGGGAGCGGCTCGCAGGGGACCGATGCAGCGTGTCCGGGCTCCGCCGGTCTCTGATCGCACATACGTTCCGTAAGTGTCCCGTATACATCCCGTATGCGCCCCCGTACGTTCCGTGCGGTGCCGTGTGCGGGGGGTGCTCGGGGACCGGGGCCGACCGGCGCCCATGAGCCGTGCGTGAGAGGGGTGCCAGGACCCCGAGAACCGGCCTTATATCGGGCAAACAAGCTTCTGCCGGGCTTCTCAGCGAGCACTCAGGCGGCTCTCATGGGCGGCGGACAAGCTCATGGACATGACCGAGAGCTTCCGCCGCAGCGGCGAGTACGACGACAGCGAGTACCCGAACCCTCACCAGCAGGGCGCCGAGCAGCACTCCGCCTCGCCCGGGGACCCGTACGGGACCCCCGACCCCTACCAGGCGCCCGCGCAAGCCTCGTCAGCCCCTCCCGCCTCCCCGGTGGATCCCGCCTCCCCGGTGAGTGCCGCCTCCGCGGTGAATCCCGAGTGGCCCCCGCCGCCCGCTCACCGGCCGACCGCCGGGGCGTACGACACCGGGACCACCGGTACCGACAGCGGGAGCACCGGCTTCGGCGCCGGGGCCACCGGTACCGGCGCCACCGCGCTGCTCGCCGAGCCCGTCGCCCGGCCCGCCCGGCGGGGGCGCGCCCGGGGTCCGGTGGCGCTGCTCGCGGCCGTGGCGATCGTCGCGGCGGCGATCGGCGGCGGCACCGCCTACGGCATCCAGGAGCTGACCGGCGGCAACGACACCGTCGCCGTCAGTTCGTCCACCACCAATGTGGTCCCCTCCAGCCAGCAGGGCACGGTCTCCGGGGTGGCCACCGCGGTCAGCCCCAGCATCGTGGAGATCAACGCCACCACCAGCGCCGGTTCGTCCACCGGCTCGGGTGTGATCATCACCGCCGACGGCGAGATCATCACCAACAACCACGTGGTCACCGGCGCCTCCGAGGTCCAGGTCACCACCAGCGACGGCACGCAGTACACCGCCCAGGTGATCGGCACCGACCCGGCCAAGGACCTCGCCCTGATCAAGCTGGACAACGCCTCCGGTCTCAAGGCGGCCACCCTCGGCAACTCCGACGGTGTCCAGGTGGGTGACGAGGTCGTGGCGATCGGCTCGCCCGAGGGCCTCACCGGCACGGTGACCAGCGGTATCGTCTCCGCGCTCGACCGCGATGTCACCGTCTCCACCGGTGAGGGGCAGCAGCCGCAGCAGACGCCGGGCGGCGGCTGGCCGTTCGAGTTCGGCGGCCAGGAGTTCAACGGCGACACCGGCTCGTCCACGACGACGTACAAGGCCCTCCAGACCGACGCCTCGCTCAACCCGGGCAACTCCGGCGGCGCGCTGATCGACATGAACGGCAACATCATCGGCATCAACTCGGCGATGTACTCGGCGGCCGGTTCGTCCTCCAGCGCGGGCAGCGTGGGCCTCGGGTTCGCCATCCCGATCAACACGGTCAAGGCCGACCTGGCGACCCTGCGGGCGGGCGGCAGCAACTAGCGACGGACCGGCGGTACCCCCGCCCACCGCACGGCAAGGAGCACGGCATGAGCAGCAAGGACGTCAAGAGCACCAGGAGCGTCAGGGACGTCAGGGACGTCAGGGCCATCAGGGTCGAGCGCGTCACGCACGCCCTCCCCGGTCACGACCCGGCCGGATACGCCCTCGCCCTGGAGGTGGCCGGACGGCTCCACGGTCCGGCCACCCGGGCCCCGGAACTGGCCCCGCCCGGCGCCCGCCCCGGCCCCCACCGCACCCCCGCCCGCCGCCGCCGGGCCCTGCGCGACTGACCGGCGGCCACCCCCACCCGGGCCCGCGCGACCGACCGGCCCGGCCGGAAACGGCCCCCCGGGGCCAGCCCGCCCCCGTACGACGACTTTCCGGCGCGACCGGCTGACGTGCGAGGCTGAATGCTGAGAACGTCGGACCGGCCCCCTATCCCCCGTACCCGAGGACATGAGCATGAGCCCCGCCGATGGCGACCGCGACCCCCAGCGCATCCTGATCGTCGACGACGAGCCCGCGGTGCGCGAAGCGCTCCAGCGCAGCCTCGCCTTCGAGGGCTACGACACACAGGTCGCGGTCGACGGCGCGGACGCCCTGGAGAAGGCCGCCGTCTACCGGCCCGACCTCGTCGTCCTCGACATCCAGATGCCCCGGATGGACGGCCTCACCGCCGCCCGCCGCATCCGGGGCGCCGGGGAGACCATCCCGATCCTGATGCTCACCGCCCGCGACACCGTCGGCGACCGCGTCACCGGTCTGGACGCGGGCGCGGACGACTACCTGGTCAAGCCCTTCGAGCTGGACGAGCTGTTCGCCCGGATCCGCGCGCTGCTGCGCCGCAGCTCCTACGCCACGGCCGGTGGCGCACCCGAGGACGAGGCGCTCGCCTTCGGTGATCTGCGGATGGACCTGGCGACCCGGGAGGTGACCCGGGGCGGACGGCAGGTCGAGCTGACCCGTACCGAGTTCACCCTGCTGGAGATGTTCATGGCACATCCGCGCCAGGTGCTCACCCGTGAGCAGATCCTGAAGGCGGTCTGGGGCTTCGACTTCGAGCCGTCCTCCAACTCCCTCGACGTCTACGTCATGTACCTGCGCCGCAAGACCGAGGCGGGCGGCGAGCCGCGCCTGGTGCACACCGTGCGGGGCGTGGGGTATGTCCTGCGCCAGGGCGGGGCCGAGTGAGCCGAGTGGACAACGGATTCGGCCACCGGTCCGGTCATGGGTCCGGTCCTCGCTTCGGCCGCCGCTTCGGGCGTCGGCTGAAGTCCCTGCCGATCCGCTCCCGGCTGGCCCTGCTGGTCGCGGCGGCGGTCGCGTTCGCGGTGGCGGCGGTCTCGGTGGCCTGCTGGTTCGTGGTGCAGGGGAAGCTGTACGACGAGATCGACGACACCCTGCGCAACAGCAATGTGCGGCTGGACGGCGCCGAGGTGCGCGACGCCCTGGCCAACTGCTCGCAGGAGCCCGCGGCGGGGCCGCCGGTCGGCCCGGCCACCCAGAGCTATCTGGAGCTGGTCACCTCCGACGGCCAGTACTGCGTCTTCGGCACCTCCCGGGGCGCGGTGAAGATCAACGACAGCGATGTGGCCATCGCCCGGGATCCCGGCCTGCCCACGAGCATCCGCAACGGACAGGACACCGACGGCAACCCGGTGCGGCTGACGACCGTCCCGCTGCACCCGCTGGAGGGGGTGGCCGTACTCGTCGGTATCCCCCTCACCGACACCCAGCGCACCCTCAACGAACTCGCCCTGCTCCTGCTCGTCGTCTCCGGCGTCGGGGTCATCGGCGCGGGCGCCGCCGGGCTCGCGGTGGCCCGTGCCGGGCTGCGTCCCGTCGACCGGCTCACCCAGACCGTCGAGCATGTCGCCCGCACCGAGGACCTCACCGTCCGGATCCCGGTGGACGACGAGGCCGAGGACGAGGTGGCCCGCCTCTCCCGCTCCTTCAACTCCATGACCACCTCCCTCGCCAACTCCCGCGACCTCCAGCAGCAACTGATCGCGGACGCGGGCCATGAGCTGCGCACCCCGCTCACCTCCCTGCGGACCAACATCGAACTCCTCACCCGCAGCGAGGAGACGGGCAGACCGCTCCCGGAGGCCGACCGCAAGGCGCTGCTCGCCTCGGTGAAGGCGCAGATGACGGAGCTGGCGGCGCTGATCGGGGACCTCCAGGAGCTGTCCCGCTCGGAGGGCCAGCGCGGGGAGCGGGTGCAGGTGGTGTCGTTCGAGGACACCGTGGAGTCGGCGCTGCGCCGGGCGCGGCTGCGCGGCCCGGAACTGACGATCACCGCCGATCTGCACCCCTGGTACGTCCGGGCGGAACCGGCCGCGCTGGAGCGGGCGATCGTCAACATCCTGGACAACGCGGTGAAGTTCAGCCCCGAGGGCGGCACGATCGAGGTGGTCCTCGGCAGCGGCATCCTGACCGTCCGCGACCACGGCCCGGGTATCCCGGCCGAGGAACTCCCGCATGTCTTCGACCGCTTCTGGCGCTCCCCGAGCGCCCGCGCCCTGCCCGGCTCGGGCCTGGGCCTGTCCATCGTGGCCCGTACGGTCCACCAGTCGGGCGGCGAGGTCACCCTGGCCCGCGCGGAGGGCGGCGGCACGGTGGCGACGCTGCGGCTGCCGGGGGCACCGATGCCACCGCCGGGGACTCCGGCGGAGTAGAGCGCCGGGCACATCGCCGGAGTAGAGCGTCGGGCACATCGCCGGAGTAGGACGCCGAAGAGGCGGGACCCCGTCTGGGATCCCGCCTCTCCCGCAGATGTCAGCCGCTCACCGGAGAGGGTGATGCGTGCGTCAGTCGCCTACCGGACGATGGTGATCCGGTCGGCCGCCGGCGGGGCCAGGGGGCTGGTCGCCGAGCTGTTGGCGGTCAGGTACTGCTCCAGCGCGGTGAGGTCGTCGGCGCCGACCAGGTCGCCGGTGCCCAGGGCCAGCGTCGGGAAGCCGTCGCCGCCGCCCGCGAGGAAGCTGTTGGAGGCGACGCGGTAGGTGGCCGCCGGGTCGATGGCGGCACCGTTCAGCCGGATCGAGTCGGTGACGACCCGGTCCGCCCCGGCCTTGGTCAGATCCAGGGTGTAGGTCAGCCCGGCCGACGGCTGGAGGATCTTCGGGGAGGCCGTGTTGGCGCCGCTGACCTGCTCCTTGAGCACCTGGACGAGCTGGGCGCCGGTCAGGTTCTGGAGGTTGACGGTGTTGGCGAACGGCTGGACCGTGAAGCCCTCCGCGTAGGTCACCACCCCGTCGCCCTCGCCCGCCTTGGCCGCGTAGGTCAGGGGGGCGCGGATGCCGCCGGGGTTCATCAGGGCGACGTCGGTCTCCGGGTCCAGGGCCTTGCCGTGGGCCAACTGGGCGTCGGCGATGAGGTCGCCGAGGGGGGACTCGGTGCCGGAGTTGTTGATGTCGGCGGAGATATGGCCGATGGCGCGGTTGCCGATCGGGGCGGCCAGCGCGTTCCACTTGCCGATCAGGGCCGTCATGTCCGGCGCCTTCTCGACATCGCGGCTGACCACATGGTTCGCGGAGGTGACCGCCGTCCGGGCGATGTCGCCGGTGGCGCGGTCGTAGGTCAGCGTGGTGTCGGTGTAGAGGCGGCCGAAGGAGGAGGCCGAGGTGACCGTGCGGGGGTTGCCGGCCGGGTCGGGGATGGTGCAGACGTAGGCGGCGTGGGTGTGGCCGGTGACGACCGCGTCGACCTGCGGGGTGATGTTCTTGGCGATGTCGACGATCGGGCCGGAGACACCGTCGCCCGCGCCCGGCGAGTCACAGTTGTAGTTGTAGGACCCGGAGGCCGGGAAGCCGCCCTCGTGGATCAGCGCGACGATGGACTTGACGCCCTGGCGCTGGAGTTCCTTCGCGTACTTGTTGATCGTCTCGACCTCGTCCTTGAAGACCAGGCCCTTGACGCCCTCGGCGGAGACGATGTCGGGGGTGGCCTCCAGGGTGACGCCGATGAAACCGACCTTCACCCCGTTCTGCTTCCACACCCAGTAGGGCTTGAGGATCGGCTTGTTCCTCTTCTCGTCGAGGACGTTCGCGGCGAGATAGGGGAAGTCGGCGCCCTGGAACCTCTTGTCGGTGTAGCAGCCCGCGGTGGGGTGGCAGCCGCCGTTCTGGAGCCTGCTCAGCTCCTTCGCCCCCTCGTCGAACTCGTGGTTGCCGACGGAGGAGACATCGAGGTCGAGCTTGTTCAGCGCCTCGATGGTGGGCTCGTCGTGGAAGAGCCCGGAGATGAGCGG
The DNA here is from genome assembly GCF_040683675.1 of Streptomyces sp. NPDC093252. Lineage (NCBI taxonomy): Bacteria > Bacillati > Actinomycetota > Actinomycetes > Kitasatosporales > Streptomycetaceae > Streptomyces > Streptomyces sp. NPDC093252. The sequence continues at coordinate 598,874 of NZ_JBFBEM010000003.1, read as the reverse complement.
GGACGCGCCGACCATGTCACCGCCGGCCGCGGTGATGGAGTACTTCTGCCCCTCGCGCGCCTCGCGCAGATGCGTGGCCAGGTACTCGACGCCGCCCGCGTCGACGGTCTTCGTGGTGCCGTCGGGCTGGACCTCGGTGACCCGCCCGGAGGAGCCGGCCGGGGGCTCCAGGTTGCCGTGCAGATCGTTGAAGGACAGCAACTGCACGTCCTGGTAGCGGCCCGGCTGGTGGCGCCGGTCCTCCCCGGCGCTCGCGGTACCGGGCAGCGCCGCCGCGGCGAGCGCCCCCGCCGTGGTCAGCCCCGCGACGGCGGCGAGGACCCGGGTTCTACGACGCCTGCCGCGGCGTTCGTCCTGGCTGTTGAGTGGCATGCGCCCCCCTGTGGGTGCTGTGGGTGCTGTGGAGATACTGACTGGCTGAATCGCCCCCGTCCGGGCCGCAGCCTAGGGTCAACGCGCGTAGCGCGACAGGGGGTATGGGGTTACTTCTTGGTTTCCCCTCGCTGGATTCCCCGCTCGACGGCTCACCGCCGCACCCTCCGCGGGCCCCGTACCCTCGTAGTCATGACCAGCGACGACAGCGCACGCCAGGGGCAGCAGGGACAGGCCCGGACCATCGAGACCCATGCCGTGCTCGCCCCGGAGCGGGTCGAGGCCGTCCTCGACCTCCTCGCCGAGGCCGCGCGCCACGACGGCCAGCAGGCGGTGTCGGAGCAGGGCCGCCTCCAACTGCGCGGCGGGCGGCGCACGGGCGTCTCCCACCTCCTCCTCACCGCCGGCGACGACCTGGTCGGCTACGCCCAGTTGGAGGACACCGACCCGGTGGAGGCCCCGGCCGCCGAACTGGTCGTCCACCCCGCCCACCGGGGCCGGGGCCACGGCCGCGCGCTCGGCGCCGCCCTGCTCGCCGCCTCCGGCAAGCGCCTGCGCGTCTGGGCGCACGGCGGCCACGCGGCGGCCCGGCATCTCGCCCAGGTCCTGGGCCTGACCCTGTTCCGCGAACTGCGTCAGATGCGCCGCCCCCTGACGGACCTCGACCTCCCAGACCCGGCCCTGCCCCCGGGCGTCGCCGTCCGTGCCTTCGTCCCCGGCGCGGACGACACGGCCTGGCTGGCGGTCAACGCCGCGGCCTTCGCCCACCACCCCGAGCAGGGCTCCCTCACCCAGCGCGACCTGGACGACCGCAAGGCCGAGCCCTGGTTCGACCCGGCGGGCTTCTTCCTCGCCGAGCGCACCGCGGACGGCACGGTCATCGGCTTCCACTGGACGAAGGTCCACGCCGAGGAACAACTCGGTGAGGTGTACGTCGTCGGCGTCGCCCCCGACGCCCAGGGCGGCGGCCTCGGCAGGTCCCTCACCACGATCGGCCTGCGCCACCTGGCCGCCCAGGGCATCCCGACGGCGATGCTCTACGTCGACGCCGACAACAAGGCGGCGGTGACGGTCTACGAACGGCTGGGGTTCACGACGTACGAGACGGATCTGATGTACCGGACGGAGACGTGAGCGGGAGGGCGGCGGGCTCGATCCACACCGCGAGGCACCGGAACTCGCCCGCCGGTCCGCCCGGTTCGCTGTAGCGCCGCCAGCCCAGGGAGTAGGTGCCGCGCAGCACCCGGGTGTTGGCCGGGTGGTCGCCACCGCCCCAGAGCAGGGTGCCGCTCAGCTCACGGCCCTGGTGGATGCGGAACTCCTCGTCCCGGGTGGGCTTGCCGCGCTGCCGGGGGAGCCACAGGGACGCCTCGTTGGTGAGGAGCAGGGCGAGCCCGTTCTGCTCCGTCGGTGAGGGGGAGGGTGTGGCCATCGCGCCATTGAAGCCGACGCGAGCCGCTCCCGTCAGCGGAACGCGGAACGGGGAACGCGGATCACCGGTCACCCCATGCCGACCGCCCCGTCCTGCCCCGCCCCCGGCGGAGCGCTACCCGCACCCGCAGGAACGCCGCTGCACCAACCGCGACGGGAACACCTTCACCCGCTCCCGGCGCGACCCCGCCACCCGCAGCCCGTCGTCCAGGACCAGGTCGACCGCCGCGCGGGCCATGCCGGAGCGGTCGGAGGCGACCGTGGTCAGGGGCGGGTCGGCGAGGGCCGCTTCCTTGATGTCGTCGAACCCGGCCACCCCGAGTTCGCCGGGGACGTCGATGCGGAGTTCGCGGGCCGCGCGCAGCAGGCCGATGGCCTGGTCGTCGGTGGAGCAGAAGACGGCCGGGGGGCGGTCCGGGCCGGAGAGGATGTCCAGGCCGATGCGGTAGGCGTCGTACCGGTTGTAGGGGGCCTCGAAGAGGCGGCCCTCGGTCGGCAGACCGGCGTCCTGCATGGCCTGGCGCCAGCCCTCGACATGGTCGGAGACCGGGTCGCCGACCGCCGGGGTGTCGGCGGTGCCGCCCACGCAGGCCACGTAGTCGTAGCCGTGCTCCAGCAAATGTGCGACGGCGGAGCGGGCGCCGGTCACATCGTCCAGGACCACCGCCACGTCGTCGATCGCCTCGGGGCGCTCATGGAGGAGGACCACCCGGGCGTCCCAGGCGTCGATCTCGGCGGCGGCGTTGTCGTTGAGGGCGTGGCTGACCAGGATCAGACCCGAGACCCGCATGCCGAGGAAGGCGCGGAGGTAGTGCACCTCGCGTTCGCCGACGTAGTCGGAGTTGCCGACCAGCACCATCTTCCCGCGCTCGGAGGCCGCCTGCTCCACCGCGTGCGCCATCTCCGCGAAGAAGGGCTGGCGCGCGTCCGGCACGATCAGACCTATGAGATCGGTACGCCGGGACGCCATGGCCTGTGCCACCCGGTCCGGGCGGTAGCCCAGTTCCTTGATGGCGGCGAGCACGCGTTCGCGCGTGGCCGGGGCGACCGGCCGGGGTCCGTTGTTGATGACGTAGCTGACGACGGCTGTGGACGTTCCCGCCAGCCGCGCCACATCATCTCTTGTCACCTTGGCCACGCGCGGAGTCTACGCGGATGGACCCGCCGTGGGCAGGGCATGAGCGGGTCCGGCTGTGCGCGCTCTGTGCGGGCGCAACGGGGCGGGCGCGACGGTCCGGGCGGGGTGCGGGGGCCGGGGGAGTGCCCGGCCCCGTTCCTCATGCCTCCGCGGGGACCTCGACGGCCGCCACCTCGGGCGACTTGTCCGTGATCTCCCCATGTGCTGCCGGGGACTCCGGCTTCGGGCGGGCCGCCTTCGCCTTCGCCTCGTCGGCCGCCCGCTCCACCTTCTCCGGGGTAACGAATCGATAACCGACGTTCCGGACGGTCCCGATCAGCGACTCGTGCTCGACGCCGAGCTTGGCGCGCAGCCGCCGTACGTGCACATCCACGGTCCGGGTGCCGCCGAAGTAGTCGTAGCCCCAGACCTCCTGGAGGAGCTGGGCGCGGGTGAAGACCCGGCCGGGGTGCTGGGCCAGGTACTTCAGCAGCTCGAACTCCTTGAAGGTCAGGTCCAGGACCCGGCCCTTGAGCTTGGCGCTGTAGGTGGCCTCGTCGACCGAGAGGTCGCCGTTGCGGATCTCCATCGGGGAGTCGTCGCTGACGAGCTGCTGGCGGCCGGTGGCCAGCCGCAGCCGCGCCTCGACCTCGGCCGGGCCGGCCGTGTCGAGCAGGACGTCGTCGATGCCCCAGTCCGCGGTCACCGCGGCGAGGCCGCCCTCGGTCACCACCAGGATCAGCGGACAGCCGGGGCCGGTCGAGCGGAGCAACTGACAGAGGCTGCGGACCTGCGGGAGGTCACGGCGGCCGTCGATCAGGATCACGTCGGCACCCGGGGTGTCGACAAGGGCGGGGCCCTCGGCGGGAGCCACCCGCACGTTGTGCAGCAGCAGGCCGAGCGCGGGGAGCACCTCCGTCGACGGCTGGAGGGCGTTGGTCAGGAGCAGCAGAGAACTCATACGTCTGGTTCCTCCTCGGTCCCTGCGAGGACGTGAGCGGTGCGTCACTGCGGTGCGTCGCTGCGCTGCGATCCCGTCGGCCCCGTACACAACCGCGGTCACCGCCCGTCATCTGGCGTTTTCCGCTTCGTATACAACGCGTTCGAAAGCACAAAAGGACCCGGGGGCTTCACTGCCCGAGTCCTCTGCCCAGCAGAATACCCACATGAGCAACGGTCCGGCAGGTCCTGTGGGCCGATCCACGCCCCTGCGTCCGCAGTGTGAGACGGCCCAGACGGCCAGCTCAGCGCCCCTGCGGACGTTTTTGCAGACCGCGGACGGTGTCCGGGTCGACGCCGTATACGAGAGGGGTCACGTTGTATACGACACCTTGACGCCACCCGCCGGCCGGCTCGCGTTCGTCGTCGCGCACGGCTTCACCGGCACCGCCGACAAGCCCCATGTCCGCCGGATCGCCACCGCCCTCGGCCGGTACGGCGCGGTCGTCACCTTCTCCTTCCGCGGCCACGGCGCCTCCGGCGGGCGCTCGACCGTCGGCGACCGCGAGGTGCTCGATCTGGCGGCGGCGGTCGACTGGGCCCGCGCGCGGGGGCACGACCGGGTGGTGACCGTCGGCTTCTCCATGGGCGGCTCGGTCGTCCTGCGCCATGCCGCCCTGCACCCCGGCGCCACCGCGGCGGTCGTCGCGGTCAGCGCCCCCGCCCGCTGGTACTACCGGGGCACCGCCCCCATGCGCCGCGTCCACTGGCTGATCACCCGGCCGGAGGGGCGCCTCGTCGGCCGGTACGGGCTGCGCACCCGGATCCAGAACGGCGGCTGGGACCCCGTACCGCTCTCCCCGGTCGAGGCCGTCCCCCTGATCGCGCCGACCCCGCTGCTGATCGTGCACGGCGACCGCGACGGGTACTTCCCCGTCGACCACCCCCGGATGCTGGCCACCGCCGCCGGTGACCACGGTGAACTCTGGCTGGAACCCGGCATGGGCCACGCCGAGCACGCCGCCGGTGACGGCCTCCTCGCCCGCATCGGGGACTGGGCGGCCGGCCGGGCGGGCTAGCCTTGGCCTGTTCACCCGCCGCACCGATCCGACCGGGATCCGGACGGGCGCCCACGAGGGACGAGCAGAGGGACCAGATGGCACAGGTCACGGTGCGCTACTGGGCCGCCGCGAAGGCCGCCGCCGGTATCGCCGAGGAGCCGTTCGACGCGGCCGACCTCGCCGGTGTGCTCGCCGCCGTGCGCGAGCGGCACCCCGGGGAGCTGACCCGGGTCCTGCTGCGCTGTTCCTTCCTCGTCGACGGCGACCCCGTCGGGACCCGCGCGCATGAGACGGTACGGCTGGCCGAGGGCGGCACGGTCGAGGTGCTCCCGCCGTTCGCAGGAGGATGACGGATGAGCTACCAGCCGTACGACACCCATGGCACCCATGGCACCAGCGACACCAGCGACACCAACGCCGGTGACAGCGCCGGGGGTCAGGGGCGGCAGCCCCAGTACCAGCAGTACCCGCAGCAGCAACAGCAGTACCAGCAGCCACATCAGCAGCAGCACTACCAACAGCCGTACCCGCAGCAACAGCAACAGCAACAGCCGCAGTACCAGCAGGCGTACGACCCCTCCTGGCAGCAGCCGCACGCCCCGCAGCCCGGCCACGGCGGTGACCCCTACGCCGATCAGCAGCACACCCAGCAGTGGCAGGGCCAGACCTGGGAGACCCAGCTCCAGGCCCCGGTGAACGCCGCCGAGCAGACCGCGTATCTGCCGCCGCAGGACTATCAGGCCCCCCGCCCGGCCCCCGCCGCGCCCGCCGCCCCTGCCCGGAAGCCGACCCCCTCTCCGACCCCCGCTCCGTCCCCCACCCCCGGCCCCTCCTACGGCCCCGCCACCCTCGCCGGGAACTCCCGGGTCACCGACGCCCAGCGGGCCCGCCTCGAAGGGCGGTCGCCGGTCATCGAACCCGGGGGACAGCCCGCCGCGCTGACCGCGCTGCTCGGCGCGCTGCTCGCCGCCGCCGCGCCCCTCGGGCCGTACGCGCTGGTCGTGCCGCTGGTCGCGCTCCAGGCCGTCACCGCCGCCGGGTGGTTCCGGCTGAACGGGATGTGGCCCGCCCGGCAGGGCATCGCGCTGGCGTTCGCCGGGGCGCTCACCGCGGACGCGGTGCTGCTCGGCGTCGGACGCGACCAGGGGGCCGCCGCGATCCTCGGCACCCTCGGGGTGTGGGTGCTGCTCACCCTCGTCCTCCAGCTCCGCTCGCACGCCGACCCGGACGAGCGGATGTACGGGCTGATGGCGACGGTGGTGTCCGCCGCGCTGGCGATCGTGGCGACCGGCTATCTGGCAGCCGAGCCCGAGGCGGTGAGCGTCGGGGCCGCCGCGGTGGCCGTGGCGCTGCTCGCGCGGGCGCTGCCGCTGCCGACGCCCGCCTCCGTGGTGGTGGCGCTGCTGGCCGCCGCCGGGGCCGGGATCGCGGTGGGCGGCATGACCGACGTGGGCGCCGGGGGCGGGGCGCTGCTCGGGGCCGGGGCCGCCGGGTGCGCGCTGATCGGGCACCGGGTGGCGAGCTACGACTATCCGTCCCGGTTCGTGCACTTCACCGCCGGGGTGGCGCTGCCGCTGGCCGCCGCGGCGCCGGTGGTGTGGGTGCTGGGACGGGCCGTGGTCTGACCCCGGGGTCCCGGGGTCCCGGAGTCCCGGGGTCCCGGAGCCCCGGGGTCCCGGAGCCCCGGAGTCCCGGAGTCCCGGCGGCTCGTCCCTTGTCACAGCTAATCGACAAACCCCGGGCGGGTCCGCCCGCCGGGGTTACGGTGACTGGCGTCCGTGAAGTCCGCCGAGGTGGGGAACATGCGAGCGCTGCGAATACTTCTGATCGCCGTGGTGATCCTGGGCGGTCTGTTCGTCGGGGCCGACCGGCTGGCGGTGTACTTCGCCGAGGACGAGGCCGCGGGCCGGCTCCAGACCACCGAGTCCCTCGCGCGGAAGCCGGACGTGTCCATCAAGGGCTTCCCGTTCCTGACCCAGCTCGTCGGCGGGACGCTGGACGACATCGAGGTCGGCATCGACACCTACCAGGTCCCGGCCGGTGGCGAGGAGCAGATCCGGATCGACGATCTGCGGGCGAACATGAAGGGCGTCGAGTTCTCCGGCGGCTTCAGCTCCGCCACCGCCGCCTCCGCGACCGGCACCGCGACCATCGCGTACGACGAACTGCTGAAGGCGGCCCGGTCCGAGCCCACCGAGGTGGCTCCCGGGGTCACCGCGCGGGTGGTCGGCCTGTCCGACGGCGGCAACGGGAAGATCGAGGTCACTGTGGAGGTCGAGGCGCCGGTGATCGGGACGCGGGAGCTGCCCGTGCTCAGCACGGTGAGCGTCGAGGGCGACAAGGTCGAGGTGCGCACCGACTCGCTGCCGGAACTCGCGGGCATCGATCTGGCCGAGGGCGCGATCCGCGAGATCACCGACTTCCAGACGGTCATCGACAACCTCCCGGGCGGTATCGGGCTGGACAGGGTGCAGGCCGCGGCGGATGGTGTGGAGATCTCGGTGAAGGGTTCGGACGTACGGCTGGCCGGGTAGGCCGTGGGGCGGCAGCCTGTGGGATGGCGGCAGGCGCTCGGCTCAGGAGTCGGTCTGCGTCCGAGGGATGAGACGTAGATGTCCGGCCCGTAGATAGGCGGGCCGCCGCCCTTCCCGCCGGGGTCCCCGGGCCCCGCCGGGCCGGGCCCCTCGCGCATCTGTTCCCACATCGCGGACGATCGCGTCTCACCATCCGACACACCGGTGACATGCCCGCCCGTCCGTCCTTACGATCGACCGCATGAAGCGACAGGCGGATCTCACCAAGCGGCGGGCAGTGGACCTGTGCCGCGTTGCCGCCATGCTCTGTCGCCCCTTCTGATCAGGCGGAAGCCCCGCGTCCCGCGCTCGGCCTCCCGCCTTCCCGCACCGCCCTGATCTGGGCACCCGTGCGCCGCCCCAGCGCGACCGCACGCATCGCATCGCACCGCGCACGTTCCGTACGCCCCGCCGCAACTGCCCCGGAGGAGAAAGAGCATGAGCCGCAGCGACGTCCTGGTAGACGCCGACTGGCTTCAGGAGCACGTCGACGACCCGTCCATCGTCATCGTGGAGGTCGACGAGGACACCTCCGCGTACGACAAGAACCACATCAAGAACGCGATCCGGATCGACTGGACCAAGGACCTCCAGGACCCGGTCCGCCGCGACTTCATCGACCAGGCGGGCTTCGAGGCCCTGCTGTCCGCCAAGGGCATCGCCAACGACCAGACGGTGATCCTCTACGGCGGCAACAACAACTGGTTCGCCTCCTATGCCTACTGGTACTTCAAGCTGTACGGCCACGACAGCGTCAAGCTGCTCGACGGCGGTCGCAAGAAGTGGGAGCTGGACGCCCGCGAGCTGGTCGACGGCACCGAGGTCCCGGCCCGCCCGGCGACCGAGTACGCGGCCAAGGCCCAGGACACCTCGATCCGCGCCTTCCGGGACGACGTGGTCGCCGCCATCGGCGCGCAGAACCTGGTCGACGTCCGCTCGCCCGACGAGTTCTCCGGCAAGCTGCTCGCCCCGGCCCATCTGCCGCAGGAGCAGTCCCAGCGCCCCGGCCACGTGCCGAGCGCCCGCAACATCCCGTGGTCGAAGAACGCCAACGACGACGGCACCTTCAAGTCGGACGACGAGCTGAAGGAGCTGTACGCCGACGAGCAGGTCGACCTCGCCAAGGACACCATCGCGTACTGCCGCATCGGTGAGCGCTCGGCCCTGACCTGGTTCGTGCTGCACGAGCTGCTGGGCGTCGAGAACGTCAAGAACTACGACGGTTCCTGGACCGAGTACGGCTCCCTGGTCGGCGTGCCGATCGAGCTGGGCGCCAACAAGTAAGTCAACAGACAAGCCCGACCTTCAAGACCTCTGGAGAGACAGCTATGTGTGGAGCGAAGGCCGGCGGCCCCGACGCCTCGACGATCAAGCCCGGTGAGACCACCATCCAGGGCCAGGTGACCCGGGACGGCGAGCCCGTCGTGGGTTACGTCCGGCTCCTGGACTCGACCGGTGAGTTCACCGCCGAGGTCCCCACGTCCGCGACCGGCCAGTTCCGGTTCTACGCGGCCGAGGGCACCTGGACCGTCCGCGCGCTGGTGCCCGGCGGCACCGCCGACCGCACGGTCGTCGCCCAGCAGGGCGGTCTCGCCGAGGTCGCCATCGCGGTCTGACGGCACCGATACGGCAGGAAGGGCCGCGTCCCACGGGTTGGACTCCCGGGACGCGGCCCTTCCGGCGTCCAGGGGGTGCGCGGACCGGCGCCTTCCGGCGCCCCCGGGCCTAAGCTAGTCATATGTACGCGCGTAGGCGTCATGTCTACTTCGCCATGATGGGCACGTGTATCGCGCTGTTCGTCCTGGCCTGGGCCGTCGTACGGCTCTGGTCGCTCCCGGCGGCGGTGGCGATGTGCGTGGTCGCCATGGTGATCCCGCCGCTCGCCGCGATCGTCGCCAACCGGCGGGGACCGGAGGACCGCTGGTGGGACGCCCCCTCCGGGGACCCCAAGTCCGACGAGTGGTGGGACGAACTGGACGGGAAGAAACCGCGCCGGTAGGGAGCCCGGTCCGTACCGCGGGTCCCGTCGGGACGGGTCAGTAGACCAGCGCCTGGGTGTCGTCCGCGAGGGCCTCCTGGACGAAGAGCTGCGCCCCGGCGATCCGGACGCCCTCGATCACCTCCCCCTCGGTGATGCCCCGCCGCGCCGCGCACTGGGTGCACAGGGTGAGCTTCCCGGCCCCGAGGACCGACTCGATCAGCTCGGGCAGCGGCGCGGCGTGCGGCAGCTCGAACTCGGCGGCCCGCCCCGGTACCGCGAACCAGGCCGACTCCCCGGTCAGCCACACCGACACCTCGACCCCGCTGGCCACGGCCACCGCGGCGACGGTGAACGCCTGCGAGCACCGCTCGGGGGCGTCGGCCCCGGCGGTCACCTTGATCACGAGCTTCTTCGCCATGCCCGCATCGTAGACAGCCCCGGCCGGGCGGTGCCGAATCGTGATCAACGGCGGGGCAACCGGAGATGTTTGCCGCGAGTCAGTCTGGGGGCGCGGGGCGGAATCCGTGCTTCATGTCTCTCGCTTCATGTCTCTGTGGGGGGACCCTTGGAAGTCTCGGGAAGACGCACGGGCGGACGCGGTGGCCGAGGCGCCCTGCTGATCGCCGCGGCCACCGCTCTGGGTGTGGTCGCGGGGGCCTGTGCCGGATACATCGTGCAGGCCGGGCGGGAGCCCACCCGGCTGCCGCCGCTGTCCCAGCCGTCGATCGACCGGGCCGAGGGGAAGGTGCCCGTCCTGTCGGCGGCCCGGGACCCCAAGCTGCGCACCGACGGTGACCTGCGCACACTGCTGGTGGACAAGCCGAAGGGGGCCAAGGAGTCGGACCGGCTGGAGGATGTGGACGGGTGGGAGGACGTTTCTGTCTACGCCTCCCGTTTCAGCGATCCCGGGAACATGTTCGCCCTGCTCGTCGAGAGCGAGTTCCGCCGCTCGGCGGTCATCGGCTGGGAGCAGGACTCCTTCCACGTCACCGTGCGGCTGGTGCAGTTCTGGAACGAGCAGACGCTGGCGTCGTCCAACTCGGTCAGCAACCACACCCGGTGGGCGGAGGAGGATCCCGACGTGGTCCGCCGGCCCATCCCCGGCACGGGCGAGGGCGCGGTCTACAACCACCCGGAGTCGGACGCCGCGCCGGGCTACCAGCCGGTGTACCTGGCCGAGGCGCACGCCTGGCGCGGGGACATCGCCATGGAGATCTGGGTGAACGGGGCGCGGGAGATCCCCGAGAAGCTGATCATGGACCTGGCCGAGCGACAGATGGAGCGGCTGTGAGCGGGGCGGGGCGGGGGCGGCGGATCGCCGTCGTGGCCGGGGCGTTGCTGGTCGCCGGGGCGGTCGTCGCCGGGGTCGGCGCGACGGTGATGACCGTACGGAACGCCGACACCGACCCGGGCCCACCGCGCTGGGCGTTTCCCAAGGCCACCGCCGAGAAGGCGCAGGAGCCGGTACGGGACGGGCTCGCCGGGATGCTGGTCCCCTATGGCGAGGGCGGCGGCTGGTACCGCGGACCGGACATCGCGCACTACGGCCATGATGTCGAGCTGAGCGGTGAACAGGCGGTGGCGCTGCACAAGGAGTCGCTGCGCACGCTGCCCCGCTCGGCGCGCCAGGAACTGGAGAAGGAGATCGACCGGCAGGGCAGCAAGGGGATCGCCCTGCGCAGCTACGTCCGGTCCGAGCCGGGGTTCTACGCCTACGACGAGGACGCGTTCACGGCGACCGTCATGCTGGAGCGCCGGTCGGACGCCGCCGCCGTCAAGGAGTCCGCTCGCCTCCAGCGCGAACTGATCGGCACGCTGACCGACGACGAGGGACCGGCGATCAAGGGGCACAAGGAGGCCGGGTGCTCCACGACGACCGGCGGGAAGGCGGCCGACGGGTCCGAGAGCCTGAGCATGGTCTTCTGCTCGGCCGCGGTCGGGGACGTCCTGGTGACGGTCATCGCCCACGGTCCCGGGTCCTTCGACCGGACCGGGGTGGCCGACCTCGTCAAGACCCAGCTCGACCGGATCGCGGAACCGGGGAAGGCAGTATGAGCAGCGTGACCAGCGAGACCGGCGTGACCGGCGAGACCGGCGAGACCAGCGGCATCGGCGTGACCGGCGTGACCGGCGACACCAGCCAGGAGGCGAGTACAGACGCCCTCGACACTGGCTCCGGGCCGGTGCCCCGGGAGCGGCGGGTGCTGCGGGCGGTGCTGCGGTGGACCGCCGCCGCCGTGGCGTTCGCGGCGGCCGGTTCGGCCACGGCGTACGGGATCACCGGGATGACCCGGACCGACGTACCGGGGCTGGCCACCGCCTCCGACGGGCGGTGGGACTACCCCGAGCTGACCCGCCCGCCGCTGCCGTCCGGCAGTCCCGAGCCGTTCGCCGAGGGCAACACCGCCGGGGCGCACCACGCCGATCTGCGCGCCCTGGTGCTGCCCGCCCCGGCCGGGGCGAGAGAGGACAAGGCGCTGCGCGGAGAGGACGGCTGGCTGGCGACCGGGGACTACCTCGCCGCGATCGAGGGGGAGGCGAACCGCGAGGAACTGGGGCAGAAGCTGACCGACACCGGCCTGCGGCACATCGCCGCGCGCGGCTGGACCACCCCGGACGGCACGCACACCCGGATCTACCTCCTCCGGTTCGGCACCGCGGAGGAGGTGGAGGTGGACATCGCGAACGAGGCCATCGCGTTCGTCCCGCCCACGTACCGGCTGGCCGGGGCGCACGACTCGGTCTACGACGAGAAGTTCCCGGCGGGGGGTGTGCCCGGGGTCAAGCGCGCCGCCTACGCCGAGCCCGAGCCCTACGGCGCCGAGCAGGTCCGGGAGGCGTATCTGGCCGCCGGGAACGTGTACGCGGTGATCGTGCAGTCGCGGGCGGGCGGGGTGGCGGACGTTCCCTTCCACCAGACCGTCGTCCTCCAGAGCCAGCTCCTGGGGTGAGGGGCCCGGGGGGTGCCGGACGGCGGGCCCCGGCGGGCGTACCTCACAGGGAGCGCCGGGGTCCGGCCGCGTAAGCTGGGGCGCGGCCCCGTGCATGGCGTATCCGCTCACCAAGGAGCAATTCCGTGATCATCTTCTTCGAAGTCCTGCTGGCCCTGGTCTGTGTCGGGGTGCTCGCGTTCACCGGGCTCGCCGTGAAGAAGCTGTACCAGGGTCAGCGCTGACCCGCCCGCCGCCCGGCCGACCCCTCCCGAGGAACCACCGCTCATGATCGAGATCCCGTCCGACCTCCACAAGGACCTCGTCCCGCTCGCCTTCCTGCTCGGCACCTGGGCCGGCGCGGGCGTGCACGACTTCCCCGGCTCCGAGAAGTGCAACTTCGGGCAGGAGGTCACCTTCACCCACGACGGCCGGGACTTCCTGGAGTACCGGTCGCACACCTGGGTGCTGGACAACGACGGCAACAAGGTGCGCCCGCTGGAGACCGAGCACGGCTTCTGGCGGATCGAGGACACCCGCAAGGTCGAGGTCACCATGACCCGCGACGACGGTGTCATCGAGATCTGGTACGGCGAGCTGGCCCACCAGAAGCCGCAGATCGACCTGGTCACGGACGCCGTGGCCCGCACGGCGGCGTCCCGCCCGTACACCGGGGGCAAGCGGCTGTACGGGTATGTCAAGAGCGATCTGATGTGGGTCGGCGAGAAGCAGACCCCGGAGGTCGCGCTGCGCCCGTACATGTCGGCGCATCTGAAGAAGGTCGTCTCGCCGGAGGACGTGGAGCGCTGGGCGAAGGCGCTGCCGGGTGACCTGCCGGACGACGGGATCGCCTTCTTCAAGTAGTTCTAGACTCGTGGTGTGGTGAGCACCGACTGGAAGAGCGATCTGCGGCAGCGCGGCTACCGGCTGACCCCGCAGCGGCAACTCGTGCTCGAAGCCGTGGACACCCTGGAGCACGCGACCCCCGACGACATTCTGGGCGAGGTCCGGAAGACCGCCTCGGGGGTCAATATCTCCACGGTGTACCGCACGCTGGAGCTGCTGGAGGAACTCGGGCTGGTCAGCCACGCCCACCTCGGGCACGGGGCGCCGACGTACCATCTGGCTGACCGGCACCACCATCTGCATCTGGTGTGCCGGGACTGCACGACGGTGATCGAGGCGGAGGTGGGGGTCGCCGCCGACTTCACCGCGAAACTGCGCGAGCAGTTCGGTTTCGACACCGATATGAAGCACTTCGCGATCTTCGGCCGCTGCCGGGACTGCACACTCAAGGCGGCCTCGACCACCGAACCCGCCGAATCCACGGAAGCCGCCGGGGCCGCTGAGGCCGCTGAGGCCGCTGAGGCCGCTGAGGCCGCTGAGGCCGCTGAGGCCGCTGAGGCCGTCGGATCCGTGGAAACCGCCCAAACTACCGACTCGTAGCGTTGGCCGTACGCTTGAGCGTATGAAGAGCCCTTTGCTGAGCCTGCCCGGCGCCGTTCCCGCCGAGGGTGTGGACGAAGGCGTCGCCGCGCACTACGGCGACCTCTTCCGCGAGCAGCGCGCCCTCGCCGACGGCACCGGATTCGTGGACCTCTCCCACCGGGGGGTCATCGCCGTCACCGGCGACGACCGGCTGAGCTGGCTGCATCTGCTGCTCACCCAGCACGTCAGCGATCTGCCCGCCGGTGAGGCCACCGAGGCACTGGTGCTGTCCGCCAACGGCCATATCGAGCACGCGCTGTATCTGGTCGACGACGGTACGACGGTCTGGGCCCATGTCGAGCCGGGCACCCAGGGCGCGCTGATCGCCTACCTGGAGTCGATGAAGTTTTTCTACCGCGTCGAGGTCGAGGACCGCACCGAGAGCCACGCGGTGGTGTACCTGCCCGCCGGGTCGATCGTGGCGGCGGACGGGGCGGTGGTCCGGGAGACGCCGTACGGGCGGGATCTGTTCCTGCCCCGGGAGCGGCTGGAGGAGTTCGCGGCGGCGGCCGGCCCGGCGGCGGGGCTGCTGGCGTACGAGGCGCTGCGGGTCGAGCGGCACCGGCCGCGGCTCGGCTTCGAGACCGACCACCGGACGATTCCGCACGAGCTGGGCTGGATCGGCTCCGCGGTGCACCTCCAGAAGGGGTGCTACCGGGGGCAGGAGACGGTGGCCCGGGTGCAGAACCTGGGGAAGCCGCCGCGCCGCCTGGTCTTCCTCCACCTCGACGGCAGCGAGGTGCATCTGCCCGCGCCGGGCACCGAACTGCGGGTCGCGGAGGCGGCCGGGGAGCCGGAGGGGCGGAAGATCGGGTTCATCACCACCTCCGCCCGCCACCACGAGCTGGGGCCGGTGGCGCTGGCGCTGGTGAAGCGGAATGTGCCGGTGGACGCTCCGCTGCTGGCGGGGGACACGGCGGCGGCGCAGGAGGTCGTGGTCGCGCCGTAGCGGCCTGGGGATACGCCGGGGAGTACGCCCGGGGGTACGCCGGGCCGGATGTCAGATCTCCAGCAGCACCGTGAACGGGCCGTCGTTCGTCAGGGACACCCGCATCCCCGCCCCGAACCGGCCCGTCTCCACCGTCGCCCCCAGCGCGCGGAGCTGCCGGACGACCTCCTCCACCAGGGGCTCGGCGACCGGGCCCGGGGCCGCCGCGTTCCAGGTGGGGCGGCGGCCCTTGCGCGCGTCGCCGTACAGCGTGAACTGGCTGATCACCAGCAGGGGCGCCGCCACATCGCTGCACGACTTCTCGTCGCCGAGGATCCGCAGCGTCCACAGCTTGCGGGCCAGCCGCGCCGCCTGCTCGGCGGTGTCCTCATGGGTCACCCCGACCAGGACGCACAGACCCTCGCCCCGGATCTCGCCCACCGTCTCGCCGTCCACGACGACACTCGCGCCGTCCACCCGCTGCACCACCGCTCGCATACGACCATCATGCCGGGTGCGGATCACGCTCCCGACAACCCCCCATCTGGGGCCGATCGGGGGCACTCGGTCACATAGCGGCCACTCGGGGTGGCACGATGCTTGCCACACGCCGGTCGAGGGGACGGGTTGAGGCACATGAGCACACCGAGCACCGGGCAGCCGCCCGGCCCAGTTCCACGCCCACCCGCGGCCCGCCCACCCGGCCCGGTCCCGCCCGCCCACGCGGCCCGCCCACCAGGCCCGGTCTCGGCGACCCACGCGGCCCGCCCGCCCGGTCCCGCCCCGGTCCCGCACGTGGTCGCCCCGCCCGCCCAGCGCACCGGCGGCGCCCCGCTCCCGCCGCTCCCGTCGGCCCCGCTCCCGCCCGCCCCGGCCGAGCCCGATCTGACCGAGCCCGATCTGACCGTCCTGAGCCTGCCCGAACTGCGCACCCTGCGCCGGGACGCCCAGCGCGACGAGGCGGACCTGAGCTATGTCCGCCGGCTGCTCCAGGGCCGTATCGACATCCTCCGCGCCGAACTCGCCCGGCGCGGCACCGCCTCCCCGGTGGCGCCGGGTGAGGCGTCCGTGGTCGAGCGGCTCCCGGAGATCCTCACCGACGCACCCGCCCGGCAGCGCTCGTCCGCCCGCCATGTCACCCTGGGCACCCCGCAGAGCGAGGAGTACCGGCGGCTGGCCGCAGAGATGCTGGCCGAGGTCGAACTGTCCGCGCTGGACGCCCGTACCGATCCGGAACTCACCTCGGCCATGGGCCGTCTGGTCCGCTACGAACAGCAGGTCTCCCGGCGCCGCCAGACCCTCCAGCGGACCACCGACGAGTGCAGCGCGGAGATCGCCCGCCGCTACCGCGACGGCGAGGCCCAGGTGGACGATCTGCTGGTGTAGGGGGAGCGGCCCCGGTGGGCCGGGGGTCGGGTCGCCGGGGTTGCCCGGGCCCGGGGGTACCGGGAGCGCCGCCCCGGGGTTGTCGGCGAGCGGGTGGGGAGCTGCCGGTGGATCGGGGGGTGCCGGGGAGCCGTCGATGGGCCGGCGGGGGTATCGGAGACGTGCAGGTCGGCCGGGGGTTCGCCGCCGGGGCCGGGACAAAACCCGGTGACCGCGCCCGCGCCCGCCCTCTACCGTGGGCCCATGACCCCCAGCGACGACATCACCGTCCGTCCGATCGCCCGTGCCGAGGTCGCGGAGTGGAGCCGCGCGCTGAACACCGGGTTTCTGCGCACCCCGACGGTGTCCGAGGCGGAGGCCGCGGACCGGGGGTCGTACGTGGACCCGGACCGTACCCTCGGCGCCTTCGACGGCGGGCGGTGTGTGGCGACCTTCCGGTCCTTCCCGCAGCGGCTCACCGCGGTCGGCGGACGGACCGTCGCCGCCGACGCCATCTCCAACGTCACCGTCAGCCCCACCCATCGCCGCCGGGGCATCCTGACCCGGATGATGCGCCACGACCTGGCCGCCGCCCGGGAGCGCGGCGAGATCGTCGCCACCCTCATCGCCGCCGAGTACCCGATCTACGGGCGGTACGGCTTCGGCCCGGCCGTCACCACCGCGCACTGGACCGTCGACGTGGCCCGCTCCGGGCTCGACCGGCGGCGCCCGGTGCCGTCGCCGTCCGACGGCGGGCGGATCGACCTGGTCGACGGCGAGGACCTCCGCAAGCTGGGCCCCGAACTGCACGAGCGGCTGAGCCGCGTCCGGCACGGCGTCATCAACCGCGACGAACGCTGGTGGAATGTGGCGACCGGTGCCGTCCTGCTGGAACGGGCGCCCTGGACCGAGCCCTTCTACGCCGTGTACCGCTCGGCGGGCGGCGAGGTCGAGGGGTACGTCGCCTACACCGCCGACGATGTCTGGGGGGAGCGCAAGCAGCCGCAGGACACGGCGACCGTGCGGGACCTGATCGCCCTCACCCCGGCCGCCGAGCGCGCCCTGTGGCACTACCTCTGCTCGATCGACTGGATCACCGCCGTCAAGTCCGGCAACCGCGCCCCCGACGATCTGCTCCCCGACCTCCTGCCCGACCCGCGCGCCGCCCTGCTCACCAGTCACGCCGACTGGCTCTGGGTGCGGATCCTGGACGTCGTCCGGGCCCTGGAGGCGCGGACCTACGGCGGCGAGGGCACGCTGGTGCTCGATCTCGCCGACGCGTCCGGGCTGGGCGGCGCCGGGCGGTACCGGCTGGAGGCGTCCCCGGACGGGGCGTCCTGCGCGCCGACCACCGAGAGCGCCGATCTCGCCCTGGACCTCGGCACGCTGGGCGCGCTGTGGCTCGGCGACGGCTCGGCGGTGCGGCTGGCCGCGCTCGGCCGGGTCCGGGAAGAACGAGCGGGCGCCGCCCGGAAGGCCGACGCCCTGCTGCGTACGTCCAGGCGGCCTTGGTGCCCGGACATTTTCTGAGACCTCCTCTCCCCCCCCGGTCCCCCTGGGGTCTCCTCCCGGGGACTCCTCCTGGGATCTCCTCCCGGGGACGATGGGGCTCACTGAATTCAATGGCTGACTGACTCACGCATCCGTAGCGTGCTGGTGCTGTTCGGTTGTGGCTGTGCGGATTCGGTTGTGGCTGAGCTGTATGGAGTTGTGGCTGTGCCGTGACCTGCGGTGTTTTCAGTTGTGGCTGTCCGCGCCGTGCTGTGCCTGCGACTGGCCGGACTCCCGGCTCCCCTCCGGATGAGAGCCCGGTCAGCCGGACTGCCGGCTTCTGATGGCCAACCTCCTGGGAGTCTGACCATGTTGTGGAAGTTGGTGACCAACTTCTCTGTAGTTATCTCCGCTTGGATCGTCTCATAACCACCTCCTCTTGAACTGTCTGAAGATGGCGGGAAGTTGTACTGTTTTGGTTGTGGACGCGGAACACGCCTCCGTCACTGGGGGGAACCGGCCTCTGCGGTCCCCTCGGCCCCCGGGGCCCCATCCGACACACCGCGAGGTCGCCGAGGTGCTGCGCGCCCGGATCAGGTCCGGGGAGCTGCGGCCGGGCCAGCGCATGCCCACCCAGGCCCGGTTGGCGGCGGAGTTCGGCGTCGAGCGCGGGGCCGTCCGGCAGGCGCTGCGGCTGCTCCAGGCGGAGCGGCTGCTGACCAATGTCTCCAAGGGCAGCCCGGCGACCGTGGCCCCGGACCCGGGTCGGCTGCCGAGCGGCCCGTCGGCCGCGCCGCTGCCCACGACGGTGGCGCTGGCGCCGAGGATCGCGGAGGCGTTCGCGGTGCCGCATGTGGAGATCGACGCGCTCTGCCTGACCTCCATCTCGCTGACCCTGGCGATCGGCGAGCCGCTGCGCCGGATCCACGCCGGGGAGCTGAAACCGGCCAAGGTCGATGTGCGGGTGCTGCTGCCCTCGCGCGATATCGACCTGGCCTTTCCGCGCCGGGTGGATCAGCGGGGGGAGGACGATCCGGTGCACCGCGGCTGGCTGGCGCAGCGCAACGCGCAGGGGCAGGTGCTGCGGCACAATCTGCTGGCGCTGCGCGCGACGCACGGGATCGAGGTGGGCGTCTCGTTCCGGGCCCTGCCCTTCACCCCGCCGGTGAAGCTGTATCTGCTCAACGGGCGGGAGGCGCTCTTCGCGTACTACACGCTGACGCGGCGCGAGGAGGAGGTCGGGCAGGAGCAGTTGGAGATGTACGACGCCGAGGGCACCCGGTCGATGCTGTTCGCCTTCGACCGGGAGGACGACCGGCGGGACGCGACGTTCGTGGAGCAGTCGGGCGTGTGGTTCGACGCGTTGTGGGAGACGATCAGCTCCGATCTGCTGCTGACGACCTGAGCCGAGCCGACCGGCTCCCGGGGCGGCTCCCGGGGCGGGCTCCGGAGGCGGGACCGCCGCCGGTCACATCGCCGGGCCGGTGACCAGCAGGGCGAGCAGCACCGCGCCGGCCGAGGTGATGGCCGGGCTCTTGGCCTTGAGGCCGATGCTGAGCAGCAGCAGCCCGACGATGCCCGTGGCGCCGTATTTCCACTGGACCAACTGCTGCAACCCGATGACGAAGACGGCGGAGAGGAGGGCGAGGACTGGCATGGTGATCCCCCTTCGGGCAGCCGGGGCGGCGGGTCGGGCACGGGGCGGGAAGGTGCGAGAAAGTCCGGGGAAGGCACAGGAGAGGGGAAAGGTGGGGAAGGTGGGGAAAGCGGGAAAGGTGCGGGAGGATGCGGGACGGCGGGAGGCAAAGCTTCCGCCAACTCCATCAAGTTGGTAACCAACTCTGCAATGGTTGTCCCCACTTGGCAGTGAGTCATAAACAACTTTCCTGCAACTCCCACCATCCATCCCCGAGTTGTACCGTTTGGTCGTGACCCAGGAGAACGTGGCAGTGAACGGCAGCAGAAGGCGTACCGCCCAGGAGATCGCCGGCATCCTGCGCGAGCGCATCCAGCGCGGTGTGCTGAAGGCCGGTGACCGGCTGCCCACCCAGGCCGAACTCGCCGACGAGTTCGGTGTGGAGCGCGGCACGATCCGCCAGGCGCTGCGCGCCCTCCAGGACGACGGTCTGCTCACCCATGTCAGCAAGGGCAGCCCGCCCCGGATCGCCCGCCCGGAGTCCCCCGGTGACGAACCCCGGCCGACGGCCGTCGGGCTGGCCCCGAGGCTGATGGAGGCGTTCACCGCGCCACAGGTCAGGATCGACGCGGTCTGCCTCACCGCCGAGACCCTGATCCTCGCCCTGGGCGAGCCGCTCCGCCGGATCCACGCGGGCGAACTGCGCCCGGAATCCATCGACGTACGGCTGCTGCTGCCGTCCCGCCACATCGACCTGGCGTTTCCGGCGCCGGTCACCGGGGACGACGAGTCCGTGCACCGGCAGTGGCTCGCCCAGCGCAACGCGCAGGGGCATGTCCTGCGGCACAATCTGCGCTCCCTGCGCGGCTCGCACGGCATCGACGTCACCGTCCGCTTCCGCGCCCTGCCCTTCACCCCGCCCCTGAAACTGTTCCTCTTCAACGAGGCCGAGGCACTGCTCTCCTACTACACGATCACCCGGCGCGAGGCGGCCACCGACAGCGGGACCCTGGAGCTGTACGACACCGTCGGCCCCGACGCGGTCCTCTTCTCCTTCCTGGCACGGACGGGCCAGCGGGACACGGCGTTCGTCGCCGAGTCCCAGAAATGGTTCGACGCCCTCTGGGAAACCATCACCACAGATCTGACCCTCGGCTGACCCGGGCCCCAGGAGCACCACAGTGAACGAGCACGACAGCACCGACGCCGGCCGCACGACCGCCCGGGAGATCGCCGACGCGCTCCGGGAACGGATCCGGGCCGGCGAACTGAAGGCGGGCGACCGGCTGCCCACCCAGGCGGACCTGGTGGAGGAGTTCGGTGTGGAGCGCGGCACGATCCGCCAGGCGCTGCGCGCTCTCCAGGACGACGGTCTGCTCACCCATGTCAGCAAGGGCAGCCCGCCCCGGATCGCCGAGTCCCGCACCGACCCCGACCGCTCCCGGGCGGCCCGGGTGGTCCTCATCTCCTACCTCGCCGAGGCGTTCCGCTCCCCGCGGGTACGGATAGACGCCCTGTGCTTCACCGCGGAGACCCTCCTGTGGGCCATCGGCGAGATGTGCACGGCGGTGGGGCGCGGGGAGGTGCGCCCGGAGAAGGTGGAGGTGCGGTGCCTGCTGCCGGGGGAGGGGGTGGAGTTGCCTTATCCGCGGCCGGTGGAGCGGGCGGCGGCGGGGATGCGGGAACCGGTCCGGGACCGGCTGCGGCAGCAGATCAATGATCAGAAGCAGGTCATGGAGTTCTATCTGACCTCGGTCATGGGGGGATACGGCGTGGACGCGCGGGTGGCCTTCAAATCTCTCCCGTTCGTTCCCACCGTCAAGCAGTACGTGCTCAACGGCAGCCTGGTGATCCAGGGCAACTACCAGGTGGGCACCAGGCTCTACGAGGATCTGCCGGACACCCCGCCCTTCGAGGTGTTCGACGTCGGCGGATTCAGCTCCTCGCTGTTCGAGTTCCGGCACGACCGGGGCGGCCAGGACGCGGCGATCGTCGAGGACACCCAGAATTGCTTCGACGCGCTCTGGGAATCGAGCTGACCGAGGCAGACACTCGGCTGGTGACTCCTGAGACGGGACGGACGGATCTGGTGGCGCGAGATGCTGAGGAACTTGCACAACTGGTCGCGAGCACACGGCATGTCCTGTTCGATTTCGACGGGCCGATCTGCCGGTTGTTCGCCGGTCACCCGGCCTCGGACATCGCCAGAGCCCAGGTGGAATGGCTGCGGGCGCGCGGCCTGGTGAGTCTGCTGAACGAGGCGGAACTGCACAGCGCCGATCCGCACGGGGTGCTCAGCGGGGTCGCCGCCCGGCATCCCGGCACCGATCTGGTCCTCGACCTCGAAGAACACCTCACCCTGCGGGAGCTGGAGGCGGCCCGGAGCGCCTGGCCCACCCCGTACGCGGACCCGCTGATCCGCACCTGGCTGGCGCGCGGCGCCCAACTCGCCATCGTGACCAACAACTCGGCCCGCACGGTCGAGGAGTACCTCAAGGGCCGCGATCTGCTGTCCTGTTTCGCCCCGCACATCTATGGACGTACCGGAGAACTCCATCTGCTCAAGCCGCACCCGCACGCACTGCGGCGGGCCCTGCGCGCGCTGGGGGCGGCGGGCGGGAGCGCGCTGATGATCGGGGACAGCGACACCGACTACTACGCCGCCCGCAGCGCCGAAGTCCCCTTTCTCGGCTATGCGAGCAGCGAGCGGGCGGTGTGGCGGATGCGGGCCGCCGGGGTGCCGGAGCGGGACATCCTGCCCACACTGGAACCGCTGCTGGCCGCGGTGAGGGGGACGGTCTAGGGGTGGCCTGGGAATGGCCGGGGAATGGCCGGGGCGTGGCCTGGGCGGTGGCCTGGGCGTTTCTCCGTCCCTGTCCAGATTTTGGGCAAACGTGAGAACGATCACCCCGGGAGGTACGCTCTGCGTCCATGCAGCACCACCAGCCCCATCCGGCGCGTCACGCGCTGGTGCGCTACTTCGCGGGGCGCCGTCGCGCCCGTGCCGCCGGGGACGTGGTGGTCGGCCACCACAACAGCAATCACATCCTTCCGCTGGGCCAGCCGCTGGCCTATCTGCTGGGGATGGATTCCGGCCAGGTCCGGGCCAAGTTCCGGATGCCGCTGGAGACGGTCGAGGTGGTGCCCCGGATCTGGCGGGAGTCCGAGGTGCTGCGGGTGGTGAGCGCGCGGCTCGACGATGTGCCGCGCTGCCTCTGGGACTTTGGAGAATGGTCTCTGCACGCCTATGTCACCGGGCGGCCCCTGTCCGAGGAGCCCGCCGACCGGCCGCTCGGCGTCGCCCGGATCGCCGAACTGGCCGGCCTCTTCGCCAAGCTGGCCACCGTCCCGGCCGAGGAACTGCCCGCGCTGCCCGCCGACTGGCCGGAGGACGGTGACAGCGCCGGATTCCTGCACCGGCTGGCCCACTTCGCCGACCACCGCGTCCACCGCCACAACCTCGGCCGCTTCGGCGCGCTGTTCGCCGCCCTGGGAGTCCGGCCCGGCATCGTCGGTGACTTCCTCGCCACCCGCCCGGCACTCACCCGCCGCCCCTTCATCCTGCTGCACACCGATGTCCACCGGGCGAACGTGATCGTCACCCCGACCCCGGAAGGCGAGCGGCTCACCCTGCTGGACTGGGAACTCAGCCTCTTCGGCGACCCCCTGCACGACCTCGCGACCCATGTGGTGCGCATGGGCTACGACGAGGGGGAGCGCAAACTCGCCGTCGACCTCTGGGCGGACGCGATGCGCCGGGCGGGCCGCCCGGAACTGACGGCCGCCCTGGACCCCGACCTCGCCACCTATCTGGGCTTCGAGTACGTCCAGTCCGTGTTCCCCGATGTGATGCGCGCCGCCCTCGCCCTGCCCGACGAGGCCGGTCCCGAGCACTACGCCGACGCGGCGCTGCGGATCTGCGGGGCGCTGGAGCGGGCCCGGGAGCCGCTGGGCCACCCCGACGCCCCGGCCGACCCGGCGACGGCGGCAGCCGCCCTGCGCGAGTGGCACGCACGCGATCTGGCCACCTGGCCCCGTACCCCGCCGGACGCCCCAGCCACCGCGACCGGACCCGGGACCGGACCCGGCTGGTGCGCGGACGCCGACCAGCCGCGGGGCATCGACGCGATGCCCGCGGCGGCGTCCGGCGGGACCCTTCGCCCGGAGCGGACGCCGGTCCCGGCAGACCTTCCGGGACGGTTGCCGGTTCCGGCAGACCTTGCGGAGCGGACCCGGGTCCCCGCCGACCTCCCGGAGCGCACGCCGCTGCCCGGTCGGTCGGCCTCCCGCCCTGCGTAGGCTCTCCCCATGACTGACAGTGCCGGCGGTGGGCTGCGGGAGCGCAAGAAGCGGCGGATGTACGAGACCGTCTCGGAGACCGCGATCCGGTTGTTCCTGGAGCGGGGGTTCGACGCGGTGTCCGTCGCCGAGGTGGCCGCGGCGGCGGAGATCTCCAAGCCGACGCTGTTCCGGTACTTCCCGGCCAAGGAGGATCTGGTGCTGTACCGGATCGCCGATCACGAGGGGGAGGCCGCGCGGGTCGTCGGGGAGGGGCCGACGCCGATCGCGGCGCTGCGGCGGCACTTTCTGGCGGGGCTGGAGCGGGAGGACCCGGTGACCGGGCTGAACGCGCATCCCCAGGTGCTCGCCTTCCACGCCCTGCTCTATGGGACCCCGTCCCTGGTCGCGCGGGCGCAGGCGCATCTGGAGCGGTCGGAGGCCGCGCTCGCCGAGGCGCTCGGCGGGGATCTGGACGCACGGCTCGCGGCCGGGCAGATCATCGCCGTCCAGCGGATTCTCGCGCTGGAGAACTGGCGGCGGATCGCCGGTGGGGAGGCGGTGGAGGTGGTGAAGGCGGACGCGGTGGTTGCCGCCGGGCGGGCGTTCGACGGGTTGGAGGGTGGGGTGGCGAGGCTTCTGGGGTAGGGGTTGGCCTC
Source organism: Streptomyces sp. NPDC093252 (assembly GCF_040683675.1). Taxonomy (NCBI): domain Bacteria; kingdom Bacillati; phylum Actinomycetota; class Actinomycetes; order Kitasatosporales; family Streptomycetaceae; genus Streptomyces; species Streptomyces sp. NPDC093252. The sequence continues at coordinate 574,625 of NZ_JBFBEM010000003.1, read as the reverse complement.
TGTGGCTGGCTCGCTGGCTCGCTGGCTGGTCGGCTGGTCGGCTGGTCGGCTGGTCGGACGGCCGGACGGCCGGACGGTCGTCCGTCGTCCGCCGTCCCTGCTGAATCGCGAGGCTCGGTCAAAAATGTAACTCGGTTTCGTTTTTTTGGGTAGGCTTGGCCCATGACGGCTTCCGATCCCGACCCAGATCCCGATCCCGGCTGTGCCTCCGATTCCGATCCCCGTCCGGGGACCGCCCGCCTCGCCCTGGTTCAGGAGCGTGCCCATCACGAGCTGTGCCGGGCCGCCCTCGCCGCCATGGTCGACGGGGCCGACGAGCAGGTGGTCATCGGGGCCGACGCCTCCGCCTCCGGGGCCGACGCCGAGGTGCTCGGCTATCGGTTGCGCAGCCGGGCCAAGGAGCTGCGGGAGCTGCCCGAGGGGCCGCTGTTCTTCGGGCGGCTGGACTTCCGCGCCGCCGACGGCGACCGTCCCGCGCTGCACATCGGGCGGCTCCGGATCAGCGAGCGGCCCGCCGACCCGCCCCTCGTCGTCGACTGGCGGGCGCCCGTCTCCCGCGCCTTCTACCAGGCCGGTCCCGCCGATCCGCAGGGCGTCGCCGTGCGCCGCCGGTTCGGCTGGGCACCCGGCAGCCGGGGGGACTCCGCCGATCTGACGTCCCTGGAGGACGAGCCGCTGGAGGGTGGGAGCGGGGGGCTCAGCGCGCTGGTCGCCCGGGAGATCGAGCGGCCCCGCGTCGGCCCCATGCGGGACATCGCCGCCACCATCCAGCCCGACCAGGACGATCTCGTACGGGGCGATCTCGCCCTCTCGGTGTGCGTGCAGGGCGCTCCGGGGACCGGGAAGACCGCCGTCGGGCTGCACCGCGCCGCCTATCTCCTCTACACCCACCCCCAGCGCGTCCGGCGCGGCGGGCTCCTGATCCTCGGCCCCCACCGCGCCTTCCTGCGCTACATCGCCGCCGTGCTGCCCGCCCTCGGTGAGACCGGCGTCGAGCAGTCCACCCTTCACGAGGCCCTCCGGGAGGACCTGGCGATTCCCGGGCGGCGCCCCGGCGCCGATCCGCCCCGCGCCGCCCTCCTCAAGCACGACGCCCGGATGGCGGAGGTGCTGCGCCGGGCGCTGTACGGGCGCGTCGACGCGCGGGGTGCCGGGGGCGAGCCGCTCACCGTGCCGGACGGGTCGTACCGGTGGCGGGTGGCGGCGGAGGAGGCCGCCGCGGTGGTCGCCGGGGTGCTGGCCGAGGACCCGCCGTACGGGACCGGGCGGGAGCGGGTGCGGACCCGGCTGCTGGAGCGGATCCGGGTGCGCGCCGAGCGCCGTTCGGGGCCCCGGCCGCACACCTGGGTGCGGAGCGTCTCCCGGGCGCTCACCCCGTACCTCGACACCGTCTGGCCCCGGGTGCGGGCCGAGGAGGTGGTCGCCGGGCTGCTCGGCGACCCGGAGGCGCTCGCGCGGGCGGCGGGCGGACTGCTGGACGCGGCGGAGTGCGCGGCCCTCGGCTGGGCCCGGCCGCCCCGGTCCTGGCGCTCGGCGCGCTGGTCGGCGGCCGATCTGGTGCTGCTGGACGAGGTGGCGGGCCTGATCGCCCACCCGGAGGGGTACGGCCATGTCGTCGTCGACGAGGCGCAGGACCTCTCCCCGATGGAGTGCCGGGCCATCGCCCGCCGGTCCCGGTTCGGCTCGCTGACCGTGCTCGGTGATCTCGCCCAGGGCACCACCCCGTGGGCTGCCCGCTCCTGGGCCGCCAGCCTGCGCCACCTCGGCCGGCCGGACGCCGCCGTGGTGGCGCTGACCACGGGGTTCCGGGTCCCCGAAGCGGTCCTCGGCCTGGCCAACCGGCTGCTCGCGCGGCTCGACGTCGAGGTACCGGCGGGGCGTTCGCTGCGCACCGACGGCGAACTGCGGCTGCGCCGGGCGGCGACGGCCGGGGAGCTGCCGGGGCTGGTGCTGACGGCCGTCCGGGAGGCGCTGGAGCGGGAGGGGTCGGTGGGGGTGATCGCCGCCGACGGGGACCTGGGGTGGGTGCGGGAGGCGCTGACCGGGGGCGGGATCGCGGTGACGGGGGAGGGAGATGGGGAGGGGGATGGAGATGGGGAGGGGGGTGTGCGGGTGGCGGTGGTTCCGGCGGGTGTGGTGAAAGGGCTGGAGTACGACCATGTCGTCGCCGTCGAGCCCGCGTCGATCGCGGCGGCGGAGGAGCGCGGGCTGCACCGGCTGTATGTGGTGCTCACCCGGGCGGTCTCCCGGCTGGACGTGGTGCACGGGAGACCGCTGCCGTTCTGAGGGCCGCGCGCCACCGGGGCCCGGCCGCCGCACAGCGGTCGGTCTCCCGTGCCGGGGGTCAGCCGAGCAGGGGGATCAGCCGAGCAGGGGGAGCAACTGCTCCTCCTCGTAGGCCAGATGGGCCTCCAGCTCCGCCGTCAGCCGCTCGACCTCCGCGCGGACGGCCGCCCGCGGGCCCTCCTCGGTGAGCACCGCCCGCAGTTCCTCCACCAGCTCCGCTATCCGCTCGTGCTCCTCGCGCAGCCGCGCCAGCGCCGGGGCCGCCTCGGGATGGCGGTCGGCGAGGAAGGGGAAGAGGGCGAGGTCCTCGCCGGTGTGGTGGTTGTGCAGCCCGTGGCAGAAGGTGAGGCAGTTGACGCGGAGCTGTGCGCCCAGCGCCGTACCGGAGGTGCCGTCGGCCTCCCCCGGCTCCTTCCTTTCTTTCGTTGCTTTCGCTTCCTTCGGTTCCTTCGGCTCCTTCAGTTCCTCGCGGAGAAGGGAGAGTTCATGGCGGAAGGCGTCGTGCACGACCTTGATCGCCTCGCCGGGCGAGGAGGCGTTGATCTGCGGTGGCCCCTCCGGCGGGACCTCCCGGAGGGCGACCACCGGGATCAGCCGGTCCGTCCCGCGCTGATACTCGGCCCAACCCGGCTCGCTCTCCACCGCCCGCGCCCACGCCCGCGCCCGCTCCTCGCCGGTGAGGACGGTCGCGTCGGCCTCGTAGGTGAAGGCCCCGCTCTCGACGGTCACCCGGGGACGGGCGACCAGATTGTGGAACCAGGCCGGGTGCCGGGGCGCGCCCCCCGCGCTGGCGATCACCAGGATCCGGCCGTCGCCGTCGTGGAGATAGCCGACGGGGGTGGTGTGCGGGGCGCCGCTGCGGGCACCGGTGGTGGTGAGCAGGATCAGCCGGGCGTTCTCGAAATACCCGCCGACGCGGCCGTGATGGGCGCGGAACTCATCGATGACCTGCTGATTGAAGTCGACGGGGTGCTGATTCGGTGCGATGTCGTTGTCGTGGGACATGCTGGGGTGTGGTCTCCTTCTCCTCGGTTTCCCCGGACGCTCACGGCGGATGTCGTCCCGCCGTACGACGGTGGAGGTGAAGAGAGGAAACGGCGGACCTCTGGCCCGCGCCCGCCTCACTCAGAGGCCGGGCACCCAACTCTCTCGTGGCACAAGGCCGACCCGGCAGTCATACGCGCGACAGTAGCGGCGGCGGCCCGGGTGCGGCAACGTGGTTTCCGTGCGCCCACTGCTGTTCCTCGACGTCGACGGCACGCTGCTGCCGTTCGGAGGGCCGGGACCGTATCCGGTGTACGAGTCCGGCGGTACGGATCCGGCCGCCCATCCGCTGCTCACGCGCATCGACCCCGCCCTCGGCCACCGGCTGCGCGCCCTGGACTGCGTCCTGGTGTGGGCCACGACCTGGCTGGACGACGCCAACGAGGTGATCTCCCCCTGGCTGGGCCTGCCCCCGCTGCCCCTCCTGGACTGGCCGGAGGGAGAGGGGGAGGGGGAGGACGCTGCTGGGGCGGCGGGGCCCGCCCGGGGCGTGCACTGGAAGACCCGGCCGCTGGTCGCCCACGCGGCCGGCCGTGCCTTCGTCTGGCTGGACGACGAGATCACCGCCGCCGACCACGCCTGGGTCCGCGCCCACCACCCCGGCCCGGCCCTGCTGCACCGGGTGGATCACCGGAGTGCCCTGACCCCGGCCGACTTCACCGCCGTACGGGAGTGGCTGGAGAGGTGAGGGACAGGGGTGGGGGCGGGTGAGGCCGATCTAGGCGTCGGGGTGGTGGTCCGCCGCCTGGCGGGCCGTGCGCTCCAGCCGTTCCCGGTACTCGGCCCACCAGGTCTCGTCGCCGTCGGTCATGCTGCTGTTGGACTCGGCCATGCCGACCTTGCCGTCGAGGAGTTCGCGCAGGATGTCGGCCTGGCCGGCGTGGCGGTCGGTGTCGGCGATCACCCGGACCGCGGCGTGGTGCAGGGTGAGCCGTGCCCGGTCGGCGGGCCACCAGGGCACGGTGCCGACGGTGTCCAGCGGCAGCGCGTCGAGGGTGGCGTCGGCATGGTCCCAGGCCCGCCGGTACAGCCCGACGATGTCCTCGCGCGACTGATCGGCGGTGGCCCACATGTCGCCGTTGGTGGTGCCCGCGTCCAGCAGCCAGGGCAGGTCCTCGCCGTGCGGGCGGCCGAAGGCGACGCCGAGATAGCCCAGCTCCACCCCGGCCAGATGCTTCACCAGGCCCAGCAGATTGGTGCCGGTCGGGGTGAGGGGCCGCCGGACGTCGTACTCGCCGAGCCCGTCGAGCTTCCAGAGCACGGCCTCGCGGGCGGACTGGAGATAGCGGTGGAGGTCGTCGCGGGGCGTGGTGGTGGTCGTCGTCATGGGGTCATCCTTGCCCTGGTGGGGCCGGGGCGTAAGGGGTGCCCCGGGAGGGGGGCGGTCCCTGTCGCGCCCCCCTCCCGGTGCGGCTAGCGGCCGAGGGTGGTGGCGAGGGTCTCGTCCACGGTGGCGGCCAGCTTGTCGTCGTCGGGCTCGGTCCAGGCGTGAGCGACATGGCCGTCGGGGCGGATCAGCGCGGCGCGGACGCCGGACCACGTCTCCCGGTCGCCGGGGGTCGCGCCGCCGTGCACCCGGATCCGCTCCTGGGCGCGGTCGGCGAGGACACCGCCGTCGGTGAGGTCGGCCAGCAGATACGCGTCCGCGCGCAGCAGCCCGAACAGGGTGTCGCCGCCGCTGCCGCCGAAGGCGAGGTCGGGGGCGCGGCTGCCGGTGACCGGGTGGGCGTCGGCGCCGGGGCCGCCGTAGTGGACGCCGAGGGCGGTGAGCCGCAGGGCGAGCTGCTCGGCCAGCTCCGGTACGGAGCGGATCAGCGAGCTGAACAGGGAGCGGGCGGCGAGGCCCTGCGGGGTGAAGCTGGTCAGCAGATGGGTCTGGGCGCTGCTGTGCTCTTCGAGCTGGGCGCCGACCGGGTGGCGTTCGGCGTGGTAGGTGTCGAGGAGACCGGCGGGGGCCCAGCCGCCGAGGGTGGCGGCGAGTTTCCAGCCGAGGTTGTGGGCGTCCTGGATACCGACGTTCATACCGACGCCGCCGGTGGGGAAGTGCTGGTGGGCGGCGTCACCGGCGAGCAGGACGCGTCCGCGCCGGTAGTCGGTGGCGAGGCGGGTGGTGTTGCCGAAGCGGGAGAGCCAGGAGGGGTCGCGCATCCCGAAGTCCTCGCCGGTGATGGCGATGGTCTTGGCCCGCATCTCCGCCATGGTGAGATCGCCGGGCCACTCGGTGGTCAGCCCGTCGGGACAGGTGCCGACGACCCGCCAGCGGTTGCCGGGCAGCGGGGCGATCATCAGGCCGCCCTCGCTGTTGAACCGGTTGAAACCGAGGGGCGGGGCGTTGTCGAGGGCGACATCGCCCATCCAGCCGAGGACGGTGGAGGGGGTGCCGGGGAAGTCGATACCGGCGGCCTCGCGGACGGTGCTGCGGGTTCCGTCGCACCCGGCGAGGTAGGCGGCGTCGAGGGTGTAGGCGCCGTCCGGCCCTTCCACCCGTACGGTCACGGAGTCCTCGTGCTCCTCGAACCCGGTGACCCGGTGCCCGCGGCGGATGTCGGCGCCGAGCCGGAGGGCGTACCGCTCGATGAGTTCCTCGGAACGGGCCTGGGGGAGGGCGAGGGTGAAGGGGTACGGGGTGTCCAGCGACCGGAAGTCGAGCCGGCTGGCGAGGTTGGCGAAGTGCCCGCTGGGTATGTGCACGCCCTCGTCGAGGAACGTCTCGTGCACCCCGCGGGAGGCGAGCACCTCGATGGTGCGGGGGTGGATGGTGAGGGCCTTGGAGTGCCCGTCGATCTCGGTGCGCTGCTCGACGACGGTGACGGGGACGCCGTTCGCCCGCAGCTCGGTGGCGAGCCAGAGCCCGACGGGGCCGCCTCCGGCGATGACGACATGCTGCTCACTCATGCGCGTGCCCTTCCTCTCCCGACCGGGATCCTTCTCTTGGTCGGTGACCATATTTACTCTCTCGCAGTAAACTGGGTCACTGACCAAGAAGCAAGGGGGGTGCCTTGCGGGGGGCGGGGGTGGGGGATGGGGATGGAGGGCGTGGAGATGCGGGTGCGGGGTGTCGAGGGGGCGGGGGTGCGGGGCGGAGGGCGTGGCGTCGAAGGGGGGTGGTGAAGGCGATCGGCCCGGCAGGGCTGGTGCGGATGCGGCTGGCCGCGATCACGCTCGACTGCCCCGATCCGCCGGCCCTGGCGGCGTTCTACCAGCGGATCACCGGGGCTTGAACCGCACCCGAGGGCTACCGCGCACCGAGCTGGCCCGACCAGACCGTCCCCCAGCAACTCCATCTCTGCTTCGACGTCTACGAGGACCTGGACGCGGCCGAGGCGCGGCTGCTGGAGCTGGGCGCGGGCAGACCGGACCACCAGCCGCACGGCGACCGGGCCCGGGTCCTCACCGACCCCGCCGGGCACCCTTTCTGCATCGTCCCGCGCTGAACGGGGCCTCGGCGTCCCGGGGTCCCGGTGCCCCGGAGTCTCGGGGGCCTGGCGGATGTCCGGGGCTGGGCCGCCGGGGACGGTTGCCGAGCGCGGTGTGCCGCTGTCACCGGGCGTGCCGCTACCGGCGTGGTTAGGTCCGGCGTACCGGCGTCAGACCCGGCATATCCCCGTCAGGCCCGGCGTACCGCCATCAGCAGGCCGCTCGCCCAGCTCAGCCGGACGCGCCGGAAGTCCTCGCGGGCGTCCAGTTCGGCTAGCAGGTGCCGGACGGCGACGTCATGGCCCTCCGGCCAGTCGGGGCGCGGGGAGAGGTCGTCGATCAGATAGGTCCCGCCGGGAGCCACGAGGTCCAGTGCCCGGTCGAGGTGGGTGAACTTGCCCGGCCGGGTGTCGGCGAAGACCAGGTCGAAGGGAGCCCCGTCGAACTCGTCCAGCCACGCGCCGCCGTCCCCGGGGACGAAGGTCACCCGGAGATCGTCGCCCAGTTCCTCCCGGGCGATGGCCTGGAGGGCGGGGTCGCGTTCGACGGTGGTCAGCCGGGTGGCGGCGTCCATCCCGGCGAGGAGCCAGGCGGTGCCCTCCCCGACGCCGGTGCCGAGTTCGAGGATCCGCCCCGCGGGCCGCGCGGTGGAGAGTGCCGCCAGCAGGCTTCCCGTGCGGTCGTCGCAGGACCTGGTGAAGCCCACGTCCCGCGCCTTGGCCCGCAGCGCGGGCAGGGCGACCGGGGGGCGGTCCGGGGTGTCGTCCATCCGCCGATGATGGGGCGGCCGGGTCGATGCGGGCAAGGCCGTCTCCCGCCGTCGGCCACTCCGCCACCAGTCACTCCGCGGACCGGCCACCCCGCGACCGGCCACTCCGCCACCGGGCACTCCGTTGCCGGTCGCTTTGCCGTGCGTCTCGCTGCCCCTCCGCCACTACGGCCCTCCGCTTCCCCGGCCCCGGCCCCCTCCCCAGCCCCCGCCCCCCTCGACACCCCCGCACACTTTTGCAAGCGTCTGCTTGCAATAGTTAGCGGAGGTGAGGCACAGTGGAGGCATGGCATCGCTCAACGTCGGGAATCTTGGTGAGTATCTGCGCGAGCAGCGGCGCACCGCGCAGCTCTCGTTGCGGCAGCTCGCCGAGGCCGCCGGGGTGTCGAATCCGTATCTGAGCCAGATCGAGCGCGGGCTGCGCAAGCCGAGCGCGGAGGTGTTGCAGCAGGTCGCCAAGGCGCTGCGGATCTCCGCCGAGACGCTGTACGTGCGGGCCGGGATCCTGGATGCCGAGCGCGACCCGGCCGAGGTCGAGACCCGCGCCGCCATCCTCGCCGACCCCACGCTCGACGAGCGGCAGAAGCAGGTACTGCTCCAGGTGTACGAGTCCTTCCGCAAGGAGAACGGATTCGGCGCGGCCGAGGCGGAAGCTCCCGCCGACGGCGGAGCCGGGGCCCGGGGCGACGGTGACGATCTCACGCGCGATGCCGGCCCGCAGCGGAGTACCGGATGAACCGGACCAGGGAAACTCCGGAGTCCGCCGCGGACCACCACCGAACCTCAGCCGAATCTGCATCCGGGAGGACCCTCACCATGGCCATCAGCGACGACCTGCGCAAGACCTTCAGCGACCCGACCCCCCTCTACTTCGCCGCCGGCACCGCCGACCTGGCCTACCAGCAGGCCAAGAAGGTGCCCGCGCTGGTCGAGCAGTTGCGGTCCGAGGCCCCGGCCCGTTTCGAGGCCGTGCGCAACACGGACACCAAGGCCGTCCAGGAGCGGGCGGGCGCCCGCGCCAAGGAGGCCGGTGCCCGGGTCAAGGAGACCCAGGAGAACGTCCAGACCAAGGTCAACGAGTTCATCAACAGCCTCGACGGCGACCTCAAGAAGCTCGGCAGCACCTTCGACGCCGATCTGAAGAAGCTCGGCGAGAGCGCCCAGGATCTCGCCCTGCGCGGGGTCGGCGTCGCCGCCGAGTACGTCGTCAAGGCGCGCGAGACCTATGAGCGGGTCGCCGAGCACGGTGAGCAGACGGTGAAGACCTGGCGCGGGGAGGCCGCCGAGGGGACCGGGGACGCCGGGGAGGTCGGGGAGATCGCCGTCGCCGTCGAGCCCGGCACCGCGCCGGCCGCCACCCCGGTCACCGAGCCGAAGGCCACCCCGGTCGCCGAGCCGCCCGTCGCCGCGGGCGCCAAGAAGGCTCCGGCGAAGAAGGCCCCCGCCAAGAAGGCCCCGGCCGCGCGCCGGACGACCGCGAAGAAGACCACGCCGCCCGCCGAGTGAGAGGGGTGGTTCCGGGGAGGAGGGCCGGGCACTTACCGGGTGCCCGGTCCGTTGATCCGGGTAGCGCCGACACCGTTGGGGGTACGGTGACGGGGTAGTGGTGATGGTGACGAGGTAGAGACGACGATCCGATTCGGGTGGTGGACGTAGTGCTGATGCAGGGCTTCACCGGTTTCCTGTGGCTGCTGAACCTGGGATTGACCGTGTTCAGCGCCTTCGCGCTGGTCGACGCCGCCATCCGCCGCGAGGACGCCTATCGCGCGGCGGACAAGAAGACCAAGCCGTTCTGGCTGATCATCCTCGCGCTCGCCCTCGTGGTGAACCTGATCTTCGGCGTCCTGTCCTTCCTCCCGATCATCGGCCTCATCGCCACGATCGTGTACATGGTCGACGTCCGCCCCGCCCTGCGCGCCCTGCCCGGCGGCGGCCGTCCCCACCGCGGCTCCAGCAGCGACGGCCCGTACGGTCCGTACAACGGCGGTCGGTAGAGAGTTGGGTAGGCGGATGGATTCCGGTCGGTAGTTGGTCCGTACGCCGTGGGTCCACGGCGGACCCCCTACCGCTCCAGCAGCACCACAGCCACGTCATCCGTCAGCTCGCCCCCATTGAGCTGCCGTACCTCCTGCACGGCCGCCCGCAGCAGGGACTCCCCGCGCAGCCCCTCCGCCAGTTGCCGCCGCACCATCTCGACCATGCCCTCCTGGCCCAGCCGCTCCCGTCCGTCGCCGATCCGGCCCTCGATCAGCCCGTCCGTGTAGAGCATCAGGCTCCACTCCGGCCCCAGCTCCACCTGCATCCGCGGCCACCGCGCCCCGGACAGCAGCCCGAGCGCGGGGCCGTTGTTGTCGTACGGCAGCAGCCCCGCCGGGTGGCCCGCGCGGGCGATCAGCGGGGCCGGGTGCCCGGCCAGGCACAGCCCGGCCCGCCGGCCGTCCGGCGCGATGTCGACCGTGCACAGCGTCGCGAAGATCTCGTCGTCGTCGCGCTCGTGCTCCAGGACCTGCTGGAGCGTGCTCAGCAGGTCGTCCCCGCACAGCCCGGCGAAGGTCAGCGCCCGCCAGGCGATCCGCAGCTCCACGCCGAGCGCCGCCTCGTCCGGCCCATGGCCGCAGACATCGCCGATCATGGCGTGCACCGTGCCGTCGGGGGTGCGGACGATGTCGTAGAAGTCGCCGCCCAGCAGGGCGCGGGAGCGGCCGGGGCGGTAGCGGGCCGCGAACCGCAGCGAGGAGCCCTCCAGCAGGGGCGTCGGCAGCAGTCCGCGTTCCAGGCGGGCGTTCTCCTGCGCCCGGAGCCGTCCCTCGGCGAGCCGTCGCTCGGCGGTGTCGGAACGTTTCCGCTCGACGGCGTACCGGATCGCCCGGCTCAGCAGGCGGCCGTCCAGTTCGTCGCGGAAGAGATAGTCCTGCGCGCCCACCCGTACCGCCTCGGTGCCGCGCTCGGCGTCGCCGGACGCGGTGAGGGCGAGGACGGCGTGCCGGGGTGCGAGTTCCAGGACGTCGCGGAGCACGGCCAGCTCCTCGCCCTTCTGATCCGGAGCGGCGGCGGAGGCCGCGCCGCCCGAGCCGCCGGAGGCGGGCAGCGCCAGGTCCAGCAGGATGCACTGCACATCGTGGGTGAGCAGCCGGGCGGCCTCGGTGAGATTGCGGGCCGTACGGATGCGGATCGGCTGTCCGGCGGTGTCGAGCATCTCCGGCACGATCGCCGAGCCGCCGGGGTCGTCCTCGATCAGGAGGAGGGTGAGGGCTCCGCCGGTGCCGGGGTCCTTGACCGGGGCGGCGGTCAGCGCTCCGCCGGTCGCTGGAGCGCCGGCCTCCGGGTCTTCGGTCGTTGGACCGCCGGTCACCGTGTCTCCGGTCACCGATCCGGCGGTCATCGGTCCACCGGCCATCTGGTCTCCGGTTGCCGGGTCAGCGGTCGCCGGTCCACCGGCCACCGGGTCCCCGGTCGCCGGACCAGCGGTCACCGGGTCTCCGGTTAGCGGCCCACCGTTCACCGGGCCTCCGCTCGCCGAGCCGACGACCCGGTCCACCTCCATGGCCGGGACGGCTCTCTGCCGCGGTACGGGTACGGACATGGTCCTGGGTTCCTTCCCTCCCCCCGAGGGCACGGCGCACCGAGGGTGCTCGGTCCACCGACGGGGACCATAGCGGGTGGCGGTGCCCGATTGGAATGGTGTGAGGCACGTCGCTCGGCACGGGGCCGCTGTCATATGCCGCGATCCGTACCGCAGTTGGGCAGGGCGACCGCCGGTGCGGAATGACGAAGGTCACGTCCGGGAGGGGTTTGCCCTGGCCGGGCGTGTGCCGGGTCACATGAAACGGGCCATGACCAGCCACCGCACCTGTCCGTCCATCCCCGTATCCGCATCCGCGTCCTCGCTCTCCCCTCACCCGTCCGCAGGGCCAGCCGACCCGGAGGGGTCAGCCCATCCGGAGGGCCGGCCCGCCCTGAGGGTCAGCCGGTCTGGAGGGGCCGGCCCGCCCGGAGGGCTCACCCCCCAGGGCGCACAACCCCCAAGATCGGCATGGAACCGGCACCCGCGATGGTCACCGTCCGCCCCGGCCGAGGGGAGTGGACCATCGCCCCGTCCCCCACGTACATCGCCACATGGCTGGCGTCGGAGTTGTAGATGATCAGGTCGCCGGGGCGCATCTCGGCGAGGTCGACACGGGGGAGCTGCCGCCACTGCTCCTGCGAGGTGCGCGGGATGGGCGTACCGGCCGCGGCCCATGCCTCCGAGGTGAGCCCGGAGCAGTCGAAGGTGTCCGGGCCCTCGGCGCCCCACTCGTACGGCTTGCCGAGCTGGGCCTTGGCCCAGGCGACCGCCCGCCGGCCCTCGGCGCTCGCCGTGCCGCCGGGCAGTTCGTCGAGTATCCCGGTGTCGACCCAGGCGGTCTGGGCGCGGGCGGCGGCCTGCCGCTCCAGCTCGGCCAGGCGCTCCTTCTCCTCCTTCGCCAGTTGGGACTCCAGCTTCTCGGCGGCGGAGATCTGCTTCTCGATCTCCCCTCTCGCCGTGTCCTTGGCCTTGCGGTTGGCCTCCAGCTCGTCCCAGCCCGCGGCGGCGTCCTTGGCGTACAGCTCCAGGTCGTCCTGGGTCTGCTGGAGTTCGGCGAGGGTCTTGTCGGTGGCCCGCTCGCCCTGGAGGATGCGCCCGGCGCCGTCCAGGAACTGGCGCGGGTCGTCGCTCAGTATGAGCTGCGCCTCGGGCGGCAGCCCGCCCGTGCGGTACTGGGCGCGGGCCGCGGCCCCCGCCCGCTCCTTCAGCTCCGCCAGCTTCTCCTCGCCCTGCACGATCCGCTTGGCCAGCGCCACGATCTCCGCGGACTGCTGATCGGCCAGCTCCTCCGCCGCGTTGTAGGCGTCGGTGGCCACGGCCGCGTCGTGATACAGCTCTTCGAGCCGGGTGCGGACGGCCTCCAGCTCGGCGTCGGTCGCCGGGGCCGCGTCCGCGACCGGGTCCGGAACGGTCACCGAGGCGGGCGGGCCGCTCGGGGACGGGTCGGGAGCCGGGGCGGCCAGCGCGCCCCCCGGTATCGCCAGCACGGTCGCCGCGCAGACCGCGCAGACCACCATGACCGCCGCCGAGAGCCGCCCGCGCTTGCCCGGTGCCATACCCATGCCCCCCAACTGATGAACCGTCAGTAATCTGCGGCGCCCGAGGGATCGTGCCACGCCGCGGCGCGAAACGACAGAGGCGGTAACTGCCTCCCCAGGCCACCGCGTCGTACGACGATCTCCCCGACTTTGTGACGAACGACTCAGTCAGATCGTTCCTGGCGGGCCGTCCCGGCGGGGAAACGAGAGGGAAATCCGTTACGTCCGGGACCCCAACGGCATACACCGACCCCACCTCGCGCCACTCCGCCGCGCCACTCCGCCGCGCCGCTCCGCCGCGCCACTCCGCTCAGCGCCAACACCTCCCCACCGGCCACACCCCGAGCCTGCCCGCGCGGGGCCGAAGCCCTGGCCCCCGCCCCCGCACCCGGGCCGCTGGCCCTCTCCCCTGCGCCTGCCCGCCCGAGACCGAAGCCCCACCGCGCCCAACCCTCCGCCGCCCACGCCCTCACCGCGCCCCATCCCCCCGCCGCCACCGCCCTGACCGCGCCCCCCAACGCCACCGCCCCCCACCCCCCGGACGCCACCACCCCTCACCCAGCCGACCCCCACAGCCCCGGCCCCACCACCCCCAACCGCCGCCGCCCCCCCACCACCCCAAACCAGCGAACCCTCCTACCCCCCAACCCCCCTACCCCCGAGGCCCCAAAGCCCCCCACCCCACCGTCACCTCCCCCTGCCGCCACCGCCCCGCGCGGTCCAGGACCGGCCAGTCGGCGGCCAGTTCGCGCACCGCGCGCACCCATCGCTGGCGGGCGCCATACGCGGCGTAGGGCGCGGCGGAGGCCCAGGCGCGGTCGAAGTCCCGCAGGAAGGCGTGCACCGGCTCGCCCGGCACATTGCGGTGGATCAGCGCCTTCGGGAGCCGTTCGGCGAGGTCGGACGGGCGGTCCAGGGAGCCGAGCCGGGTCGCGAAGGTGACCGACCGGGGCCCCTCGGGGCCCAGCGCGATCCAGACATGCCGACGCCCGATCTCGTCGCAGGTGCCCTCCACCAGCAGCCCGTCCGGGGCGAGCCGTCCGCACAGCCGCTCCCAGACCCCGGCGACCTCCCCCTCCTCGTACTGCCGCAGCACATTCGCCGCCCGGATCAGCAGCGGGCGGCCGGGGAGCGGGATCTCGAAGCCGCCGTGCCGGAAGGACAGCCCCTCGCGCGCGTAGGGCCGCGCCGCCGCGACCCGCTCCGGGTCGATCTCGATCCCGGTGACGCGGACGCCGGGCGCGGCGGTGCGCAGCCGCTGGAGCAATTCGACCGCCGTCCAGGGGGCCGCCCCGTAGCCCAGGTCGACGGCGAGCGGGTCGGCCGCGCGGCGCAGTGCGGGGCCGTGGACCGCCGCGATCCAGCGGTCCATGCGGCGCAGCCGGTTGGGGTTGGTCGTGCCGCGCGTCACCGTGCCCACGGGACGGGAGGTCGAACGGGCGGTCATGGCTACGAGGGTAAGCGCCACCCCGGCACCACCCCGGGACCACCCCGGCACCACCCCGGGACCACCCCGGCACTGCCCCGGCACTGCCCCGGCACCACCGTCCCCTCGAACGGTTGAGCGAGCACCGGTAATGGTTCGGTAAAGAAACCGCCGTCCGATACGGCACGGAAATGGAGCACGGCCTTCCGGCGTTGCAGCCCCGTGGAGGGCGCGCGCCGCCCTCCGAGGCATGCCCGCGGCAGGGAGGAACGGCACGTGAGCCACTACGTCAGCAGGCTCGGTCGGCGCTCCCCGTCGGCCGCCGCCCGACTGAGCGGCAGGCGCCTCGGCCATCGCCGCCCGCGCCGCGTCGCGATGCTCTCCGTGCACACCTCCCCCCTCCACCAGCCCGGCACCGGCGACGCCGGCGGCATGAACGTCTACATCGTGGAGCTGGCCCAGCGCCTCGCCGCGATCGACATCGAGGTCGAGATCTTCACCCGCGCCACCTCCGCCGCCCTCCCGCCCACCGTCGAACTCGCCCCCGGCGTCCTGGTCCGCCACATCGACGCCGGACCCTATGAGGGGCTGGCCAAGGAGGACCTCCCCGCCCAGCTCTGCGCCTTCACCCACGGGGTGATGCAGGCATGGGCCGGACACCGCCCCGGCCACTACGACCTCGTCCACTCCCACTACTGGCTCTCCGGCCATGTCGGCTGGCTCGCCGCCCAGCGCTGGGGCGTCCCCCTGGTGCACGCCATGCACACCATGGCCAAGGTCAAGAACGCCAGCCTCGCCGACGGCGACACCCCCGAGCCCGCCGCCCGCGTCATCGGCGAGACCCAGATCGTCGCCGCCGCGGACCGGCTGATCGCCAACACCGCCGAGGAGGCCGACGAACTCGTCCACCACTACGGCGCCGACCCCGGCAAGGTCGCCGTCGTCCACCCCGGGGTCAACCTCGGCCGCTTCCACCCCGGCGCCGGACGCGCCGCCGCCCGCGCCCGGCTCGGTCTGCCCCAGGACGCGCTGATCCCGCTCTTCGCCGGCCGGATCCAGCCCCTCAAGGCACCGGACGTACTGCTGCGCGCGGTCGCCGTCCTCCTCGACGAGCGCCCCGAACTGCGCTCCCGGATCGTCGTCCCGGTCGTCGGCGGGCCCAGCGGCAGCGGCCTCGCCAAACCGGAGGGGCTGCACAAGCTGGCCGCGCGGCTGGGCGTCGCGGATGTCGTACGGTTCCGGCCGCCGGTCGGGCAGGACCAGTTGGCCGACTGGTTCCGGGCCGCGTCCGTGCTGGTGATGCCGTCCTACAGCGAGTCGTTCGGGCTGGTCGCCATAGAGGCGCAGGCGGCGGGGACACCGGTGCTGGCCGCGGCGGTGGGCGGGCTGCCGGTGGCCGTGCGGGACGGCGAGACCGGGTTCCTGGTGCGGGGGCACGACCCGGCCGCGTACGCCCGGGTGCTGGGCCGGTTCGCCGACCTCCCGGAGCTGGCCGACCGGATGGGCGCCGCGGCGGCCCGGCACGCCCGCTCCTTCGGCTGGGACGCGGCGGCAGCCGCCACCGCCGAGGTCTACACCGCCGCCATCCACGCCCACCGCCGCCGCGCCCGCACCCACCACGCCTGACCCCGCCCGTCCTGAGCCGGACAGGCCCACCACGCCTGACCCCGCCCGTCCTGAGCCGGACAGGCCCACCATCCCTGACCCCGCCCGTCCTGAGCCGGACAGGCCCACCACCCCTGACCCCACCACCCCTGACGCGCCCGAACCCACCACGCCTGACACCGGGCCGCACTGACGTACGCTCCCCCCATGGCGGAAGCACTGACGGCGGCGCAGCGGCGTGCGGCCCAGGTCATCGAGGGTGTGCTCGGCGACGACGACATCGCGTGGGAGAGCCCCGGCCCCGGCCACTACGTCGTCAAACTCCCCGGCACCCGCAAGCTGTCCACGACCGTCTCCCTGATCGTCGGCCGCCACTCCCTCTCCCTCAACGCCTTCGTCATCCGCCACCCGGACGAGAACGAGCCCGCCGTCCACCGCTGGCTGCTGGAGCGCAACCTCAAGCTCTACGGCGTCAGCTACGCCGTCGACCCGCTCGGCGACATCTACGTCACCGGCCGGCAGCCGCTCGCCGCGGTCACCCTGGAGAGCGTCGACCGACTGCTCGGCCAGATCCTGGAGGCCGCCGACGGCGCCTTCAACACCCTGCTCGAACTGGGCTTCGCCACCGCGATCCGCAAGGAGTACGCCTGGCGGACCGAGCGCGGCGAATCGACGCGCAATCTGGACGCGTTCATGCATCTGATCCAGCGCCCGTCGGACTGACCGCCCCCGACCCCTGCGCACCCCTTACCCTGCCCCTCCCTCCCGTGGCATGCTCACCACCAACGCACACCTGAACATCGTTCACATCCTTGAAATCCACACGCTGGTGGACGGGCGACGGCCGGGACGGCCGCCCCGTCAGGAGAAGGGCGGACGAGCATGGGCCACGCGCACGACGGCATCACCCGACGCACCCTGCTGGGCACCGCGATCACCGCCGCCGCGGCGACCGCCGCCCTCACCCCCCACCCCGCCACCGCCGCACCCGGCACCCCACCCCCGACCCCCACACCCCCCGCAGCCCCCACACCCCCGTCACCCCCCACACCCCCCACCCCCCGAACCCCCGCCCTCTGGCGCGAGTTCACCCGCACCCCGTACACCCACCCCCAGATCCCCTACACCGGACAAGCGGGCCGGCGCGGCGGAGCCCCCCGCTTCCCCCGCCCCCGCGTGGTCGCCGACATCCGCGACTACGGAGCCGTCCCCGACGCCACCACCGACTCCGCCCCCGCGATCAACCGCGCCCTCGCCGCGGCGGGCGCGGCCGGCGGCGGTACGGTCACCGTCCCGCCCGGCACCTTCCGCGTCGACGACGTGATCCGCGTCGGCCACTCGAACGTCGTTCTGCGCGGCGCGGGCAGCACCCGCACCACCCTCCTCGCCACCCGCAGCCTCACCGAACTCATCGGCGTCTACGGCTCCCGCTACGGCGGCGACAAGTCGTCCTGGTCCTGGGCGGGCGGCCTGATCTGGCTCGCCCCCGAGGCCCGCTACGCCTCCCTCACCGCCGCGATCCGCGCCAGGGCCTGGCCGTTCGAGGGCTGGACCGGCAACCGGCGCGACGAATGGCGGACCCTCACCGCCGTCGCCCCCGCCCGCCAGGGCGACCGCACGGTCACCGTCACCGACCCCGCCCCCCTGCGCCCCGGCGACCTGGTCCTCCTCCAGCTCGCCGACGCCCCCGACCACTCCCTCCTGAAGCACATGTGCGGCGACGGCCCCGGCACCGACGCCTACGACTGGCCCGCCATGACCAAGCTGACCTCCTACGTCCCCTACGAGTGGCCGGTCCGGATCACCCGGGTCCGGGGCCGCCGCGTCACCCTCGAACGCCCCCTCCCGCTCGACACCCGCCCCGAGTGGAACCCCCGCCTCACCACCCATGTCCCCGCCCTCACCGGCTCCGGCGTCGAGGCCCTCACCCTGGAGGCGGTCCAGACCCCCCAGCAACCCCACCTCCTCGACAAGGGCCACAACGGGGTCACCCTGCAATGCGCCTACGACTGCTGGGTGGACGACGTCACCGTCCGCCATGTCGACAACGGGTTCGGGCTGGTCGCCGCCTCCGCCTGCACCCTGCGCCGCACGCGCGTGAGCGGCCGGGGCGTCCACCACCCCTACTTCTGTCGCGAGGGCTCGCACGACAACCTGATCGAGGACTTCACCGTCGAGCGCCGCACCACCCCCGCCCCGCCCGGCACCCAGCTCCACGGCATCAACGTCGAGGGCCTGTCCTCCTACAACGTGTGGTCGCGGGGCGTGATGGAGATGGGCACCTTCGACAGCCATCGCGGCCTGCCCTTCGCCAACGTCCGCACCGACATCACCGTCGAGAACAACGGCCGCCACGGCGGCGACGCCATCGCGGGCCCCCTCTTCGGCGCCCGCTTCGCCCACTGGAACATCCGCGTCACCAACGGCCGCGCCGGTCTGATGAAGATCGACGGCCTCGCCCCCTACTCCGCCACCGTCGGCATCAACGAGGTCCGCGAGTTCGACCAGATCGACGTCCCCGACTTCACCGGCGACCTCCACTCCCGCCTGGAGCTGTACGGCACCACCGACGCCGTGCACCCGCCGAACCTGTACGAGGCTCAGCGCGCGCTGCGCTGAAACCGGCCCGGGGTCACCCCCACCAGCCGCCGGAAGTGCCGGGTCAGATGCGCCTGGTCGTAGAACCCGGTGCCGCTCGCCGTCTCGGCCGGGCCCGCCCCCGCCAGCAGCAGCGCGCGGGCCCGCTCGACCCGGCGGGCGGTGAGGTACTGGTGCGGGGCGATGGCGTAGGCGGCGCTGAACGCCCGTACGAGGTGGGCCGGGTGGGCGCCCAGCAGGGCACCCGCCTCCGCCAGCCCCACCCCCTCGGTCACCCGGGCGTCGAGGAGTTCGCGCAGCCGCCGGGCCAGGGCGGGACCGGTGCGCGGGGCATCGGCGGCGACGGCGGCGACGGAGGCGGCGACGGCGGCGGACCGGGGTTGCAGCAGCGCGCCGAGCCGCTCCGCGACGAAGGTCAGCCGGCTCTCCGCCTCCAGTTCCTCGCCGGGCCGGGCCAGCGCCGCGTGCAGTTGCCCGACCCGGCGCCGCAGCAGGGGGTCCCGCAGATCGGGGCCGTCGACGGCGGCGCCGATCAGCTCCTCCGGCAGCCGGGAGGTGTCCAGATACAGCACCCGCTTGCGGAAACCGCCCGGGGTGGCGGGGGAGCCGTTGTGCGGGATGTGCGGCGGCAGCAGGGAGACGGTGTCACCGGGCGTGCCGTGCCGGTGCCGCTCCAGGTCGTACCGCACAGCCCCGTCGTCCACGATCAGCAGCGTCCACGCCTCGTGGACATGCATCGGGTAGGTGTACGCGGGGAAGTGGGCGTGGAAGACCTCCACGACGCCCGGGACCGGCGGGCGCCAGGCGGAGACGGTGGCGTCCAGCCGCGAGGGGGCCATGCAAAGAACGTACAAGACCGTCCGGCGGCCCACCGGCAAGGCTGCCGCTCATGACCACTTCCGACGCCCTGCCCCCCGTCCGCTTCGACACCAAGATCGCCGTCCTGCTGCGGGACGACCTGGCGACCTGGCAGCGGCTGAATGTGACCGCGTTCCTGGTCAGCGGCCTGGGCACGGAACTCCCCGAGGTCATCGGCGAGCCCTACGCGGACGCCGACCGGGTCGCCTATCTGCGGATGTTCCGGCAGCCGGTGCTGGTCTTCGAGGGCACCGAGGAGACGCTCCGCGCGGCCCACACCCGCGCCCTGACCCGTGCCCTGCCGCGCGCCCTGTTCACCGCCGACCTCTTCACCACCGGCAACGACCGCGACAACCGCTCCGCCGTCCGCGCGGTCGGCACGGCGGACCTGGACCTGGTGGGGCTCGCGGTGTACGGACCGAGGAACGCGGTGGACAAGGTGATGAAGGGCGCCCGAATGCACCCCTGACGCTCCTTGACATTCTCTGGCACTTACTGCCACTCTCTGCCACTCACTGAACTACTGGTCGGCGCTTACCTCGGTGGCGGGCGCCGGCGCGGCGGCGGTTCGTACGCCCCCCTCCGCCTCCCGCTCCGGCAGGCCCCCCGCCTCCCCCTCCGGCAGGGCCCGCATCAGCGCCGCATACCCCGCCGCCGTCACCATCCCCAGCACCGCGCACAGCCCCCACAGCAGATCCGCGCCCCAGCGGTCGATGACGAAGCCGGACATCAGCGGGGCGATCAGCCCGGCGACCGACCAGGACATGGTGTACATCCCCTGGTAGCGCCCCCGGCCATGGACAGGGGAGAGCCGGACGACGAGCCCGGTCTGGGTCGGCGCGTTGACGATCTCCGCGAGGGTCCAGACGACGACGGTCAGCGCGAACACCCCGACCGACCCGGCGAACGCGGTCAGCCCGAACCCGTACCCGGCGAGCAGCGAGGACACCACCAGCAGCCGGCGCGGGTCGCGGTGCTCGATGAACCGGGTGATGGGGATCTGGAGGGCGACGATCAGCACCCCGTTGACGGCGAGGGCCATGCCGTAGTCGGCCGGGGTGAACCCGGCGGCGCCCATGGCGACCGGCAGCCCGACGGCCCCCTGCTGGAAGATCAGCGCGATCAGGAACGACAGCCCGACGACCCCCATGTACCGCCCGTCGCGCAGCACCGTCCCCAGCCCGACCGCGTTGTGCGCGGCGGCCTCCTTGGCGGTCCGCTCGGGCCGGGACTCGGGCAGCTTGATGAAGATCAGCACCGCGCAGACGGCGGTCATCGCGCCCTCGATCAGAAACCCGGCGAGATAGCTGAACTCGGCGATGAACCCGGCACCGGCCGCCGAGATCGCGAAGCCCAGGTTGATCGCCCAGTAGTTGAGGGAGAAGGCCCGCACCCGGTCCTCGGGCCGCACGATGTCGGCCATCATCGCCTGCACGGCAGGGCGGGACGCGTTGGAGGCGGCGCCGACGAGACAGGCCACGGCGGCGATGGCCACCGGGTGCTGCATAAAGCCCAGCAGCGCGACGGAGACGGCGGTCGAGCCCTGCGCGATGACCAGGGTGGGCCGCCGCCCGAGCCGGTCGGTCATCACCCCGCCGCCGAGCGAGGAGATGACCCCGCCGAGCCCGTAGAGGGCGGCGACCAGTCCGGCGTAGGAGGCGGAGTAGCCGCGCTCCAGGGTCAGATAGAGCGCCATGAAGGTGGCGACGAAGGCGCCGAGGCGGTTGACCAGGGTGCTGGTCCACAGCCACCAGAACTCGCGCGGGAGACCGGAGACGGTCTCGGACAGGGCACGTCTGACAGCGGCGACGGACAAGAGGATCCCCCCGAGGACACTGATGGCCGAAGCCGCGATGAGAAGGTCAGCCGACCGGTCAGCCGACCGGGGCCGGATGTAAGAGTCACTCCTACGGAGCAGACCTTACGATCGAGGCCCCACCGGAATCGAGCGAATTAACAATTCCCGTCAACCGTCCGAGCCCCCACCGCCCGCCGACCCCGCCCCACTACTCCACCCACCCCTCCCCGCTACTCCGCCCACCCCTGCCCCCTGCTCCGCCCACCCCTGCCCGTCGGTCCGCCCACCCCTGCCCGTGGGTGCGGCCCCCGTCCGCGGTGCGGGCGGCCCGCGCGGGCCGCGCAACCCTTCGATTACGCTCGACCCCATGGCCGACGCACCGTACAAGCTGATCCTGCTCCGCCACGGCGAGAGCGAGTGGAACGCGAAGAACCTGTTCACCGGCTGGGTGGACGTGAACCTCACCGAGAAGGGCGAGAAGGAGGCGGTCCGCGGCGGTGAGCTGCTGAAAGACGCCGACCTGCTCCCCGACGTGGTCCACACGTCCCTCCAGAAGCGCGCGATCCGCACGGCGCAGTTGGCTCTCGAAGCCGCCGACCGCCTCTGGCTCCCGGTCCACCGGAGCTGGCGCCTGAACGAGCGCCACTACGGCGCCCTCCAGGGCAAGGACAAGGCCCAGACCCTCGCGGAGTTCGGCGAGGAGCAGTTCATGCTCTGGCGCCGGTCCTACGACACCCCGCCCCCGCCGCTGGCCGTCGACGCCGAGTACTCCCAGTTCGACGACGCGCGCTACGCCGCCCTCCCGCCGGAGCTGCGCCCGCGCACGGAATGCCTGAAGGACGTCGTCGTCCGGATGCTCCCGTACTGGTTCGACGCCATCGTCCCCGACCTCCTGTCCGGCCGCACGGTCCTGGTCGCCGCCCACGGCAACAGCCTGCGCGCCCTGGTCAAGCACCTGGACGACGTCTCGGACGCCGACATCGCGGGCCTCAACATCCCCACCGGCATCCCCCTCTCCTACAACCTCGACCACAACTTCAAGCCCCTCAACCCCGGCGGCACCTACCTCGACCCCGAGGCGGCGTCGGCGGCGATCGAGGCGGTCAAGAACCAGGGCAAGAAGAAGTAGGTTCTGTGACCATGCCCCCGACCTGCGCACACGGCGCGAGTCGGGGGCATTCTCACGCCCTGGGCCCACGGTGGGCCCTCAGCGTGGGGGTACCGCGCCGGGGTACCGCGCCCTACACCGACAACGGCACCTCATGGATCTCGTCCGCCCGGTGCCCCGAGCGTTCGTGGACGCGCTGCACCGCCTCCGCCGAGGGTGCCTCGGACAGGCAGTAGACCGTGCCCGACTCCGGGTCCGCCCAGGCGCGCTGGAAGTGCACCCCTTCCGCGCTCTCGGCGGCCAGGTCGGCCTGATGGGCCTGCTGCAACTGATCGGCCGTGATGCCGTTCATCCCATGGTGGACGTCCATGTACTGGGCCATGATCCACAACTCCCCTCATGACCGCGCTTCCTCACTCCATCGTCCGCCTCCCGCCCCGCGAGGGCGACCGGGATGCGGAGCGGGCCCTCCCGCCCCACCGGGGCGACCGGGCGCGGAACGCGCGAAGGGCCCGGTACCGGAGTACGGGGCCCTTCGAGACGGAGCGGCGGTGGAGGTGGGGTCACCCGCACTGACAGGGGTTGCCCTGCTGGCAGCCGCAGCCGCAGCCCGAACCGCAGCCGCAGGCCGCGATCAGGGGAAGGGCGAGCGGCCGGACCGGCTGTTCGGTGGGGCGGTCCCGGGTGGGGTCGGGCGGGGTGCTGGGGGAATCGGCCATGGGTCCCTCCCTGGGGGACTGGGGGCACGTACCTGTGCCCATTGGACGCCCCCTCCCGCGGTCGCATCAACGGCGCATCGATGCTCACGCGCGCCCCCGGCGCGCAGGGGAGATGCCGGGTGCCTATGCGCCCGTTTCGCCCGCCTTGGCGCCTGCCCTGCGCTCGCCCTATCGCCTGCCCTGTCGCCTGCGCTACGCGCCTTCCACGCCGGGCACCGCCTGCGCGTCCGGCTGGAGCTCGTCCGCGTGCTCACCGGTGACCAGGAACACCACCCGCTTGGCGACGGCCACCGCGTGGTCGGCGAAGCGCTCGTAGTAGCGGCCGAGCAGGGTGACATCGACCGCGGTCTCGATGCCGTGCTTCCAGCGGTCGTCCATCAGGTGCTGGAAGAGCGTGCGGTGCAGCAGGTCCATCGCGTCGTCGTCGGTCTCCATCTGCATCGCGAGATCGACGTCCTTGGTGATGATCACCTCCGCCGCCTTCGCCATCAGCCGCTGCGCGAGCTGGCCCATCTCCAGGATCGTGGAGTGCAGGTCGTGCGGGATGGCCCGCTCCGGGAACCGCAGCCGGGTGAGCTTGGCCACATGCTGGGCCAGATCACCGGAGCGCTCCAGGTCGGCGGACATCCGCAGCGAGGTGACGACGATCCGCAGATCCGTGGCGACCGGCTGCTGCCGCGCCAGCAGGTCTATCGCGCGGGCCTCCAGATCGTGCTGGAGTTCGTCGATCTTCTTGTCGTTCTCGATGACGCTCTCGGCCAGCTTCAGATCGGCGTCGAGGATCGCCGTGGTGGCGCGTCCGATAGCCGACCCGACCAGCCGGGCCATCTCGACCAGGCTGTCACTGATCGAGTCGAGTTCCTCGTGGTACGCGTCCCGCATCTTCGGTTCCCTCTCGTACGTCGTTCCAGGGTGCTCGGGGTCAGGGTTCCGACCTTGCCCTACGGCATCACACACCGTCGTCCGGGGGGTGCCCTCGGGCACCGTGGACCCCACGCTGTCACCCTCGACCGCGTACGCGTCGGAATCCGCCACCACAAATGAACCGATACTGGCTCCAAGGTGAACTCTGGGCGACGAGTGTTCGAGGTGGACCGCCGATGGCTGTGGGCATGTCGTACCCCATGCCTAACCTGGGAGCATGGACGTGAACGCGGCGGTTGCCGCAGCGGCAGCGATCGCCGGTGTGCTCACCGGTGTCATCGCCATGCTGGCGTTCCGCTGGAGCGAGCGCGACCTGAGGCGCCCGACCCGCACGTCCCTGCACACCGACCCGGTCCTCCCGCCCGGGGTGGACACGGTGCTGTCGGTCCTCCGCTCCTCCGCCGTCGTCCTGGACGAGGGCGACGCGGTGGTCAAGGCCAGCTCCGCCGCCTACGCCCTCGGACTGGTGCGCGGCGGCAAGCTCGCCGTCGAACCCATGCTCCAGATGGCCCGGGACACCCGCCGCGACGGAGAGATACGCCAGGTCGAACTGGACCTGCCTCGTCGCGGCACCGGCCGCGGCGAGGCTCTCGCCGTCTCCGCCCGGGTCGCCCCGCTCGGCTCCCGGCTGGTCCTGCTGCTGGTCGAGGACCTCACCGAGGCCCGCCGCATAGAGGCCGTCCGGCGCGATTTCGTGGCCAATGTCAGCCATGAGCTGAAGACCCCGGTCGGTGCGCTCTCCCTGCTGTCCGAGGCCGTCATGGACGCCTCCGACGACCCGGAGGCCGTGCAGCGGTTCGCCGGGCGGATGCAGATCGAGGCGACCCGGCTGACCAACCTGGTCCAGGAGCTGATCGACCTCTCGCGCGTCCAGAACGACGACCCGCTGGAGGACGCCGAGCCGGTCCGGGTGGACGAACTGGTCGCCGAGGCCGTCGACCGCTGCCGCCACGCGGCCGGGACGAAGCAGATCACCATGGCGGCCGGCGGCACCGCCGAGCTGCATGTCTGGGGCAACCGCGGCCAGCTCGCCGCCGCCCTCGGCAACCTGGTGGAGAACGCCGTCAACTACTCGCCCGCCCGCACCCGCGTCGGCATAGCCGCCCGCCGGGTGGGCGCCCGGGGCGGTGACGCCATCGAGATCGCCGTCACCGACCAGGGCATCGGCATCTCCGACAAGGACAAGGAGCGCATCTTCGAGCGCTTCTACCGCGTGGACCCGGCCCGCTCCCGTGCCACCGGCGGCACCGGCCTCGGTCTCGCGATCGTCAAGCACGTGGCCGCCTCGCACGGCGGGGAGGTCACGGTGTGGAGCTCCGAGGGACAGGGCTCCACGTTCACCCTGCGGCTGCCGGAGGCGGGAGTCGCCCGCGACCGGGCGCAGCAGCAGCACACCCCCGCCCTCGACGAGGCCGGGCAGTCCGCGGGTTCGTCCCACGCCCGATCCCATCCAGCCCCCGACTCAACCGCGTACCAGACGCTTTCCGCCCCGGAGGTCCTTCCGTGACCCGAGTGCTCGTCGTCGAGGACGAGGAGTCCTTCTCCGACGCCCTGTCGTACATGCTCCGCAAGGAGGGTTTCGAGGTCGCCGTCGCGACCACCGGGCCCGACGGACTCGACGAGTTCGACCGCAACGGCGCCGATCTCGTCCTGCTCGACCTGATGCTGCCCGGCCTGCCGGGCACCGAGGTCTGCCGCCAGTTGCGCGGCCGGTCCAATGTCCCGGTCATCATGGTGACCGCCAAGGACAGCGAGATCGACAAGGTCGTCGGGCTGGAAATAGGAGCCGACGACTATGTCACCAAGCCGTTCTCCTCGCGGGAGCTGGTGGCCCGTATCCGGGCCGTGCTGCGCCGCCGCGGCGAGCCCGAGGAGGTGGCCCCCGCCGCCCTGGAGGCCGGTCCGGTCCGGATGGACGTGGACCGCCATGTGGTCACCGTCGGCGGCGCCAAGGTCGACCTGCCGCTCAAGGAGTTCGACCTGCTGGAGATGCTGCTGCGCAACGCGGGCCGCGTCCTGACCCGGATGCAGCTCATCGACCGCGTCTGGGGCGCCGACTACGTCGGGGACACCAAGACCCTCGACGTCCACGTCAAGCGCCTGCGCGCCAAGATCGAGCCGGACCCGGGCGCCCCGCGCTACCTGGTCACGGTCCGCGGCCTCGGCTACAAGTTCGAGCCGTAAACCGCGCTACCCGCCGCGACGGGCGACAGCGAAAGGGCGGGACCTCCCCTCAGGAGGCCCCGCCCTTCGCATGTCGCCGCTGTCCCACTCCCGCCCACGGACCCGAGGGCGCCCACAGACCTGAGGACCCACGGACCCGAGGACCCACGTGCCTGCGGGCCCACGGACCCGCGGACCTACGGGGCTCAGCCCCCGGCCGGGGTCTCCTCCGGCGCCGACCCGGAGGCCGCGTCGCCCGGTGTGCCGGAGGCGGCGGACTCGGTGGCGGACGGTTCCCCGCTGGGCTCCCCGGACGCCGCACCGCTCGCCCCGTCGCTCGGCGAGGTGGACGGGGACGGCGTCGGGACCGCGCTCGGGCCCCAGTTGGTGAAGAAGCTCTCGGCGGGGACCACGAACGCCTGGAGGCCGACGTCGCCGGTGCTGCTGAAGGTGAAGGTGACCGGCTGGGCGTCACCGTCGACCAGGCCCTCGCCCTCGGCGAGCACCGCGGAGGCGTTGCCCTCACCGCCGATGATCACCGAACCGCCGGCCGGCACGGTCAGCGGGCCGCTGCCGGTCGCGGGTGTGATCTCGGCGTTGCCGTGGCCCTCGACGGCGATGGAGTCCAGGGTCTGCGCCGAGCGGCCGGTGTTGAAGAGGGTCGCCGAGACGGCCGCCGGACCGGAGGCGTCGGCCTCGGGCTGGGTGATGACAATGGCGTTCTGGATCTTGATGTCGCCGACGCTGGTGGCCGCGTTGTCCGGCACGATCTGGAGGGTCTGCGCGTTGTTTCCGGCGCCGCAGGCGGCGAGCGTGGCGATCGAGAACGCGAGGGCGGAAGCGGCGAGGGCGCCGCGTCGAAGGCTGCTGCTCACGGCGGCGGCAACTCCTTGAACACAGGGGCGGCATTCCTGGTGGCTGCCGCCCTAAGGATCTGTCAGCGGCCTCAGGTTACCGAGCCGTTCCCGCCGCGCCGCACCCGACCCTCCCCCCAACCCCTTCGGGTCGCTCGCGAAGACGCACCCCCGGATCCCTTTCCCGGGACACCACAAGACACCGCAAGACATCGTGAGACATCGCGCGTCCCATCCGCCACTTCCGTAACGCGCCCGTCGCCCGCAACTCGTCCGCCATTCACATAAGCCCTCCGGACATACCGGCGCGCATATCCGGGGGGACCCGGGCGCGAAATTCCTGTGAAGGAATCCCGGAAATGGATCAACGAGTGTCTGGATCAGACCCCGTTTCAGCCCCGTTTCGGCCTCCGTATCCGCCTCCGTATCGGCCCTCGTATCGCCCCCCGTGATCAATTCCGGAATCGTCTCGCACACGACCCGCCGTACCGAACGGAGTAGCGGAAGTCGAGCAGGTGAAGGCGGACATATGCGGACGTTCGACCCCTTGGCGGGGCCGTCGGATGTGTGTAACGTGCGGGTTTCTCTCGTCCCGGAGAGCCCCTCCGACCTGCGAATACCTGGTCCCGGGGGCCCGGCGAAGCACGTTCCGGTCGCTGTTGTCAAGCCCCGAGATATGCCCTGACCTGCGAAAACGCCATTCAGAACCCGCCGTTTCCGTGTTACCCTGGATAGCCACGGAAGGGGTACCTGTCACATGACGTTCAAGGTTGGCGACACCGTGGTCTATCCCCATCACGGGGCCGCGCTGATCGAGGCCATCGAAACTCGCCAGATCAAAGGCGTGGACAAGACCTACTTGGTGCTGAAGGTCGCCCAGGGTGACCTGACGGTACGTGTGCCAGCGGACAATGCGGAGTTCGTCGGCGTGCGTGATGTGGTCGGTCAGGACGGGCTGGACCGGGTCTTCGAGGTGCTGCGCGCACCGTATGCCGAGGAGCCCACGAACTGGTCCCGTCGCTACAAGGCAAACCTGGAGAAGCTCGCCTCCGGCGATGTCATCAAGGTCGCGGAAGTCGTGCGTGACCTGTGGCGTCGCGAGCGTGAGCGTGGACTGTCCGCCGGTGAGAAGCGGATGCTCGCCAAGGCCCGCCAGATCCTGGTGAGCGAGCTGGCTCTCGCGGAGAACACCAACGAGGACAAGGCCGAGGCGCTGCTCGACGAGGTCCTCGCCTCCTGACCCGGGAACCGAGCCGTGCTCGGTCGACCCGTACACCGAAATGCCGCGGTGCCCGATGACGTCTTTGCAGTCGCCGGGCGCTGCGGCATGTTCGTACCCGGACCCGCGCAGGGCCCGTGCGGATGCCACCGGATCCGCAGCGCAATCGCCGCAAACGCCAGCGCCCGCGCCGTACGCCGGAGGATTTCTCCCCCGGTACTGTGCGTGCCGGGCTCGGGCAACCGCCTCGACCGGGGTCACGGAAGGGTCCGGTCAGGGGCACGTGCCCGGCACGATGTGGCCATACCCAACTAGGCCGAGCACACAAACCTGACAGGAACCGATGTCTGACGTTTCGCGCCCTTCGCCCGCAGGAGTCCGTACCGCCGCGGTCATCCCGGCCGCCGGCCGGGGCGTACGGCTCGGTCCGGGGGCGCCCAAGGCGCTCCGCGCGCTGGGCGGCACCCCGATGCTGATCCACGCCGTGCGCGCGATGGCCGCCTCCAACCATGTCTCCCTGGTGATCGTCGTCGCCCCGCCCGACGGGGCCGCCGAGGTCAAGTCGCTGCTCGACGCGCACGCCCTGCCCGACCGCACCGACTTCCTCGTCGTCCCCGGCGGCGCGACCCGCCAGGAATCCGTCCGGCTCGGCCTGGACGCCCTGCCCCTCGGCTACGGCGTCGTCCTGGTCCACGACGCCGCCCGCCCCCTGGTCCCGGTGGACACCGTGGACGGGGTGATCGAGGCGGTCCGCGCCGGTGCCCCGGCCGTCGTCCCGGCGCTGCCGCTCGCCGACACCGTCAAGGAGGTCGTGCCCGCGGACACCCCCGGCGACCCCGAACCCGTCGTCGCCACGCCCGAGCGGGCCCGGCTGCGCGCGGTCCAGACCCCGCAGGGCTTCGACCGCGAGACCCTGGTCCGCGCCCATGACACCGTCACCGGCGAGGTCACCGACGACGCGAGCATGATCGAGCGGCTCGGCCTGACCGTCGTGGTCGTCCCCGGCCACGAGGAGGCGTTCAAGGTCACCCGCCCGCTCGACCTGGTCCTCGCCGAGGCGGTCCTCACCCGCCGGAGGCTCAACGATGGCTTCTGACACCCCCTTCCCCCTCCCCCAGGTCGGCATCGGCACCGACATCCACGCCTTCGAGGACGGCCGCGAACTGTGGTGCGCCGGTCTGAAGTGGGAGGACGAGGGCCCCGGCCTGGCCGGGCACTCCGACGCCGATGTCGTCGCCCACGCGGCCTGCAACGCCCTCTTCTCCGCCGCCGGCCTCGGCGACCTCGGCCGGCACTTCGGCACCGGCCGCCCCGAGTGGTCCGGCGCCTCCGGGGTGACCCTGCTGGCCGAGGCGGCCCGGATCGTCCGCGCCGCGGGCTTCACCATCGGCAATGTCGCCGTCCAGGTGGTGGGCCCCCGCCCGAAGATCGGCAAGCGCCGCGACGAGGCCCAGAAGCTCCTCACCGAGGCGGCCGGCGCCCCGGTCTCGGTCTCCGGCGCCACCACGGACGGCCTCGGCTTCCCCGGCCGCGGCGAGGGCCTGATGGCCGTGGCCACCGCCCTGGTCGTCCGAACCCCCTGAGCCCCCTGAATCCCCCTCCGAGCGCCCTCCGAGCCCCCTTGACCCCCCACCCGCCCACCGTTCCCCGGTACGGCGCCACCCACCATCCACCGCCCACTACCCTGGACCCGTGACTATTCGCCTGTACGACACCAGCGCCCGGCAGATCCGTGACTTCACCCCGCTCACACCGGGCCGCGTCTCGATCTACCTCTGTGGTGCCACCGTGCAGGCGGCCCCGCACATCGGGCACATCCGCTCCGGCCTGAACTTCGACATCCTGCGCCGCTGGTTCGAGCACCGCGGCTATGACGTGACGTTCATCCGCAATGTCACCGACATCGACGACAAGATCATCCGCAAGTCCGCCGAACAGGGCCGCCCCTGGTGGTCCATCGGCTACGAGAACGAACGCGCCTTCAACACGGGCTACGAGGCACTCGGCTGCCTCCCCCCCACCTACGAGCCCCGCGCCACCGGCCACATCACCGAGATGATCGAGATGATGCGCGGCCTGATCGACCGCGGCCACGCCTACGAGGCCGACGGCAACGTCTACTTCGACGTCCGCTCCCTGCCCGGCTACCTCTCCCTCTCCCGGCAGGACCTGGACGGGCTGCGCCAGCCCGCGGAGGACGGCGAGACCGGCAAGCGCGACCCCCGCGACTTCGCCATGTGGAAGGCCGTCAAGCCGGGCGAGCCGAGCTGGGAGACCCCGTGGGGCCGCGGCCGTCCCGGCTGGCACCTGGAGTGCTCGGCGATGGCCCACAAGTACCTGGGCCCCGCCTTCGACATCCACGGCGGCGGCATCGACCTGATCTTCCCGCACCACGAGAACGAGATCGCCCAGGCCCGCGGCTACGGCGACGACTTCGCCGCCTACTGGGTGCACAACGCCTGGGTCACCATGAGCGGCGAGAAGATGTCCAAGTCGCTCGGCAACTCGGTGCTGGTCAGCGAGATGGTCAAGGCATGGCGCCCGATCGTGCTCCGCTACTACCTGGGCACCCCGCACTACCGCTCCACCATCGAGTACAGCGAGGAGGCCCTGCGCGAGGCCGAGTCCGCGTTCGCCCGGATCGAGGGGTTCGTGCAGCGCGTGGTGGAGTTGGCCGGGGGTCCCGTCGAACCGGCCGCCGAGGTGCCGCCCGCCTTCGCCGAGGCGATGGACGACGACCTGGGCGTCCCCCAGGCCCTCGCCGTCGTCCACAACACCGTCCGCCAGGGCAACAGCGCGCTGGCCGCCGACGACAAGGAGAGCGCGGTCGCCCGGCTCTCCGAGGTCCGCGCCATGCTCGGGGTGCTGGGCCTGGACCCGCTGGACGCCCAGTGGGCCGGGGAGGCCGACCGGGGCGAGGATCTGCACGGCGTCGTGGACACCCTCGTCCGGCTGGTGCTCGACCAGCGGGAGGCGGCGCGCGGGCGCAAGGACTGGGCGACCGCCGACGCCATCCGCGACCGCCTCAACCAGTCCGGCCTGGCCATCGAGGACGGCCCGCAGGGCCCCCGCTGGACCCTCGCCCCCCGCTGAGGCCCCCGGCCTCCCGGGGCCTCCCGGGGCCCGGAGGCCGCCCCCGCAGATGCCGTCCGCCCGTCCGGACGGCACACTGCACCACAGACCTACGCAACGCAGTACTCACATTTCTAGGCAGGTAGATCATGGCCGCTAACAACCGCCGCATGTCCGGCAAGAAGGGCGCGCAGGTCGGCAGTGGCGGCCAGCGGCGCCGGGGCCTCGAAGGCAAGGGCCCCACCCCGCCCGCCGAGATGCGCAAGGGACACGCCAAGCAGCGCGCCGCGCAGTCCAAGGCCCGCCGCGCGGCCGGCGGCCGGACCCCGCAGCGCCGGGGCGGCGGCCGGTCCACGTCCGAGCTGGTCGTCGGCCGCAACCCGGTGGTCGAGGCCCTGCGCGAGGGCGTCCCCGCGACGATGCTGTATGTGCAGCAGTTCATCGACAACGACGAGCGGGTCCGCGAGGCCCTCCAGCTCGCCGGAGAACGCGGCGGCATCCACCTGATGGAGGCCCCGCGCCCCGAGCTGGACCGGATGACCAACGGGCTCAACCACCAGGGCCTGGTCCTCCAGGTCCCGCCCTACGAGTACGCGCACCCCGAGGACCTCGCCGCCGAGGCCGCCGACGCCGGGCAGGACCCGCTGATCGTCGCCCTGGACGGCGTGACCGACCCCCGCAACCTCGGTGCCGTCGTCCGGTCCGTGTCCGCCTTCGGGGGCCACGGGGTCGTCGTACCGGAGCGGCGGGCGGCCGGGATGACGGCCGGGGCGTGGAAGACCTCGGCGGGCGCGGCGGCCCGGACGCCGGTCGCGCGCGCGACCAATCTGACCCGGGCGCTGGAGGCGTACAAGAAGGCCGGGATCGTGGTGGTCGGGCTGGCCGCCGACGGCGAGGCCGAGCTGAGCGAGCTGGCGGCGCTGGACGGGCCGGTGGTGATCGTCGTCGGCAGCGAGGGCAAGGGCCTGTCCCGGCTGGTCGGCGAGACCTGTGACGTCCGGGTCCGGATCCCGATGCCGGGCGGCGCGGAGTCGCTGAACGCCGGGGTCGCGACCGGGATCGTCCTCTACGAGGCGGCGCGGCGCCGGAGTTGACAGGCCCGGACGCACCCGCCCTGAACGCGCGTGCGTCCGCCCACCCGTCCGGGTCGAATCCGGCGTCCCCGACAAGCTTGACGGGGTCCGGACAGATCCGGCGGGTCAAAGCAGTGTCCTAAACACACGTCACTCGGTTAGATGAGTGTGGACACCAGAACACCCCGCACACCCACGGGAGACCGCTCGTCGGGGTTCAGCTCCGGATTCGGCTCCGGCTCCGGATTCAGCTCCGGGCTCGACGACGCCCCCGCGCTGAGCATGGTGAAGGTGCCGAGCGATCCGGCCCAGGTCATCGTCAATCACGCCAGCTTCCGCGTGCAGTTGGGCGCCTCCTCGCGGCGCGCCCAGCCGCCGCGCGGGCCCCGCCCCGCGGGCGGCGCCACGGCCCGGATCCCCGCCGGCACCCCCGCGGGCAGAGCCGGAGCGGCGGGCGCCGCGTCCCGGCGCCGCCCCGTCGTCTGGAGCGGCCGTTCGGCCCCCGACGACACCGGCGCGCACCGGCTGCTCCAGGCCGTGCGCACCGCGGGCCTCCGCCACCCCGACGAGCCCCTCACCGACACCGGCTCCACCCAGGTCATCCAGCGCGTGGAAGCCCCCGCCCCCGGCGGTCCGTACGACGAGGACGGGCTGACCCAGACCGTCGAGACCCCCGTGGTCGGCGCCCAGCGCACCCACGGCGGCGACACCCCCCGGCTGCTGCCCCAGATGCGCACGGTCGGCAGCATCGACGACGAACTCCCCCACGACGACCCCCGCCACCCCGACCCCCGCCACCCCGATTCCCGCTACCCCGGGGACGCCCGCCACGACGACCGGGCAGCCGACTTCGCCGACGACTTCGCGGACGACGACTACGACGACCCGGAGTCCACCGCCGGGACCCGCCTCCGCCGGTCCGGCGACGAGGCCGCCCGGCACGCGTACTACCCCGGCCGCCGGATGAACCTCGGCGTCGTCCTCCTCCCGCTGCGCGTCTTCCTCGGCTTCATCTCCATCTACGCCGGGATGGGCAAGCTCTGCGACCCCGTCTACTTCGACGGCGGCGAGCGCGGCTCCATGGTCAAGTGGCTCAACACCCTGCACCCCTGGGAGGTCGCCGAGCCCCTGCGCCAGTTCGCCCTGGAGCACCCGGTCGGCTCCGGTCTGGTGATCGCCTTCCTCCAGGTCATCGTGGGCGTGCTCACGGTGCTGGGCTGCTGGCAGCGGGTCGCCGCGGTCGGCGGGGCGCTGCTCTCCGCCGCGCTGCTGGTCACCGTGAGCTGGAAGAGCGTTCCGGTCTACGACACCCCCGACATCATCTATCTCGCCGCCTGGTCGCCGCTGATCATCGCGGGCGCCCCCGTCTACTCGGTGGACGGCCGGCTCGCGGGCGCCGCCTGGCGCCGGCTCGGCCCCCGCGCCGACCTGTGGGACCTGCGCCGCTATGTACTGCGCCGGGGCGCGCTGGTCACGGCGATCGTCGTCGGCCTGACCCTGCTCATCGGTTCGCTGCTGGGCGGCGCGGTCCGGGACTCCGACCGGGTGGTCGTGCCCGGTCCCGGCGAGGCCCCGCGCAACGAACTGCCGGGTTCCCCGCTGCCGGGCGAGTCCGGCGAGCGGCGGGCGAGCGGTTCCCCGTCCGCCGCCTCCGAGGCCCCGACGCAGGGCGCCACCTCGGCGGCGCCCACCGCGGGCGCGGCCACCACGCCGGGTGCCACCCAGGACACCGGTACGACGACGGGGGGCGCGCCCAGCCAGACGCAGGGCGCGGGCGGCGAGCAGGCCCCGGCCCAGCAGCCGACGCCGGAGCAGCAGGCCCCGAGCACCACCACCGGCCCCGCGTCCGGCGGCCCCGCCGGTGCCCCGCCCGAGAGCACGTCGGGAGCCCCCGGCGGCGCCCCCGACGAGGGCACCTCCTCCTCGTCCGGCCAGCCCGGACTGGTGGGCGGCCTGTTGGGGTAGGGGGGCCGGTGGGCGGCCTCCTGGACCCGCCCTCCGGCTGACCAAAACGGCGAGACGGTAAGACGGCGAGACAGTAAGCCCGCTCGGCGAGACGGCCGGACGGCACGTCGGCGAGACGGTTGCGTGACGAGTACGACGAGTACGGCTCCGCCTTTCCCCAACGGGAGAGGCGGAGCCGTTTTCTCATTCTTCCCCCCTCCCCCCTCTCCCCTTCCCCCTCTCGCCCTCTCCCTCTTCTTCGCTCAACGCCGCTGTGCGGCAAGCTCTTTGGCGGCCTCGGTCAAATCCTTCGCGGTGTCGATGGCCCGCCAATAGGCGCCCTGCGGAATGGGGAACCCGGCGAGGCGGAGTTCGCGCGCGAGACGCGGAAAGGTGGTCCGCTCATGGTCCCCCCGTTCGGGCAGCATCCCGGCGAACTCCGGTGCGAAGACATAAACGCCGGCATTGATCTCGTACTGCGTGGGCGGGGCTTCGATGAAGTCGGTGATGTGCCCGAAGCCGTCGGTCTGGACGGCGCCCCAGGGAATGCGGGGGCGGGCGAGGGCGAGGGTGGCGACGGCGTCCCGTTCGGCGTGGAAGTCGGCCATGTCGCGCAGGGAGAAACGGGTCCAGATGTCGCCGTTGGTGGCGTACCAGGGCCGGTCGGGGTGGGGGAGGCGGGCCGCCGCGAACCTGAGGGCGCCGCCGCGGCCGAGCGGCTCGGTCTCGACGGCGGTGGTGACCCGCAGGGGCAGTGCGGCGCTCTCCAGCCATCGTTCGAGGACATCGGCGAGATGGCCGCAACTGATCACCACGTCGGTGACGCCCTCGTCGGCGAGCCAGGCGAGCTGATGGCCGATGATCGGCGTCCCCGTCCCGGGGATCTCGACCATCGGCTTGGGCCGGTCGTCGGTGTAGGGGCGCAGCCGGGACCCCTGGCCCCCGGCCAGCACGACGGCCTGGACGGGGCGGGGGGCGGCGGAGGGGCGGGCGGAGGGGCCGGGAGCGGTCATGCCCGCACTGTACGGGCAGGGTCGGGAGGGGGTGGTTGCGTCAGAGCGTCGGTGGGCGGGCAGGTGGGTGAGCGGGTGTGCGTCACAGCGGGGGTGGGGGCCGCTGTGACGCCGTGTCGTTGCTGCGTGCCCTGCTGGGGCTGGGTCGGGGGCAGCTCAGCCGTGGGCGGCGATGACGCCGGTGGCGTAGGCGGTGTCGCAGACGGGGCGGGCGAAGGACTGGGCGCGGGTGGGGCCGTAGATCTGGACCGCGGCGCGGCCCAGGGCGCGGGCGATCGAGGCGCAGTGCTGCGCGAGCGAGGGACGGCCGTTGACGGCCTCCTGGAGGTGGGTCAGGGCGACGCCCGGGTCCTTCTCCTGGACCTCGGTGAGCAGCTTGTCCCGCAGGATCTCGTGGGGTGCGCGGGGGGCGGCCGGCTTGGCGTCGGAGACGGAGGCGTCGGACGCGGTGAGCACCGCGCCGCCGTCGGGGCCGCCCGACCAACTGACACGGGTGACCGCGAGGGTCCCGGAGAGCACCAGGACGACGGGCAGGACAAGGGCGAGGGAGCGGCCGATGCGGCGGGCGGGTCCCCGGCCGCGGCGCGTCGCTTCGTGGGTGGAGTGCTTCACGGAGTGCTTCACGCGAGTGAGGGTAGCGCCCGGTGATGATTTGGCGACATTTAGTCACCAATTTGGGGGATGAAGTGGTGCCTCTTTTTGGGTACGGGGTTGACGTACGGTCCTCGAAATGTCTCGTATGCCGGGGTATTTGTCGGCAGTGTGAGCGAACGGAAACGACCCCGCAGGGGGTTTGCGGGGTCGTTTCCGTCAATGTGCGGCGCGTGCCACCTCAGGTGTGGTGGCACGCGGCCCTGTTTGACCTGCGGGTCAGTGCGGCTCAGTCGGAGAGCCGGGCGCCGGTGGAGGTGGAGAAGACGTGGGTCTCGCCGGAGCGCGGGACGACGTTGAGCTGGCTGCCCTTCGCCGGGACGTCACGGCCGTTGACGCGGACGACGAGGTCCTTGGAGGTGTCGCCGAGCTTGGCGGTGCCGTAGACGTAGGCGTCGGCGCCCAGCTCCTCGACGACGTTGACGGTGACGGCGAGGCCCTCGTCGGACTCGGGGCTGGCGATGTCGAAGTGCTCGGGGCGGACGCCGACGGTGACGGACTTGTCGGTGGTGGCGGAGAGCGCGTCACGGTCGACCGGGACGACGCTGTTGCCGAACTTCACCCCGCCGTCGGCGATCGGGACCTCGACCAGGTTCATGGCCGGGGAGCCGATGAAGCCGGCGACGAAGAGGTTGGCGGGGCGGTCGTACATGTTCCGCGGCGAGTCGACCTGCTGGAGGATGCCCTTGTTGAGGACGGCGACCCGGTCGCCCATCGTCATGGCCTCGACCTGGTCGTGGGTGACGTAGACGGTGGTGATGCCGAGGCGGCGCTGGAGGGACGCGATCTGCGTACGGGTGGAGACGCGGAGCTTGGCGTCGAGGTTGGACAGCGGCTCGTCCATGAGGAAGACCTGCGGCTCCCGGACGATGGCGCGGCCCATGGCGACACGCTGGCGCTGACCGCCGGAGAGCGCCTTCGGCTTGCGGTCCAGGTACTCGGTGAGGTCGAGGATCTTCGCGGCCTCTTCAACCTTGGACCGGATCTCCGCCTTGTTGACGCCGGCGATCTTCAGGGCGAAGCCCATGTTGTCGGCGACGGACATGTGCGGGTACAGCGCGTAGTTCTGGAACACCATGGCGATGTCCCGGTCCTTGGGCGGCAGGTGGGTGACATCGCGGTCACCGATGCGGATGGCGCCGCCGTTGACATCCTCGAGCCCCGCGAGCATGCGGAGCGAGGTGGACTTGCCGCAACCGGACGGGCCGACCAGGACGAGGAACTCGCCGTCCTCGATCGCGATCTCCAGCGCGTCGACGGCGGGCTTGTCGGAGCCCGGGTAGACCCGGGTCGCCTTGTCGAACGTAACAGTGGCCATGGCTGTGAAGCCCCCTTCTACCGGCAGGAACGTGCCGGACGATCCGTTGTGGAAGGTGGAACGCGGCCCACGACACGTGGACCGAATGTGGACGGTACCTTCCGTTCACCTGTTCTGTCAGTAGTCCGGGGCCTGTGAACTTCGCGGAAATTTTCGACGGGGGCGGGGCGGGAGGTGGGTACACTGCACGGGCACGCGCGACACACGCCCGCGTACGCCTCCTTAGCTCAGTTGGTCAGAGCGCCGCTCTTGTAAAGCGAAGGTCGTCGGTTCGAATCCGACAGGGGGCTCCGCTCGCACCTCGTCGACCTGGGTTTCTTTCCTGGGTGGCGCTGTGCTCGGCCTCGGACCCGTCCGGGACGAGACACCGCTGACCGCGAACCGCGTTCGACACCGCGGTCGCGATGCCGGTGGACGCGGGATACCCGACCGATTCACGACCCGAGCGTTGCCTTCTCGCGCCGCGTGAGCCGATGGCCACGCCGATGGACGACGAGCGTCTTCGCCGCCTTCTGGGCGGCGACAGTGTCAAGGTCCCTTGGACGCACCCTGTAGGCACGTAGGGTGACGATTCATGTCTCTGTGTGACGTTCGGTGGTGCGGCTGGGGCGGCGGGTGCGTCATCTGTCGTCGGTTGCCGGGCCGATGACCCGTGCGGGCCGTGAGGAGCGCGGATGAGCAGCCAGTGGGCCGTGGTCGTGTCCGGTGGCGTGGTCGTCGTCTACGGGGCGTTCTCGCGGCGGCTGTCGACGACGGTGATCTCCGGGCCGTTGGTGTTCATGCTGTGCGGCCTGGCGGTCGGTCCTCTCGGCCTGGACCTGCTGGACCGGGCCAAGGACCCCGAGGTCACCCGAACGCTGCTGGAGGGGGCGCTGGTCCTTGTTCTCTTCACGGACGCGGCGGCGATCCGGGCCCGGGACCTGCGCCGGGAAATTTTCCTGCCGCTGCGGCTGCTGGTGGTGGGCCTGCCCGCCACGATGGCTCTGGGGTGGCTGGCGGCCTGGCCGCTGCTGCCCGGTCTGAGCGTCTGGGAGCTGGCGCTGGTCGGCATCATCCTGGCGCCGACCGATGCCGCGCTCGGCCAGCAAGCCGTCTCCAACGAACGGGTCCCGGCGCTGATCCGCGGCGGTCTGTCGGTCGAATCCGGTCTCAACGACGGCCTGGCGCTGCCGTTCTTCGTGCTGGCGCTGGCAGCGGCCGGTGAAGGTCACGGTCATCCGGGCGTCGTCGAGACGTTCCTGCGTGCGCTGCTGCTCAGCGGTGCGATCGGACTCGCGGCCGGCTGGGCGGGGGCGAGTGTGCTGCGCCGGTCGGCCGCCCGGGGCTGGAGCGGCACGGAGTGGTGGCCGTTCCTGGCGCTCGCCGTTCCGGTCGTGGCGTATGCGCTGTGCGTCGTGGTGGAGGGCAGCGGCTTCATCGGTGCCTGGGTTGGCGGCCTGGCCTTCGGTATCCGGCTGCGCCGGGCGCCTGCCGACGGGGGCATGGGCGCTGGGCGCCCGGACGATCCGGGGCGGAGTACGAGGTTCACCGAGCGCCTGGGTCTGCTGCTGGCCTCGCTGGGCTTCCTCGTGTTCGGCGCGGTCATCCTGGGACCGGCTCTCCAGCATCTGTCGTGGCGGGTCGTGGTGTACGCGGTGGTCAGCCTGACCGTCATCCGGATGCTGCCGGTCGCGCTCGCGTTGATCGGCACCGGCTTGCGTCCGGCCTCCGTCGCCTATCTCGGCTGGTTCGGCCCACGCGGGCTCGCCTCCCTGGTGTTCGGCCTGCTCGCCTTCGAGGAGCACCTGGCCGGGGTGGCGCTGCTGAGTGATGTCGTCGCCGTGACCGTGAGCCTGAGCGTTCTGCTGCACGGCGCGTCGGCCCCGTTCCTGGGAGACCGCTACGGCGACTGGTTCGCGAGCGCGCTCCGCGCCGAGCCGGATCTGCGGGAGAACGCGCTCACGGTCGGTGACCGGCCGGATACGCGAGCTGCCGGGAGAGCCAGGCGGAAGCCTTCGACCTGAGGCACCTGAGGCACCTGAGCACCTGAGGCTCCTGGGGTGAGCCACTCTCCTGGTCCTGGTCGGTCACCGGTGGCCGGCCACCGCAGGGGACGAGCGCTGACCGCCGCACCCTCCCGTTCCGGAAGGATCACGGCGTCGAAGAAGTCCGTCCATATGCCCTTGTCCTCATACGGGTTGAGTGAGGCCGCCCGTGGCCCGCCGTTCGCCCGGTCGGCCCCGGATGGAGGGGCGGGAGCGGGCGAGGGGACGGGCCGTTGCCGGGTGCCGGTGCGGGTCAGGTGGTGGGCATCAGTACGGTGTCGATGATGTAGACGTTGGCGTTGGCGGTCTTGACTCCGCCGCAGACGACGCGGGCGGAGTCGCCGACGGTGTACGACTCGCCCGAGCCGGACGTGGTGAGCTTCGAGGTCTCCAGGGTGTCGAAGGAGCCCTTCTCCAGGTCGGCGGGGGCGAGCTTCTGTCCGACGACGTGGTAGGTGAGGATCTTCGTCAGCGCCGCCTTGTCGCCCAGGACCTTGTCCAGGTCGGCCTGGGGGATCTTCGCGAAGGCGTCGTTGGTCGGTGCGAACACGGTGATGTTCTGGGCGTTGTTGAGGGTGTCGGCCAGCCCGGCCTTCTGGACGGCGGTCACCAGGGTGGACAGGGCGGGGTTGTTGGAGGCGGCGGTGGCGACGGGGTCCTGGGCCATGCCGTCGAAGGAGCCCGCGCCGGTCGTGGGGACGGTCGAGCAGGCGGGGCCGAACGGCTGGTCCATGGCGGCGGCGTCCTCGGTGCCGGTTCCGGCGTTGTCGGCGGAGGCGGGGGCGGATGCCTCCGACGCGGAGCCGGAGCCGGAGCCGGAATCGGCGGAGTCGCTGCCGGTGTCGGAGCAGGCGGTCAGGGCGAGGGGGAGTACGGCCGCGGCGGCGAGGGCGACGGCGGCGCGGCGGAAACGGGTGTGGCGAGTGTTCATGGTGATTCTCCTGGGGTGGGGAATTGAGCGGCGTGTGCCGCGTCTTGGAGGGAGGGAAGGTGTTGGGCAGGGGGCGGATTGGTGGGTCGGTGGGTCGGTGGGTTCATGGGGTCATTCGACGGTGACGACCACGGAGTGCCATCCGCTGGCCCCGTCGGGCACGGTCTTCGTCCGCTGTTGCGTCTGCACGGTTCCGGTGCGGTCGGTGGCGCGGACGGTGAGGGTGTGGGCGCCTGGGGTGGCCTGCCAGGGGAGGGACCACTGGCGCCAGGTGTCCCGGCCCGCCTCGGCGGCGAGCCGGGCCCGCTGCCACGGCCCGTCGTCCACCCGGACCTCGACCCGGTCGATGCCCCGGTGCTGGGCCCAGGCGACCCCGGCGACCATGACCTCGCCCGCCGTCGGCCGGGCGAAGGGCCGGGGTGTGTCGATCCGCGACTGCGTCTTGACCGGCGCCCGGCGCGCCCATCCCCGCCGCACCCAGTAGGGGTCGTAGGCGTCGAACGTGGTCAGTTCGATGTCCTCGATCCATTTGCAGGCGGAGACGAACCCGTACAGGCCCGGCACCACCATGCGGACGGGGAAGCCGTGGTCGAAGGGGAGGGGTTCGCCGTTCATGCCGAGGGCGAGCAGGGCGTCCCGGCCGTCCATGACGTCCTCGACCGGGCTGCCCAGCGTCATGCCGTCCACGGAACGCGCCACCAGTTGGTCGGCGGGACCGCCCCGGGAGGGCGCCCGCGCGCCGCACTCGGCGAGCAGTTCGGCGAGCCGTACGCCGGTCCAGCGGGCGTTGCCGACATAGGGGCCGCCGACCTCGTTGGAGACGCAGGTGAGGGTGATGTCCCGCTCGACCAGTTCGCGGCGGAGCAGGTCGTCGTAGGTGAGGGTGAGCGGGCGGGTGACGCCCCGGCCGTGGATGCGCAGCCGCCACGTGGTGGCGTCCACCCTCGGTACGACGAGTGCGGTGTCGACGCGGTAGAAGGAGTTGTTGGGGGTGACGAAGGGGCTGATTCCGGGGACCCGTAGCCGGGCGCCCCTGGGTACGGGGGTTGCGGGGGAGCCAGGGGCGGGCAGCAGCACGCGTTCACGGGAGGCGGCGGCGTTCTCGGCGGCCGAGCCCTTCAGGACCCGGCCGAGGCCACCGGCCCCGGCGGAGGCCACCGCGGCGGCGCTCGCGGCGATGACGAAACCACGCCGGTCCCAGCCCGGCTCCCGCTTCGGTTCCTGTTGCCGTCCGCCACTGGGTAAGGCAGTCCGGCTCCCCGCGGTGAGCCGGCCCACCAAGGCGTACAGCACGGCCGCTCCGGCGACCGCCCCCGCCAGGGACGGCACCGTGTCGAGCGGGCCGTTCGCGTCGGGCCGGGTGACGGCGGCCACCGCACCCACCAGCCCGAACACGAGCACGCCCGCCACGCCCGTACGGCGGAACCGCAGTGCCGCGATTCCCAGACCCAGCGCGAGGAACGCCAGCACCGCGAGGATTCCGGCCTGGAGCACCAGTTTGTCGTTCGTGCCGAAGTTCCGGATCGCCCAGTCCTTGACCGCGGTGGGCGTACGGTCGATCGCCGCCCCGCCCACCGCGATGACGGGACCGGCCTGCGGACGTACCGCCGAGGACACCAACTCGGCGACGGCGAGGGCCGCGAGACCGGCCAGCGACCCGCTCAGCGCACCGAGCGCCGACGGCGCCGCTGCTGCCCGCCGCCGGTCCCGGATGCCCGTCTCGTCGTTCCTCACACGGGGAATCCGGCCCCGGGCCGCCCGCTGGATTGGTCGGCCGCCCGAACGGATGAAATCCCCCGACCCACCCATCCGCGAGGCCCACCGGCTACGGATCAAGCGCATCGATTCCGCTCGGTCGAGGCCCGCCAGGCGCTGTCACCGCAACGGCCAGGGGTGCGCGCCACCTGCTTGGCACGCACCCCTGGAACTGCTCTCCAACCTCCGGCTAGGCGAACGCCAGTACCGCCAGCGGCGCGGACGTGGGCCGCGCCGAACCGCCCTCGGGCTCGACCGTGACGCCCATCCCCGAGGCCGGCCCGACCGCTCCCCTCATCAGGACCGTCTGATCCGCCCGCCCCGGTTCGAGCAGCCCCGCGTCCCGCATCACACCCCCGTCGTCGAACCACAGTTGATAGGTCTTCCCGGCGGGTGGACGCGGCAGCCCGGCGGCCACGAACACCGCCCGGTCCCTGGACCGGGACACCACCACACTCCCCGTCGCCCCGTCCCCCCCGTCACCCCCGTCGCCTCCGCTGTCCCCAAGGGTGCCGGCCGCGACCCGCGCGTCCGGCGCGGACAGCACGGCGGCCACCTCCGCCGCCGCCCGCTCCGCGACCTGCACCCGGCTCTCGGCGTCCCGGGCCCGCTCGTACTGCCACCAGGCCGTTCCCCCCAGGGCGGTCGCGACGGCGAGACAGGCCGCCAGCGCCCACCGCGCCGACACACGGGCCCGCCCCGCCCCCCGCTCCGGACGGACCGGCACCACCGCCGGGCGCGGCGGTTCCTGCCGGACGGCGGTGATCCGGCGCAGCACCCGCGCCCGCATCTCCGGGCGGGGCACGGCGGAGGCGGCCAGCCCCAGCCGGGCCGCCGTGGCGGACAACTCCGCGCTCTCCTGCGCGCACGGCACGCATCCGGTCAGATGCCGCTCGAACCCGACCCGCTCGTCCCCGTCCAGCGCGTCCAGCGCGTAGGCGCCGGTGAGCCGGTGCGGATCGTCGGCCGACAGGTCCACTGCACGGGCGGGCGGGTTCGTTCCGTCGGTCGTCACAGCGACACCCCCAGGCAGTCACGCATCCGGATCAGCCCGTCCCGCAGCCGGGTCTTCGCCGTCCCCAACGGCAGCTTCAGCGCCTCGGCGACCTGCCGGTACGTCAGCCCCCGGTAGTACGCCAGCGTCACCGCCTGCCGCTGCACCTCGGTCAGGGTGCGCAGACAGCGCCGTACCTGCTCCCGCTCCAGCCGGGCCTCGACCTGCTCGCTCACCTCGTCGTACTCCGGCGTCCGGTCCAGCAACGCCGCCCGGTGGTCCCGTACGGCCGCCGCCTCCGCCGAGCGCACCCGGTCCACTGCCCGCCGGTGGGCCAGGGTCAGAATCCAGTTGAGGGCGGTGCCCCGGTCGGGACGGTAGCGGGGCGCGGTCCGCCACACCTCCACCAGAACCTCCTGGGCGACCTCCTCGGACTGGGCCCGGTCCCGCAGCACCGCCCGCGCCACCCCCAGCACCCGCCCGGCCACGGCGTCGTACACCCCGGCGAACGCCTCCTCGTCCCCCAGGGCCACCTGCGCCACCAACTCCTCCAGATCGGGTCGGGTCGACGGATTCCTGCCGATGAACACGGCCTCTTCCACACGGTCCTCCGTGGTCCGGACATCTCCAGCCGTAATCCGGGCCCGCGCGGCCGGCGGATTGGTCCGTGTCATTGCCGTGTCATGTCCCGCCCGCGGTGGCGCCGTCGCGGTACGCGACTCACCGCCGACGAGACAGCGGTCCGGGCATCGTTCCTGCGGATGCGCTGTGCGGCGGCGCGAGTCTGCGGCATCGTCCAGGTCACCGCACGGACGGCCGGCATACCTGGTGGCGCTGGACGGCGATCGGCCTTCCACTTGATTCCCGCCACCCGGGCAGGACGCTCAGAACGCATCCCGGCCACGTGCCCTGCGGGGCGGGGGACGTGACGTAAGCGGGCGAGGGGGTTTGCTGTGGTGATCAGCCCTCCTGGCGCCATCTCCCGGAAATGACCGGTTGGCCGGTCTGCGCCCTGGTTGGGGGTGTTGTCCGGCTGTCACGATGCCGATGCCGCCGGCCCGAGCAGGGCCGCGGGGTGCGCCGCCAGCCGCCCTGCGGCGGTACCGGTGTGCCAGGTCTGTCAGCTCTGCCGGGTCTGCCGGGTCTGCCGGGTCTCTCAGGTCTGCCAGGTCTGACGGGTCTCTCAGGTCTGCCAGGTCTGACGGGTCTGACGGGTCTCCCGGATGAGTGAGACCCGTCAGATCTGTTCCGCTCACCTGCCCCATCCGCTCACCCGCCTCACCCGCCCCATTCGATCCGTCCGGCCCATCCGGTCCGACAAAGGAGTCGCCGATGTCCATCATTGCCCAGCCGCAGCCCGCCACCCCGCTCACCAGCGCGTTGAACGCGGCGGTGGTGGTCCCGCCGTCCGACGCCGACCCCGAGCTTGCACTGGCGCAGAAGGGGCTGATCGAAGGACTGGACCCGGGCTTCACCGTGCAGGACGCGGACGGCAGGACCGTGTGGTCACTGGCGAAGTACCAGTTCCTGACCGACGCCGAGACGGCGCCCGACACGGTCAACCCGAGCCTGTGGCGCAACGCGACCCTGAACATGAACGCGGGCCTGTACGAGGTCGTCCCGGACGCGGTCTACCAGG
This sequence comes from Streptomyces sp. NPDC093252, assembly GCF_040683675.1. Lineage (NCBI taxonomy): Bacteria > Bacillati > Actinomycetota > Actinomycetes > Kitasatosporales > Streptomycetaceae > Streptomyces > Streptomyces sp. NPDC093252. The sequence continues at coordinate 530,320 of NZ_JBFBEM010000003.1, read as the reverse complement.
TCCGCGGCATGGACCTGTCCAACATCACCTTCCTGGAGGATCCCACCCGCGCCACCGGCGACATCGTCGTCGTGGACCCCCTGGTCAGCGAGGAGTGCGCAGCCGCCGCACTGGAGCTGTACCTCAAGCACCGGGTGTGGCCGGGCCGCGACCGCACGATCCGGGCGGTGCTGTTCACCCACTCCCACGTCGACCACTACGGCGGGGTCGGCGGCCTGTTCACGGAGACCGGCGGCATACCCGGCCCCGATGTCGAGATCATCGCCCCGGACGGCTTCCTCGAACACGCCGTCAGCGAGAACGTCTACGCCGGCAACGCCATGCAGCGCCGCGCGATGTTCATGTACGGGACGCTGCTGCACGCCTCCGAACAGGGGCAGGTTGACGCCGGGCTCGGCAAGTACAACTCCGACGGCGCCGTCGGCATGCTGGCCCCGACCTTCGATGTCACCCCGGAACGCGCCCGCCGGGACGCCGTCCACGCCTTCGGGGCGATCAACATCTCCTTCCAGCTCACCCCCGGCACCGAGGCCCCCGCGGAGATGAACTTCTACCTCCCCGACATCAACGCCCTGTGCATGGCGGAGAACGCCACCCCCACCCTGCACAACCTCTACAGCCTGCGCGGCGCCCAGGTCCGCGACGCCAAAGCCTGGTCCGAGTACCTCAACCAGGCCGTCGACTGGTACGGCGACCGCTCCGACACCCTCTTCGCCAGCCACTTCTGGCCCCGCTGGAACACCGACGACACCCCCGACGCCATCGTCTCCTTCCTCACCAGCCAGGCCGACCTCTACCGCTACCTCCACGACCAGGCCCTGCGCCTGGCCAACCACGGCCGCACCATGACCGAGATCGCCGAGGACCTCGACGCGAGCGTCCCCGAGAGCCTGTCCGGCCAGTGGTTCAACCGCGGCTACTACGGCACCGTCAACCACGACCTGAAGGCCGTCTACCAGCGCTACCTCGGCTGGTACGACGGCAACGCCGCCCATCTGCACACCCTGCCCCCCGAGGAGTCCGGGCCCCGCTACGTCGACGCCATGGGAGGCGCCGACAGCGTCATCGCCACCGCGCAGAAGATCTACGACACCGCCACCGGCGCCGCCGACTACCGCTTCGCCGCCGAACTCCTCAGCCATGTCGTCTTCACCGACGAGAGCAACATCCAGGCCCGCAGGCTGGAGGCCGATGTCCTCGAACAGCTCGGCTACCAGGCGGAGAGCGGCCCCTGGCGCAACTTCTACCTCGCCGCCGCCTTCGAGCTGCGCCACCGCCCCACCACACCGCCCGACCTGCCCGGCGTCCAGCTCATCACGCCCGCCGTGCTCGCCGCGATGCCGCTGGAGATGCTCTTCGACTACCTCGGCATCCGCCTCAACGGCCCCCGGGCCGCGACCCAACCCCTCACCATCGGCTTCACCGTCACCGGCGGGGTGACCGGCGACCCCGGCCGGTGCACGCTCCGCCTGCGCAACGGTGTCCTCGTCTACACCCCCGCCGACGACACCCACCCCGTCCCGTCCGACGCCGACGCCACCTACACCATCACCCGCACCGGCCTCAACGGCTTCGCCGTCGGCAACAAGACCCCCGACGAACTCCTCACCAGCGACGACCTCACCATCGACACCGGGACCATCACCCCCCTCGACACCCTCAACACCCTCCTGGACACCTTCGACTTCTGGTTCCCCCTCACCACCCCCTGACGCACCGACGTCACCAACGCCACCAACACCCAGGAGCCCCCCGTGAGCGGCACCGTCATCACCCTCGCCGACACCACCTTCGACACCCAGGTCCTCAAGGCGAAGGGCCCGGTCCTGGTGTCCTTCCTGGCCGAATGGTCCGGCCCCTGCAAGATGATCGAGCAGCCCTTGAACGAGATCGCCGCCGAGCACTCCGGACGGCTGACCGTCGGCAACCTCAACGTCGACCGCAACCCCCTCACCCCGCCCCGCTTCAACGTCACCGCCGTCCCCACCCATCTCCTCTTCAAGGACGGCAAGGTCATCGGCACCAAGATCGGACCATGGTCCAAGGCCCACCTCGTCGAATGGCTGCACGCCAACGGCGTCTGACGGAGACGAACGCTCCGGCGGGCCCGGTCCGACGGCGTCCACCGTCGCTGCGCGGCGGCGTTCGCGCTCCCGGCCGGGCCGGTCAGGGCCCCGAGCACCAGGACAGGACCTGCGGTGATACGGGCGGCAAGGCGCATCGCGTCGTCTCCGGGAATCACGAGAGATACGGAATGGATCACCCGCCCAACGGGCCATCGGGGGCCGGGGTCCCGACCGCGAGGAAGGGCTCCGACGACGGACGTCCCGAAGGCGATTCGGTGCCTGGGCCGGATGGCGAGCCGGTGATCACCAGTACGGCGGAGGCGGGGAACGGCATCCGTCGGCCCTGATGGGCGGACGGATGCCGTTCCCCTCACGCACTGGAGGGCCGGGGACGCCGCGCGGCAAGGGTGCGGCCCGGTCCCGGGACCGGAACCGGGCCGCACCCCGCCGCGCCGGACCTCTCCGGCGCGTGCCTACGGCTCGTCGATGCCGCTCCAGGCGACGTAGAAGCCCAGTTCGCGGCACGTCTCGGGAGTGAGCTGGCGGCCGTTGCGCTTCGCGTCGTCGACCCAGCGCAGGTAGAGGCGGAAGCCGCTGGCCGTCACCTGGTAGATGCCGTGGGCACCATGGGTCCAGAGCTGGCTGCCGCCGGTGGAGTAGATCGAGGCGTGGTAGACGGGGGTTCCGGCGAAGTAGGCGTTAGAGGTGTCCACGTCGATGTACACCCCTTCCTGGCCATAGAGCCGCCAGCCCTCACCGGGAACGGTCTTTCCCGAACCGACACGTAGAGTTGCCATGTTTCTCTCCTTGGGCGCTTCGAGCCGAGTCCGGTCCTGCACGGCAGGCTGCCCGTGTCACACCATCCGCGACGGCTGTTCCTGTCGGGCGGGCTCGCTCAGTTCCACCCCACTCGGGGCGGGGGCTCGTTCACTGTCGGTGATATGTCCACGTGGGCACATGCACACCCCTGGGCCTGCTGTCGCCGCCTGCGGGGGTGCGCATTCCCGGTGCGGGGCATGTCGTAGGACAATCGGCATTTCGGCAGGGGCACGCGGATGGCGGTCCGCCTCCCTGGTCGCTTCCCTCACAGTCAACAAGGCCACCGTCACGGAGAGTTCGCCCAGGGTGGAGGACCCGGCCCCTGAGCGGGAGGGAGCGGAAGCGAAAGGTGGCCGATTCATGGTCACCCACAGGTGGTGTGCGGCGCACCGGCGACGATGACCGGTCTCGGCCCAGCCCGCCGTCGGCGAGGTGGCGTGGGGGTGACCCAGTACACGGGGCCGGCGAGTCGGGCGGGACGGGGCTTCGGGGGTGGTGTGGGTGCGGGGGCGCCTCCAAGGAGTCGAGGAGCGGGTTGGTCGCTTTCGGTGGCCTGGGAGTTCGGGAGGGCGCCTACGTTGACATGCCCGCGCGCGGTGAGTTCGGGACCGCCCCCGCATGCGCGGGGACCACGAAAACGAAACGCAGTTCATTGCGTGGTTGCCGGGACCACCCCCGCATGCGCGGGGACCACAGGAGCCGACCTGTGCTGTTGCTAGTGGCGGGTGAGGATTTTACTCACTTTGCCAAACTCCGACCTTGCTGGCATATAGGGCAATTTGTGACCTGTGTGCTTGCTGCTGGACTCCCCTTTGGCTGCCTGCTCCATTCTTGCGGAAGGCGTTGTGGAGGGTGGTGTCCCGTCAGGGTCTTTCAAGCGCATGGTTCGGCTGCGCGTAGCCGGGCAGGCGGCAGCGTGCGTTGGATGCGCGGCGGCCAGGCGAACTGCCGGACATGGTGGCTCCGCCCATCCTGCGCTCCCGGAGCTGTGGTTGTGGTGATCTGAGGTTCTCCAGGGAGGCTGGCCCGACAGGTCGGCCCGCGGAAGGGGCGTGCGCAGTGCCCCTGTACCGTCTCCGGGAGAGGGCATCGGCAGGGGGTGGCGGGATGGGTCGGCTTGAGTTCGGTTGGGAACTCGGGGGTTCCGGGTGGGCGACCTGCCGGATCGCGGACGGTGTGGCGGAGTGGAAGGACTTCGCCAGCTACGGCACGGACGCCCTTGCGGATGTGCTTCAGGGGGTCGCGGGGCTGTATGGCGATGACAACGCCGTTCGGCGTTTCTCTTTCGATCTTGAGCCGGCCGAGGCGCGATGGGTTCTGCGGCGGAGTGGCTCGGACGTCGACATCGCGATCTACCGGTTTCCCGACCTGCTCACCAGCGTCGACGCGCCGGATCGGGCGGGCACACTCTCCTGGGCCTCCACCCAGCCCCTCGGCCTTCTCGGGCACGTTGTCCTGGAGGCCGCTGATGCGGTGATCCGGCTCCATGGGAAGGACGGCTACCGGGCGAAGTGGGTCGAGCACCCGTTTCCCGTTGCCGCGTTGCGAGAACTGCGTCGTCTGCACGTGCGGTACGACGGGTGCGAACGGCGGCATGGCGGGGCGTCGACGTAGGCCGTAGACCTTCGAGCGCGGCTGCCGGGTGGGTGGGCGGTTGGCCGTGTATCCGGTGTGGTCCGGCGACTGCTGCCGCCCCCCGCGAGGTGCATCTGGGGTCAGGCGCCTGCCCTGGCCATCAGATCAGGATGCACTTGTACGGTGAGATCGACCGGTCGGGGATGCGGATGACCGGCGGGGCCGGGCGTGGGGTGATGCGCCAGGTGATGGGCTGCGGTGGGGGTGTGGTGGCCGTCGGCGATGGCGTGCTGAGGGTGGCGGGGCGGACGACCGGGGGTGTGGCCGCGGAGGCGTCCTGGACGCCGACCGTGGTTACCAGGACCACTGCCCCCGCCAGGGCTATGCCGAGCCCGAAGGAAGTGCCTGCTGCGGAGTTGTGCACGAGCCCAGGAGCCCCTTCAGGCTGGTGATCGGTGTGCCGAAGATCATCTTATATACACAGGGAGCTTGAATGTAAATTCCGGCTGTGCAGGGCGAGTTCGGGGACGTTGAGGGTGCTGGTGGTGAGTGGCTGCTGCCCCTGCCCGGCGGGGAAGGCGGGCGGGCGGAGACGATCGTCATGTCTCCTTCGGGCCTGCGAAGGGGGGCCGGTGAAACCCCTCTCCCCGTTCCCTCAGGGCTCCGTCAGGGATCTGCAAGCTTCCTGCAAGGGCCCGGCAAGGGTTTCGTCCGGGGTGTCGGGCATGTCCCCGGAGGCAGCGGGGTGGCCCGCGCAGGGAGATGACTGGGGGACGTCGTGTCGGCGTTGGGGATGATGGAATCACGATCAGGGGCGGTAGCGCGCCAGTATCGGACGGTTGTCGAGCGGAGGACCGTGCTCGCGGTGGCCCACACGGTCACCTACGCGAAGCGGCTCATCGACGTGCTGTCGCAGTTGGAAGGGGACTTCCGGGTCCAGGTGGTGTTCACCGCGCCGCCGCACGTCTTCGGGCGCGAGGTACCTGCCTTTCTCGCGCGGCTGGGCTGCTCCGTGCTGCCCTGGCAGGACGCCGTGCGCACGGAGTTCGATCTCGCGCTCGCCGCCGGGCGGGGCGGGGTCGAGCACCTGCGGGCGCCGCTGATCACCATGCCGCACGGCGCCGGGTATCTGAAGCGGGTGACCGGGCTGCGGGACGCGGACACCAACGGCGTCGCGGGCATGCGCCGCAGCGACCTGCTCCCGGCCGGGCGCGCCCCGGCCGCGGTGGTGCTGCCCCACGAGGCGGAGCTGGCGGAGCTGGCCCGGCTCTGCCCGGAGGCACTGCCGTACGCCGAGGTCGTCGGTGACCCGGTGCACGACCGGATCGTGGCGAGTCTGCCGCTGCGCCGCGCCTACCGGCGCGCACTCGGGCTGAAGCCGGGGCAGAAGCTGGTGGTGCCGGTCTCCACCTGGGGACCCCAGTCCACCTTCGCGCGCTTCGAGGCCCTTCTGCCGCGGCTGATGTTCGAACTGCCCGGCGACACCCATCGCACCGCCCTGCTCATGCACCCCAACGTCTGGTCCCGGCACAGCGCTTGGCAGGTACGGGCGTGGCTCCCGCGCTGCCGGCAGGCGGGGATCGCGCTCGTACCCCCCGAGGCGGACTGGCGGAGTGTGCTGATCGCGGCGGACTGGATCATCGGCGACCACGGCTCCGTCACCCTGTACGGGACGCTCACCAAGGCGGCACTGCTGATGACCGGCTCCCCCGAGGGGGAGATCAACCCGGCGTCACCCGCCGCCGCCCTCGCGGAGTTCGCGCCCGCCCTGTCCGCGAGCCACCCGCTGCTGGAGCAGTTGAAGTACGCGGCCGGCGAGCGGCGCACGGAGGAGCGGGCGGCCATCGCCGCGCGGATCACCTCCGAACCGGGGCGCTTCGCCGGGAACATGCGACGGCTGATGTACCGGGTGATGGGGCTGAGTGAGCCCGCCCACCGCCCGGTGACCGGCCTGCTGCCGGAGCCGCCCTCCCTGGGGGCGCTCACGGGGACCCGGCGGGGCGCGGCATGACCGCCTTCGTCACCGTCCAGGCGTGGACGGCGCCGGGGAGGCGGTCCCCTTCCGGGGGAGTCGGCTCGGATGCCGGGGGAGTCGGTTCGGGTGTCGGGGTGCTCGGTTCGGGTGTCGAGGCACTCGGCTCCGGGTTCTCGGCGCTGGAGCGGGCGGCGGGGGCCTTTGGGGCGGGCCTCGGGGGCGGGACGTCCTGCTGTGGAGGGGAGTCGTCTCCGTCGGCGTCCTGCTGCTCCCCCTGTGGGGCTCGCGGTGCCCTCTGGCGCGGAGAGGAGTCCCCTCTGTCCCCTCTGCTGTTGCGCGTTCGGGCCGACGGGCGGTGTCTTCTGCTGCTCGCGCGGTCCGGCCGCCCGGATGACCGGCGCGCGGTGTTCGACGAGCACTTCGTCGTGGATGCCGATCTGGATCCGGGAGATCCGGGAGATCCGGGAGATCTGGGGGATCTGGGGGATCCGGGGGACCCGGGAGGCTCGGGTGGGTGGCGGTCAGGGGTCGCCGATGTGGTGACAGGGAGTCGGCCGCGGTCCGTTCGTACGGCGCTGCATCGGCTGGCGGTGACGGCCGCGCGGTGTCCCGCTGCCGTCGTCGTCGCGGTTCCGCTGGTGGGGGGCGGCTGGGCGGTCCGTACGCCCCGCGAGAGCCGGCCGGTGCTGCTGGCCCCCGCCGTGACCGGGCATCCGCTGCTGCCCTCGTGTCTGCACGCCTGGCTGGTGGCGGGCGGGAGCCTGGCCGCGCTGACGGACGGCTACCTCGCGGCGGGGTCCGGCGTGGGTGGGGTCACTGCGGGTCGTGCCCGTCCGGCGCCTGCCCCTGACCCGGTCCCTGTCCCTGACCCGGTCCCTGTCCCTGACCCGATCCCTGTCCCGGCCCAGGCCCCCGCCCCAGCAGTACCCGCAATCGCCGCGCGTCGCCCGGACTGGTGATCTCGTAGCGGGTCAGGGACTCGGTCCAGAGGGTTCGGGCCCTGGTGTGGTCGGCGCGTTCGTGGGCGCTGTGGCCCAGCATTTCCAGTGTGCGGGCCTGCCAGTGCACCGCCCCGGAGGAGGTGAAGACGGCGAGCGCCTCCTCCATCCGGGCGGTGCCGGAGGTGTGGTCGCCCGCGAGGAACTGGGTCCGGCCGAGGTAGGCGAGGGCGCGGGCCGCGTCGTGCGGGTCGTTCAGGGCGAGCAGTTCCCTGTGGGCCCGGGTGAACGCGGCCTCGGCGGTGGTGGTGCGGCCCAGGTCGAGGGCGATCTCGCCCAGCGCGGTGCGGGCGAGGGCGACTCCGCGCGGGTAGCCGCAGTCCTCCCAGGTCGCGATGGCCTGTTCGAGATAGGGCACGGCCTCCTCCGGGCGGCCCGCCTCGCGGTGGCAGCGGCCCAGGCCCAGCAGTGCCTGGCCGGCGTCCCTGTCGTCACCCGCGGCGCGGGCGGCGGCCAGGGACTCCTCGTACCAGGCGACGGACTCGTCCCGGTGGCCCGCGGAGTTCAGGCCGATGGCGCCGGAGTTGAGCATCTGCCGTACGGCCTCCGGATGGCCGTCGGCGCGGGCGGCGGCCAGGCCGATGCGGTGGGCCTCGATCCACAGGTCGTAGTGGCGCAGCCGCAGGAACAGCGGCCACATGGCGTCGACCAGTTGCCAGGCGGGCCGGTGCCAGCCGCGCGAGGCCGCGGTACGGGTCAGCGTCATGAGGTCGTGCCGCTTGGCGTCCAGCCAGGCGAGGGCGCCGGCGTCGTCGGTGAACGGTTCGGCCGCGGTGAAGGTGTGCGTGTAGTCGCGGGGGAGGACGAACTGGGCGGGGGTCAGGCGCTGTTCGGCGGCGGTCGTGACCCGCAGGTGCCAGTCGCAGACCCGGCGCAGGGTCTCGTCGTTGGCCGCCTGGCCGTCCCCCGTGCCCCGCTCGCGGGCGTGGACGCGGACCAGGTCGTGGAAGCGGTAGGTGTCGGGACCGGTGTTCTCCACCAGGTTGGCCTCGGTGAGTTCGTCCAGCCCGCGGGCCGCCCAGCGCGGGGACTCGGCGCAGGCCGCCGCCGCGGTCAGGAGGTCGAAGGCGGGCAGCGGCAGGGGGCCGAGTCTCCGGTAGAGCAGGGCGGAGCCGTCGCTGAGCACCGCGTACGAGGCGTCCAGTGCCTTGCTCACCGTGGTCTCCCCTTCGATGTCCAGTGCCGCCAGCCCCTCCGCGCCGGGGGCCAGCGCGTCGGCGAGTGCCGCGACGGGCTGTCCGGGGCGGGCCGCGAGCCGCGCGGCGGCGAGGCAGACGGCCAGCGGCAGCCCGGCGCACAGGCTCACGACCCGTTCCACGGCGGGCAGTTCGCTCGCCACCCGGTCGGCGCCGATGCCCCGGGTGAGCAGTGCCACCCCGTGCGCCGCGTCGAGCCCGGCCAGGTGGTGGAAGTGCGCCCCGTCCAGGACGAGGCCGGTCAGCCGGCGCCGGCTGGTCACCACCACCGCCCCGCCCGGCCCGGCCGGCAGCAGGGCGCGCACCTGCGCGGCGGTGAACGCGTTGTCGAGGATCACCGCGGCCCTCAGCCCCGCCGACTGCGAGCGCCACAGCGCCTGCTGGTCGGTGAGGTCGGCGGGTACCGAGGTCGCGCCCAGCGAGCGCAGGAAGCGGCCCAGCACCTCGCCCGGCGCGGCGGGGCCCTCCTCGGTGTGGCCGCGCAGGTCCGCGTAGAGCAGCCCGCCGGGGAAGTCGGCCGCGCGCCCGGCCAGCCACCGGGAGACCAGGGTCGTCTTGCCCATGCCCGCCGGGCCGTCGACCACGATCAGCGGCCCGCCCGTGTCCGCTCCCCCGTGCCGGTCCAGCAGCCGGTCCAGGGCTTCGAGGTCTGTCCGCCGGTCCATGAAATGGCCGGGAACCGGTGGGTGCTGACGGGGAACCGGCCGGGGTGCGGCGTGCACATGGACACCGCCCGTGATGTCCCTGGCCTGGATGGTGAGCCCGCTCAACCGGGCCTCGCCACCGATGCTGTTGCGATGCGTGCCCTGCGGCGACTCACTCATCGTCCTCCCTGAGTGGCGACCTCGGTCAGCCTCTGTCACATGCGGTCTCCTGCGGTCTACCCCGAACAATCGCCGGATGAAGGGCGCGGCGGCGCGCGGCCCGGTGAGGGACGGCAATTCGGACAGATGCTGCCGGGCAGGGGTGGGGGCCCTGGTGGGGTCCCCCGCTGCGTGTCATGCTCAGAATCAGGGTCGGACCAGCGAGGAGGGGCGCTGGTGGATATCCATTTACTCGGGCCGGTGGCGCTGTGGGTCGAGGGCGCGCGCCTGGAACTCGGATCGGTGAAGGAGCGGGCCCTGCTGGCCGCCCTCGCCCTGGACATCGGGCGCCCGATGGCGCTGGACGCGCTCGCGGAACGCATGTGGGACGGCGAACCGCCGCCCAACGCCCGCGAGAACACGCACACCTACATCTCCCGGCTGCGCAAACGGCTGGGCAAGGCCGACGACACCCGCGGCGCCCCGCACATCGTCAGCCGCGCCCGCACCTACACCCTCGAAGCCGACTCCGAGCGCGTGGACTGGCACCGCTTCCAGGGGCTCGTGCAGGTCGCCGGGGGCAGCGACGACCCGCGGGCGGTGGATCTCTTCCGCGCCGCCGACGCGCTCTGGGCGGGCGACGCGCTGGCCGGACTGCCCGGTGTCTGGGCCGAGACCACGCGGCGCACCCTCGCCGAACGCCGGCTGTCCGCCACCATCACCCGGATCGCGGCCGAACTGCGGCTGGGCCGGTACCGGGGCATGGTGGCCGAGCTGTCCGACCTCGCCTCACACCATCCCCATGACGAGACGCTGCTGGGTCAGCTCATGCTCGCCCTCTACGGCAACGGCCGCCACACCGACGCCCTGCGCGTCTACGAGCAGGCCCGCCGCGCCCTGCTGCGCGACTACGGGGCCCGTCCCGGCCCCGCGCTGGAGCGGATCAACCGGGGGGTGCTCAACCATGTGCCCCTGACGGACCTGGTGGGGCCCGCCACGGTGGCCCTGACCGACCTGGTGGGACCGGCCACGGCGGCCGGGCGTGAGCCTGCGGCGGGCGCCGTCGGGGTGGTCGGACGTGAGCCGGTGGCGGGCGTCTTCACGGCTGCCGGGCGTGAGGCGACGGCGGGCGTCTTCACGGCTGCCGGGCGTGAGGCGACGGCGGGCGCCGTCACGGTTGCCGGGCGCGAGCCGGTGGCGGTCGCCGCCGCCGTCGTCGTCCGCCCGGCCGGGCCGGTCCGGGACCACGCGCCGCGCAACCTCCCCAGCCAGCAGCCGCTCATCGGCCGGAACGCGGAACTGCACGCGCTCATCGACTCGCTGGACGGGACGGACGGCTCGGTGGTCCTGCTGGAGACCGTCCACGGCATGGCCGGGGTCGGGAAGACCGCCATCGCCGTGCACACCGCGGCCCAGCTCGCGGACCGCTTCCCCGACGGCCAGATCTACCTCGACCTGCGCGCGCACTCCCCGCTCCAGGAGCCGCTCCCACCCGGTGCGGCGCTCACCACACTGCTGCGCGTCCTCGGCGTGCCCGCCGCGCACGTCCCCGTCGCCCTCGACGAGCAGGCCGACCTGTGGCGCAGCCTGCTGGCCGAGCGCCGCGCGATCGTCATCCTCGACGACGTGGCCGACGCCGGGCAGGTCCGGCCCCTGCTCCCGGGCCCCACCGGGTCGCTGTTCATCCTCACCAGCCGCCGCCACCTCACGGGACTGCCCGCCGCCCGCTCGGTGCCCCTGGACGTGCTGCCGACGGGGGACGCGATCACGCTGTTCCGCCGGTTCGCCGGTGAGCAGCGCACCCACGACCTCGCGGCGGTCGCCGAGATCGTCCAACTGTGCGGGCTGCTGCCGCTGGCCATCGAGCTGGTCGCCAACCGGTTCCAGACCCGCACCGCCTGGACGCTCGCCACCCTGCACGGACGGCTGGCCCGCACCCCCGGCCGGCTCGGCGAGATCCACGACACCGCCGACCACGACATGGCACGGGCCTTCGACCTCTCCTACCGCACCCTGACCAGGCCGCAGCGCGTCGCCTTCCGCCATCTGAGCCTGCACCCGGGGTCGGACTTCACCGTCCCCGTCGCCGCCGCGATCCTCGGCCTGCCCCCGGACGCGACCGAGCGGCTGCTGGAGAGCCTGCTCGGCTGCCATCTGCTGCGCGAGCCGGTGGCGGACCGGTACCAGTACCACGACCTGCTGCGGGAGTACGCGCACCGGCTGGCGCAGTCCGAGGACGACGACGGGACGCGGGACGAGATCGCCCGGCGGCTGATCGGGTTCTACGTCCAGGCGGTCGAGCGGGCCGACCGCCTCGCGTTCCCACGGCGGCTGCGGACCACCGAGGAACCCACCGCCGCCGGGCCGCCCCACGGCCCCGACTGGCCCGACGCCCCCTCCGCCCGGTCGTGGCTGGCCGACGAGCGGGAGAACATGCTGGCGGCCGTGCGCTTCGCCGACGCGCAGGGCCACCAGGCCCCCGCCGCCCGGGTCGCCTTCTGCCTCGCGGGATTCCTCAACGCGGAGTGCTACTGGCAGGAGACGGTGGACGTGCTCCAACTGGCCGTCGCGCACGCGGAGCGGACGGGGGAGGGGACGGGGTACCGACCGGAGGATCTCGGTCGCGCCCTGCTCGACCTGTCGGACGCGCTCGCCAGCACCGGCCAGTACCCGGAGGCCGCCGAGGCGGGACGCCGGGCGCTGCTGATCGCCCGCGACACCGGTGACCGCGACGCCGAGGCGGAGGCGCTGCGCGCGGTCGGGGCGATGGAGTGGCACCGCGGTGAACACGCCTCCGCGTTCGACCACTTCCAGCGGGCCTACGCCATCAAGGTCGCCTCCGGGGACATCTGGTACCAGGCCCGCCTCCACAACAACATGGGCGTCGCCCGGCTCCACCTCGGCGACAACGACGGGGCCCTCGCCCACTTCGAGAGCGCCCGGGACGGATTCGCGCGGACCGGGGACCGGAGGTCGGCCGGGATCGCCCTGAACAACATCGGTGACCGGCTCTTCCGTACCCGCCAGCTCGACCGGGCCCGGGAGGCGTTCGAGGAGGCGGTGTCCCTGCTGGACACCATCGGCAACCGGTACGAGCAGGCCACGGCCCGGCTCAGCCTCGCCGATGTCCTGAGCGAACTCGGGGACACCGCCGGGGCGCTGGCCCTGTGCCGGGAGGCGCTCCCGGTGTACCAGTCCCTCGCCGACCGCAAGAGCCAGGCGGACACCCTGATCAGCATGGGTGAGGCCCACCGCCGTCAGGGCGACCGCGACGAGGCGGTCGGCCTGCTCACCGAGGGCCTTCGGGTCGCCCAGGACATCGGCGCCGCCCACCAGCAGATCCAGGCGCTGCGCGGGATCGGCCAGAGCGAGTTCGAAGCGGGACGGTTCGCCGCCGCCGAGGAACACCTGCGGTCCTCGGTGGAGACGGCCGTGCGGACCCGGGCCCTGGACGAGGCGGTGGAGGCGCAGCTCGTGCTGGCCGAGGTGCTCGCGGCCGCGGGCGACCCCGCCGCGGCCCACGCCGAGCTGCGCACCGCCCTCACCACGGCCGAGGCCCAGGACCACCGCACGACGGACGCGATCCGCCGCCGTCTCCGGGAACTGGCGGCAGCCCATCCGGACACCTGACCCCCGACCCGCCCGCCTGCCCGTCCGTCGGCCGGTCACGGGCGACCCCGCCTGCCACCCACAGCGCGGCCCCGCCGGACGGGAAGGTCAGCCCCCCGCGGCCTCCGCGCCCCCCGCGAGCCCCAGCACCCCGAACACATGCCCCTCCCACAACCCCCGGGCCACCCCCTCCGGATCCCCCGCCGTCCTCCCCCGCGTGTCCAGGATCCGGACCTGACGCGACCGGAGGTCGTACGGCTGCCAGCCCGGCGTGCCCTCCTCCGCGAACGCCGTCCACGCCGAGCGGAACTGCTCCGAGACCGCCTCCGCCTCCGGTGTGGGCCGCAGCCCGAAGAGTTCCGCGATGCCGTCGTACGTGCCGAAGGTCAGGGGGACGTCCAGGCCGTGGCAGGCGCCCAGGGCGCCGCCGTCCGCCGGGGCCGGCCAGGTCAGCTCGTAGACATGGGCCCGGCCGCCCCCGGTCACCTGGGCCTCGGCCAGATGGAGGGTGGGCATGCGGAAGGTCCAGTCGGACTGGACGAGGACGCACAGGTCGTCGTCGGAGGCGTCGGGGAAGGCCGCGCGGTAGGCGGACTCGGGGGCCGGGCCCGGTCCGAAGAGTTCCAGGGCCGTACGGGTCTGCTCGGGCGTGGTCCGGTCCGGGCCGCCGCCGCTCAGGACGTGGAACAGCCGGAACTCGTCCCGGTTGTGCCCGACGATCAGCGGGACGTCCCGCGCCGCGCCCTCCCGCAGTGCCTGCCAGGGCGCCTGCGGCAGCACCTCGCCGTCCACCACCGGGGAGAACGGGGTGACGGTGTGCGCCACCACCCCCCAGCGGTCCCGGTGTTCCCTCATGGCGGGCAGCAGCGCGGCGGCCGACCGCGCGAGTTCATGGGGATCCTGCGAGGCCAGGGCCGCCGCCGTCGGGGGGAGGCCGAGGGGGGCCACCAGGGCGGAGGTGATGTCGGCGGCGAGGCTTGGGGAGAAGTACGTCCCCGGCACGCTCTGGGCGATGGCCCCGTGGAAGAGGCCCCGCGCGCTCGGCATGGCCAGCAGCGCGGCGACCGAACCGGCGCCCGCCGACTCCCCGAAGACGGTCACCCGGTCCGGGTCGCCCCCGAACGCGGCGATGTTCTCCCGCACCCAGCGCAGGGCCGCCACCTGGTCGAGCAGCCCCCGGTTGGCGGGGGCGTCGGGGAACCGGGGGAAGCCCTCCATCCCCACCCGGTAGTTGAAGGTGACGACGACCGTCCCCCGCTGCCGGGCCAGCCGCCCGGCGTCGTACCCAGCGGAGAAGCCCGCCGCGTAGCCCCCGCCGTAGACCCACACCAGCACCGGACGCCGGGCCGCCGGATCGGGCGCCGGGGTCCACACATTCACCGTCAGCCAGTCGTACGAGGTCGGCGGCGGGACCGGGAAGGGCGGGCCCAGCGGGGTCTGCGGGGGCATCGGGCCGAAGTCGAGGGCGTCCCGGACCCCGTCCCAGGCGACCACGGGCCGCGGCGCCCCGAACCGTGCCTCACCCACCGGCGCCCCGGCGAACGGGACCCCCCGGAACACGGCCAGACCACCGCTTTCGCTCCGCCCGCGCACGACACCGGCGGAGGTCCTGGCGATGGGGGGCGGGGGCGTGCTCGCGTTCATGGGGATTCCTTCGCGGGGGTGGGGGTGTGTCCGTGTCGGTGGCTGTACCTGGAACTGGATCTGGACCTGGACCTGGACCGGTGCCTGTACCCCTACCCGCGCAGGTGCCCGTGCCCGCGTCCGTTACCGGGCACTCCACACGCCTTCCTCCTACCCCCACTCGGGGTCGCCGGAGAGGGGCTTGGGGAGGCGGGCGATGACGGTGACCGCCTCGTGGGGGTCGGGGAGGTCGGCGAGGGTGCGGGTGGGGTCGAGGCGTTCCAGGAGCAGGGCGCCGGTCGCCGGGTCGTGGGCCAGGAGGCAGACCGCGCCGTCGCCGTCCCAGGCGCGCAGCGCCGCCGGTTCGGCCGCGGTCTCCTCGTCGCGGAACGGGAGCTTGAGGACGGCGGGGGTGGCGTGGGGCGGCGCCTGGACGACCGGGAGGACCAGCGCCGTCATCCCGCTCATCGGGGGGCCGTCGGGGCGGAGGTTCCAGTGGGCCAGGGTGTGTGCCGCCAGGGCGGGGAGGCGGGCCAGGAAGGCGCGTCCGGCGTCGCCGTTGTGCAGGGCCTGGGCGGTGGCCAGTTGCTCCGGGATCTCGGTCACAGCCCGGACCCTACGGATGTCCACCCCGTCTCTCACCATCATTTCGCCGGGTCCCGGCGCCGAAAAACACGAAATCCGAAGGAGACAGGTGCCCTGGACACGGGTTACCGTCCCCGCCATGAGCAGCAGTGTCGGGAACAGCGGTGTTGTGAACGGCGGTGTCGTGAACGGCGGTGTCTCCTTCTGGTACGCCCAGGACGGCTTCCCCCCGCCCCGGGAGCCGCTGCCCGGTGACGCCGAGGCGGATGTGGTGATCGTCGGCGGCGGGTACACCGGGCTGTGGACGGCCTACTACCTCAAGCGGGCCGCGCCCTTCCTGCGGATCACCGTGCTGGAGCAGAAGTTCTGCGGCTACGGGGCCTCCGGCCGCAACGGCGGCTGGCTCTACAACGGCGTCGCGGGCCGCGACCGGTACGCGAGGCTGCACGGCAAGGACGCCGCCGTACGGCTCCAGCGGGCCATGAACGACACCGTGGGGGAGGTGGTGCGGGTCTCGGCGGCGGAGGGCATCGACGCCGACATCCATCAGGGGGGTGTGCTGGAGGTGGCGTGCAGTCCGGCGCAACTCGCCCGGCTGAAGGCCCATCACGCGCACGAGCTGTCGTACGGGGAGCAGGACCGCGAGCTGTACGGGGCCAAGGAGACGGCCGCCCGGGTACGGGTGAGCGATGCCGTCGGCTCGTCCTGGACCCCGCACGGCGCCCGGATCCACCCGGTGAAGCTGGTCACCGGGCTCGCGGCGGCCGTCGAGGCGCTCGGCGTGATCATCCATGAGTCGACGCCGGTCACCGAGATCCGGCCCCGGCACGCGGTCACCCCGTACGGCACCGTCCGGGCGTCGTACGTGCTGCGCTGCACCGAGGGCTTCACGGCCTCCCTCAAGGGCCAGCGGCGCACCTGGCTGCCCATGAACTCCTCGATGATCGCCACCGAGCCGCTCACCGACGACCAGTGGGCCGCCGTCGGCTGGGACGGACGGGAGACCGTCGGCGACCTGGCCCACGCCTATATGTACGCCCAGCGCACGGCCGACGGGCGGATCGCGCTCGGCGGGCGCGGAGTGCCGTACCGCTTCGGCTCGCGCACCGACAACGACGGCCGGACCCAGGCGGCGACGATCACGGCGCTGCGCGAGATCCTGGTGCGGATGTTCCCGGCGCTGGCCCCGGTCCGGGTCGCGCACGCCTGGTCGGGGGTGCTGGGCGTGCCGCGCGACTGGTGCGCGACCGTCACCCTGGACCGGTCGACGGGGCTGGGCTGGGCGGGCGGTTACGTCGGCTCGGGTGTCGCCACCGCCAATCTCGCCGCCCGCACCCTGCGGGATCTCGTCCAGCAGGACGCGGGGCAGGGCGGGCGGACCCCGCTCACCGAGCTGCCGTGGGTCGGGCACCGGGTCCGCAAGTGGGAGCCGGAGCCGCTGCGCTGGCTGGGCGTCCAGGGCATGTACGCCACCTACCGCGCGGCCGACCGGCGGGAGTCCACGGCATCGGCCGCGCGCTCCTCCCGGCTGGCCCGGATCGCGGACCGGGTGGCGGGGCGGGACTGACCGGCTCCGGGTCCGGGTCGGGGTCCGACTCCGGGTCCGGCGGGCTCCTCGCCACTCGCCACCGGCGCCACCACCACTGCGGTACCCGCCCTCTGCAACGCCTCCCGGACCAACGGCTGCGGCCGGTACTCCGGCGGCCGACGGCTGCGGCCGGTACTTCGACGGCCGGTCGGCCGTGCGCGGCGGGCGGCTCGACCTCCGGCGCCGCCCCGAGCGTGCCGCTGCTCGGCCTGCCCGAACAGGCGTCCCGCACCGCCATCGCTGAGGCGTTGCTGAGGCATCGCCGGGATGCGGGAGGGCGCCTTCAGTCCGCCGGACGGGGGGCGCCCTCCCGCACGACCGGCCACCGGTGACCGGCGACCTCGCCGGAGGCTCAGCGCACTGATTCCGGGACCGGGCTGCTGGTCCTCGACTCGTACTTCGGGGCCTTCGCCGTCACCATCAGACCGGCCACCAGGCCCGCCAGGACCATCACCCCGGCCGCCCACCAGATCGCGGTGGTGTAGCCGTGGACCGTGCCCTCGGCGACGACCCGGGCGCGGTCGGCGGGGTTGAGGAGATGGGCGGTGATGTAGGCCGTGGTGCTGGTGGTGGCGATGGTGTTCAGCAGGGCGGTGCCGATGGAACCGCCGACCTGCTGGGAGGTGTTGACGGTCGCCGAGGTCACCCCGGAGTCCTGCGGGGCGACCCCCGCGGTGGCCGTCGCGAACACCGGCATGAAGGTCAGGCCCATGCCCAGGCCCATCAGCGTCAGCGCCGGGAGGATCTCGCTGGCGTAGTCGGAGTGGACCGTGATCCGGGTCAGCAGCAGCATCCCGCCCGCGGCCAGCAGCATGCCCGGCACCATCAGGGCGCGCGGCGCCACATGCTGGAGGAGCCGGGCCGAGATCTGGGTCGAGCCGATGATGATGGCCACCGTCAGCGGCAGGAAGCCCAGACCGGTCTTGACCGGGGAGTAGCCCAGGATGACCTGGAGGTAGTAGGTCAGGAAGAGGAAGAGACCGAACAGGCCGATGGTGGCCAGGGTCATGGTGAGGAAGCAGCCGGCCCGGTTGCGGTCCTTGATGATGTGCAGCGGCAGCAGCGGCCGGGGCGCCCTGGTCTGCCACCACACGAACGCCGCCAGCAGCGCGACCCCGCCCGCGAACAGCCCGAGGACCAGGGAGTCGGTCCAGCCGCGCGACTCGGCCTCGCTGAAGCCGTACACGACGGCCACCAGGCCGCCGCAGCCGAGGATCGCGCCGGGGATGTCCAGCCGGGCGCCGGGCTGGCCGGGCTGCTCGTGCAGCAGCGACAGCGCGCCGAACACCGCGACGACCGCGATCGGCACATTGACGTACAGGCACCAGCGCCAGTCCAGGTACTCGGTGAGCACTCCGCCGACGATGAAGCCGATCGCCGAGCCGCTGCCCGCGATGGCCCCGTAGATGCCGAACGCCTTGCCCCGCTCCCGGGGGTCCGTGAAGGTCGTCGTCAGCAGGGACAGCGCCGAGGGCGCGAGGACGGCGGCGAAGACGCCCTGGAGCGCGCGGGCGCCGAAGAGCATGCCGGAACTGACGGCGGCCCCGCCGAGCGCCGACGCCCCGGCGAAGCCGATCAGTCCGATCACGAAGGTCCGTCTGCGGCCCACCAGGTCGGCGATCCGCCCGCCGAGCAGCAGCAGACCGCCGAAGGCCAGGGTGTACGCGGTGATGACCCACTGCCGGTTGCCGTTGGACATCCCCAGATCGGCCTGGGCTGAGGGGAGCGCGATGCTCACGATGGTGGCGTCCAGGACCACCATGAGCTGGGCGAGGCCGATGATCACCAGCCCCCACCAGCGGCGGGGGTCGTGCTGCGCGGCGGGCTCACCTGTCCGGTTTGTCCGGGTGCCACTCACCCGCTCAGTCGACCATGGATGCCCCCCACCCGCATCCGGGACGGTGACCCTCCCCGGCGGCTTTGCCCAGGCTTTGTCGGGGGCTCGCGGGACGGGCGGGATGGGGTGTCCTTCCGCGGCGCGGTCAGGGCTCCAGTACGACCTTCCCCGTCGTGCCCCGGGTCTCCAGCGCGCGGTGGGCCTCCGCCGCCGCGGCGAGCGGGAAGCGCTGGACGGCGGGGACGAGACCGCCCGCGGCGGCCTCGGCGAGGGCGCGCAGCTCCAGGGCGCGCACCGGGTTCACGCCGCCCGCCCGCTTCATCATCACCGGGCCGAGCACCTGCTCGGAGACCCCTTCGACGAGATACGGCTCCCCGTCGTGCAGTCCCTCGCCGGACCAGCCGAAGACCAGGTGCTGCCCACCGGGGGCGAGCAGGGTGAGGGCGGTGCGGGCGGCCTCGCCGCCGACGCCGTCGAAGACATGGGTGACCCGGGGGCCGCCGAGACGGGCGAGCACCTCGGCGGACCAGTCGGGGCGCCGGTAGTCGACGGCGAGGTCGGCCCCGTTCGCCGCCACCCGGGCCGTCTTCTCCGGGCCCCCGGCGAGCCCGATCACGGTCGCCCCGGCGTTCTTCGCGTACTGCACGATCAGTGTGCCGATGCCGCCCGCGGCGGCCGGGACCAGGACCACCGACCCGGGGCCCAGCTCGGCGAACTGGAGGATGCCCAGCGCCGTACGGCCCGTGCCGATCATGGCGACGGCCTGGGCGGGGTCGAGCCCGGCCGGGATCGCGTGGAGGCGTCCGGCCTCCGTGACGGCGAGTTCCGCGTAGCCGCCGGGGGCGAACCCGAGGTGGGCGACGACCCGCTTGCCCAGCCACCCCCCGGCGACCCCCTCGCCGAGCGCGTCCACGGTCCCGGCGACCTCCCGGCCGGGGACGGTGGGCAGCACGGGCGGCTCGGGCAGCGGGCCCCGCAGGCCCGCGCGCAGGGCGGTGTCCAGGAGGTGGACCCCGGCCGCGGCGACGGCGATCCGCACCTGTCCGGGGCCGGGCACCGGGTCGGGGAGCCGCTCAAGGGTGAGGTTCTCGGCGGGGCCGAAGGCGTGGAGGCGGATGGCGTGCATGAGGGTCCCCCCGGGGCTGCGTGGACGGGCAGGCACGGGTGCGTGCCGGTGAGCGGTGGTGCGACGGTGGTGGGGGGCGTCCCGCCGGACTCCCCGCCAGTGACGCGTGGTGGTGCTCGGCGGTGGTGCCCGGTGCCGAGGGTGTCGGCGGGGTTCCGTGCGGCCGGACGCCCCCGCCGCCGTCCCTCGTGACTCTCCGCCCTCAAGTCCGCTTGAGGTCAAGCCGGTCGCCCCGGGGCCGCGGGCGGCGTACGGTCCCGTCCCGGCCCAGCGCCAGCGACACCGCCGTCAGCGCGCTGGTGAACGACACCTCCGACAGCACCCCCGGCGCCGCCACCTCGTCGCCCGCCAGAAAGACCCCGTCGCCCCGGTCCACCGCGGGCCGGTCGCGCCAGCTCGTGCCGGGCAGGTCCACCGCGCCGGTACGGCCGTGCGCGACCGCCTCGCGCCGCCAGGTCACCCGCTCGCGCCAGCCCTCGAAGGCCAGGTCGAGCAACCGCTCGGCGCGGGCGACGCCATCGGCGCGGGACTCGTGCGGGGCGATCGGGATCTGGCCCTGGATGAGCTGCTCGCCGGCCGGGGCGAGGGTGGGGTCCTGCGCGGTGAACCGTTCCAGCCAGCCCGGCGCGTCCAGATCGGACAGTACGAAGGGGTCGCCGCGGCGGGTCCGTACGGCCAGGTCGAGCAGGGCCGTACGGCCGCCCGGCCAGGTCAGCGACGAGTCCCCGAGGAGTCGGCGGGCGGCGGCCAGCGAGGTCGCCACGACGACGGGGGTGCCGGTGGGCAGGGTGTCGACCCGGGAGAGGGTCTCCACCCGGACGCCGAGGTTCCAGGCGCGGGCCGCCATCCGGTCGATGGTCGTGGCCCAGCCGCCGCGCGGGTAGTGCGCCTCCGGCGGCAGCTTGGCCGCCCGGCGCAGCCGCTCCTGCACGAACGCGGCGGACAGCGCGCCGGGGTCGTGGTGGAAGAGGGCGACGGCCGCGTAGTGCGCGGCGGCACGGGCGCCCTCCGCACCGACGCGCGCGGTGGCCCAGGTGAGGAAGTCGATGTCGACGGGCGCCCGGTGGGTGCCGTGGCGCAGCAGCCGGAGCAGGGCGAGGGGCGGGGTCCGGCGCAGCCGGCCGTGGTGGCGCAGCCGGAACCGGGCCGCCTCCCGGGCCGGGACCGGGGCGAGGGGGCCGATCAGATCGCGGCGGCTCAGCCAGGTCCAGTGGGGGCCGCCGTGGTAGAGGGCGTGCGGGCCGTCGTTCGTCCGGTAGGGGCCGTCGGTGGTCCGGGCCCGGCCGCCGAGGGTGTGGTGCGCCTCGTGGACGGTGACCTCGGCGCCCGCCTCGGCGGCACTGATCGCGGCGGTCAGCCCGGCGAATCCGCCGCCGATGACGGTGATGCGGTGCATGGGCGTCTCCTTGGGGTGGCTTGGGACGGCTTGCGGTGGCTTGGGGTGGCTTGGAGTGACTCGGGCGGGTCCTGGATGGGGCGCGGATGGGGCTCGGATGGACCTTGGATGGGGCCTCGATGGACCTTGGATGGGGCTCGCGTTGGGTTTCTCGGGTACGACCGCTGGAGTCGGCGGGAATGTGACATCGGGGCCGGGGGTCGGTGTCCTCGCAGTCGCTGCCGCAGGTGTTTTCGCAGGTCAGGGGGATTGTCAGTGGTGGGGTGCAGGATGGGGGGATGGTGAGGCGAGCGGCGGGACGGACGGCGGGCGAGGGCGGCGAGGGACAGGAGGCGCGGGAGACGCGGGAGGCGCGGGTGAGACCGGCGCGGCGGCCGGAGCTGCGGCTGCCCGCCCTGGACCCGTTCGCGGGCGGGAGCCTGGAGCCGGACGGCGACTA
The DNA here is from genome assembly GCF_040683675.1 of Streptomyces sp. NPDC093252. Classification (NCBI taxonomy): domain Bacteria; kingdom Bacillati; phylum Actinomycetota; class Actinomycetes; order Kitasatosporales; family Streptomycetaceae; genus Streptomyces; species Streptomyces sp. NPDC093252. Next base: position 508,685 of record NZ_JBFBEM010000003.1, on the reverse strand, counting down.
CGACGGGATGGCGTTCCGGGACGGCGACTTCGGCGGGGCGGACGGCGGCGGGGCGCGGTTCATGGACTGCGCGCTGACGGGGTGCGCGCTGGACGAGACCCGGCTGCACCGCGCCCGCTTCCTGGACTCGGTGATCGAGGCGCCGCGCGGGGTGGGCACCAACCTCGCGGACGCGACGCTGCGGGATGTGGAGGTGCGGGAGGCGCGGCTCGGCGGGGTGCAGTTGCACGGGGCGGTGCTGGAGCGGGTGCTGATCCGGGGCGGGAAGATCGACTACGCCAACTTCCGCTCGGGGCGGCTGAAGGATGTGGTGTTCGAGGGGTGTGTGCTGGTCGAGCCGGATTTCGGCGGGGCCCGACTGGAGCGGGTGGAGTTCGTGGACTGCACGCTGAAGGGCGCGGACTTCAGCGCGGCGACGCTCACGGACGTGGATCTGCGGGGCGCGGTCTCGCTGGACATCGCGCGCGGGGTGGACCGGCTGGCGGGCGCGGTGGTCTCCCCGGGCCAGCTCCTGGAACTGGCACCGGTCCTGGCGGCGGAGCTGGGGATCAGGGTGGTGGGGTAGGGGGGTAGGGGGACGGCCCGGTGTCTACGAGACCCGGGGGAAGCGGGCCTGGAGGGTCCAGATCGCGGGGTTCTCGCCGAGGTCGTCGTGGAGGTCGATCAGATCGGCCAGCAGATCGTGCAGAAAGTCACGGGCCTCGCGGCGCAGTTCGGTGTGGGCGAAGCTGAGCGGGTGCTCGTCGCCCGGCATCCAGTCGGCGTCGATGTCCACCCAGCCGAAGCGGCGCTCGAAGAACATCCGGTCGGTGGACTCGGTGAAGTCCAGCTCGGCGTGCTGGGGGCGGGCGGCGCGGGAGCCGGCCGGGTCGCGGTCGATCCGTTCGACGATGTCGCACAGGGCCCAGGCGAAGTCGAGCACGGGCACCCATCCCCAGGCTGTGGACAGCTCCCGGTCCGTCGCGGTGTCGGCGAGGTAGACATCGCCGCAGAACAGATCGTGCCGCAGCGCGTGCACATCGGCGCGGCGGTAGTCGGTCTGGGGCGGGTCCGGGAAGCGGTTGGAGAGCGCGTAGCCGATGTCGAGCACGGAGGTGATGGTGTCACGGCAGACCTAGGATCAGAGACGTGCCCCGATTCAAGGCTCTTGTCCTCGTTCTCGGCCTCGCGCTGACCGCTGGCTGCGCTACGGCCGACGGGGCGCCGGGTGCCGTGGGCGGGGCGGGCGTCGGCGACCCGTACTTCCCACGGGCCGGCAACGGCGGCTACGACGTCACCCACTACGCCCTCGACCTCACCTACACCCCCGGCGACCGCCGCCTCACCGGCCGGGCCCTGCTCACGGCGAGGGCCGCCGAGGACCTCTCCGCCTTCAACCTGGACCTGGAGGGCCTGACGGTCGAGACCGTGGAGGTGGACGGCGAGCAGGCCCGCTGGGAGCGCGAGGGCCAGGAGCTGACGGTCCACCCGCCGGGCGGCCTGACCGGGGGCGCCGACTTCCGGGTGGCGGTGGCGTACGCGGGCCGGCCGCGCACGATCACGGACCCGGACGGCTCCAAGGAGGGCTGGCTGCCCACCCCGGACGGGGCGCTGGCGCTGGGCCAGCCGGTGGGCTCGATGGCCTGGTTCCCCGGCAACCACCACCCCTCCGACAAGGCGGCGTACGACATCGCGGTGACCGTGCCGGAGGGGCTCACGGCGGTCTCCAACGGCGAGCCGGCCGGACAGCGCACGGCCGACGGCCGCACCACCTTCACCTGGCGGACCACCGAGCAGATGGCGTCGTATCTGGCGACGGTGGCGATCGGCCGCTACCGGGTGAGCCGGACCTCGACCGAGGACGGTCTGCCGGTCCACACCGCCGTGGACCCGGCGGAGGCCGCGCCGAGCCGTGCGGTGCTGGCCCAACTGCCGGAGGTGCTGGGCTGGGCGCAAGGCCGTTTCGGCCCGTACCCCTTCTCCTCCACCGGGGCCGTGGTCGACCGGGCGGGGGCCCTGGGCTACGCCCTGGAGACCCAGAACCGCCCGGTCTTCCCCGGCGCCCCCACCGTCCGCCTCCTCGTCCATGAACTCGCCCACCAGTGGTACGGCAACTCGGTCACCCCGAAGACCTGGCGGGACATGTGGCTCAACGAGGGCTTCGCCACCTACGCGGAGTGGCTGTGGGAGGAGGACCAGGGCGGCCTGACGGCCCAGCAGACCTTCGACGCCCTCTACTCCGGCACCTACTACCCCGACCCCGCCGAGAACCGGGCCGTCTGGAGCTTCCCGCCCGGCGACCCGCCCGACGCCGCGCACATCTCCGGGCGCCCGGTGTACGACCGGGGGGCGATGGTGGTGCACAAGATCCGGGAGGCGCTCGGCGAGCCCGCCTTCGAGGCCCTCCTGAGGGACTGGCCCGCCACCCACCGCGAGTCCACCGCGAGCACCCGGGACTTCATGACCTGGGTGGAGTCGAAGGCCCCCGGCAAGAACCTCACCCCCCTCTGGGAGAACTGGCTGCTGGGGGAGGGGAAGCCGACTGCCTGATGAGGGGGGGAAGGGCAAGCCGACTGGCTAATGGGGGGAGGGGAAGCCGACCGGTTACCTGGGTGAGAGGGGAAGCCGGACCGCCCCTGAGCACCGCCGCGGGCCGCTCAACCGCTCCCGGTGGCCGTGACCCACGGCCGCAGCGCGCTCTCGGTGGCCTCCCGCATCCGCCGCTGGAGGCGCCCGGGGTCGTCCAGTGCCCCCGGTTCGTCGAGCAGGACCTGAAGGGCGCCGGTGACCGCCCCGAGGAACGCGCCGACCAGCGCCGCGGCCCGGACGGCGTCCAGCCGGTCGGGGAAGGCCGCCCGGAGCCGCCGGGCGATGGCCGTGCTCGCGTCGGCCTGCATCTGGAGCGCCTTGCCCCGGACCGCCGGGACGGTACGGGCTAGCCGGAGCCGCAGCAGGGTGGTCGGACCGGCCAGCTCGGTGCCGGACCCGTTCGCCTCACGCAGGGCCCGCAGCAGGATGTCGACGGGGCGTTCGTCCGGACGGCGGGTCTCGATCGCGGCGAGGACGGCGGCGACCCGGGCGTCGTTCTCCGGGAAGAGCACATCCTCCTTGCTGGCGAAGTAGCTGAAGAAGGTCCGGGTGCCGATCTCCGCGGCGGCGGCGATGTCGGCGACGGTGGTGCCCTCGTACCCATGGCGCCGGAACAGGTCCACGGCGGCGTCGATGACAGCCTGCCGCGTGCGCTCACGCTTGCGCTCCCACAACAAGGACGACCCGACCATGCGGGACACGGTAGGGCATGGTCCCCGGGGCACCGCGCAAGGCGGAGTCGCGGGGGGCGGGGTGCGGCGGCGGGGGTGTTCCCGCCCGGCGAAGGGGCCGCCGGGGGCCCGGAGCGGACCGGACGGCACACGAAGACCCCCCGACACCCGTCGGGGGGTCTTCGTGAAGCTCCGGACCGGGCCGGAGACGAGAGGCGCGTGCCGCGCCGCCTCGGGGGGCCGTCCTTAGACGTTCACCCCGAAGTCCTGCGCGATGCCCGCGAGGCCGGACGCGTAGCCCTGGCCCACCGCGCGGAACTTCCACTCCGCGCCGTTGCGGTACAGCTCGCCGAAGACCATCGCGGTCTCCGTCGCCGCGTCCTCGGACAGGTCGTAGCGGGCGATCTCCGCGCCACCGGCCTGGTTGAGGATCCGGATGTACGCGTTGCGGACCTGGCCGAAGTTCTGCGAGCGGTTCTCGGCGTCGTAGATCGAGACCGGGAAGACGATCTTCTCGACATCGGCCGGGAGGGCCGCCAGGTTGACGTTGATCTGCTCGTCGTCGCCCTCGCCCTCGCCCGTGCGGTTGTCGCCCGTGTGGACGATCGTGTTGTCCGGGGTCTGCTTGTTGTTGAAGAAGACGAAGTGGGCGTCCGAGTAGACCTTGCCCTGCGGGTTGACCGCAATCGCGGAGGCGTCGAGGTCGAAGTCGGTGCCGGTGGTGGTGCGGACGTCCCAGCCGAGGCCCACGGTGACGGCGGTCAGGCCCGGAGCCTCCTTGGTCAGCGAGACGTTGCCACCCTTGGACAGGCTTACAGCCATGGTCGGGAGTTCCTTCCCTCGATACGTGCGCTATGCCTCTGAGGCTTCGTACGGAACGAAGCTACAGCTACCCCTATGAACGCGAAGAGGGGTGTCACAGGTTCCCCCGCCACCCGGGTGGCTTTACTTTCTTTACCTTCGGGCCTCCTTCGGCCTCCTTCGACCCCCGCCGCCCCCCTGCCGCCCCCACGCCGCCCCCACGCCGACCCCCGTCGGCCCCGCCTTCGATATTCGGGTGACGCGGACACGCCCGGCCCGGGACCATGGCTGTCATGTCCGGTCCCCACTTCATCCGTGGCTCCGTCCCGCTCCCCGAGGCCGAGCTGCTGTGGCGTTTCTCCAGGTCCTCGGGGCCGGGCGGCCAGCACGTCAACACCACCGACTCGCAGGTCGAACTCCGGTTCGATCTCGCCGCCACCGAGGCCCTCCCCGAGGTCTGGAAGCGCCGCGCCCTGGAACGCCTCGCGCCCCGCCTGGTCGACGGGGTGATCTCCGTACGGTCCTCCGAGCACCGCTCGCAGTGGCGCAACCGCGAGGCCGCCGCCGTCCGCCTCGCCGCGCTGCTCGCCGAGGCCACCGCGCCCCCGCCCAAGCCGCGCCGCCCCACCCGCATCCCGCGCGGGATCAACGAACGCCGTCTCCAGCAGAAGAAGCAGCGCTCCCAGACCAAGCGCGGACGCAGCGGCCGGGACTGGGGATAGCGGGGGCGGGCCGGTCGGCGCGGGCACCTGAACCCCCTGCCGACCTCCTCGGCCCCTCACCCCCCTGCCGGCCTCCTCGGCCCCCTCACCCCCTGCCGGGCCCGCCACCACCCCTCCCGCCCCCGCCGCCCCCCGGTTCGCGGAAGCGACCACCCGCCCGGTTCGCGGAAGCGACCGCCCGGCCGGGCCCCTGCGGGCTCAGCCCAACTGCCGGTACCGCCCCCGGAAGTACGCCAGCGGGCTGCCCTCTGCGCTCGGCACCTGTGCCGTCAGGACCCGGCCGATGACCAGCGTGTGGTCCCCGGCCGGGACGCGCTGCTGCGTGCGGCACTCCAGGGTGGCCAGTGCGCCGCCGACCAGCGGGGCGCCGGTGCGGGCGCCCCGGGTGTAGGGGATGTCCTCGAAGAGCAGGCGGTCGCTGATCCGGCCCTTCATGGCGAACCGCCCGGCGATGTGGCGCTGGCTCTCGGTGAGCACGGACACCGCCCACAGGGGCTGCTCGTCGAGCAGGTCGTCCATGCGGGAGCCCTCGCGCAGGCTCACCAGGACCAGCGGCGGGTCCAGGGAGACGGACATGAAGGCGGTCGCGGTCATGCCCACGTCCTCGCCGTTCGGCGCCCGCGGGTCGTCCGGGTCCAGCGAGGGCTCCTGCGCGGTCACCAGGACCACACCGGCGGCGAGTCGGGACAGGGCGGCGCGGAACTCGTCGTTGCTCACCCCCTCAGCATGCCCGGCGGCACCCCCGGCGCGGGGTGCGGGCGGGGCGGTCCGGCCGGCGGGGACCGGCGCGGAGGCGGGGGCGGAGGCGGCCGGGGCGGCGGGAGGGGCGGAGTTCTGCACACCCCGGACGCTAGTCTCCGCCCTGGGGCCCGCGCATCGGACCTCCGTCCGAGGCCGGACCGGGAGGAGGTCCTAGGACCCGGTTCCGGAACCGCTCCGCGCATTCCGTCAGGGGCGCACAAGTTACAAAGTTTGCGTTCAGTAAAAGCACAGGGAAACGAGGGAAACCTCACGCAATTGTTCAGGTTTCGCTGTGACTTGAGTCACAAGACCGACTAATTGTTGACCCTGTGTACCGAGTGGGCAGCGCGCTGTGATTCAGTGGCGGGGAGGCTGAAGGAGGACACCGGAGGCTGACGGGACACACCGGGAGACGCCGAGTGCGCCGGGTACAGCGGAGCAGGAGCACGCAGGAGTACACGGAGAACGCGGGGTGGCCCGGGGACAACCCTTGATTCGCTGATTACGTCTGACGCGCTGCGAGATCTCGGGGGGAGGCGAGCATGGAGACCGAGTCGGAGCCCTACGTCCGTCTTGCATCCCTGCGGCAACTGCACCAGGTCATGGCCGACATGAACACGGCCCGGAGCCTGGCCGACACCCTTCAGACCGTCTCGGACGGGGTCGTGAACGCCCTCGGGTACGAGCTGGCGTGTGTGAACCTGGTCCGGCCGGACGGCGATCTGGTCGTCGCCGCCTTCTCCGGGAACCCCGCCGCCGAGGCCCTGATCACCGGCCGGGTCGGCTCCCGCGCCTCCTGGGAACGCCGGCTGGGCATGGGCGAGACCTGGGGCGACCTGATCTTCATATCGCACACCGAGGGCTGGGTCCTCGACGACGACGACGTCCCCCAGTGGCACACCGAGGGCCCCGCCCCCCGCTTCGCGGACGAGTGGCACCCCGCCGACCGGCTCTTCGCCCCGATGTACGCCCCCACCGCCCAGCAGGGCGCCGCCTCCGGCGAACTGATCGGCGTCCTGTCCGTGGACCGGCCGCGCAACGGCCGCCGCCCCGGCGCCTGGGGCCGCGAGGCGCTCCAGATGTACGCCTTCCAGGCGGCCATCGCCCTCAGCAACGCCCGTCTACGCGCGAATATGCAGCGGGCACTGGTCAGACTGGAGCGCGACCAGCAGGCGCTGCGCGCCAGCGAGGAGAGCTTCCGCCAGGCGTTCGAATACGCCCCGTCCGGGATGGCCATCGCCGAAATGGGCGGTGACCAGCACGGACGCATACTGCGCAGCAATGACGCGCTCTGCCGGCTGCTCGGCCGCCCGGCCTCCTCGATGCGCCGCTACTCCTTCTCCGACCTGGTCCACCCCGAGGACATCGGCACCCTGCTGCGCACCTCCGCCGAGGGCGGCCGGGCCGAACTGCGCCTGATCCGCCGGGACGGCACCTATGTCTGGGTCTCGCTGCGCAACTCGGTGGTGGCCGACGCCGCCGACGGCCCCCGGTTCCTGCTCACCCATGTCGAGGACATAGAGGAACGCAAGCGGCGCGAACTCCAGCTCGCCCACCGCGCCTCCCACGACTCCCTCACCGGCCTGCCGAACTCCGCCGAACTGCGCTCCCGGCTCGCCTCCCGGCTCTGCGCCCGCCCCCAGGCCGCCCACCCCGGCGCCGTCGACGCCATGGACGCCGCCTACGGCCACCCCGCCTTCGACGCCAACGGCCACGGCTTCGACTACCGCCCGGACACCCCCGGCGAGGTCCCCGACAGCTTCGACGGCTACGACCACCATGTGCACACCGCCGCCCCGGAGGGCGAGCACGACGACGGCACCAAGGGCCTCGCGGTGCTCTTCTGCGACCTCGACGGCTTCAAGTCCATCAACGACCGCTTCGGGCACAACGCGGGCGACGCGGTGCTCATCGAGGTCGCCCGGCGCCTGTCCCGCCAGGTCCGCGACGGCGACACCGTCGCCCGGCTCGGCGGCGACGAGTTCGTGATCCTCGCCGACGGACTCGGCCGGGCCGACGCACAGGATCTCGCCGTACGGTTGCGCAATGAGATCATCCAGCCCATCCGGGCCGAGGGCCGGGCCGTACGGGTCGGCGCCAGCTTCGGCATCGGCTGGGCCCACTGCGGGATGACGGCCGACGAAGTCCTGAAGTCCGCCGACGAGCGGATGTACGTCGAGAAACGATCTCGTCCCAAACAGCACCGGCGCGCGGGATGAGCCGCAGGTCAGTGGTGTGATGCGGGACGAGTCACCCGTTCGGGCCACACGATCGGGGTAGGCTCGCCATTCTTAGCCCTGTACACCGCTGTCTTTCGTTCCTTCCGCATCTGTTGAGGAGTACCAAGGGATGACGCCCGGCAACAACGGCGCGAGCACGCCCGAGGACGACGACCCGTTCGGCTACCTCTACGCCGACGGGCAGGCCAACGGCGCCCAGCCCCCGTCCGGCGGCTACGGCTACCCGAACTCGGTCAACAGAGTGCGCACGGTCGGCGAGCGCCAGTACGGCCAGCAGGCCCCGGCCGGACCGCCGTCGTACGGCGGCGGCGGGGTGCCGCCGCAGCAGGGGGCGTACGGACAGCCCAGCGCCCACTACGCGGCGCCCGAGACCTTCCCCGGCGCCGGAGCGCCGACCGCGCCGCAGCAGCCCGCGCGCGGCGGGGGCGGGGGCGGCCGGGGGCGCGGTCCCAACACCAAGGGCCTGCTGATCGGCGCGCTCGCGGTGGTCGCCGCGGTCGTCATCGGTATCGGCGTGGCCATGATGGGAGGGGACGACGAGGAGCCGGGCGGTGACACCGCCGCCGACTCCACCCCCACCCAGCAGCAGGAGTCCGACGGGCCGACCCCCTCCGCCGAGGACAGCGCCGCCGCCGAGGAGGAACTGCCGCTGGCCGACGCCCAGACGCTCCAGTTCGCCGGGACGGCCGCGACCGCCACCGAGGTCGGCGGTGCCCAGGCCAAGGGCGGGGTGTACGTCGGCGGCCTCAACCAGGTCGGCTCCTCCGTCACCTGGACCGTCAACGGCATCCCGGAGAACGGCACCTACACGGTCTTCGCCCGCTACAGCGCGGCCGGTGACGACCAGTCGATGACCCTCACCGTCAACGGCAAGCCCTTCGGCAGCAAGCTCAACCTCTCCAACTTCACCGGCTCCGACGACCCCGCCAAGGCCTGGACCGAGACCTACGCCTGGCCCACCCTCAACAAGGGCACCAACACCCTCTCCGTGTCCTGCAACGACGGCGACAAGTGCGATGTGCTGCTGGACCAGCTCTGGCTGAAGAAGGGCCAGGTCAAGAGCTGACGGCGGGGCGGACCGGTCCCGGTCGGGCCGCGCCGGCCTCCCCGCTCACCGCCACCCGCCCCCGCAGTTCGTCATACGTCCGCCGGTCGAACTCGCCCGCCACCGGGGACCGTACGGTCGCCGCGGCCAGGGCCGCCGCCCGGATCAGGCGGTCGTGCCAGGGCAGTTGCTCCACCAGCCCCGACAGCAGCCCCGCCACCACCGAGTCGCCCGCGCCGGTCGGATTGCCGGGCAGCCGCACGGGCGTCGTGGCCCGCCAGCGGCCCTCCGGGGTCACCGCCAGCAGCCCGTCCGGCCCCAGCGAGGCGACGACGGCACGGGCGCCCCGGCGCCGGGCGTCCTGGGTGGCGCGCAGCGGATCGTGGGAGCCGGTCAGCTCGGCCAGCTCATCGGCGTTCGGCTTGACGACGTCCGGGCGGGCGGCGACCCCCCGCCGCAGCGGCTCCCCGCCCGTGTCCAGCAGCACCGGCACCCCCGCGGCCCGTGCGGTGCGCACCAGCGCGGCATACGCGCCCACCGGAACGCCCGGGGGCAGGCTGCCGCACAGCGCCACCGCCGACGCCGCCGCGACCAACTCCCGGTACATCTCCTGGAACGCGGTCCACTCCTGGGCGGTGACGGTCGGGCCGGGTTCGTTGAGCTGGGTGGTGTCGCCGGTGGTCTCGTCGACGACGGCGACGGTCCGGCGGGTGGCGGCGGAGACGGGGACGAGCGCGTCGCTCACCCCGGGGACCGCGGTGAGCGCGTCCCGCACCTGGCGGCCGGTCGCCCCGCCCGCGAAACCGGTGACCGTCGCCTCATGACCGAGCGCGGCCAGCACCCGGGCCACGTTCACCCCTTTGCCGCCCGGCCGTTCGACCACCTCCGACACCCGGTGCGACCCGTGCGGACGCAGCGCGCGGACCCGGTAGGTGAGATCGAGCGCGGTGTTGAGGGTGACCGTGAGAATCACCAGGCCCGACCTCCCCCGGGAACATGCGCGAGCCATCTGCGCCGCTGACTCGATCATGCCAAAAACCCGCCCACCGGCCCAGCCCCGCGACAGCCGCCGCCACCAGGAATTTTCCGGCCGGAGCCGGGGTGTTGGGGCGGGCGGAGCTGGCGGGCCGCGTGAGGCCCGCCGGGGTTGCTGGGCCGGCGCGGGGGCTTGCTGGGCGACCGGTGTTGCGCGACCCGTAGGCGCACCGGAGTGACCGGGGCCACCGGAGCGAGGACGGCTGACGGGGCTGCCGAAGTCGCCGGGTTGTCGGGGGCCCCTGCCGTTGCCGAGGCCCCCGGAAGTGGCCGGAGGCCGGTCCCTACGGTGACTGCGGCAGGGCGGGGTCCACGATCCACTCGCCGCGTCGCATCACCCCGCGGACCTCGAACTCCTCGTCCAGCAGCACCAGGTCGGCGTACTTGCCGGGCTCCAGTGAGCCGATGCTGTCCGAGAGGCCCAGGAGCCGGGCCGGGTTGGCGGACAGGGCCTGGACGGCCGCGCCGACCGGGAGCCGGTCCACGGTGACCGCCCGCTTGAAGGCCCGGTCCAGGGTGAGGGTGGACCCGGCGATCGAGCCCCCCTCCACCAGCCGGGCCACGCCCTCGCTGACCTCGACCGCCAGCGGGCCCAGCATGTAGCGGCCGTCGCCGAAACCGGCCGCGTCCATCGCGTCGGTGATGAAGGCGACCCGGTCGGCGCCCGCGTGATGGAACGCCAGTTCCAGGGCGGCCGGGTGGAGATGGGTGCCGTCGTTGATCAGCTCGACCGTGACCCGGGGGTCTTCGAGCAGCGCCGCGATCGGGCCGGGGGAGCGGTGGCCGAGGACCGGCATGGCGTTGAAGAGATGGGTGGCGACGGTCGCGCCCGCGTCGATCGCCTCGACGGTCTGCTCATAGGTCGCGTCGGTGTGCCCGACGGCCGCGATCACCCCGTGCTCGGCCAGCAGCCGTACGGAGTCCAGCCCGCCCGGCAGTTCGGTGGCCAGGGTGACCATCTTCGCGTGGCCGCGGGCCGCGTCGATCAGCTTGCGGACATCCGCCGGGTCGGGGTCGCGCAGCAGGTCCTCCGCGTGGGCGCCCTTGCGGCACGGGGAGATGAACGGCCCCTCGAAGTGGATCCCGGCGATGTCGCCCTGCTCGGCCAGCTCCGCCAGCAGCCCGGCCCGGTGGGCGAGGAAGTCCAGCTCCCCGGTGACGGTGGAGGCGACCAGGGTGGTGGTGCCGTGCAGCCGGTGGGTGTGGATGCCCGTCAGGACGTCCTCGACCGTGCCGGAGGTGAAGGAGGCGCCGCCACCGCCGTGGTTGTGGAGGTCGACGAAGCCGGGCACCAGCCAGTGGCCCGCGGCGTCGGCGCGCGGAGCGCCGGCGGGGGCGTGGGCGGCGATGCGGTCGCCCTCGACGGTCACCTCACCGGCGTCCACCACGCCGGACGGCAGGACGACCCGCGCGCCGGTGAGGACCTGGACGTGGTGCGGCGGCTGCGGGCCGGCGGGGGACGTGCGCGCAGTTCCCCGCGTCCCTGGGGCGATTGCCATCAGGCCGATTCCTCCTTGAGGTCAGTTGCGGTGAGCAGATCCCAGGCCAGCAGCCCGGCGCCCAGGCAGCCGGCCGAGTCGCCCAGGGCCGCCGGGACGATCGACGGCAGTTTCTGGAAGGTGACCCGCTGCCGGACGGCGTCCCGCAGCGGTGTGAACAGCGTTTCCCCCGCCTCGGCCAGCCCGCCGCCGACGATCAGGGTGCGCGGGTCCAGCAGGGTGAGGGCGGTGACCAGGCCGTCGGCCAGCGCGTCCACCGCCTCCCGCCAGACGGCCAGCGCGCGCGGGTCGCCCGCCTCGACGGCCTTGGCGCAGTCGGCGGCGTCGGCCTCCGGGTCACCGGCCGCCCCGGCCCATGCCTCGCTGACGGCGGACGCGGACGCGTACCGCTCCAGACAGCCGCGCTGCCCGCAGGGGCAGAGGGTCCCGCCGGGCCGGACCACGACATGGCCGATCTCCCCGGCGAAGCCGTGGGCGCCCGCCTCCACCCGGCCGTCGATGCCGATGGCGCCCGCTATGCCGGTGCCCAGCGGTATGAACAGAAAGCGGTCGGCGCCCCGCCCGGCACCGATCCGCCCCTCGGCGAGACCGCCGGCGCGCACATCGTGCCCGAGGGCGACGGGCACCCCGAGCCGGTCGGTGAGCAGCGCGCGCAGCGGTACGTCACGCCAGCCGAGGTTGGCCGCGTAGGCGGCGACGCCCTCGGCCTCGTCGATGATCCCGGGCACGGCGACACCGGCGGCCACGGCGGGCTCGCCGAACCGTTCCTCCCCGTGCGCGCGCAGCGCGGCGGCGAAATCGAGAATGGTCTCGACGACCGCGTCCGGTCCGCGCTCGCGTCCGGTCGCCCGGCGCGTGGTGTGCAGGAGCGTGCCGTCCGCCCCGACCAGGGCGGCTTTCATCCCGGTGCCGCCCACATCGAGGGCGATGACGTGTCTCACGTGGGACAGTGTGACCCGTTGACCCATAAGAGGTCTAGTCCATTCACGTGGTGTAGACCTTGATTTCGTCAACGGGACGACCAAAATCGTGACGACCACAATCCGTACGGCCGGCGAACGGCACGAGCGGCACACGGTACGCACCAGGGACCGGACGCGCCGCGGCAGGTTCCCGGCCACGCAGGTACGGGCCACTAGACGACAGGGTGGAACCACGACAGTGCGGCAGCGCAGAACGGCAATGATCGCGATGGTGTCCGTGGCGGGCCTGACGGCGGTCCTGGGCGGGTGCGGGGTCGGGGGCCCCGACGAGGTGACCCTGACCCTGGTCGCCGCCGACTACGGCGACAGCTCCGGCAACGGTTCCGAGGAGTACTGGGACGGCCTGGTCGAGCGCTACGAGGCCGATCATCCGGGGGTCACCGTCGATGTCCGGGTGCACGCCTGGACCGACGTCGACCGCGAGGTCAAGGAGATGGTCGACGCCGGGGACCCGCCGGACCTGGCGCAGATAGGCGCGTACGCCGACTACGCCGATCAGGATCTGCTCTACCAGGCCGGTGACCTGCTCTCCATACCCGTCCAGGCGGACTTCGCCGACCAGTTCGCCCTCGCCGGGCAGGTGCACGGGGTGCAGTACGGGATGCCGTTCGCCGCCTCCACGCGGCTGCTCTTCTACAACGAGTCCCTCTTCCAGGACGCCGGTCTCACCCCGCCCACCACCTGGGAGGAACTGGCCACCGCCGCCGGGGAGCTGAAGGCGGGGGGCGTGAAGTACCCGTTCGCGCTGCCGCTCGGCGCGGAGGAGGCCCAGGCCGAGACCATGCAGTGGCTGCTCAGCGGAGGCGCCGGCTATGTGGACACCAACGGCTCCTACGCCATCGACTCCCCCGAGAACGTCGAGACGATCACCTGGCTGCGCGACGAACTCGTCGGCGAGGGTCTGACCGGGCCGGTCGCACCGGGGAAGCTGAACCGCGCGGACGCCTTCGAGGCGTTCGCCAACGGCGAGGTCGGCATGCTCAACGGGCATCCGTCCCTGATGAAGATGGCCGCCGCCAAGGACGTGGAGTTCGGCATGGTCCCGATGCCCGGCGTCGAGGGCGCGAGCGAGGCCATCATGGGGGTCGCCGACTGGATGATGGCCTTCAAGGAGCGGGGCCACCGGGACCAGATCGGCGAGTTCCTCAACTTCGTCTACAGCGAGCGCAATGTCCTCGACTTCTCCCGCCGCTACGACCTGCTGCCGGTGACCGACTCGGCGTCCGAGATCATGACCGCCGCGAAGGAGGACGCCGACCTCAGGCCCTTCCTCGACGAACTCCCCCTCTCCGAGCTGTATCCGGTCAGCCGGACGTCCTGGGCGACGGTGAGCGCCGAGGTCAAGACGGAGATCGGCACCGCGGTCGCCCCCGGCGGCAACCCCGCGGCGGTCCTGGAGCAACTCCAGTCGACGGCCCTGAGAGCGGAGAGCCGCTAGCGACGACCGGTTGTCGGTGGCCGGGGCTACGGTGGGGTCATGGAAAGGGAAGGGGAGAGGGCCGGGGACGGGGATGTGCCCGAGCAGGAGTCGCCCGGTGACCGGGCGCAGGCGTCGCTCGGTGACCGGGAGCGGCGGGTGCTGGCCCTGGAGCGGCGCGGCTTTCCCGGGCCGGGCGCGAAGGAGCGGGCGATCCGCGAGGAACTGGGCCTCGCCCCCGTCCGCTACTACCAGCTCCTCAACGCCCTCCTCGACGACCCCAGAGCCCTGGCCCACGACCCGGTGACGGTCAACCGGCTCAGAAGGGTCCGCCAGTCGCGGCGCGCGGAGCGCTGAGGGGCCGGGCCTGGCTAGGCTCGGGTGCCATGGGCAGCCACGAAAGTGACGCGAACGACTCCGCGACCGATTCCGCCACCGGTGGTCTTCCGACGCCGGTCACCGAGGCCGGGCGGCAGGGGGTGCGGGCGCTGCTGGCGGCGCCGGGGCGGGCGGTGATCGGCCTCGACTTCGACGGTACGCTCGCGCCGATCGTCTCCGACCCGGCGCTGGCGCGGGCCCACCCCGACGCCCTCGCCGCGCTGGTGGCGCTGGCCCCCGAGGTCGCCTCCATCGCCGTGATCACCGGCCGCCCGGCGGAGGTGGCGGTGCGGTACGGGGGTTTCGCGGGGGTGCCGGGCCTGGACCATCTGGTCGTCCTGGGCGCGTACGGGGCGGAGCGGTGGGACGCGGCGACCGGGGAGGTGACGGCGCCGGAGCCGCCGCCGGGGGTCGCGGCGGTACGGGAGGAACTGCCGGGGGTGGTGGGGCGGACGGGGGCGTGGATCGAGGACAAGGGCAGGGCGCTGGCGGTGCACACCCGCCGGGCACCGGATCCGCAGGCGGCGTTCGACACCCTGCGCGAGCCGCTGTTCGCGCTGGCCGCGCGGCACGGCCTGATGGTCGAGCCGGGCCGTCTCGTGCTGGAACTGCGCCCCCCGGGCATGGACAAGGGGGTCGCCCTCACGGAGCACGTCCGCGAGACGGGCGCGGGCTCGGTCCTCTACGCGGGCGACGACCTCGGCGACCTCCCGGCGTACGCGGCGGTGGAGGCGCTGCGGGGGGAGGGGGTGCCGGGGGTGCTGGTGTGCAGCGGGAGCGATGAGGTGCCGCGGCTGCGGGAGCGGGCGGATGTGGTGGTGGGGGGCCCTCCGGGGGTGGTGCGTCTGCTGACCTCACTGGCAGCCGCGCTGCGCTGACCGCGCCGCGGCGCCGTCGCCGGGTGCGGCCCGGTGGGTGCTCTTCGCGCAGTTCCCCGCGCCCCTGGAAGGGGCAGCGCCGTTGTCGGGTGCGGGTCGGTGGTCGCTTTTCGCGCAGTTCCCCGCGCCCCTATGGGGCGCTCCTGCCGACCGACGGGAGGGCCACCCCCCCCAGGGGCGCGGGGAACTGCGCGACCAGCCCCCACGCACCCGCACTCGCCCACCCAGCCCTTCAGGGGCGCGGGGAACTGCGCGAAGGACCCCCACCCCCACGCACCCGCACCTGCCCACCCTTCAGGGGCGCTGGGGGTACCCCCTCTGGGGGAGGAACTGCGCGAAAAGCGACCACGCACCCGCACCCGCACCACCGGGACGGTCACCCCAGGGCCCGTAGCTGGTCCAAGAACCAGCGCCCCGGCGGCAACGCCGTCCCCGCGGCAGCCAACCGCTTCGTCCGCTCCCCCCGCTCCCCCGCCGACATCGACAGCGCCGCGTGCAACGCCCCCGCGGTCCCCACCACGTCGTACGGATTCACCCCCACCGCGTCCTCCCCCAGCTCCTCCCACGCCCCCGCCTCCCGCGACAGCACCAGCGCGCACCCCTCGTCGGAGACGACCGGCACCTCCTTGGCGACCAGGTTCATCCCGTCCCGGATGGGGTTGACGAGGGCCACGTCCGCCAGCCGGTAGGCGGCGAGGGAGCGCGCGAAGTCGTCCTCCAGATGCAGCAGCACCGGCGTCCACCCCGCCGTCCCGTACTCCGCGTTGATCTCCTCCGCCAGCCGCCGCACCTCGGCCATGTACTCCCGGTACACCGCGAGGTCCTGCCGGGAGGGGTACGCGAAGGCGATGTGCACCACCCGCTCCCGCCACTGTGGGTGGTCGTCCAGCAACTGCCGGTACGCCAGCAGCCCCCGCACGATGTTCTTGGACAGCTCGGTGCGGTCCACCCGGACGATCGTCCGCCGGTCCGTCCCGCCGATCCGCTCTCGCAGCACCGCCATCCGCTCGGCGACATCCGGCTCGTGCGAGCGCCGCCGCAGGAAGTCCCCGTCGGCGCCGAGCCCGTGCACCCCGATCCCGGTCCCGCCCGTGCCCCCCGCGAACGCCTCGCAGCACGCCGTGAACGCGTCCGCCCAGCGCCGGGTGAGAAAGCCCAGCCGGTCCGCGCCGAGCATCCCGCGCAGCAGTTGCCCGGCGATGTCGTCGGGGAGCATCCGGAAGTACTCGGGCGGCGCCCAGGGGGTGTGGGAGAAGTGGCCGATGCGGAGATCGGGCCGCAGGGCCCGCAGCATCCCCGGGACCAGGCTCAGGTGGTAGTCCTGGACGAGAACCGCCGCGCCCTCCGCCGCCTCCTCGGCCAGCGCCCCGGCGAAGGCGCGGTTGTACGTCTCGTACGACGCCCACTGGCGCCGGAACTCCGCGTCGAAGAGCGGCTCCAGCGGGGTCTGGTAGAGCATGTGGTGGACGAACCAGAGGACCGAGTTCGCGATGCCGTTGTACGCGTCGGCGTGGATGTCCGCCGGGATGTCCAGCATCCGCACGCCCGGCTCGCCCACCCCGCGCCGGACCGCCTCACGGTCGCCGTCGCCGAGCGCGGAGCACACCCACAGGGCGTCGGCCTCGGGCCCGATCGCGGAGAGCCCGGAGACCAGCCCCCCGCCTCCGCGCCGGGCGTCGAGGGTCCCGTCACCGCGCACGGCGTACGTCACGGGACCCCGGTTGGAAGCGACCAGTACGCGCGCGGCGCCGGGAGAGGTTGCGGCCATACGCCTCAACCTAGCCCGCGCTGTAAACGCTCAAACGTACGGTTCCGGCACATGCCCACCCGCCGTATACGGCCACCCCGTCACATCGTCGTTGCTCAGGCCACCTTCCGGGCCGCGTACTCGGCGATCTCCGCCATCGGCGGGCGCTCCTCGGTGTCCACCGAGTACGTCCGCGCCTCGAAGCCGTCCTCACCCCGCTCGAACTGGGTGATCGACGGCCGCACCAGATGCCCGCGGGCCAGCCTGAGCTGCGCGGTGCGGTAGATCGCGGCGGCCATCCGGCCGAGCGCCTGCCCGTCCTGGTGCCGGTGCTTGCGCACCCCCACGTCGACCTGCGCCAGCGCGTCCAGGCCGACCAGGTGCAGCGAGTCCACCAGCATGCCCAGCTCGACCCCGTACCCGACCGGGAAGGGCAACTGCTCCAGCAGCGAGCGGCGGGCCGCGTACTCGCCGCCCAGCGGCTGGACGAAACCGGCGAGCTGCGGCCAGTGCAGATTCAGCAGCGGGCGGGCCATCAGCTCGGTCACCCGGCCGCCCTGCCCGGCCGCCCCGGCGAGCGGACGGTCGTACATCCCCTTGACGAGATCCACCCCCGGCTCGGTCAGCAGCGGGCCGACGATGCCGGAGACGAAGTCCGACGAGAAGTCCCTCAGGTCGGCGTCGATGAAGCAGACGATGTCACCGCCGGTGACCAGCAGCGACCGCCACAGCACCTCGCCCTTGCCGGGGACGGCCGGGATCCGGGGCAGGATCGAGTCCCGGTGCACCACCCGGGCGCCCGCGGCGGCGGCCACCTCGGCGGTGCGGTCGGTGGAGCCGGAGTCCACGACGACGATCTCGTCGACGAGCGGGACCCGCTCCATCAGGTCATGGCGGATGACCGTGACGATGTCGCCGACGGTCGCCTCCTCGTTCAGCGCGGGCAGCACCACGCTGACCGACTGGCCGGTGGCGCGCTTGGCGGCCATGATGCGATGGAGCGGGCGGTCGGACAGGGACCAGGTGCGGGTCATCAGCCAGCGCTCGACTTCTTCCACCACGGTCTGCGGCTCCTCACTGTTCGGACCACTCGGGAGTGTCTCGTACCCGTATGTGATCCATCTCGCGGTTCGGACGACTATCTCAACTGTGCTGGCCTTCGGTTACAGTCTTGAACAACGCTGATGACCATCGCATGTCGGGGGTCCGCAGCATCCACAACCGCTCAGACAACCGCATGAACAACCACATATTGCTCATCCAGAGGGGCAGAGGGAAACGGCCCGATGAAGCCCCGGCAACCCTCCAGCCGGTCTCGTAGCGATCAGTCCACCGACGGTTTCGGTGTGACGTGACGATCGTCTCCGCGAGGCTCCCGGCTAGGGAAGGTGCCAAATCCGTCTCACGGCGAGATGCGTCGTGAGGAAGATGAGGAGAAAGGGCCTCGCCTCCCATGGCTGTGCAGACTGTCGCCACCACCGCACATTCCACCGTCGATCTCGGACCCGCCGCCGCGCTCTCCTGTCGCGAATGCGGCCATCGCGTCCCGCTCGGCCCCCTCTTCGCCTGCGAGGAGTGTTTCGGCCCGCTGGAGATCGCCTATGACTTCTCGGGCTACGACACCGAGGAACTCCGTGCGCGGATCACCGCGGGCCCCGCGAACATCTGGCGCTACGCCCCCCTGCTGCCGGTCCCGGCGGACGTGGCGGACAAGCCCAATCTGAACCCCGGCTGGACCAAGCTCGTCCAGGCCGACAACCTCGCCCGCGAGCTGGGCATCACCGGCCCGCTCTACGTCAAGGACGACTCCGGGAACCCCACCCACTCCTTCAAGGACCGGGTCGTCGCCCAGGCCCTGGAGGCGGCCCGCGCCTTCGGCTTCACCACCCTGTCCTGCTCCTCCACCGGCAACCTGGCCGGCGCGGTGGGCGCCGCCGCGGCCCGCGCCGGTTTCCGCTCCTGTGTCTTCATCCCGCACGACCTGGAGCAGGGCAAGGTCGTCATGGCCGCGGTCTACGGCGGCCAGCTCGTCGGCATCGACGGCAACTACGACGACGTGAACCGTTTCTGCTCCGAGCTGATCGGCGACCCGATCGGCGAGGGCTGGGGCTTCGTCAACGTCAATCTGCGGCCGTACTACGCCGAGGGCTCCAAGACCCTGGCGTACGAGATCTGCGAGCAGCTCGGGTGGCGGCTGCCCGACCAGATCGTGGTGCCGATCGCCTCCGGCTCCCAGCTCACCAAGATCGACAAGGGGCTGAAGGAGCTGATCGCGCTCGGGCTGGTCGAGGACCGCCCGTACAAGATCTTCGGCGCCCAGGCCGAGGGCTGCTCGCCGGTGTCGGCCGCGTTCAAGGCCGGGCACGACGTAGTGCGCCCGCAGAAGCCGAACACCATCGCCAAGTCGCTGGCCATCGGCAACCCGGCGGACGGCCCGTATGTGCTGGACATCGCGCGGCGGACCGGGGGAGCGGTGGAGGACGTCACCGACGCACAGGTGGTGGAGGCCATCCGGCTGCTGGCCCGGACGGAGGGGATCTTCGCCGAGACGGCGGGCGGGGTGACCGTGGGGGTGACGAAGAAGCTGGTGGAGAGCGGGGTGCTGGATCCCTCGCTGACCACGGTGGTCCTCAATACCGGGGACGGGCTGAAGACGCTGGACGCGGTGGCGGACGCGGGGCTCACGGCGACGATCCGGCCGAGTCTGGAGTCGTTCCGCGACGCGGGGCTTGTCTGACCGTTTGGATTTGTTGTTCGTCTGCGGGCCCGGTGGGGGCCGGTCGCGCAGTTCCCCGCGCCCCTGGGGCGTTTGTCTGACCGGAGGTTTGAAGTGAGCGTCACCGTTCGTATCCCGACCATTCTGCGTACCTACACCGGTGGGCAGGCCGAAGTCGCCGCCGAGGGGACCAACCTCGGAGAGGTCATCGCCGACCTCGAGGCCAAGCACACCGGGATCGCCGCCCGGGTTCTGGATGATCAGGGCAAGTTGCGGCGGTTCGTGAATGTGTACGTCAATGATGACGATGTGCGCTTCGAGCAGGGGCTGGAGACGGCCACGCCCGACGGTGCCGGGGTCTCGATCATCCCCGCCGTGGCCGGCGGCTGCTGAGTTACGCACGGTTCTTTCCATTGCCCCCTCCGTGAGAGAAACGGAGGGGGCAATTCTGCATGGTTAGGCGCGGTAGAGTTGGGGAACCGCTGCCGTTCCCGTTTCCGAAGCAGCGATGAGAAGTAGCCAAAGTGTGTGGCTTCTTTGCGTCTTTAGTTCTCTTTGTCGGGCCCGACTTGCCCCGAACTCTGGGGAATTCTCCAGAAATTCCCGACCGGTCCTGCCTGGATTTCTCGTCCGATTGACCTGTTGCAGAGGGCAGTTGGGCAGATACATTCGGCCGCGGTCGACGCGTTCCGGCGCACGCCCCCAACCCATCGGGGTGCGAGGTATGACCCGGATCCGCGAAGTGTGGATCTGTGCAAGGGCCAGTAATAGGGGAGTTAGGCATGGCTCAGGGCACCGTCAAGTGGTTCAACGCGGAGAAGGGGTACGGCTTCATCGCGGTCGACGGTGGTGCGGACGTCTTCGTCCATTACAGCGCCATTCAGATGGACGGATACCGCACCCTGGAAGAGGGCCAGCGGGTCGAGTTCGAGATCTCGCAGGGCCAGAAGGGCCCGCAGGCCGATATGGTTCGCGTCACCGCCTGAACGTTTCTGATTCGGAAGGGCCCGCACCCACCTGGGTGCGGGCCCTTCCGGCTGCCCGGGGGCCGTCCCGGAGGGGGCGGGACAGGCCCGGGGAGGGCCCGTCCCGGGGCGGTGGATCACGGCAGGCGCTTGCACTCTCCTAGGGCGAGTGCTAATCATTGGCGTTAGCACTCTGAAGGTGAGAGTGACAACGAAGGACCGGGTCGGTGAGGCCGCAAGCCGGGTGGGGCAAGGATCCACGAGGTGAGCGAGCCGTCCGTCGCGGGCGCGGGCGCGGTCCGAAGAATCACCCCCAGTCCTGGAGGGACCACTTCACATGGCCAAGATCATCGCGTTCGACGAGGAGGCGCGGCGCGGCCTTGAGCGCGGTATGAACCAGCTCGCCGACGCCGTCAAGGTCACCCTCGGCCCCAAGGGCCGCAACGTCGTCCTTGAGAAGAAGTGGGGCGCCCCCACGATCACCAACGATGGTGTCTCCATCGCCAAGGAGATCGAGCTCGAAGACCCGTACGAGAAGATCGGCGCCGAGCTGGTCAAGGAAGTAGCCAAGAAGACGGACGACGTCGCCGGTGACGGCACGACGACGGCTACGGTCCTGGCCCAGGCGCTGGTCAAGGAGGGTCTGCGGAACGTCGCCGCGGGCGCCAACCCGATGGCCCTCAAGCGCGGTATCGAGAAGGCCGTCGAGGCCGTCTCCGGTGCGCTGCTCGACCAGGCCAAGGAGGTCGAGACCAAGGAGCAGATCGCCTCCACCGCCTCCATCTCCGCCGCCGACACCCAGATCGGCGAGCTGATCGCCGAGGCCATGGACAAGGTCGGCAAGGAAGGCGTCATCACCGTCGAGGAGTCCCAGACCTTCGGTCTGGAGCTCGAACTGACGGAGGGCATGCGCTTCGACAAGGGCTACATCTCCGCCTACTTCGCCACCGACATGGAGCGCATGGAGGCGTCGCTGGAGGACCCGTACATCCTCATCGCGAACTCCAAGATCTCCAACGTCAAGGACCTGCTCCCGCTCCTGGAGAAGGTCATGCAGTCGGGCAAGCCGCTGCTGATCATCGCCGAGGACGTCGAGGGCGAGGCCCTGTCGACCCTGGTCGTCAACAAGATCCGCGGCACCTTCAAGTCCGTCGCCGTCAAGGCCCCGGGCTTCGGTGACCGCCGCAAGGCGATGCTGAACGACATCGCCATCCTCACCGGCGGCGAGGTGATCTCCGAGGAGGTCGGCCTCAAGCTGGAGAACACGACCCTGGACCTGCTCGGCCGGGCCCGCAAGGTCGTCATCACCAAGGACGAGACCACGATCGTCGACGGCGCCGGGTCCTCGGACCAGGTCGCCGGCCGGGTCAACCAGATCCGCGCCGAGATCGAGAACTCCGACTCCGACTACGACCGCGAGAAGCTCCAGGAGCGCCTGGCGAAGCTCGCGGGCGGCGTGGCCGTCATCAAGGCCGGTGCCGCGACCGAGGTCGAGCTGAAGGAGCGCAAGCACCGCATCGAGGACGCCGTGCGCAACGCCAAGGCGGCCGTCGAGGAGGGCATCGTCGCCGGTGGTGGCGTGGCGCTGCTCCAGGCTTCCTCGGTCTTCGAGAAGCTGGAGCTGGAGGGTGACGAGGCGACCGGCGCGGCTGCGGTCAAGCTCGCGCTGGAGGCTCCGCTGAAGCAGATCTCCGTCAACGCCGGTCTTGAGGGCGGCGTCGTGGTGGAGAAGGTCCGCAACCTCACCCCGGGTCACGGCCTCAACGCCGCGACCGGTGACTACGTGGACATGATCGCCGAGGGCATCATCGACCCGGCGAAGGTGACGCGCTCCGCGCTCCAGAACGCCGCGTCGATCGCCGCGCTGTTCCTGACCACGGAGGCCGTCATCGCCGACAAGCCGGAGAAGGCCGCCGCGCCTGCCGGTGGCGGGATGCCGGGTGGTGACATGGACTTCTGATCGGCTGCTGTCGATCACGTCCTTTCGTTCGAGGGCGGTGCTTCCGGGAGACCGGGGGTGCCGCCCTTGGGTGTTTCCCGGGGCGCCTAGGGGGGAGGGGGTGCGGGATTCGGGGGCGGGTGCGGGTGGGTGGTCGCTTTTCGCGCAGTTCCCCGCGCCCCTGAAAGACAGGGCGTGAGCGCCGGGTCTTTTCAGGGGCGCGGGGAACTGCGCGAGCGGCCCCCACCGGGCCCGCACCCGAAAACCCGTCCGGCACATTCCCTCGGCAAACCCTGTCAATTCGGCTGCCCCCGGAGGGGGATTCCTGTTCATACGCCGCACGCCGGGGCGGGGGCGTCGCTAGCGTGCCGCCATGCGGATCCTCCATCTGTCCGACACTCATATCGAGCGGACCGCCGGACCCAACCGGCACGGCGTCGACGCCACCGAATCGCTGCGGCTGATGCTGGGCGAGCTGCGACATCAGCGCGGGGTCGACGCGATCATGGTCACCGGGGACATCGCCGACGACGGCACGGCGGAGTCGTACACCGTGGCCAGGGAGCTGATCGGGGGGTTCGCGGCGCAGCTCGGGGTGCCGTTGTTCTTCACCACCGGCGACCACGACGACCGCGCCGCCTTCGGGAAGGTGCTCGGCAGCGGGCATCTCGCGGTCGACGGCTCGGACGGTGCCAAAACGGTCCTCTCCTCCGCCGAGGGCGAGAAGGCCGCGGTCAGTGTGGTGCGCGGCTACCGGTTCATCACCATGGACTCCCTCGTCCCCGGCCAGGTCTACGGCGGTCTCAGCGACGCTCAGTTGGACTGGCTGAACGATCTGCTGCGCACCACCGCCGAGCGCGGCACGATCGTCGCCTTCCACCATCCGCCGATCGCCATGGACGTCGACAACCAGCGCGCCTTCGGGCTGCGCAATCCGCGCTCGCTGGCGGAGGTGCTGCGCGGCAGCGATGTCCGGGTGGTGCTGACCGGGCACTTCCATCTCCAGCTCCTCGGGCTGCTCGCCTCGATCCCGGTCTGGGTCGGCCCGGCGGTGGTCCACCGCGTCGACCTCACCGCCCGCCCCGGCGCCGAGCGGGCCGTGCGGGGGGCGTCCGCGTCGGTGGTCGATGTCGGCGGGGCAGCGGGGCCGCTCTTCCACACCCTGCACGCCCGTGACCCCCGGGCCCACGAGACCGTCTACGAGCTGGACGAGGACCAGGTGCTGGATGCCATCGAGGCGCGGGGCTGGGTGCGGTAGCCCCCTGTGGCGCCGCCCGCTGAGCTGTGTTTCTTGAGTAACTCAAGCAAGAGAATTATCGTTGCCTCGGTCAATGGTCTGGTGATGTCCCGACGGAGGCTCCGACATGTCCCACTCGCTCGCCCCCACCCCCGCGACCGGGGGCGCGGCACCGCCGCGGAGCCAGGCCGTCGTCGTGGTCCTCGCCTTCAGCGGGATCGTCGTCGCGCTGATGCAGACCCTGGTCATCCCGATCGTCCCGGAGCTGCCGAAGCTGCTGGACGCGAACGCGTCCGACGCCGCCTGGGCCGTCACCGCGACCCTGCTCGCGGCGGCCGTGGCCACCCCGGTGATGGGGCGGCTCGGGGACATGTACGGCAAGCGGCGGATGCTGCTGGTCTCCGTCGCCCTGCTGGTCGCCGGGTCGGTCGTCGCCGCGCTCAGTGACACGCTGGCCCCGATGGTCGTGGGCCGGGTGCTCCAGGGGCTGGCCTCCGGGGTGATCCCGCTCGGCATCAGCATCATGCGCGACGAACTGCCCGCCGAGCGGCTCGCCTCGGCCACCGCCATGATGAGCGCCTCGCTCGGCGTCGGCGGCGCCCTCGGACTGCCCGCCGCCGCCCTGATCGCCGACAACTTCGACTGGCACACCCTGTTCTGGACCTCCGCCGCGCTCGGCGTGGTCGCCGGGGCGCTGGTGCTCGCCCTCGTCCCGGAGTCGCGGGTGCGCACGGGCGGGCGGTTCGACGTGCTCGGTGCCGTCGGGGTCGCGGTGGGGCTGGTCTGTCTGCTGCTCGCGGTGTCCAAGGGCGCCGACTGGGGCTGGACCAGCGGCACCACCCTGGGTCTGTTCGCCGCCGCCGTGCTGGTGCTGCTGGTGTGGGGCGGCTACGAGCTGCGCACCCGGGAGCCGCTGGTCGATCTGCGCACCACCGTCCGCCGCCAGGTGCTGGTCACCAACCTCGCCTCGATCGCGGTCGGCTTCGCCATGTTCGCCATGTCCCTGGTGATGCCGCAGCTCCTCCAGATGCCGGCCGCGACCGGCTACGGCCTCGGGCAGTCCATGCTGGCCGCCGGGCTGGTGATGGCGCCCTCCGGGCTGGTGATGATGGCCACCGCGCCCGTCTCCGCCCTGGTCACCAAGGCCAGGGGGCCCAAGACGACCCTGATGATCGGCGCCCTGATCGTGGCCGCCGGATACGGGCTGTGCATCGCCCTGATGTCCGAGGTCTGGCACTTCGTGCTGGTGTCCTGTGTCATCGGCGCCGGGATCGGCTTCACCTACGGCTCGATGCCCGCGCTGATCATGGGGGCCGTGGAGCCGTCCGAGACCGCCGCCGCCAACAGCCTCAACACGCTGATGCGCTCCATCGGCACCTCTTTCGCCAGCGCGCTCGCCGGGGTGATCCTGGCCCAGATGACCACGTCGTTCGGGTCGGTCGCGCTGCCCTCGCGGGACGGCTTCCGTACGGTGCTCGCGGTCGGCGCGGGCGCGGCGCTGCTGGCGTTCGCGGTCGCCGCGTTCCTGCCCGGCAGGCGGGTGGAGGCGGCGGACGCGGTGGGGGCCGGGACACTGCGGGCGGCCTCGGCTGAGGACGCGGCGGGCGCGGAGGCCGTCCGCGAGGGGTGACCGGCGGCCACGGGTTGCCCAGCGGCGCGGCCGGGATCCGGTCGGCGGGCTGCTGGACGCAGTGACCGGCCCTACAGGTTCCCCAGCGGCTCGATGTCCGTGCGGACCGGGGTGCCCCAGACCCGGAGCACCTCGTAGTCGGTGAACTCGTGGACCAGGCGGTAGGCCGCCGCCGGGCGGGAGCCGCGGCGCTGGGCGGCGAGATACAGCTCCGCCTCGTGCCGGTCGCGGCGCGGGGTGCCGCACAACTGCCACTCCTGGCCGTTCCACAGCTCCGGCAGCCAGCGCTGCTGGGGCTGCGGCCGGTCGCCGCGCACCCCGTAGCGGGAGGGGGCCTGGGCGGGGGGTCCCGCCGGTCCCGCCGGGCCGTTGAACTCCGCGCGGCGGGCCGCCCGGCGCCGGGTCTCGCACAGCAGGCACAGATCCGGCGCGCTCTCGTCGACCGGGCCGCCCGGGTGCTCGGCGCAGCGGGTGGTCGGCGCCGCCGTGCTGACGCCCTCCTCCAGCAGGTCCAGGGCGCGGCGCAGATCGACGCGGATCTCGTGCAGCTTGGCGTCCGGGGTCGTCCCGGTCAGGGCTTCGCCGTGCTCGCCGACGAGTCGGAGGGCACGGCCCAGGGCGGTGAGCTGGGCGTGGTTCATGGGTCCAGTGTCGTATGCCGCAGGCCGAAGGCGTAGGTGGCGAGGAAACCGGCCGCGTAACCGGTGGCCAGGCCGCCCGCGTACACCGCCGCCGTCGCCCCGAGGCCGCGGTTCCCGGCCAGCAGGGGGAAGAGGGCCCAGCCGGACGGGCCGATCGCGGTCGCCCCGACCCTCACCCCGAGCATCGCGAACACCCCGATGAACGCCCCGCCCGCCGCCCCGCCCACGCACGCCGTCAGGAACGGGCGGCCGAGGGGGAGGGAGACGCCGTAGATCAGCGGTTCGCCGACGCCGAGGAGTCCGGCCGGGAGCGCCGATCTGATCGTCGTCCGCACGGAGGTGTCGGCGCGCAGGCGGGCGTAGACGGCCGCCGCGGCGCCGACCTGGCCGGCGCCCGCCATGGCGAGGAGGGGGAGGAGGACGGTGTAGCCCTGCTGTTCGATCAGGGTGGCGTGGACCGGGATCAGGGCCTGGTGCAGGCCCAGCATCACCAGGGGGAGGAAGAGCCCGCCGAGGACGAGTCCGGCGAGGGCGCCGGTGGTGCTCAGCAGCCAGTCGGTGGCGGTGCCGAGGGCGGCGGCGACGGCCCCGGCCGCGTACATCAGGCCGTAGAGGGTGGCCAGGCCCGCGATCAGGACGGTGAGGGTGGGGGTGAGCAGGACATCGAGCGCGGCCGGGATCCGGCCCCGGCACGCCTTCTCCACGACGGTGCCGAGCAGCGCGGCGGCGAGGGCGCCGAGGACGCCGCCCTGGCCGGGGGCGAGGGTCACACCGAAGGCGGTCACCTGGGCGACCCCGGGGTACACCACCACCGCCGCGACCGCGCCCCCGAGGATCGGGGTGCCGCCGAACTCCTTCGCGGTGTGGTAGCCGACGAAGACCGCGATCAGCGCCATGAAGGCGGAGGCGACGGCGGTCAGCGCCGGGGTCACCCCGGGCAGCCACCCGGCGTTGCGCAGCAGCCCGGCCAGCCCGGCGAGGATGCCGCAGCCGATGAGGGCGGGGATCAGCGGGACGAAGATGTTCGCGATCCGGCGCAGGGCGGTCTTGGCGGGGGTGGCGTTGCGCGCCCGGCGCCCGGCGCGGATCCGCTCGCCGCGGGCGGAGAGGTCGGCGGCGGTGGGGGTACCGGCGGCGGTGGGGGTACCGGGGGCGGTGGAGGTGCCGGGGGCGGATAGATCGGCGGCGGTGGCCGTCCTCATCCGGGTCTCGAACTCCGCCGTCACCCGGGCGACGACCCCCGGCCCCAGCACGATCTGGTACGAGTCCCCGTCGGTGACGGTGCCGAGGACGCCGGGCAGCGCGCGCAGCGCGGGCTCGTCGGCCAGCGCGGGATCGGCGAGGCCGAGGCGCAGCCGGGTCATGCAGTGGGCGACGGAGGTGATGTTCGCCGGGCCGCCGAGGAGGGGGAGGAGGGCGGCGGCGAGCGCGGCGGGGCCGGTCGTTGAAGGGCCAGCCGCTGAAGGGCCGGTCTCTGAGGGGTCGGTGGCGGAGGGGTCGGTACGCACCTCCCGAGGGTGCGGGTCAGGGGGCGGCGGCGGCGAGCGCGGCGCGCAGATGGCCGCCGGACTCCTCCAGAAGGCGGGCGGCGGTGGGGCCGTCCACCCCGGCGAGGATGGTCAGGACGGCGTCCTTGACCTCGCCGTCGGTGGCGGTGAGCGCCCGCTCGATCTCGTCGTCGCGGGCGCCGGTGGCCAGGGCGACGATCCGGTGCGAGCGGGCGCGCAGCTTCTCGTTGGAGGCGCGCACGTCCACCATCAGATTCCCGTAGGTCTTGCCCAGCCGGATCATCGTGATCGTCGAGAACATGTTGAGGACCAGTTTCTGGGCGGTGCCCGCCTTCAGCCGGGTGGAGCCGGTGAGGAGTTCGGGTCCGACGACCACCTCGATGCCGTGCTCGGCGGCGGCGGCCAGCGCGCTGCCCGGGTTGCAGGACAGCCCGACGGTCAGCGCGCCCAGGGCACGGGCGTGCCCGACCGCCCCGAGGGCGTACGGGGTGCGGCCGGAGGCGGAGACGCCGACGACCGTGTCGGCCGGGGTCGGCCTGAGCGCGTCCAGGTCGGCGCGGGCCAGCTCGGGGGAGTCCTCGGCGCCCTCGACCGAGGTCACCATGGCGTCCGGGCCGCCAGCGATCAGCCCGACGACCTGGCCGGGGTCGGTGTTGAAGGTGGGCGGGCACTCGGAGGCGTCCAGCACCCCGAGCCGTCCGGCGGTCCCGGCCCCGGCGTAGATCAGCCGCCCGCCGCGGCCCATCCGGTCGGCCACGGCGTCGATGGCGGCGGCGATCCGGGGGAGCTGACGGGCGACGGCGGCGGCGACGGTGGCGTCCTCGCCGTTCATCAGGGTGGCGAGGGCGAGGGTGTCGAGCCGGTCGATCCCGGCCAGCTCCGGCCGGAACGCCTCGGTGGTCAGGGACTCCAACTCGGTGCGGAGCGTGTGGGGTCGGGAGGTGGGGGTCATGGTGGCGGGGGCTCTTTCGGCGAGTTGTGGGCCATCGGCGAGTTGTGGGCCATGGACGGGTTCCGGGCGTCGTCCCGGTTCTGGGCGTCCCAGTTCCGGGCGTCCCGCTTCTGGGCGTTCCGGGGCACGCCCTAACGGCGGTGGCGGTGGGCCAGGGCCTCGTAGGACGCGGCCAGGGCGGGCGCCGCCGTCTCGTACGTCCGCTGCGCCACGCCGACGAACAGACAGTCCACGACCAGCAACTGTCCGGTCCGGGAGGACATCGCGGCGGGCCGCAGCTCGCTCTCCCGGGCCGTGGAGGTGGTCAGGACGTGGTCGGCGTACTGGGTGACCGGGCCGTCCGGCCGCCCGGTGATGGCCACGGTGGTGGCCCCCCGTTCGAAGGCGACCCGCAGCGGCTCGATGACGTCCCCGGTCGTCCCGGAGTGGGTGATGGCGACGGCGACATCGCCCGCGCGGAGCTGGACGGCGTTGGTGACGGCGAGATGGGGGTCGGAGTGGGCGTGGGCTATGAGCCCTATCCGCAGCAGCTTCTGGGTGAGGTCCTGGGCGACCAGTCCGGACGCGCCGATGCCGTAGACATCGATGCGGCGGGCGGTCGCGGCGGCGGCGACGGCGGCGCCGAGCTGGACGGTGTCCAGTCCGGCGGCGGTGTCGGCGAGGGTCTGCCGCTCGTCGTGGGCGAGTTTGGCGACGACCTCGGCGATGGGGTCGTCCACGGCGATGTCGGTGGTGATCGCGGGGGCGCGGCCGGACTGCTGCTGGGCGGCCAGCCCGGCGAGGGCGAGGCGCAGATCGCGGTAGCCGGGGTAGCCGAGCAGCCGGGCCGTGCGGACCACGGTCGCCTCGCTGGTGCCGGTGAGTTCGGCGAGACCGGTGACCGTGAGGGCGGCGCAGCCGGCCGGGTCCCCGGCGACGGCCTCGGCGACGCGCTGCATGGAGCGGGTCATCGAGGGGCCGAGGGTGCGCACCTTGGCGGCGAGGGCGCCGGGTGCGGGGGAGGCAGGGGCGGTGGGGGAGGTGGGGGAAGCGGGGGTGAAAGTTTCCTTCACGTCCTGGGTCACTCCTGAAAGATATTTTCGGGACGGGGGCGGGTCAAGAGAGCGCGGGGTACGCACAATGGGGGGTATGGCTCCGCACTCAGCATCCCCGCCCCCGTCCCGGCCCGTCAGCCCCCTGGAACAGGCCCTGCACACGGCCCGCGCGCTGGTGCTGGCGGATCTGGCCGCCGGTGAGGTGGCGGACGCGGACGTGGTGTCGCTGGTCGAGGACGCGGTGCGGGAGCGGCGCTGGTGGGTGGAGCAGTGGCCGGACGGGGCCGGATTCGTCGCCGGGCTGGTCGCGCAGGACGTCCAGGACGCGCTGCTGGACCGCTACGGGCGCTGGCCGCTGTGCCCGGTGTGCGCCTCCGGCGACCCGCACGCCCTGGAGATCGAACCGGAGCTGGGCCCCGACCCGCACTGGGTGTGCCACCAGGCGGGGGTGAAGGTCGCGGCGCTGGGCGCGCTGGGACCCGTAGGTGAGTCGGGTGAGTTCGGTGGGTCCGGTGAGTCGGGTGGGGCGGGGTCCGGGGCGTGACGATCTATATCGACCCGCCCACCTGGCCGGGCCACGGTCGCCTCTGGTCGCATCTGATCAGCGACGCCTCCTACGCCGAACTCCATCTCTTCGCGGCCGGGCTGGGCGTCCCGCCCAGGGCCTTCGAACGCGACCACTACGACCTGCCGTCCGAGCGCTACCGGGACGCGGTGCGGGCGGGCGCGCGGGAGGTGAGCAGCCGGGAGGTGGTGCGGCTGCTGACGGGCGCGGGCCTGCGCAGGCCCAAGGGGCGGCGGGGGTGAGCCCTTCCGGTCACCGTCCGCCGCGCAGCTCGTAGGCGAGCAGGGGGGCATCGGTGTCGGCGGGGTCGTCGGCGCGGGTGAAACCGGCGCGGGTGAGGACGGCCTGCGAGGAGAGGTTGTCCGGTTCCACGGTGGCGAACAGGGAGCGGACGCCGGGGCGGGCGAGGGCGTCGGCGGCCAGCGCGCGCAGCGCCTCGGTGGCGTACCCCCGGCCGCGGGCCGCCTCGACCAGGTCGTAGCCGATCTCCACCCGGCCGTCCTCGTCGGGCGCGCCGTGGAAGCCCATGGCGCCGAGCGCCTGTCCGTCGTCGTGCCGGACGAGGACGTACAGCCCGAACCCCGGCCGGTACACCCCCGCCTCGTCCGCCCTGACCAGCATTCCGGCGGCCACCCGGGTGCCCTCGAAGGGCGTGCCCCCGGCCCAGGTGAAGCCGCCGTCGCCGCCGGTGGCGAGGGCGCGGGCGGTGGCGGGGGAGACGGGGTGGAGGGTGAGGCGGGCGGGGGCCGTCGCCGGTTCGGTCATGGGCGGGGTCCTTCCGGGGGGTCGTTGGGAGCGATGGGGGTGAGGAGGTCGATCTCCGCGGCGATGTTGTAGCGGGCGGTGCGCTCCCAGTGCTCGGCGCCGTAGGGGGTGCGGAAGAGGGCCGGGAGGGCGAGGAGGCCGCGGAGGATTTCCGCGCGTCCGGCCCGGAAGCCGTCCGGGGGGACGAAGGCGTACTCCTCGCGGACGGCGGCCGTGTAGGCGGCGTACGCGGACGGGGGCGCGGCCAGGATCGCCAGATCGGCGTCGCACAGGGCCTGTCCGTCGGGGTCGTCCGGGGCCGGGTCGTGACCGGTGGTCAGCCGGACCAGCCGGGCCACCTCGGCGGTCCGCGCCCCGGGGACCCCGGCCTCCGCCAGCGCCCGCTCGGCGAGCCGGGCCGACCGCTCCTCGTTCCCGTCCCGCTCCGGCCGGTACACGGCGTCGTGGAACCAGGCCGCGAGCCGTACGGCGTCCGGATCGGCGGCGTGGCCCGCCAGCACCCCGTCGAGGTGGTCGAGGACCGCGGTGAGGTGGGTGAGGGTGTGGTAGCGGCGCCAGGGTTCGTTCCAGCGGGCGAGCAGGTGATCGGCGTACGGCAGCGGATCGGGTCCGTCCGCCCCGCCGCGGGCCCCGGTGAGGGCGGCGGCGAAACGGGCGCGCAGGGCGTCGGGATCGGCCATGCGGTCATTCTCTCCCTGCCGGGGTGTGCTCTTCGGCTCCGCCCTGTGCCTAGGTTGGGGGCCATGACAGACAAAGGTGTGCACGGTGTGCATGGGGTTCAGGGTGCTGCGGGGGCCGTGGGGGCCGTACGGGATCCGGAGGTGCCGGGGCGGCTGCTGGCGGTGGAGCGGGACGCGCTGGTGCCGCTGCTGCGGGGCCGGGCGGACGCGGACTTCGGGATCCTGACCGAGGCGTGCCCGGAGTGGACGGTCCGGGACGCACTGGCGCATTGCGCCTCGGTGCTGTCCCGGGTGGTGGAGAGCCGGTACGAGAAGGGCGTGTTCTCGCCGTCCGCGAACCAGCGGGACATCGAGGCGCTGTCCCATCTGTCCCCGCAGGGGATCGTGGACGAGCTGGAGCGCGGGATGTCCGAGGCGGGGCCGGTCATCGCGAGGGCGGGCGGGATCCTGGACGGGATTGGCCTCGGGGAGTGGGTGCACGCGGGCGATGTGCGCGAGGCGCTCGGCGAGCCGGGGGCGTACGGGGGCGCCGGGCTGCCGGACGCGCTGACCCTGCTCGCGCAGATCAGCCGGGAGAAGGGCAAGGTCGCGCTGCACGCCGACCTCGACGACCGGGACGAGCCGCTGCTGCTGGGCGAGCCGGACGGACAGCGCCCGCCGGCCCGTTTCCTCGGCGACGCGCCCACCCTCGTCCGGCTGTGCTCGGGGCGGTCGGTGCGGGGGGCGGAGTTCGAACTGATCGGGGCCTCGGCGGCGGAGCTGAACATCTACGGGTGAGCCCGCCCGGCGGACACCCGGGACGGCCGATGGCCGGATGCCGCGCCTCGGTGTGCTGTGCCGCGCCGGGAGGGCGCGGCCGATCGTCCGTTACGCGGCAGAAATCCTTTCGCAGGGCAAAGATTTACGCGTGACAACTGCGACGGAACCGTTCTTGGCCGGGGCCCCTCCTCGCGGCCTGCGGGTTCCCGGCGTACCCTGATATTGGACTAGACCTGTAGTCGCCAGGGGAAACGGGAAGGGGTCCTGATGGTTTCGCGTGCAGTCCTGGAGGTGATCGCGCTCGATCCCGAGGACGCGGTCGCCGCCCAGGCGGGGGGTGCGGACCGGCTGGAGCTGGTCACCGACATGGCCGCCGACGGGCTCACCCCGTCCGCCGACACCTTCGCGGCGATCCGCGCCGCCGTCGATATTCCGCTGCGGGTGATGCTGCGGCTCGCGGGAGGGTTCACCGCGGGGGACACCGGACGGCTGGTGGACGCGGCGCGGCGGATGCGGGGGGCGGGGGCGGAGGAGTTCGTGCTCGGGTTCCTCGATCCGGACGGGGCGCTGGATCTGGGGGCGGTCGAGCAGCTCGTGGGGGAGCTGGACGGCTGTTCCTGGACGTTCCACCGCGCGATCGACCGCGCCGCCGACCGTGACGCGCTGCGCAAGCAGCTCGACGGCCTGCCCGGCCTCGACACCTACCTCACCGCGGGCGCGGCGGGCGGCGTCGACGAGGGCCGCACCACGCTCCTGACGGAGGCGGAACGGCAGGGCGAGCCGGGGTATGAGCAGCAGTTGCTGGTGGGGGGCGGGCTGCGCCTGGACCACGTCCCCGCCCTGCGGGCGGCCGGCATCGACGCCTTCCACATCGGCGGCGCGGCCCGCCCGGAGGGATGGGCGGGGCCGGTGTCCTCGACGGCGGTGGGGGAGTGGAGGGCGGTGCTTGACGGGGGTGTGTAGGCGGTAGGGGGGTGGGGTGGGTGGGGGTGCATGGTCGGGTGCGGGTGCGGGTGGGTGGGGGCTGGGCGCGCAGTTCCCCGCGCCCCTGAAAGCCCTGCCCCACTCCGGCACCGAGTACCCGACCCACCGTCCGGGGGCGCGGGGAAACGCGCACTCCACCCCCCCACCCACCCGCGCTTCACCACGCACCCGTCACCACCCCCTCAGGGGCGCGGGGAACTGCGCACCTCCCACCCACCTGCACCGCACCATGTACCTGCCACCACCCCCCCCCGGGGGGGGCGCGGGGAACTGCGCGACCGGCCACCCCTACCCACCCGCACCCGCCCCCGAAAGCAACAACCCCCGTCACCCCAAAGCCCCCGGCAATGCCCCCCGGTGCGTCACCACCAACCCCGAGACCGCCCGGGTCAACCCCACATACAGCCGCCGCAGCCCCGTCCTCGTGTCCGGCTCCCCCGCCACCACCGCCTGCGGCTCGTCCAAGACCACGTAGTCGTACTCCAGCCCCTTCGCCAACGAGGCCGGGACCAGCGTCAGCCGGGTCTCGCGGGTCGTCTCCTCGCCGGGGTCGAGATACCCGATCCCGGCCGCCCGCAGGGCATCCCCCAGCACCCCCACCCGCGCGTCCGCCGCGATCAGCCCGATCGACCCCTCCCGCCCGAGGGCCTCCCGTACGGCGTCGATCACCCCGGAGTCGTCGACGACCTCCCGCACCTCGAAGACCCCGGGGTTCTCCCGCACCGACTCCACCGGAGCCAGCCCCGGCGCGATGTGCGGCAGCAGCCTGGACGCGTACGCGATGACATCCGTCGGCACCCGGAACCCGGCGGTCAGCTCCTCCACCACCGCGTCGCCCTTCCCCAGATGCCCCAGGGCCTCCGCCCAGCTCCGGGTGGCCCACGGAGTGGTCCCCTGCGCCAGATCCCCCAGCACCGTCGCCGACCCGGTCGTGCAGCGGCGCCCCACCGCCCGGTACTGCATGGGCGACAGATCCTGCGCCTCGTCCAGCACCACATGCCCCAGGGAGTGCGTCCGCTCGATGAGATCCGCGGCCTCGTCGACCAGCACCGCGTCCGCCGCCGACCACTTCGCCGACTTCGCCGACCGCACCGGCCGCGCCCACAGCACCGCCCGCTGCTCCTCCGCCGACAGCACCCCCTCGGCGTGCTCGGCGAGGAACTCCGCGTCGCCGAGCAGCCGCAGCACCAGCTTCGCCGGTTCCACCACCGGCCAGACCGCCTTGACGGCCGCCTTCACCGCGCTGTTGCGGGCCACCGCGTCCTGCACCCGGTCGTCCGGCGCCTCCCCGGACCGCTCCATCTGCACCAGCACCGCGTGCGCGATCCGCTGCGGGAGCGCCTCCCGGGCGGCCCCGTACCGGATGTCCCGCGCCAGCAACTCCCGCACCAACTCCTCCACCTCGTACGCCGGAACCCGCCACCGCCGGGACCCCCGTACCACCACCACCGGCTCCACCGGCATGCTCACGTGCGCGTACAGCGCCCGGCGCAGCACCTCGGCCATCCGGGCGTCACCCTTGACGACGGCCGCCGCGGACTCATCTGTCCCCCGCACCTCCACCCGCGCGACCAGGTCGTCCACGGTGGCCTGCCGTACCGCCAACTCCCCCAGTGCGGGCAGTACTTGCTCGATGTAGTGGAGGAAGGACTGGTTCGGGCCGATCACCAGCGTGCCGGTGCGGGCGAGCCGTTCACGGTGGGCGTACAGCAGATACGCCACCCGGTGCAGCCCGACCGCCGTCTTCCCGGTGCCGGGCCCGCCCTGCACGCACACCGTCCCGCCGAGCCCGGCCCGGACGATCTCGTCCTGCTCGGGCTGGATCGTCGCGACGATGTCCCGCATCGGGCCGACGCGGGGCCGCTCGATCTCCCGCTGGAGCAGCCGACTGGTCCCGGCCGTCTCCGAGGGGTCCCCCGGCTCCGACAGCCGCTCGTCCTCGTACGCGGTCAGCTCACCGCCGGTGAAGCCGAAGCGGCGGCGCAGGGCGATGTCCAGGGGGTCCTTCTTGGACGCCCGGTAGAACGGCTGCGCGACCGGCGCCCGCCAGTCGATGACCATGGGGTCGCCGTCGCCGTCGTGCACATGCCGGCGCCCGATGTAGAAGCGCTCGCCGTCGGCGTCGGGGGCGTGCAGATAGTCGAGGCGGCCGAAGAACAGCGGGGTGCCGGTGAGGTCGGCGAGCGCCTTGACCCGCAGCTCGATCTGGTGGGCGAGCGCCTCCGCGCTGACCCAGTTCGCGGCGACATCGCTGATGTCGAGCGCCTCGGCCTCCTCCCGCATGGCCCGCAGGGCGGCCCGGGAGGAGGAGAGGTGGGCGCGCTCACGGAGGAGGGGGGCGGCGCCAGCGGTGGTGGGGGCGGCGCCGGCGGTGGCGGGGGCGGTGGCGTCGGTGGTGAGGGCGGCGCCACCGGTGGTGGGGGCGGTGGAGTCGGCGGCGGGCGTGGACAAGGGGGTGCCTCCGGAGGGGTGCGTGCGCTGGGTGGGGTACCCGTCGGTACCGGGTGGGGTACCCGTGCGGTACCGGATGGGGTACCGGTGGGGTGGGAGTGCCGTACGGGTGCGGTAGGGGTGCCGTACGGGTGCGAAGCGGGTGCGATGCGGGATACCGACCGGTTTCCGTCCGGTCGGCGGCACTCCGGGAGGGAGGCGGGCAAGAGCGGAGATCCTAGACGAACGGCGGGGGAGCGAGCCACCGATTATCCGCGCGCCGATCACCGGCCCGAGTCACTGGCCCGGGTCACCGGTCCGAGCCACCGGTCCGAGCCACTGGCCCGAGTCACCGGCCCGAGGGGCCCCGCCCCTGGATCCCCTAGGGGACGGGCCGTCCTCCCGGAGGGGTGTACGGCAGGGGTGGGGTCCATCCCGGGGTGGACGGAGGGGGCAGTGGAATTAGCTCCCCAGACCGATGCCGTCTTTACCTCCGGAAACGCACTATGGATACATGAGCGCAGCGACCATCACCCCAGTTCCCGGGCGCCCCGCAGGCGCCACCGCCGTCGCCGGCTCCCACCGGCATCGCATAGGCGAAGCCGTACGTGCCGTACGGGTGTTCGCTGGCGCGGCGTTCGATGTCGTCATCCTCGGCGAGTACGCGGAGGAGGCGGGCGTGCGGCGTCGGTGAGCGTTTGAGTTGATCAACTCGCGCGCCGAGCGGCACGAACGCACCTGGCCGTCAACGCATCCGACCGTCAGGGAGTCCGCCCTGAACGAGTTGCAGTGCGGTGGGGCAAGGGGGAGGGTCGCGCTGTCGTTGGATGAGAACCGATCGCGATGCTGGCCAAAGCTTGCAGGGAGTAGCGTTCTGATTACGACGTCAGAACACAAGGATTCGGCATGCCTTACTCCGCTGACAGGCCCACCGAGAGCGTGGGCACACGCATCCGCGCAATGCGGCTGATCCGCGACTACACGCTCTCCGAACTGGGACGGCTCGCGCATGTGTCCAAGAGCCAGCTCTCCCGAGTCGAGAACGGTGAACAACCGGCAAGCCCTTCTGTGCTGGCCGCCGTTGCCCGCGCGCTGTCCGTGGACATCTCGGTGCTCCACGGTCAGCCGTACATCGAGATCCTTCAGCAGGAGCAACTCGACGCGATGGTGTCCCCGATCGGCAGTGCCCTGGAGGCATGGGACATCGAGCTGGACGATGATCCGGAGCCACGACCCATCGGCACCCTGGAAGCGGAGGTCGGCCGCGTGGTCGGTCTGCGCATGGGTGCGGAGTTCTCGGAGACGGCGAAGATCCTCCCCGGACTGATCACGGAGGTGGCTTCCGCGGCCCGCAGACACGACACCCCGGGGCGTCGGCGCGAAAGCCTGTACGCACTTCAGACCGAGCTCGCGCGGACGGCTGCCGGCGTCGCCTACCGCCTCGGCTACGCCGACCTGGCGCGGCTGGCGGTGGCGCGCATGGGTGCTGCGGCCCGGGAGTCGGGGGACCCCTGCCTCGTCGCCATCGAACGGTTCGAGCGGGCGGCGATCACCCACGGCTCCGCCGGTCGGGCGGACCGAAGCGTTGCCCTGATGCGCCAAGCCCTCCGCGACCTCGACGACGACGGCAGCCAGGCGGTGCGTGCGGTGCGCGGCATCCTCGTGCTGCGGGCAGCCACCTACGCCCGCCGCGCACGGGACACCAGCGCGGCCGACAGTTGGATCGAGCAGGCCGAGGAGATCGCCTCGACCACCGGAGACGTGGATCTCTACGCGCTCTCCTTCGGGCCGCGCTGGGTTCGAATGAGCCGGGTCTCGGACCTGAACGACACCGACGATCACGATGAAGCGCTGCGGCAGGCAAACGGGTTGCGGCTGCCGGACGACTACCCGCCGAACCGGAGAGCGCATTTCTGGATCAACCGCGCGCGGGCGGAAGCATGGACCGCGCGCCACGATGACGCGTTGATGTCGCTGGCGAACGCACGCGATGCCGCCCCGCAGATGACGAGATTCCATCCCGAAGTGCACGAGACAGTGGGGACCTTGCTGCGGGCGCGGACGCGAGCGTCCGAGACCCTGCGCGAGTTCGCGGCGTGGAGCGGCGTCTAGCACAGCCTCTACAGACAGGTCAATGCTCTGCTGTTCCCAACCAGGGGACAGCGGAGCGTTGTTTTATCGGCACGCTGAGTCAGCACAGAGGACCCCCGCGACCGTCCGACCGGCCCGGGGGCGTGGCCAACAGCCTCAGAGGAGCTGATGACAGTGAGCATTATCCACAGCGTCGTTCGACAGGTACGGGGCGTCTTCCTGCCCGGTACGGGCGGTCGGCGGGCAGGCGTCCGACCGGTCCGGGGGAGCGGGGCGCGGCGGCCGACCACCGCTGCCCGGCTCCCCTCACCCCGCTCTCCCCACGGACTCGGTGAGCCTGAGGCGGGTACCGGCGGCTCGGCGCTGATCCGCCCCTCCGTCCCGGCCGCCATCCGCCCTTCCGTCCCGGCCGTAGGCTTCGGCGCCGATTCCCACCGGCACGCCGTCAGCCCCGAGGGTGCGCGGTGAACGCGGGTGTCCCGCCCGACGAGGGCATGTCGCGCGTGACGATCGAGACGTACCGGGTGGGCCCCGACGGCAAGCGGATCAGCCCCATCCGGCGACGCACGTACCGGGGTGTCCCCGGCCCACTGATGCTCGCGTCGCACCGCTGGCCCCCCTGCCGCTGCCCGCGCTGCCGGACGGGCGACGGACGGCCCGACGTCCCGTAGCCGCACCCTCACACCCCCCTGCCTGGGCCCGGCCCTCGCTCACGCATCCACCGAGCGCCGAGCCCGGCGGGGCATGCCCGCGTCTGGTCCCCCAACGGCTCCCTCGCCGCCCGGCTCCCCGTCCAGGGGGAACGGGAATCTAGGTGCGGAAGGCCACGCCGAGTGCGAATCCGCAGGAGCCGCTCAGTACCGCGATGAGGAGCGGCCCGGTGAACGCGGCGGCAACGGCCCACAGCCGCTTGTGCGACATCCCGTGAGTTCCCCTGAGCTCTGCCGACTCCCTGGGCCCGTGGCCGGGGGTTTTTCCTCCTTCGTGTGCTCTGGTGGCCTGTGACGTAACTTCGGAATTCCCAGCCCGCCTTTCCTACGGCCAGGCCCGCGCGCTGCTCGACCAGCACACCGCGCACGCCGGGCCGGGCACCGGCTGGAACCTGCACGAGTACCGCCACTCCCGCTTGACCCACCTCGGCGAGCAGGGCGCCTCCGAGCTGATGCTGATGGCCAAGTCCCGGCACAAGAAGGCCGAGAACGTCCGCCGGTACTTCAAACCCTCGGCGGGCCGCCATCGCGGACGTCACCGCTCTGCTCGCGCCCGGGGACGCCCGCCGCTGACCCGCCCGCGGAGCGGTGCGCGCTGGTGTGCGCTCCGGCGCGCTCCCCGGCAGGGCTGTTCGTCCTGGTGGCGGGGCTGGTGAACTGGTTCACGGCCAGGCCCTGCGGTGCACCGCCCTTCACGCCGACACCGGCTACCCGGTGACGGGCCACGGGCTGGCCGGAGGAGCGTGAACGTCGTGCGGTTGCCCCCTGACCCCCTGACCCCCTGGACCTGCGGGACGTGCGTCGCCGTGTCGATGCGGTGCTGTAGGAGTTCCTCGACCACCAGGCCCTCCCCGGTCGTCCAGGCCCGCGCGTCCAGGAAAAGTCCGGCAGCGGCCCGGAGGGGCGGGCGTCCAGCCGGTGCGCCGCGGTCGACGGACTGCCCGGCACCGGCCCCTGGGTCACTCGGCCGGTGCGGGGGCCGAAGGGCCCGGTCGCTCAGGTTCCGCCGGGTTTGCCCGTCGAGACCAGCAGGAGGACGGACGAACCCGGTGCCACCGGTTCTGCGCCGCCCCGGGGCTGACTGCTGATCACCTGCCCGGCGGGAGCGTTCCAGTCCGTGTGCCGCATGATCGTGCAGCTCAGTCCGAGTCCGCGCAGCAGGCTTCCGGCCTGTTCGACCGGCATGCCGGCCAGGTCCGGCAGCGCGATGCCCGCTCCCACGGTCTGCTCCTGCTCCTGTGTCGGAGTCGCATCGGCGCTTCCGCTCTTGGGGGTGCCGGTGGCGAGCGGGGTGCACGCGCCGTTCGCCGGTGGGGACAGGGACAGGGACGGGGACGGGGAGGCGCCGGGCGCGGGCGGCACGGGCTTCAGCGCGAGGAACCCCACCGTGGCGCCCGCCAGCACGCAGCACGCCGCAGCGGCGCCGAGGAGCGCCCGGCGGGTGCGGCTGCGGCTGACGGCTCGCTCGATCGCGGCCGCGTCGACGACCGGCGCCGTCGGCCCGTCGGCGAAGGAGGCCACCGCGGCACGCAGCTCGGCTTCGAGGCCCGGCTCGAACGGGGCCGGTCCGGACGACGTGTTCCTCACTTCGTACCTCCGAAAGCGGCCGACGGCGTGTGCGGCGCCTGGGCGCCCGATACGGAATCGCGCAGCTTGGCCAGGCCGCGGGCGAGCTGGGACCTCACCGCACTCGAAGAGATGTCCAGGACGTCGGCGACCTGCCGGGCGTCCAGATCGTGCAGGTA
Source organism: Streptomyces sp. NPDC093252 (assembly GCF_040683675.1). NCBI lineage: Bacteria > Bacillati > Actinomycetota > Actinomycetes > Kitasatosporales > Streptomycetaceae > Streptomyces > Streptomyces sp. NPDC093252. The sequence continues at coordinate 468,609 of NZ_JBFBEM010000003.1, read as the reverse complement.
GTACAGGACCACCACGCTGCGCATGCCCATCGGCAGCCCGAGCAGTGCCTCGATCAGTTCCGCGCGCAGATCCACCTGCCCGAACCGGTCCCGGGGGTCGGCCGTCTCGGGCACCCCCGACAGCCCGGGGCGCTCGCCCCGGCGCGACAGCCGCCGCCAGCGGTCGTTGGCCAGGTTGACCAGCACTTTGCGCACGTACGCCTCCGGCGAGTCCGCCACCGCGACCTTCCCCCACTGCCGGCACGCCCGCTCCAGCGCCTCCTGCACCAGATCCTCGGCCACGTGCACGTCACCGGTCAGCGCATACGCGGTGCGGAACAACGCTCCCGACCGCTGTGCGACGAACTCCGTGAATCCGATGCCCGGACCGCTCCTGCGAAACCTCACCCGCCGACCTCCTCTCCTCGTCCCGTCCCGATCACTGCCCCCATGACGGCGGAACGGGGCCGAGTGCTGCACCGAGCCGCCGGCAGTGACGTGAATCACAGCCGGGACGGAAAGGTGTCCCAGGACCTCGCGCCGCTGCCGCCCGGGGTGCGGGCGGGGCCCCGCAAAGCGGAGGGCCGCCGGGCGGGCGGCCCGCAGTCGGCCGAGCCGTCAGAAACTCGACCGGCACCCCGGACCTCCAGGCACCATCGCCGCAGCCCTCCAGACCCAGGCCGGGAGGCAGGCATGAAACGCAAGGTCGGCTACACGTGGCGGCTTCGCGACGTCATGGCCCAGCACCGGATCTTCACGGCCACCGAACTCGTGCCGCTGCTGCACGAACGCGGCATCGAGCTGTCCGCCTCCCAGGTCCACCGCCTGGTCTCCGGCACCCCCGAACGCCTCTCGTTGCAGGTCATGGCCGCGCTCTGCGACATCCTGTCCTGCACCCCGGCCGACCTGGTGGCCACCACCGCCGAGAACGTCGGCATCCGCAAGACCGCCACTGGCGACCTGCCTACCCCGCCCGCGAACGTCGCGAAGCTCTTAGGTCGCTCCGCATCAGCAGACGTACGTCCCCCGCCCCGAAGGTGCAGGGCGGGCGAACGGGTAAGGCCGAGTTGGTCGGGTCAAGGGGTGTCGTTGCACTGCCCGTCGGCGGCATACCGTATGAACTGTGCGAAGGCGGCTGAGCGCAGAAGGAGCACGGGCCCATCGGGGTTCTTCGAATCGCGGACCGCGATGGAGTGGCATGGGAGGGCGCGGAGGTGGGCGACCTCTATGCAGTCTCCCTCACCGCCGCTGTATGAGGATTTGAACCAGTCGGTCCCGGTCAACTCCGGGGAAAGGGTGGCCTTTCGGTGCGCCTTCGGGCGGGTCACGAGTTGCTCTCCTCCATGATCGTCTTGATCACTTCCCGCGAGGTGTCCGTGGGAAGCGCTGCGGCGACGATGCGGTCAAAGGCGTGTGCGAACTCGGCCACATCGTCGGGTTCTTCCATGAACGAGCTGCCCCGGATGCTTTCGAGCTGGACGAGGGCAGGCCAGGGAGCGGGGAACTCGACCAGTGAGAAGAGACCGAGAAGGCCGGGGTGGGCCGCCACTGGCGTCGGCATGATCTGAAGGGTGATGTGGGGCCGATCGGCGACGTACAGCAGGTGCCGAAGCTGTTCCCGCATGGCTTCGGGGTTGTTCGGGAACTCCTGCCGCAGCACGGCTTCGTGGATCACAGCCCAGAACTTCAGTGGCCGAGGGCGGCTGAAGATGGACTGGCGCGCGATCCGGACATTGACCCGCGCGTCGATCTCCTCCGGCGTGCGCGTGGTGGTCGCGGCGATGACCTCACGCGCGTAGGGAGCGACCTGAAGAAGCCCGGGAATGACGGTGGGAGCGTAGAAGCGAATGCCCGAGGCGTCCGACTCGATGCTGATGTAGTCGGTGTAGGCATGGGCGAGGGTGTCGCCGTAGGGCGCCCACCAACCGGCCTTGCCCGCGCCGCGGGCAAGACCCGCGATGGCGGTGATCAGCGCCTGATCGGTCACGCCATAGCCGCTCATCAGCGGGTTGACGTCCTTCTGAGGCAGATGTGCCCGCGCGTTCTCGATTTTGCTGAGCTTGGTGTGGTCGTCCCACCCCATGCGGGCGGCTGCCTCTTCGAGGGTCTGCCCAGCCCTGTTGCGGCTGTCGCGGAGTAGAGCGCCGAGGCGACGACGCCTCAGGGTGGGCCTTGCCCGCTGGTTCGGCATGGTGCCTCTTCCTGACTTCCGGGGTGACTTCCTGTCCCCAATGGGTGGGTGGTGGGAACCCCGGGGTTGCATTGTGCCGCCCTGTGGTGCGCAGGTCGATTGGCACAGGGGTTCGCTCTGTGATTTTTCGGGTGCATAGGTTGCGCACCTAGGTTCCACACGTGCATTCTGCCATCCAGGCAGTGACATGCTGTGGTGGATCGATCAACCCGGCGTAGTCACTTGTCTGTTCGGCTGGCTGTGCTTCCCCCCCCCCGGATCTCAGGGGGGACAAGTGCAGCGCCCCCACTCCCCCCACGAGCGTGAAGGCCAGAACATGACGATGACCGCAGCAAGGTCCTGTACGCAGCGGCCCCCCGGCTACAGCGAGATCCACCCGCGCCAGGAGTCCACGGTGGCCATAGCGCGCCGCTCGGCCCGTGCCGCGTGCTCTGCCTGGAATCTCGGTGACGAGACTGCGGCAGTCGCGGCCTTGGTGCTGTCGGAACTCGTCACGAATGCCGTGCGGTACGCGAGCGGGCCGTCGATCCGCATCCTGGTCGACCGGCCCACTGCCGACCGGCTGTATTTCGGAGTCGTGGATCGGGCTCCGTGTGACCTGCCCCGGGTCGCCGATCCGGACCTGGAGTCGACGTCGGGCCGGGGTCTGCTGCTGATCGACGCGTATGCCCTTCGATGGTGCTGGGTTCGGCTCGGACCGGCGGGGCGGCCGTGGGGGAAACAGTGCTGGGCCGAACTGGAGGCGTGCCCCTGATGTTCGACGCCTCCGATCGCGCGAGGTCACCAGCCCTCCGTTCCGGCCGGCGCGTGCGGCGATGCCCCCGGCTTGCCTGGCGTGTACTCGCTCTGGCGCTGTACGCCGCCGCCGTCACCGTGTTCGTGGTCTCCGCACTGCGCCACGGGCAGGCGGGGCGGTGACCGGCCGTCGCCGACGAGGCCGCCCCCGCCACCGTGCCGCCCGGCCCCGTGTGGATGCCGTGGCCCTGAGCCTGTCCGCCGTAGTCCTGTCGGCGGTGCTGCTGTACACCGCTGTCACCGCATAGGGCCTGGATCGGAAGCCGCAACCCCTGTTCTGCCGGGTACCGCCACGAACGACGACTGATGACCGTCCCCACCGGTCGGAGCGCGCGCGACGAGGCATCGCCGCGCGTGCTCGTCGTCACCTACGCGCTGGATCCCACGGCGGACCACGTGCTGCGGGAACTGAACGCCCGCAGGGTGCAGTTCTGGCGCACCGACCCTCGCCGACCTCGTCGACTTCCCGACCGCGAAACCCCACCTGACCTGGCAGTGCGACGGCACCCCCAGGTCCGCCCGCCTCTGGTCCCCCGACGGCTCCCTCGCTCACCTCCGCCCCGACGGCACCGTGGCCGAGACCGGCCCCCGCCCCCTGTGGGCGCGCCTCGAAGAAGCGCACCGGGTCCACCGCGAGCACGGCGCTCCAGGCCCCGACCGCTACGGCATCACCCTCGCTGAAGACCAGCAGCGCGTCTGGCTGGACTCGCCGGACGGGCCCGGCTGGGTGCTCGTACCCTGACCACTTATGGTCACCGGGTGATGCGCCGATCGCTACTCCTGGTCACTGTCTCGCTCGCCGCCTTCCTCGCCCTCTGCGCCCTCCACGGCCTCCCCATGGCCGATCTGCTGGTCTACCGGGCCGAGGGCGCCGCCGTGCTCGGCGGGCGGGATCTGTACGGGTTCACCGTCACCGAGTGGCATCTGCCCGCCACCTATCCCCCGTTCGCGGCGATCCTGTTCACCCCGCTGGTCTGGCTTCCGGTGCCGGTGCTCAAGGCCGCGTTCCTCGCCGGGAATCTCCTGCTGTTGGGCCTGCTGATCGGGCTGTCCGGCCGACTTGTCGGCAGAAGGCTCCCTCTCTCCCTGCTCTGCGCCGGGACCGCCCTCGCGCTCTGGCTGGAGCCCATCTTCCAGACGCTTCTCTTCGGGCAGATCAATCTCGCCCTGGTCTGTCTGGTGCTGTGGGATCTGACCCGGGCACCCGGCGCCCGGGGGCGGGGCGTGGCCATCGGGATCGCCGCCGGGATCAAACTCACCCCCGCCGTGTTCCTCGTCCATCTCGCCCTGCGCGGCCGGTACCGGGAGGCGGCGGCGGGGCTGGCCGCGTTCGCGGGGACCGTTGTGGTCGGGGGGCTGGTGCTGCCGGGGGCCAGTGGGGGGTTCTGGACGCGGCATCTGTACGAGACCGGGCGGGTCGGGAAGGCGTGGATCGTCGACAACCAGTCCTTGCAGGGGCTGGTCGCCCGCGCCCTCGGCGATCCGGAGCCGGGGGTGGTCTGGGCGGTCCCGGCGCTGGTCGCCGCCGTCGCCGGGCTGTGGCTGGTGCGGCGCGCGGCGCAGGAGCGTACGGCTGTGCTGCTCACCGCGGGGACCGCGCTGCTGGTGGCGCCCATTAGCTGGAGCCATCACTGGGTGTGGTGTGTGCCGCTGCTGGTCGTCGCCCTCGCTGAGGGGCGGCGCGGTGGTGCTGTCCTGCTGGGGGTGGTGTTCACGGGGCGGACGATGTGGCTCGTTCCGCATCGGGGGGAGCTGGATCTGCGGCTGCCCTGGTGGCAGCAGGCCGCGGCCTCGCCGTACGCGCTGCTGGTGCTGGGGCTGATCGCGTACGGCGTGGTGGTTCAGCTCTCGGCGAGGAGGTCGTCGGCGTCCATGATCCGGTACGCGTAGCCCTGCTCGGCCAGGAAGCGCTGGCGGTGCGCGGCGAAGTCCTGGTCGATGGTGTCGCGGGCGACCACGGAGTAGAAGTGCGCCTGATGGCCGTCCGCCTTGGGGCGCAGCACCCGGCCCAGGCGCTGGGCCTCCTCCTGGCGGGAGCCGAAGGTGCCCGAGACCTGGACGGCGACCGTCGCCTCCGGGAGGTCGATGGAGAAGTTGGCGACCTTCGAGACCACCAGGACGCTGATCTCGCCCTCGCGGAAGGCGTCGAAGAGCTTCTCCCGCTGGGCGTTGGAGGTCTCGCCCTTGATGACCGGGGCGTTCAGATGCTCGCCGAGTTCGTCGAGCTGGTCGATGTACTGGCCGATGACCAGGATCTGCTGCCCGTCGAAGCGGCGGACGATCGCCTCGGTGACCTTTCGTTTGGTCGCCGTCGTCGCGCAGAAGCGGTACTTCTCCTCCGTCTCGGCCGTCGCGTACGCCAGGCGTTCGGAGTCGGTGAGATTGACCCGGACCTCGACGCAGTCGGCGGGCGCGATATAGCCCTGCGCCTCGATCTCCTTCCAGGGCGCGTCGAACCGCTTCGGGCCGATCAGGGAGAAGACGTCCGACTCGCGGCCGTCCTCGCGGACCAGGGTCGCGGTCAGGCCGAGCCGCCGCCGGGCCTGGAGGTCGGCGGTGAACTTGAAGACGGGCGCGGGGAGCAGGTGGACCTCGTCGTAGAGGATCAGGCCCCAGTCCCGGGAGTCGAACAGCTCCAGGTGGGGGTAGACGCCTTTGCGGCGGGTGGTCAGCACCTGGTACGTGGCGATGGTGACCGGGCGGATCTCCTTGCGCGTACCGCTGTACTCGCCGATCTCGTCCTCGGTGAGCGAGGTCCGCTTCACCAACTCGTGCTTCCACTGGCGGGCGGAGACGGTGTTGGTGACGAGGATCAGGGTGGTGGACTGGGACTGCGCCATCGCCCCCGCCCCCACCAGCGTCTTTCCCGCACCGCAGGGCAGGACGACGACCCCGCTGCCGCCGTGCCAGAAGTTCTCCACCGCCTGCTTCTGGTACGGGCGCAGCGCCCAGCCCTCCTCGTGCAGGGCGATCGGGTGGGCTTCGCCGTCGACGTACCCGGCGAGGTCCTCGGCCGGCCAGCCCAGCTTCAGCAGGGTCTGCTTGATCTGCCCGCGCTCGGAGGGGTGCACGGCCACCGTGTCCGGGTCGATCCGGGCCCCGACCAGCGGCGCGATCCGCTTGGAGCGCAGCACCTCCTCCAGCACCGGGCGGTCGGTGGAGGTGAGCACCAGGCCGTGCGCCGGGTGCTTGGAAAGGGTCAGACGCCCGTAGCGGTCCATCGTCTCGGCGATGTCGACCAGCAGGGCGTGCGGCACCGGGTAGCGGCTGTACTCGACCAGCGCGTCCACCACCTGCTCGGCGTCGTGCCCGGCGGCCCGCGCGTTCCACAGGCCGAGCGGGGTCACCCGGTAGGTGTGGATGTGCTCGGGCGCCCGCTCCAGCTCGGCGAAGGGCGCGATGGCCCGGCGGCAGTCGTCCGCCCGCTCGTGATCCACTTCGAGGAGCAGGGTCTTGTCGGACTGGACGATCAACGGACCATTCACGCGCGGCACCCTTTCCCTGCGGCCGGAGGATTCGGCCAAACATCCAGTCTGCCTGATCGACTCCGGAGGCGGGGCCGGACCGGCCGGGGGCGCCTCCTTGCCGGGGGCGGTGCCGGACCGGCCGGTGCACTTCCTCGCTGGAGGTGGTGCCGGACGGGCGGGGGCATTTCCCCTCTGGAGGTGGTGCCGGACGGGCGGGGCACCTTCTCGCCGGAGGTGGTGCCGGACGGGGCGGTCAGGCACCCCCTTGCCGGGGGCGGTGCCGGACCGGCCCGGGGAGACGCCCGCCGGAGGTGATGCCGGACCGGCCGGGGGACCCCTGTCGGGGGCGGTACCTGACCGGCCGGGGGGAGAGCCCCGGCCGGAGGCGGTGGGCGCTGCCGGACCGGCCGGGACGGCCTACCGTCAGCCCTTTTGTCGTGATGGCACCGTTACTTCCTGTGCTGGTCGCTCGGATTGGAGCCCTGCGGCGCGACATCGGGCCGCGGCACTGTGGCCAGGGTCATCAGCTCGGGGTCCTGGGCGAGGATGCGCTGGTGCAGTTCCTGGAGGGCCAGGCCCGGATCGGTGCCGAGTTCGGCGGCGACCTGGCGTTGGTAGTCGAGGTAGTAGGCGAGCGCGTCCGCGCCCCGGTCCGCGCGGAACAGGGCCAGCATCAGGAGCCAACTGAAGCGCTCGCTCAGCGGGTAGCGGTGCAGGACGAAGTAGAGGTACGGGACGGCGTTGCGGTGCCGGCCGAGGTCCAGTTCGACCTCGGCGCGCAGCTCCATGTCGGCCCGGAACCGTTCGTCGCGGTAGATCCGCTCCCGCTCCAGGACCGGCGCGTCCAGGCCCTCCGCGAGGGCGCCGGTGACCAGGATGCGGGCGCCGTCCAGGCACTGCGCGGCCCGGTGCAGACTGCCGGTGAGGGCCAGGGTGGTGCCGGCCGAGGCGAGCCGCTCGTACTCGTGCAGATCGACCAGGGAGTCCCCGGTCTCCAGACGGTACCCGCCGGCGTTCCACAGGATCTCCGGGGCGGTGCCCGGTAGCTTCTCCGTGCTGGCGGCGAGCGCGGAGCGCAGCCCGGAGACATACTTCTGCACCAGGTTCTTGGCGTAGGCCGGGTGCTCGATGCCCCACAGCGCCGAGATCAACTGCTCGGTGCTGGTGGTGAGTCCGGGGCGGAGCAGCAGGGTCGCCAGCAGCGCCTGCTGTTTCGGTGGACCCAGGGTGACCGCTTCGCCGTGGACCAGCATCTGTAACCGGCCGAAGAGATGGAAACGGACGCCGGGTTGGTTTTCGTCCCCTCCCGGACTGGTATGCCGTAATAGAACCGTAGACATTGGCCTCTCCCCCGTTCGGCCTTGTGCTGTCGGTGTCGAACCGCCCGCGCGTGATCCAGGCGCGTGATCGAACAGTTCGACACTAACGGGTTACCCATGGGTCCATGGAAACGTCTTTCCCAAATCTGGTGCACGGCTCTTGACGCGGCTCTGACGGGTGACCGTCGCCGGCCCGGAGCCGAACCGAAGACAAGTGGACCGCACAAGTCAAGTCTTCGGCAAGTTTCCTTCACGGAACCTTCCAGGATCCTTCCCTGTGCCTTCCCTGGGCCTTCCCTCTTCCTCCTGCGGTCCGGTCCAGCGCCTCCGTGCAAGGTATGTGCACACGCACCGATCCAAGTTGGGGGAACTTCTGTGACCGGTACCGCAGCACCACAAGACGCCCAGTCGGCAGCCGGGTTGGCCGCCGTGTCCGACCAGCCGCCCGCTCCCTTGCGCTACGACGCCACCGTCCCGCGCTCCATGGTTCACCGCGCCGCCGTCGCCGAGGTGTTCCTGACCGACTCACGGCCCAGCCCCACCCAGGACAGCACCTTCGAGGTGGCCGCCCAACTGCCGCGGGCGCACATCATGGGGGAGAACACCGACGCGCACGACTTCCTGCTCCTGGTCGAAGTCCTGCGCCAGGCAGGGGTGTTCATCGCCCACACCTATGAATCCGTGCCCCTGGACGACGCGTTCATCTTCCGCGGCCTGAACACCCGGCTGACCGATCTGTCCGCGATACGCACCGGCGACCGGCCCGCCGAGGCCGTCGCCACCATGACCTGCGTCCCGCAGCGCAAGCGCAACGGCCGGGTGCAGGCACTGGACTTCCACGGCGCCGTCACCATCGACGGGAATCGTGCCTTCCGTTTCGATGGCGGCCTCGCCTTCTTCGGCCGGTCCGTGTACCAGGCCCTGCGCACCCGCCAGCGGGACGGCCTGGCCAAGGCCATCGGCCTGGCCCTCGCGCCCACGGCCGCCACCCCGGACACGGTCGGCCGCCGCAACCCGTACAACGTGGTCGTCACCCAGCCCCGGCCCGCCGGGGAGAGCGCCGTGTCCGCCCTGGTCATCGCCGACCAGACGCATCCGCACCTCTTCGACCACCGGCTCGACCACATCCCCGGCAATCTGCTGTTCGAGGCGGCCCGCCAGCTCGCCACCGCCGCCGTCGCCACCCTGCACGGCCCCGCCGCCGACAGCCTCCAGGTCGTCTCCCTCGACTGCGACTTCCGTGAGTTCGCCGAACTCGATCTGCCCGCCCGCGCGGTGGCCACCGCGCGGCCGTTCCGGCACGACGAGGAACTGGGCACCCTGGTGGTGCCGGTCACCGTGCAGGTCGAGCAGCGCGACCGGGCCGTGGCCGTGTTCCAGCTCGAACTCGCCCAGCGGGTCGACGTCCAGCGGGACCGGATCCAGCGGGACGGGATCCAGCGGGACGGGATCCAGCGGGACGGGGCCCAGTGAGCACCGTCATCGGTTCCCCGGGGGCGGGGCAGGGCGACGGTCCGGCCGCGCCCGCCCCGCCCGTCAGGGCCGTCGTCGTGGACTACGGCGGCGTCCTCACCAACCCGCTGGACGAGACCTTCGCCGCGTTCGCCGCCGCCGTCGGCCTCCCGGTGGCCCTGCTGCGGGACGCCTTCGCCCGCGCCACCGCCGAGGACGGCCGCTCCCCGATGGCCGACCTGGAGACCGGCGCCTGCACCGAGGAGGAGATGGTGCTGCGCGTCCTGTCCCGGCTCCCCGGCTCCCCCGGACTGGAACTCCTGGGCGGACGCCCCTTCGGCGAGCTGTGGTTCCGCGCCCGCCACCCCAACCGGGAACTGCTGGCCGCGCTGCGCACCCTGCGCGCGTCCGGCTACACCCTCGCCCTGCTCACCAACAACGTCGCCGAGTGGGGACCCCGCTGGCGGGCCCACATCCCCGTCGACGAGCTGTTCCACACCGTCGTCGACTCCTCCGCCGAGGGCGTGCGCAAACCCGACCCGGAGATCTACCGGCGGCTGCTCGACCGGCTCCCGCACACCGCCGCCGAGTGCCTGTTCGTGGACGACCTGGCGGAGAACTGCGCAGCCGCCGAGGCGCTCGGCATGACCGCCGTCCGCTTCACCACCACCGAGCTGACGCTGACCGCCGTCGCCGCCCTGCTCGACAGCCGTGGCGCCCACCGCCCGGAAAGGAGCGCCACCCGATGAGCACCTCCGCCCCCCTCGACGGGGAGATCCTGGTCGTCGGCGCCGGTCCCACCGGCCTGGCACTGGCCTGCACCCTGCTCCAGCACGGCGTGGAGTGCCGGATCGTGGACCGCCGGCGCGGCCCCGCCTCCGAACCGAAGGCACTGATCCTGTGGAGCGGCGCCCTGGAGGTGCTGCGCCGGATCGGCGTCGACGGACCGCTGCGCGACCGCAGTCTCCCGCTGGCCGGGGCCTCCTACTGGTCGCGCGGACGGGCCGTCGGCGGCGTCCGGTTCGGCGCGCTCGAAGGCACCGCCTTCCCCCGCCCGCTCTGCGTACCGCAGTCGGTCACCGAGAACGTCCTGTACGAGCGGCTGCTCCGGCTCGGCGGGCAGGTCGAGTGGAACACCGAGGCGATCGACGCCCGGGTCGTGCGGGCCGGACACGGCTCGGTCGCCGAGGTCACCCTCGCCCGGCAGGGCGCCTACGAGCGCCAGGACGCCACCCCCCGCTGGCTGATCGGCACCGACGGCGCCCACAGCAGCATCCGCACCTCCACCGGGATCGCCTTCGAAGGCGGCTCCTACGCCCGGGACTTCCTGCTCGGCGACGGCGAGTACGACGGCGATCTGCCCGCCGAGGAGGTGCAGTACCACCTCACCCCGCAGGGCGTGCTGGTGGTGGTGCCGCTGCCGGGCGGCGGCCACCGCATCTTCTTCGACCGGGCCCCCGGCCCGTCCACCGCCGCACCCGACGAGGAGGAGCTGCAGCGGCTGATCGACGAGCGTGGTCCGGCGGGCTGGCGGCTGCGGCGCACCTGGTGGCGGTCCACCTTCCGGGTCCACACCAAGGTCGCCGCCACCTTCCGCAAGGGCAGTGTGTTCCTGGCCGGTGACGCCGCGCACTGCCACAGCCCGGCGGGCGGCCAGGGCCTCAACACCGGGGTCCAGGACGGCTACGACCTCGCCTGGAAGCTCGCCGCGGTCAGCCGGGGCGCGGATGTCCGGCTGCTCGACAGCTACGAGGCCGAACGCCGCCCGGCGGCGCTGCGGGCGCTCGCCAACTCCGACCGCCAGACCAAGCTGTGGATGCTGCGCGCCGGGCCCCGCCGGGTCGTGCGGGACTTCATCCTCCAGGCCGCCACCCGCTCCGGCGCCCTGGACCGCAAGCTGGTCCCGGAACTGGCGCAGATCGACCCGCGGCTCGACGGCAGCCCCGCCGTGGCGGGCGCGCTCACCGGCGGCACGGTGGCCGCGGGCCCGCGGGCCGGGCGCCGGCTGCCGGACACCGACTGGCAGCCGCTCTCCGGCACCAAGGCCCGTACCCTGCACGGCTATCTGGCGGCGGGCCGCCATGTCCTGCTGGTCCTGACCCCCGGCGCGCCCGAGGGCGCCGCCGCCGAACTCGCCCGCAGCGCGGCCCGGCAGGCCCGCCGCTCACCGGCCCACGCCCAGACCGAGGTACTGCTCCTCGGCGGACGCACCCCGGACGGCACCCGGGACGCGGGCGGCACTCAGGACGGGGACGGCGTCCGCCATCCCGGCGACGGACGGGATCGGGATCCGGTCGGCGGCGCGGATGGTCCGTCCAGCGCACCCGCCCCGCAGGGCACCCGGTCCGCACCCGCCCCCCAGGACACCCGGTCCGCACCCGCCCCGTACCCACCCGGCGAGGACGAGGGCCACCCCGCCCCCCGGGCCACCGGGGACACCCCGGACCCGGCCGGCCACCCGCCGGCGTACGCCGTCGCCGTCGAGCGGGGCGGCGCCGGACTCACCGCCTGGGCGCGGACCGCGCCCCTGGTGCTGTACGTCCGCCCCGACGGTGTCACCGCCGCCTGGGCGGGCCCGGACGGGCTGCCCGAACTGATCCGGCGGGGACTCTCCGGCGCGGGCACCTTCGCCGACGCCGGGGACACCGACGGGACCGGCGCCCACCCGGCGCCCGGGGAACGGAGCGCGGCATGAGCACCGTCCCGCCCCCCGGCCCCGACGCCCCCCTCACCACCGCCGTCGTCACCGGCCCCACCGGGCTGCTCGGCACCGCCGTCGTGGCCGCGCTCCTGGCGCGCGGCACCGAGGTCAGGGCCGTGGTCCGCGACGAACAGCGGGCCCGGCGCATCCTGCCGGACCACCCCGCCCTGCGGTTCGTGCCCGGCGATGTCACCGATGTGCCCGGCTTCGCGCGGCAGTTGCGCGGCGCCGACGCCGTGTTCCATCTGGCGGCGTACTTCCGCGAGTACTACCAGCCGGGCGCCGACCCCGCGCTGCTGATGCGGACCAATGTCCAGGCCGTCCGCGAACTGCTGGACGCCGCCGCCGGGTCCGGGGTGCGCACGGTCGTGCACACCAGCTCCACCGGCGCGCTCGCCCCCGTACCCGGCCGCCTCGCGGACGAGTCCACCCCCCTCGGCGACCCCGGCCAGCCGCACGCCTACCGGGCCAGCAAGGTCCGCGCCGAACGGGTGGTCGCCGAGTTCACCGCCCGCCACGACGAGCACGGCGTACGGGTCCCGATGGTGCTGCCCGGCTGGATGTGGGGGCCGGGCGACCAGGCCCCCACCTCGGCGGGGCGGCTCTTCCTGGCCGTCGCCAACGGACGCATCCGCGCCCTGCCGAAGGTCGGCAACCATCTGGTGGACGCCCGTGACGTGGCGGCGACCCTGGTCGCGGCGGCCCTGCGCGGCGCCCCCGACGGCCGGTACATCGCCGCCGGGCACTGGCACACCCTCGCCGGGATCAGCGGCGGCATCGTCGCCGCCACCGGCACCGGGACCGTGCCCCGCCCCATCCCCTCGGGCACCGCCCTGGGCATCGCCGCCCTCGCCGAGACCGCCGCCCGGCTCACCGGGAAGACCCCGGTCGCCACCCGCACCGGCATCCGCACCCTGACCGAGGGCCACCACGCCCGCTTCTCCTCCGCCCGCGCCGAACGGGAACTCGGCGTCACCTTCCGCCCGCTGGACGAGACCCTCGCCGACCAGGCCGCGTTCCACCGCGACCGGGGCGAACTGCCGGACCCCCGGCGGCTCGTGGGGAGGCGATGACCGTGCTGCGCCGCCTCGCCGACGCCGCGCTCACCCGCCCCCGCGCGATCCTGTTCGGCGCCCTCGCCTTCGTGATCCTGTCGGTCGTGCTCGGCGGGGGCGCGGCGGACCGGCTGCGCGCCGGACAGGGCACCGAGAACCCGGCCGCGCCCTCCGCCCTCGCGGCCGACGTCCTGGAGGAGAACTTCCCCGCCAGCCGCCCCAACTTCGTGCTCCTCGCCGAGCACGAACGGGGCGTCAACGACCGCGCGGCGGCCCGCACCGGACTGGCCCTCGCCGACCGGCTCGCCTACGAGGACGGCGTCAGCGGGGTCGTCTCGTACTGGCAGACCGGCCAGGACGCCCTGCGCTCCACCGACGGCGACCAGGCCCTGATCGCCGCCCATCTGGACGGCGACGAGGCGGCCGTCGGCGAGGCCGCCCGCAGGCTCGCCGAGGAGTACCGCGGCGACCACGACGGGCTGACCGTCCGGGCGGGCGGCACCGGCGAGGTCCTCAACACCGTCGAACGCACCATCGCCGAGGACCTGGTCACCTCCGAGCTGATCGCCCTGCCGATCACCCTGTTCATCCTGGTGATCGTCTTCCGCAGCGCGGTCTCCGCCCTGCTGCCGCTGGCCGTCGGCGCGGTCGCCATCACCGGCACCAATCTCGTCCTGTGGGTGATCGCCGGGTACACCGATGTCTCCGTCTTCGCCCAGTCCCTCACCACCGCCCTCGGCCTCGGTCTCGCCATCGACTACGCGCTGCTGATGCTGCGCCGCTACCGCGACGAGCGGGCCGCCGGGGCGGACACCCGCGCCGCCGTCACCGTGATGCTCGCCACCGCGGGCCGTACCGTCGCCTTCTCCGCCCTCACCGTCTCCGTCGCGCTGGCCGCGCTGCTGCTGTTCCCGCTGTTCTTCCTGCGGTCCTTCGCCTACGCGGGCGTCTCGGTGGTGGTGCTGGCCGCCGCCGCCGCGCTGATCGTGCTGCCCGCGCTGCTGGTGGTGCTCGGCGACCGGGTGGACGCCCTCGACCTCACCCGCCGCTGGCGCCGCCGCCGCGGCACGAAGGGCGGCACCGGCCGCCCGGACGGCTGGCAGCGCCTCACCGACCTGGTCGTCTCCCGGCGGGCCCCGGTCTTCGCCCTCGGCTCGCTCGCCCTGCTGATCGCCCTCGGCCTGCCGTTCCTGCGCGTGGAGTTCGGCATGGCCGACGACCGCCAGCTCCCGGCCGCCGCCGAACCCCGGGCCGTCCAGCAGGCGCTGCGCGACGACTTCGACGGCAGCGAGACCGCCGCCATCGACATCCTGGTCGACGGCGACGCCTCACCGGCCGCCCTCACCGCGTACGCCACCCGGGTGTCCCGGCTGACGGACATCGCCGAGGTGCGCACCCCGGCCGGGGTCTTCGCCGACGGGCGGCTCACCGAACCCCGCACGCCCGTGGACGCCCTGCGCGAGTCCGGCCCGCTGGCCTGGCTCCAGGTGGTCCCGGTGGACGGCGTGGAGACCGTCTCCCCGCGCAGCCAGCAGATCGTCCGGGACATCCGGGCGCTGCCGGACACCCGGGAGGCGCTGGGCGCGGCGGCGGGCATCGACGCGCAGGCGGCGGGCCAGGCGGCCGAACTGGTCGACACCCAGGACGCGATCGCCGACCGGCTCGTCCCGGCCCTGCTGCTCATCGTCCTCACCACCCTCGTCCTGGTGTTCCTGCTCACCGGCAGCCTGCTGATCCCGCTCCAGGCCGTCGTCCTGAACGCGCTCAGTCTCACCGCGATGTTCGGCGCGGTCGTCTGGGTCTTCCAGGACGGCCATCTCGCCGGGCCGCTCGGCTTCACCCCGACCGGCTTCGTCGACACGGCCCTGCCGGTGCTGATGTTCTGCCTCGCCTTCGGACTCTCCATGGACTACGGGGTGTTCCTGCTCGCCCGGATGAAGGAGGAGTACGACCGGGGCGGCGACCACCGGGCCGCGATCGCCCTCGGGGTGCGCCGGACCGGGGCGGTGGTGACCGCCGCCGCGCTGATCCTGTCCGTGGTGCTGATCGCCATCGGCTGGTCCCGGATCACCAACACCATGGTGCTGGGCCTCGGTACGGCGCTCGCCGTGCTGGTCGACGCGACCGTCGTGCGCTGTCTGCTGGTGCCGTCGGTGATGACGCTCACCGGCCGGGCCGTCTGGTGGGCCCCGGCCCCGCTGCGCCGCTTCCAGGAACGCTTCGGCTTCCACGAGCACGGCCCCGCCGGGGACTCCGCGGACCGGGACACCGGCCCGGCCGCCCCGGCGCCCGCCGCGAAGGAACGGATCGGCTCCCGATGACAGCCCCCACCCAGGGGAACCACCCCCAACCCCACCCCCAACCCCACCCGGAGAAGGCAGGCGGACCCTTGCGGCGGATCGCCCGGTACGTCATGGCACTCGCCGCCCTGTCGGTCCTGCCCGTGCTCGGTCTGATCGCCCCCGGCAGCGGCACCGCCGCCCCCGCGGACGGCCCGGACCTCGACCCGAAGGCAGCCGCCGCCCGCAGCGCGGAGCGGATGGAGCGGGCGGGCATCGTGGATGTCCCGGTCTCCTTCGAGGTCGTCAACCGCAACCGGTCGGGCCTCGCCTGCAACACGGACGGAAAGACCTACACCGTACGAGGCCACCTCACCCTGCCCGCCGCCCTGGCGACGGCCTCCACCGCCCTCCCCCCGGTCACCGTCTACCAGCACGGTCTCCAGTCGGGGGAGTGGTACTGGCGGGTCGACGTCCCCGGCTACCACCACGCCGAGGAGATGGCCCGGCGCGGCCATGCCTCCCTCACCGTCGACCGCCTCGGCCACGGCGCCTCCGACCGCCCGGACGGCAGACAGCTCTGCCTGGGCGGCGAGGCCGACATCACCCAGCAGATCGCCGGCCAGCTCCGCGACGGCACCTACGCCACCGAGGGCGGCGACACCGTCCGGCGCTTCGGCGAGGTGGTGCTCGCCGGGCACGACCGGGGCGCCCAGATCGCCCAGATCGCCGCCTACTCCTTCCCGGACGACTTCGACGGGCTGATCCTCTCCGGCTGGGCCGACTCCGGACTCACCGACGAGGACGACGCCCGCTTCTTCGCCGCCCTGACCTCCTGCATGCAGGGCGGGGTGCCCTCCGTGGACGCCGCCGACGCACCCGGATACGTCCATCTCGACGTGGGCGAACGGGACTTCGTCCGCGGCAACTTCCGGCGGACCGGCACCGACCCGAGGGTCCTCGCCACCGCCGTCGGCCTCCAGAACCGGCTGCCCTGCGGGGTGCTGGTCTCCCAGTTGGAGGGCGTGCTGGTGGACACCCGCAGGGTCGGCGAGATCGAGGTGCCCGTCGCCCTGGTCGAGGGCGAGCGGGACGTCCGGGTGCGCGGCGCCGCCGAGCACCGGGAGCGGTTCACCTCGGCCCCGGACACCGCGCTGCACACCGTGCCCGGCGCGGGTCACTTCCTCGGCCTGGAGCCCGGCGCCCGGGGGACCCAGGACTTCCTCGCCGGGTGGCTCGACGCGAAGGGACTCGCCCCGTGACCGCCAAGAAGCTGCTCACCCGCGCGGTCGTGGTGACCGCGGCCCTGCTCATGGTCACCTGTGAGCTGGTGACGGTCATGGCGGCGGCCGACGGGACCGGGCCACGCGCCACGGCACCCGCGAACCCGGTCTCCGCCCCGGCCGCCGACACCGCCCCCCTCCTCCCGGACTCGGAGGTCGTCGACCTCCCGGTCGAGTTCGAGGTGGTCAACCGCAACCGGACCGCCAGTCAGTGCACCAGCGACGGAAAGCCCTACACCCTGCGCGGCCATCTCACCGCCCCGCGCTCCGTCCTGGAGACGGCCACCGGCGACGGCGGCGCGGACGCCGCTCCGGCCGTCACACTCTATGTGCACGGCACCAACACCGGCGAGTGGGTCTGGCGGCTCGACCCGCCCGGCCCCCGCGCGGGCCTCACCCATGAGCTGGCCCGCCGAGGCCATGCCTCCGTCACCATCGACCGGCTCGGCTACGGATCCAGCGACATCCCCGACGGCTTCGCCTCGTGCAGCGGCGCCCACGCGGACATGGCCCACCAGATCGTGCAGCAGGTGCGCAGCGGCTCCTACACGGTCCGGGAGATGCCCCGGGGAACGGACGGCCGCCCCCGCTTCGGCCAGGTGTTCCTCGCCGGGCACTCCAGCGGTGCCCTGGTCGCCGAGACCGTGGCCGCCTCCTTCGAGGGTGCCGTGGACGGCCTGCTGCTGACCGGCTGGGCCGCGGTCGGCGTCACCGGCGAGACCAACCGGCGCTTCCTCGCCGCGTACGCCGTCTGCCAGCAGGGCGGGGAACCGAAGGACAAGGCGGGCGACCCGAAGGGGTACGTCCACTTCGACCCGGTGCGCGAGGACTTCCTGGCCGGTGGATTCGGTCCCGGCACCGATCCGGAGGTGCTGGCGGACGTCGCCCCGCTGTGGCCCCGCAACCCCTGCGGGGTGATGGCCTCCGAACCTGCGGGGATCCTCACCGACCTCCAGCTCATCGGCCGGATCGAGACTCCCGTGTTCCTCGCCTTCGGCGCCGAGGACGTCCTGCGCCAGGGCGTCGAGGGCTATCCCGCGCTGTTCACCGCCAGCGACGACGTACGGACCGTGACCCTCGCGGACTCGGGCCACTTCGTGACGCTCGACCAGGACGCCGCCCGTCTCCAGGACGAGATGGACGGCTGGCTGGACACCCACCTGGACTGACCGCCCCGTCGCGGTCCGGCGACCCGCCCCACGGACCCGGCCCGCGACCCGTACCCCCCACGACCTCCGTCCCCTCCCCACCCACTCCCGCTCCCCACAAGCCCACCCCCACGAACGACCGCCCACCGACGAACGGCCCCGGGCAGGCGTTCACCGACCTAAGGAAGACAACTGTGGCCTCCACCTCCACCCCCTCCCGGAACACGGCGGCACCGCCCGGCGGCGATACCGCCCTGCACCGGCTCGGTGCCGCCACCGCCCGCCGCCCGCGCCTGGTGATCTGGCTGAGCGTGCTGCTCACCGTCATCGGGCTGGCCCTCGCGGCCGGGGCGATGGACCGGCTGGTGCTCAGCCGGTTCGAGAGCCCGGGTTCCGAGTCCCTGGACACCCGCGCCGCCCTGGAACGGGAGTTCGGCACCGGGACCCCCAGCGTGCTCCTGCTGATCACCGCCAAGGACGGCGGCGATGTCGACTCGGCCGCCGTCGCGGACGCCGGCCGCGAGCTGGAGCGCGAGCTGGCCGCCCAGGAGGGCGTCGCCGAGACCGCCTCGTACTGGTCGCGCGGCGGTTCCCCGGTGATGCGCTCCGAGAACGGCGAACAGGCCCTGGTCATCGCCCGGATGGCGGGCACGGTCACCGAGGCCCGGACCAACCTCGCCGAGTTCTCCCCGGACTTCGACCGGGACGGCGACACCGTCCGGGTGCAGGTCGGCGGCGGTGACGAGGTGTTCCGGCAGGCCGCCGAGCAGGCCCGCACCGACTTCCTGCGCGCGGAACTGATCGTCTTCCCGCTGGTCCTGCTGCTGCTCGCGGTCATCTACCGGCGCTTCAACGCCGCCCTGCTGACCCTCGGCATGGGCCTGTTCTCGGTGATCATGACGCTGGCCCTGATGCGGCTGCTGACCAGCCTCACCGATGTCTCCACCTTCGCCGCCAACCTCACCCTGGTCATGGGCATCGGCCTCGGCGTCGACTACTCCCTGTTCATCATCAGCCGCTTCCGCGAGGAACTGGCCGACGGGCGCGAGGTCCCCGAGGCCGTCCGGCAGGCGGTGGGCCGGGCCGGCCGCACGGTCGCCTTCTCCGGTCTGACCGTCATCGTCTCCCTGGCCTGCCTGCTGCTCTTCCCGTTCCCGTTCCTGCGCTCCTTCGCCTACTCCGGGATCGCCGTCGTCCTCACCTCGGTGTTCGCCGCCGTGGTGATCCTGCCCGCCGCCCTCGCCCGGCTCGGCCACCGCATCCAGCGCAAGAAGCCCGCCCGCGCCGGTGAGCGCGGCGGTGACGGCTGGTGGCACACCACCGCCCTGCGGATGATGCGCCGCCCGCTGGTCTACGGCATCCCGGCGCTCGGCGTCCTGCTCGCCCTCGCCGCGCCCGCCCTGGGCGTCAACTTCGGCACCCCCGACGACCGGGTGCTGCCCGCCGAGGTCTCCAGCCGGGTCGTGCAGGACCAGATCCGGGCGAACTTCACCGCCGAGGAGATGGACGCCCTCCAGGTCCTCACCCCCGGCCTCACCGACCGCACCGGCATCGAGTCCAGGGCCCAGGAGCTGTCCCGCCTCGACGGGATCGCCCAGGTCGACGCGCTCACCGGCTCCTACGCCGAGGGGCAGCGCATCCTCGAACCCGGCGAGTCCTCCGCGCGGTTCGAGGGCTCCGACGCCACCTGGTTCTCCGTCATCGCCGAACAGGACGCGCTCGCCGACGACCCGGACGCGGTGATCGCCGATGTCCGCACCTCCTTCGCCGGGGGCGGCGAAGGAGCCACGGACGTGGAGATCGGCGGCTACCCGGCCGAACTCGCCGACTTCCGCACCGTCCTGGTCGACCGGCTGCCGCTGGTCTTCGGGCTGATCCTGCTGGTCACCTTTGTGATCCTGTTCCTGATGACCGGAAGCCTGCTGCTGCCGGCCAAGGCGATGATCCTCAACACCCTCTCCATGGCCGTCATGTTCGGCGCGCTGGTCTGGGTGTTCCAGGACGGCAATCTCTCCTCCGCGCTCGGCTTCACCGCCACCGGCAGCCTGGAGCCGTCCATCCCGATCCTGATGTTCTGCACGGCCTTCGGACTGTCCATGGACTACGAGGTGTTCATGCTGTCCCGGATCAAGGAGGAGTACGACCGCACCGGCGACAACGCGGCGGCCGTCGCCACCGGCCTGGAGCGCAGCGGCCCGCTGATCACCGCCGCCGCCGTGATCCTGGCCGCGTCCTTCGCGACATACGCCTCCTCCGGCATCGT
The DNA here is from genome assembly GCF_040683675.1 of Streptomyces sp. NPDC093252. Taxonomy (NCBI): domain Bacteria; kingdom Bacillati; phylum Actinomycetota; class Actinomycetes; order Kitasatosporales; family Streptomycetaceae; genus Streptomyces; species Streptomyces sp. NPDC093252. The sequence continues at coordinate 448,677 of NZ_JBFBEM010000003.1, read as the reverse complement.
CTACCTCAAGATGCTCGGCCTCGGCATGGTCGTGGTCATCCTGGTGGACGCCACCCTGATCCGCGCGGTGCTGGTCCCGGTCCTGATGCGCCTGGCTGGCCGCGCCAACTGGTGGGCCCCGTCGCCCCTGCGCCGCCTCCACGACCGCTTCGGCATCGCGGACTGACGCCACCGCCCGCCGGGACCGGCCCGCACGGGCCGCCCCGGCGGGCGGTGCCCCGTCCAGATCCGAGCGACGACAACACGTAGCACCTCACACAGAACACGGAAAGCAGATCTTCCATGCTGGGTATCGGCCTCTACGCGGCCATGGTCGCGGGCTCCGCCCTCTTCCACTTCTATCTGTGGGTACGGCTGGTCCGTGACACCACCCGGCCGGGCGGCACCGGCCGCCGCTGGGGCACGGTCGCCATCGTGATCTCCGCGGCCGTCGCCCCCGCGACCCGCATCCTGATGCCCTATCTGGGGCCGGAGAACGGGCGCTGGCTGGCCTGGCCCGGCTACATCCTGATCGGCGTCATCCTCTACCTCCTGACCGGCCTCGCCCTCGCGGAGATCCCGCGTGCCCTCGCGGTACGGCGGATCCGCGCCGCCGAGCGGGCCGCCCAGGGGGCCGTGAACGCCATGGTGCCGGTGGACACCATGGTGCCGGCGGGGACGGGTGGGGCCGTCCCCGCCGGAGCGGGCACCGACCCCCTCGACGACACCTCCGGCACCCCCGACGGCACGGAGAGCACCCGGCGGGTCCGGATCACCCGGGGCCGCCCCACGATCCGGCCCGTCGCCACCATGGACCGCCGGCTGTTCCTCGGCCGGACCGTGGGCGCCGCGGTCGGCACGGCGGCGCTCGCCACCACCGGATACGGGATGAGCAGCGCCCTCGGCGACCCGGTGATCAAACGCGTCCCGGTCCGGCTGCCCCGGCTCGACCCCCGGGTGACCGGGCTGCGCATCGCCACCATCAGCGATCTCCATCTCGGCCCGATCCTGGGCCGTTCCCACACCGAGCGGGTCGTCCGGCTGATCAACCGACTGGAGCCCGACCTCGTGGCGATCGTCGGCGACCTCGCGGACGGCACCAGCGCCCAGCTCGGCCACGCCATCACCCCGTTCCGGTCCCTGGAGTCCCGCCACGGCACCTTCTTCGCCACCGGCAACCACGAGTACTTCTACGACGACGTCCAGGGCTGGGTGGAGGAACTGCGCGATCTCGGGGTGCGCCCGCTGCTCAACGAACGGGTCGAGATCCATCACAACGGCGGTCTTCTCGATCTGGCGGGGGTGGAGGACGTCACCGGCGAGGAGCACGACCGCGGCCCCGACTTCACCCGCGCCCTGGCGGGCCGCGACGCCGACCGCGCCGTGGTCCTCCTCGCCCACCAGCCCGTCCTCGCCGAGCAGGCGTCCGACCACGGGGTGGACCTCCAGCTCTCCGGGCACACCCACGGCGGCCAGATGTTCCCGCTGAACGCCATCGCCGCCCTGTCCAACCCGGTGCTGTCCGGCCTCGGCAGGGTCGGGGACACCCAGCTCTATGTCACGAAGGGGGTCGGAACGTTCGGTCCACCGCTCAGGGTCGGTGCCGCGCCGGACATCAGCGTCATCGAACTGCACGGAACGTGACAATAAACTCTCACATGGTCACCCTTAGTACGGGATGTCTATTCAGTCCTGAGGGTGGCCGGAGTTGAGCCGGACGGCGGTGGGGTCCGGAGAATCAGGCGGTGTGCAGCACTTCTCCCCCACAACCCCGCCCCCCGTCCCCTCCGGCCCCTACGCCCCCACCTCGTCACCGCCGCCCCGGACCCTGGGACTGGCCCTGTTCGCCACCCGCTGGCTCCAGGCGCCGCTCTACTTCGGCCTGGTGGCGGTGCAGGGGGTGTACGTCTACAAGTTCTTCTACGAACTGTGGAAACTGATCCTCACCTGTGTGGGAGGACGGGCCACCGAGACCTATGTGATGCTCGCCGTCCTGAAATTAGTGGATGTGGTGATGATCGCCAATCTGCTGATCATGGTGATCGTCGGCGGCTACGAGACCTTCGTCTCCCGCATCGGCCTCCAGGGCCACCGGGACCAGCCGGAATGGCTCTCGCACGTCAACCCGAACGTCCTCAAGGTCAAGCTGGCCACCGCGATCGTCGGGATCTCCTCGGTGCATCTGCTCCAGATGTTCGTGGACGTGCACGGCACCTCACGCCACTCGCTGCTGTGGGGGACGGTGATCCACATGGCGTTCATCCTGTCGGCGGCGATCCTCGCCTATATGTCGGGGCCGATGTCGGCGCGCGCGGACCAGATCCACAGCGAGATCCAGCACCAGCACCAGCACCACCAGCAGCACCGGGAGGCCGGTCCCCGGCCCGGGGACCACGACGGACCGTCCTTCCCCGACACGCCGGACCCCGGCCCGGCACCCGGCGGCCCCCTGGCCGCGATCCCGGCGCCCCGCACGGGCGAGCCCGGCGCCGAGTCCCGGATCGCCGAGGCCGGTTTCCCCGCCCGGACCCCGCTGGAGCACTTCGACGCCGACCACCCCCGGCGCTACGACCGGGAGACCGTCGCCCGGCTCGGCAAGCTGGACTTCCTGATCGCCCGCCAGAACGCCGTCCTCACCGGCCCGCCCGGCACCGGCAAGACCCATCTCGCCGTCGGCCTGGGCATCCGGGCCTGCGAGGCGGGCCACCGGGTCCGCTTCGCCACCGCCGCCGAATGGGCCGTACGGCTCTCCGCGGCGCGCTCGGCCGGGCGACTGGACCGGGAACTGGCCGAACTCGACGGCTACGGGCTGCTGATCCTCGACGAGGTCGGCTATCTGCCCTTCGACGCCGAGACCACCGGGCTCTTCTTCCAGTTGGTCGCCCACCGCTACCGGCGCGGCTCGATCGTCGTCACCGGCGACCGCCCGCCGGACCGCTGGGACGAGATCTTCGGCGGCCCGGCCGCGGCGGCGATGGCGGACCGGCTGGCCCACCACGCCGAGATCGTCCGGCTCGACGGGGACAGCTACCGCACCCGACGCCTCACAGCAGGGGTGTGAGCGAGGGCAGGGCGATGTTCTGGAGCAGCGGCCCCTCGATCGTCACCCCCTCCCCGATCAACTGCTCCGGCAGGGGCAGGACGGGCGGGTTGTGGGGGGCGGCGGCCGGGGCCGACCGGGCCGGGGACGCCCGGGGGGCCGCACCGGCCTCCGGGGCGAGGGCGGCGAGCAGCGCGGCGACGGAGATCAGCGCGGCGAGCGAGACGGCGAGGGTGGAGCGCTTGTCGGGCATGGGCGTCGGGATTCCTTCCGGAGGGGGCTGCGGCCCGGCTGACGGGGGAGAGACAGCACGACACCCCGTGACTGCCCCCGCCCCCCGCCCCGGACACGGCACGCCGGGCAAGCTCCCCCATGGGTGGGAAGCGCCCGGCGTGGCGCGCATGGAACGCCGCGTACACCCGGCCGGGTGAGGCCCCCGCTCCGCCCCGCCCGTCAGGCGGGGTCGGGGGGTCCGTCCGCCAGCTCCGCCACCCCGGTGATCCGGTGCAGCGGATAGGTGCGGACCTCGTCCGCGGTGTGGTCGTACGCCGTCACGAAACCGCCCTCGACCCGCACCGGGGCGATCACCCGCTGACTGGCCGCGCCCTCGGCGTTGACATACCCGATCCACAGCCGCTGCCCGGTCAGTACGGCGGCCTGCACCGCGGCCAGGGTGTCCGCGGGCTCCGTGCGCGGCAGGTGCCCGGCGCCCGGCTCCGGGGTGGCCGCCGGTCTGCGCGGGGCGGTCGCGGCGAGGTCGCCCGCCCGGATCGCCCGGATCGCGGCCGTCAGCAGCACGGCGTCCGGCGGCGGGGGACCGTCCGGCACCGGTTCCGGCGCGGCGCGCGGCGGGGTGCGGTGGGCCAGCGCCCGGGTGATCACCACGTCCCCCTCGGCGGACTCGGCGGCCGGGGCGAAGCCCATCGCCCGCAGCCCCTCCAGCAGCGTGCCCGGGTCGGTCTGCGCGGCCAGCACGGTCGGTGCGAGCCGCCGCAGCCGCAGCCCGGCGGACCGCTTGTCGGCGAGGATCTCGCCGAGCACCGTGTCGTCGTCGCAGCGGACGTAGGCGGAGGCGGCGCCCACCCGGAGATGCCCGTGCCGCCGGGCCACGTCGTCGATGAGGTACGCCAGCGGCTGCGGCACCGGGGTGCGCGAGTGCGCGGCGAGGAAGGTGTGCAGCTCGGTGGCGGTCTGCCCGGCGTCGAGGCCCCGCCGCACCGACGCCGGGGTGAACCGGTACACCGTCGCCCCGCCCTTGGACTCGACGTCCGCGATCACGCCCAGCACCTCGGCCAGCGGACGCCGCAGCGGGCCGGGGGCGACGGCCGTCAGGTCGGCCTGGAGCAGGACGTGGTCCAGCGGCTCGGGCAACTGCGGCGCCAGCAGCCCGGCCGCCGCCGCGCACGCCACGGCCTGCTCGGCGGCGGAGAGCGGCTCGGGGTGGGGGAGGCGGTGGAGGGGGGTGTGATGGTGGACGGGGAGCTTGTCACCAGCGGCGGCGGGGCCGTCGGCGGAAGGGCTGGAGGGGGAGGGAGCGGTGGCGGAGGGGGCGGTGGCGGAGGGAAGGGTGAGGGACGGGCCGCCGACCGGTTCGGCGGTACCCGGCGCCGCCGTCTCCGCCGTGCCGCCGCCCCCGGCATCCCCCTCCACCGCCCCCGCAGCCCCCGCAGCCCCCGTGATCCCCGCGACCCCCAGCAACGCCCTCCCGTGCCCCGACAGCGCCCCCCGGCCGGTCACCCCCAGGAGTTCCGCCTCCGTCAGGGTCCAGCGGGCCAGGCGGGCGCGCAGGTCGTCCTCGCGGCGCGCCGGGCGCTCCCAGCGCAGGCGGTCGAGGACCGTCTCCGGGGCCGGGGCGCCGCCCGGCGGCAGCTCGGCCAGCAGGGTCAGCACCCGGTGCCGCACCTCGGGGGCCGCGGAGCGGTCCAGGCCCGGACCGAGCGCCGCCAGCGTGCGGTCCTTGCCGTCCCGCCCGCCGACCAGCCCCGCGGTACGGGTCGCCGTCAGCCAGGCCCCCGCGAGCCCCGCCCAGCGCTCCGCGGCCGGACGCTCGCGCCACTGGTCGTGGAACGGGGTCGCCGCGAACCGCTCGTCGGCCTCGCCGTCCGAGGCGATCAGCCCGGCGGCGAGGGCCAGCTCCACCCAGAACGCGGCGACCGGCTCCGCCACGTCCAGCGCCACCGCCGTACGCTTCAGATCGCGGACGCTCAGGCCGCCCGCGCGCAGGACGGCCGGGCCGCCCTCGTCCCAGTCGCCCAGCAGCTCCTCGACCGTCGCCAGTGCCGTGTACGCCTGGCCGGCCGCGGTCGCGTCCACCACCCGGGGCGCGTGGACGGCGGCCGGGACCAGCGCCGGGGGCAGCGGCTCCGGCGTGCGGTGCGCCCGTCCGTCGCGCAGATGCAGGGCCACCTCGCGGGGCAGGACGACCGTCCCCGGCGCGGTCGGCAGCAGCAGCCCCCGGTCCAGCAGCCACCGCAGCCGGGGCGCCGGATCCGCCGTGACCTGCCCGTACGGCGGCCCCCAGACCAGCCGGGCGAGCGCCTCCAGGGACTCCGCCGGGGCCTTCGCCAGCAGCGCCGACAGGTGCGCCCGGTCGCTGAACAGCGCGCTGAGCGAGGCCGCCGCCGACACCGCGTCATGGGTGCCCGGCAGCCCGGCCGCCGTCACGATCTCCTGGACCCGCCCCGGCGACATCCCGGCCGCCGCCTCCCGCACGGTCGGCCCCAGACCGGTCGGCGACGGGTGCTGCGGGGAGGGCGCCAGCAGCTCCTGGGCGGTGCGCACCAGCCGCAGCCGGTCGTCACCGCCCCACACGAGGGCCTGTTCGCGCAGGGTTCCCACGGCCCCCGGCAGCGCGCCCGCGACCGCCGCGTCGCCCTCGTCCCCGGCCAGCAGCGCGAGCAGCTCGCCGTACGACGCCGGGTCCGGGGCGACGGCGAGGGCCTGGGCGGTCTGCTGGGCGAACCGGTCCAGGCGCTCCAGGGCGCGCAGCACCGAGGCGCGGGTGGCCGCGCGGGTGGCGAGCTGGGTCAGATCGGTCGGCACCGGGGTGATGAGATCCGGGCGGCTGCGCAGCAGCGCGGCCAGTGAGGCGTCGTCCCTGGCGCGGAGCGCTTCCGCGAGGGAGCGCGGGGCTGCCGCCGGCTTCTCGTCGCTCATCCGCTCCACGGTAGCGGGTCGGTGTGACAGCCCGCCCGCCGTCGGCGTGAGGTGTGCGCGGCGCCCGCACGGCCCGTGCGCCGGAGTGCCGGGCGGTGGCCGCCACCCGCGGGCCCGGGGGCCCGGGGGCCCGGGGGGTCCGGAGGGCCGGGGTCCGGGGGTCCGGGGGTCCGTCCGGCGAACGGGACGTTGCCGAGATGGCCCGGGGGCAAACAGCACCGGGCGAAATGCCGTGACCCGGGTCACATCCCGCCCGCCCCCGGTCACCCTTGACCCCCGGTCAACGGTGACCGGGGGTCGGCCGACGGATCAGGGGGACATCCGGTGAATGATCAGGTGGAGCGGTGGATCGCCGTGCTCTCGCTCGCCGTTCCGGTCGCGGCGTTCCTGTGGGAGTTCTTCGTCGTCGGCCGCAAGCGGCTCGGCTACCGGGTACAGATGGACACCCTGGCCGCCGACGCCATCCAGTCCCAGCACGCCGAGGTGCTGCGCGGTCTCGAACGCGACGGCCACCGCCTCAAGGACCCCTCCTTCGTGCTGCTGCGCATCGAGAACGCCGGATCCGCCCAGATCGAGGCCGCCGACTATCTCGCGCCCGCCCATGTCGAGCACGGCGTCAAGGTCACCTTCCGGGAGCGCCAGGTCGCCGCCATGGTCGTCACCGAGCTGAGCCAGGCCGAACTGGGCGAGTTCTTCTCCGAGGTGGACGAGACCGGGCAGACCGTCGCCACCCCCGGCTTCCGCTTCGACAACAACGACGGCTCCGGCGTCATCCGGCTGCCCAAGGCCACCCTGCCGCGCGGCGCCGAGTACAAGGTGCTGGTGGTCCTCGAACGCCGGCCCGACGACCCCGGCACCGGCCCCTTCCCCGACCCGGTCTTCCTCGGCGCGGTCGGCAGCGGCACCCGCTGGTTCGACCCCCTGACCCGCTTCCTGCGGCTGAAGCTGACCCGCACCGAGAGCCATGTCTTCGCCTCCCGCCCCGCCTGGTACGGCATCTGGGTGCTGGCCGCGGCGGTCGTCGCGCAGGCGGTCCTGGTCCTCGTCCCCAACGGGCCGCGCCCGCCCCTGGACTGCGTCGGGGGCGAGCTGAGGCTCCATGGCTCCAGCGCCTTCGCCCCCGCCGTGCGGGCCGCCGCCGAGGACCTGGTCGAGCGGTGCGAGGGGTCGGGCCTGGCCATCGACCTGGACGGCGACATCTTCGAGGGCAGCACCGAGGGCATCGGCGACCTGGTCGCCGCCGCCGAGGACGCCGGGATCCGGGTCGGCGCGGGCGGCCTCGGCGACCATCTCGCCTTCACCGACGGCAAGGCCGACGAGAACCGCCAGGGACTGCGGGCACACCCCGTCGCCTTCCTCGTGTTCGCCGTCGTCGTCAACAAGGACACCGGAGTGGACCGGCTGACCACGGGTCAGCTCCGCCGGATCTTCGCCGGTGAGATCACCAACTGGGCCGAGGTCGGCGGCGCCGACGCGGCCGTCCACCTCGTCAACCGCGACGCCCGCTCCGGCACCCGCGCCACCCTCGTCGACAAGGTCCTCGACGGGAACCAGCCGCCCCAGTTCACCGAGCGCGACTGCGCCGCCCTCCACGACGGCTCCTTCGGCGTCTGCGAGGTCGGCGACACCGACGCCATGCTCCGCGCGGTCGGCGACACCCCGGGCGCCATCGGCTACAGCGAGGCCCATGCCGTCGACGGCTCGGCGGCGGCACCCCTGCGGCAGATCACCCTCGACGACCGGCCCGCGCGGGCCGACCAGGTCGGCGACGACGGCTACCCCTTCTGGCAGACCGAGTTCGCCTACACCTTCGGCGACCCGCCCCCCGGCTCCGTCGCCGCCGCCTTCCTCACCTTCCTCACCCAGCAGAGCGGCCGGGACATCCTGGAGGACCGCGGCCACGGCCTCTGCTCCGAAACCCGGAACGCGGACGAATGCAGCCCGATCTGACCCCGCCCCCCTGCGCTACCGTCGTCCCGTGGGGATCGAGAGCGACCAGGTCGTCTACGAGTATCTGAGCCGGGTCGGCGATGTGGCGCAGCAGCGCCAACTGCCGTCGTCGGCCCGGATGCGGCTGGTCAGCCAGTTGCGCGACGAGATCGACCGGCGGCGGGCCAGGGTCCCCGTGGACAGCCCCGCAGCCGTGCGCCGCATCCTGACCCGGCTCGGCACCCCGGACGAGATCGTCACCAGGGCCGGTGGCGGCGCGGTCGTCCCCGACACCCCGAGCGCCGCGGTCCCTCTCCAGCGCGAGGACGAGACGCCCCCGGCCCGCCCCGGCCGGCTGCGCCGCATGATCCCCCGGCCCCGTACGGCCGACCCCGCCCCCGAGCCCGACCCGGGCCCGCCCTTCGAACCCTCCGCCCCCCATCTCGCCCCCGCCCACGAACTGGGCGACCCCGCGACCCAGCCCGACTGGTGGCGCACCGACAGCACCGCCTTCGGCCCCGGCGACGAGGTCCCCGGCTTCATCGGCGGCGTGGAGATCCCCGAACTCCTCAAACCGCCCCCGCGCCGCACGAAGCCGGGGGAGCCGGCAGCGGAGGCGGAGACGGAGGAGGACGAGCCCGAGCCGGACGCCGGAGACGAGGGCGAGGGCGAACCCCGCCGCTCCCGCCGTCTGCTCCGCCTCCCCACCGGCGTCCGCCGCTCCTGGCGCAACCCGCTGCTGCTGATCGCCGCCGCCCTGCTGGTCGCGGGCGCGGTCCTCGGGAACCTGCTCGCGCTCGCCGTCGGCTGGCTCATCGCCTGGGCCTCGCGCCGGCTGACCCCCGCCGAGACCAAGTGGGCGGTGATGGTGCTGCCCGCGCTCGCCGTCACCGCCGGGGTGGTGTGGCTCTGGGGCCGCACCGAGGGCCGCTGGGGCGACCCCATCGCCGAGGGGCGGATGCAGGACGCGCTGGGCGAGACCTGGCCCTGGGTCCTGAGGGGGGCGGCCGTCGCGTCGGCGGTCTTCCTGCTCTGGCGCTCCCAGCGCGACCGCTGAGATCCCCCTCCGGCCGCTGAGGGTGGCCACCCACAATGGACCCATGACACACGCCGCCTCCGCGCCCCCCACCGTCGGATTCGACCTCGACATGACACTCATCGACTCCCGGCCCGGCATCCACGCCTGCTACCGGGCGCTGGCGGAGCGGACGGGGGCGTTCATCGACGCCGATCTGGCGATCACCCGGCTCGGGCCGCCGCTGGAGGAGGAGCTGATCAACTGGTTCCCGGCCGAGCGCGTCCCGGCCGTGGCGGACCTGTACCGGCAGATGTACCCGGGCGTCGCCATCGCCGCGACCCCGGCCATGCCCGGCGCGCACGCCGCGGTGGCGGCGGTCCGGGCGGCCGGCGGGCGGGCGCTCGTCGTCACCGCCAAGTACGAGCCCAACGCGAAGCTGCACCTGGCGCACCTGGGCATCGAGCCGGACGCGGTGGTCGGCGATCTGTGGGCCGAGGCCAAGGCGGCGGCCCTGCGCGAGCACGGCGCCGCCGTCTACGTCGGCGACCACCTCGGGGACGTCCGGGGCGCGCGGGCCGCGGGCGCCCTCTCGGTCACCGTGCCGACCGGGCCGTGCACGGCCGGGGAACTGCGGCAGGCGGGCGCGGATGTCGTCCTGCGCGATCTGACCGAGTTCCCCGGATGGCTTTCGGACTACCTCGACGGCGCCCCCGGCGAGGACGCGACCGAGGCCCGCGCCTGACGCCGCCCGGCCGCCACCGACTGCAACACCCCCACCCCGGCGATCAGGAATCCGACACCCATCAGCATGCTCAGCAGGAACATGTAGGTCGGAAAAGGAGTCGTCCCGAGGAACAGCGGGGTCACCGTGACCACCGTGGCCACCGTACCGACGAGGAACACCGCGGCACCGGCCCTGATCAGCCGGTCACCGGGCGCGGCGGAATTCGTTTGGGTTTTGTCACGCACCCGACCAGGGTAGTTCCCAGCGCAAAGGAACAACCGGGCGACGTCTTGTCACCCGCCCCAAGACCATTAGCCTTGGTAGCGCTTGGTAGCGGCGGGTCACGGTCGACCCGCCCCAGTGCTGTCAAGAGCGGTTTCCGAAGCAGTTTTCCGACGAGTACGAGGACGAGGACAGACGTGCCTACCGGCAAGGTCAAGTGGTTCAACAGCGAGAAGGGCTTCGGCTTTCTCTCCCGCGACGACGGCGGTGACGTCTTCGTCCATTCCTCGGTTCTCCCCGACGGAGTCGAGACACTCAAGCCGGGACAGCGCGTCGAGTTCGGAGTCGTCGCCGGACAGCGCGGTGACCAGGCCCTTTCGGTGGTGCTGCTGGACCCGACACCGTCGGTCGCCGCCGCCCAGCGCAAAAAGCCCGACGAGCTGGCCTCCATCGTCCAGGACCTGACGACCCTGCTGGAGAACGTCACCCAGACCCTGGAGCGGGGCCGCTACCCCGACAAGACGGCGGGCAAGCAGGTCGCCGGGCTGCTGCGCGCGGTCGCCGACCAGCTCGACGTATAGCGGTACCGGCCATCCCGTTTCCCACGCATTCCCGCGACCTCTCAGGATGTCGCGGGACTTCGCGGGTCGTCGCGGGACTTCTCACGGGAAATCCAGCGCGTGGGGGCCGAGGGGCGGAAGCAGTCCCTCGGCCGCCGCGCGGGTGAGCAGACCGCGGACCGCCGCATACCCGTCCGCCCTGAGGTCGGCGGTGAATTCGTTGACGTACAGCCCGATGTGCTGGTCGGCGACCGACGGGTCCATTTCCTGGGCGTGTTCGCGGACATACGGCCGGGACGCCTCGGGGTCCTCCCACGCGGCCCGCACCGAGCGCCGGATCGCGTCGGCCAGCGCGGTGAGCCGCTCCGCGCCCAGCGACCGGCGGGCGATGATCGCGCCCAGCGGGATCGGCAGCCCGGTGGTGTGCTCCCAGTGCTCGCCCAGGTCGGCCAGTTTGTACAGCCCGTAGTTCCGGTAGGTGAAGCGGGCCTCGTGGATCACCAGACCGGCGTCCACCGTCCCGTCCCGCACGGCGGGCATGATCTCGTGGAACGGCAGCACCACGATCTCGCCGACCCCGCCCGGCAGCACCTCCGCCGCCCACAGCCGGAAGAGCAGATACGCCGTCGACCGCTCGCTCGGCACGGCGACCGTCCGCCCGGTCAGCTCCGTCCCCTCCTCCCGCGCCAGCACCAGCGGCCCGCAGCCGCGCCCCAGCGCCCCACCGCACGGCAGCAGCGCGTACTCATCGAGCACATGGGGCAGCACCGCGTACGACACCTTCAGCACATCCAGCTCACCGCGCTCGGCCATGCCGTTGGTGAGGTCGATGTCCGCGAAGGTCACGTCCAGGGCGGGGGCGCCCGGGAGACGGCCGTGGGCGAGGGCGTCGAAGACGAAGGTGTCGTTGGGGCAGGGGGAGTAGGCGATCCGCACCGGATCAGGGGACGTCGGGGACTCGGGTGTCGTCATGTCGCTTCCAACTCTCCAGGGCGGGCGGGAGCTTCCCGAACCCCTGCGTCAGGGTGGCGAGGGCGTCGGGAATGCGCCAGGCGGCCCGGTCGCGCGGACCCACGGCATTGGACACCGCCCGCAGCTCCAGCACCGGCACCCCGTGGGCGGCGGCGGCCTCGGCGACCCCGAACCCCTCCATCGCCTCGGCCAGCGCCTCCGGGTGCGCGGCCCGCAGCGCGGCGGCGCGGGCGGCGCTGCCGGTGACGGTCGAGACGGTCAGCACGGTCCCCGGCAGGGCGCCGGTGGCGAGCGCCACGGACGCGACCAGGGCGGCGGGCGGCCGGTGGGTGACGGTTCCGAAGCCCAGCTCCGTGACCGGTACGAATCCCTCGGGTGTCTCGGCGCCCAGATCGGCGGCGGTGACGGCATCGGCGACGACCAGGGCGCCGAGCGGCGCGCGGGGCGCGAAACCACCGGCGATCCCGGCGCTGATCACCAGCCCGTAGGGCGCCCCGGCGAGGGCGGCGGCGGTGAGCGCGGTGGCGGTGGAGGCGGCGGCGAGGGCGGGCCCGACCCCGGCGGCGAGCAGATCGGGCCCCGAGGTGCGGACCAGCGCGGTGCCGCCGGGCAGCGCGCCCTCCTGCGGAGGCGGAGGGCCCGGGAAGGCGCGCGCCACCGCGTCCCGTTCGGCCGGGACGGCGGTGGCGACGAGTACGCGGAGCATGGCGGGTGCCGATCCGGACGCGGCCGGGATCAGGCGTCCTTCTCCAGCTTGAAGGACCACAGCCCGATGTTCTCGGTCTCGCCCTCCTTGACGGACACCGTGGTGGTGTTGCCGCTGGCCCCGTACTGGGCGTTGAAGAAGACGCTGCCCGGGATGGTCCGGTAGGTCTTGGTGGAGGACTCGGTCAGCGGCTGGCCGTTCATCAGAATGGTCCAGCCCTTGTCCGCGATGTCCGGGTCGACTCCGAAGCGGACGGTCTCGTCCGGGTCCACCGAGATCGTCTTGATGTCCGTGTCCCGCAGGCACGCGGTCAGCTCGGCGGTGGACAGCGCCTTGCCGTCGTTGTAGCAGTTCGCCTCGGAGCTGACGGAGTTCGTGCCCACCGTGATCGTCGCCATCGGCGTCGGCTTCTCACAGGCGGACAGGGCGAGCAGTCCGGCGGAGACGGCGCCGGCGGTGGCGACGGCGCGGCGGCGTCGCACACGGGATTGCATGGTGGTCATGGCGGAAGGTTATCGGGCACACGGGCCCCGCCGGTCATGCGGGGTGGGGGCCATGCGGGGTACGTGAACCGGCCGTCAGCCGATGGCCCTCACGCCACCCTCGGCCGCGCCCGCCCCCCGCGCCGCGCCGACCCCAGCAGCCCCCGTACGGTGCTCAGCCACCCGGCGGCGACGATCACGGCGGCCACCGACAGCCCGAACGGCCCGTTCAGCGGCAGCACGATCCCGATCGCGCCGCCCACCACCCACGCCATCTGGAGCAGCGTCTCGGAGCGGGCGAACGCCGAGGTCCGCACCTGCTCCGGGACGTCCCGCTGGATCAGCGCGTCCAGCGACAGCTTGGCCAGCGCCTGCGCGAACCCGGCCGCCGCCGCCAGACAGGCCACCAGGAACGCCCCGAAGAACACCGCCGCGACGATCGCCGCGCCCAGCACGAACGCCACCACCGTCACGATGATGATCTCGGGCGCGCGGGCCCGCAGCCACGCCCCCACCGCCGTACCGCAGGCGTTGCCCGCGCCCGCGGCGACCGCGACCGTGCCGAGCGAGACGGCCGCGCTCTGCCCGGTCAGCGGATGCTCGCGCAGCAGGAACGCCAGGAAGAAGATCAGGAACCCGGACAGACAGCGCAGGGCGGCGTTCGCCCCGAGGGCGTGGGTGACGGCGGTCCCGACGGTCCGCAGCCCCGGCCGCCTTATCGGCTTGCGGTGCGGTCCGTGCAGATGGTCGGGATCGGCGGCGAGCAGCGCCGTGTCCTCCCCCTTCGCGGAGTCCACCTTCGGCGGCAGCGAGAAGGACAGGAACATCCCGGCGACGAAGATGACGAACGCCCCGTACAGCGGCCAGCGCGGCCCGATGAACTGGAGCCCGGCGGCGACGGGCGCGGCGACCCCGGTGGCGAGCAGCCCGCCGAGTGTCACCCGGGAGTTCGCCTTGACCAGCGAGAACCGGGGCGGCAGCAGCCGCGGCACGACCGCGCTGCGCACCACCCCGTACGCCTTGGAGGCGACCAGCACCCCGAGCGCGGCCGGGTACAGCTCGATCCCGCCGCTGACCACGGCGGCCGACAGCACCAGCGCGAGCAGCGCGCGGGCCAGCATGGCGCACCCCATGGCGAGCCGCCGCCCGTGCGGCACCAGGTCCAGGAGCGGCCCGATCACGGGGGCGAGCAGTGCGAAGGGCGCCATGGTGATGGCGAGATAGAGGGCGACCCGGCCGCGGGCCTCGTCGGTGGGGACGGAGAAGAAGACGGTGGAGGCGAGGGCGACGGTGATCATCACATCACCGGCGCCGTTCACCGCGTGCAGCTCGATCAGCTTGCCGAGCCCGGACTCACCGGCCCCGTGCGCGTGGGTGGCCTTCCGGATCCCCCGGGCCGTCCCGGAGAACGGCGACCGCAGGGCACGCCCGACCGCCCGGACGGCCTCACCCGCCCGACCCGCCCCACGCCCACGCCTGCCCGCGGCTGCCACGCCGTTCATAGTGCCCCGAGATATCGCCCGGTAGGCGGAATCGCCGGAGCCGGGTGTTTTCCAGGCCCCGGGGGCACGCCTCCGGCGGGGGCCCCGGGACCCGTCCGGCGGGGAACCCGGGCGTGCTTCGGGCGGGGACCCCGGGGCGCGCCTCCGGCGGGGAACCCAGGACCCGGCCGGCGGGAACCCGGGATCCGTCCGGCGGGAACCCGGGCGTGCTTCCGGCGGGGAACCCGAGCCCCGCAC